>NZ_JBNDLA010000036.1:0-60336 GCF_050435825.1 Bradyrhizobium sp. I1.14.4 | reverse complement strand
ATCCGCCGATGACATCCTTGCTTCCATCGAGCGTTTCTGCCGATACAATGCCCCGGCAGAACACCACGCGATGTTGCGAACTTCCGGTTCAGGACCAGGCCGTGTGAAAATCCCTCAACTTGGGGCGCTCGGGCGCATTTCACGGCCGCCGAGCTTCTAATTCGATGGAATGGACCTCCTGTCGTCTCAGTGGCAACCGGGAGCTTCATGTAGGCGCTGATTTGGGCGCGCAGGGGCTGGCCTCACGCCTGCATCGCCTCCAGCAATCCGCCTACGCCCATGATCATCATCACGCGCTTCATGTTGTAGGCGAGCACGTTGAGCGCCATCTCGGTGGCTACCTTTGGCAGCGTTTTTGTGAGGAAATGCGTTGCTCCCATCCAGCACTTCATCGTGCCGAACGGATGCTCCACTGTCTGACGACGGACACCCATTGCATCGGGGCTGTGGTCGAGCCGATCCTGAACTTTCTCCAGAACGGCCTCGTGCTCCCAGCGTGTGATGCGGCGCTCAGGGCCTGTCGTGCATTGAACTTTTAGCGCGCAGGTCTTGCAGGCGCTTGTCCAATAGCGGCGCAGTGTCCTTCCGTCCTCTACGTTCGTATAGTGATAAGTTAGCCGCTCACCGGCGGGACAGCGATAAACATCGGCGGCGGCGACATAGACGAAGTCCTGTTTGCCGAAGCGGCCAGCAGCTTTGGCGCCCGAAGTCAACGGCTTCGGCAACATCACCGTGATGTCGGCTTCCTCACAGGCCCTGATCTCCTCTCCATCGTAATAGCCGCGGTCTGCCACCACTTCGAGCGCCTCGACCGCCATCTCGTCGCGAGCCTGCCTGGACATGTTAGCGAGTTGGTGGCGATCGGTGCCCACATTGGTCACCTCGTGAGCCACGATGAGATGATGCTGCGTATCAACTGCGATCTGCACGTTATAGCCAACGATCCCGGTGTCCTTGCCACTCGTCGCCATCGAGCGCGCATCGGGATCGGTCAGCGAGATCTGCTTGTCCTCGCTCTTCATCATCTCCGCATTGATCGCATTGAGCCGGACGGTCTCCTCCTTGAGCTTCTCGATCTTGCCTTTCAACCTCGCAACTTTCGCCTCCGGCACTGCATCGCCGTGCCGGTCGGCGGTCTCGAGCTGCGAGAGATAGCGGGCGATGCTCTCGTCGATTCGCTCCAGCCGGCGCTTCATCTTTGCCTCGGTGAAGTTCTTGTCCCTCGCATTGACGGCCTTGAACTTCGATCCATCGATGGCGACGCTCGCTGCAACAAGCAGATCAAGCTTGCGGCACAGCGCGACGAACTCGCGACAGACCTCACGAATGGCCTTGCCATTGTCCTTGCGGAAATCTGCGATGGTCTTGAAGTCCGGCGCCAACTGCCCGGTCAGCCAGATCATCTCGATATTGCGCTGGCATTCTCGCTCCAGGCGGCGGCTCGACGGCACGCGATTGAGGTAGCCGTAGATGTAGAGCTTGAGCATAACACCGGGGTGATAGCTGGGTCGGCCGGTGTCGCGTGGCTGGACGCCGACAAACCCGAGCTTATCGAGATCGAGACCGTCAACAAACACGTCGACCGCTCGCACCGGGTTATCCTCGGTCACATAGTCGTCGAGCGATGCCGGAAACAATGTGCTCTGCCCGCGATCCAATCCTTCAACAAAGCGCTTCATCAGATGCCCCGCAAAATCGCCGGGAATCCTATCGCGCGAATCACAGCAAACAGAGCCTTTTCACACGGCCTGGGACACTAGCTGACAAGAGTACCTGGCAAGCGAAAATGACAGGCCGCGGACCGCAGACTGCCAAAAGCTTGCCACTGGAGGTGAACAAAAACTTTCGCTCAGAGTCAAACGTATTTTTTCGTTTGACTATTTTTTTTCATGATCGATAGTGTTTGGAGATCGATATCCCATTCTTCGCCAAAAGCTTCTGCAGCCATCATGACCGTGCGTGAAATCATAAGGCGCGAAAGTGCCAATCTCACCGTCAGCGAACGCAAGATTTCCAATGCGGTGCTCGCGGACTACCCGTTCGGCGCCCTCCAGACCATCCAGGAACTGGCCGACCGTACCGGCGTCAGCGCGCCATCGATTACACGCTTCGTCACAAAGATAGGCTTTGCCGGTTATCAAGAGTTTCAGCGCCAGTTGATAGCAGAATTGCGCGAAAGCCGACGCTCGCCGCTGGAGCTCAAGGCCACTGAAAAGCTCGGTAGCCGTCGTGCTTTTCTGGCCGACTATGCACGACGGGCTTGCGAACGAATAAATGAGATGAGCGCAAGCGTTCCGCAGGAACAATTCGATCGGATCCTTGGGCTCATCGCCGATCCCGCCCGAGCAGTTTTCGTACTCGGCGGACGCGTCAGTGACAGCATCGCTCATTTCCTCTCGGTGCACCTCAAGCAGATTCGACCGAAGGTCTATCATCTGCCACCCAATCCAGAGCATTGGCCGGACCAGCTGCTGGCAATCCGCAGGCAAGATGTCCTGGTGCTGCTCGACTTTCGTCGCTACCAGCCCGACCTGCACAATCTCGCTGATATCGTCGCAAGGGAATGCCGACCGTCGATCGTGCTGATCACCGACAAGTGGATGTCGCCAATCGCCCGTCACAGCGACCATGTCATTGCCCTGCCCATCGAAATTGAAACAGCGTGGGACACGCTCGTCTGCGCACTCACCCTCGTCGAAGCCTTGATCGTCAAAGTATCGGAATCGAACTGGTCGACGACGAAAAACCGGCTGGAGGCCTGGGACAGACTTCGCCTGGTGCCGCCGGATCAGCCTTCGGAGGAAAAAGATGATCGGTGAGGAAATGCTGATTGCATGCTGCACGGACCTTTGCCGGCAAGGTTCGGGGCAAAGCGTTTCCGGCCGCGCAGTTCGACAAGCGCGCAAAGCGGGGCATTGGCTGGACGCCAACCAACGTCCAGATCACGTGTTTCGACACGATTGCCGAAAGCCCGTTTGGCTCGCTTGGCGACCTCGTCCTGATTCCGATGAAACTGCGAAGGTGCGCGTGCAACTAAGCGACGATTTGCCAGCAGAGCATTTCGCGCTCGGGGACATCCGCCACACTGATGGTCCGACCGTGGGAATTCTGCACCCGTTCGATGCTCAGGAGTGCTCTCGATCGCCTCGATCGGGTTACCGGCTTGACGCTTTTCGGGGCTTTCTCGGCGCCCGTTGGTGATTTGACGAGAAGCTGCTCCGAAGCCACGCGGCTGAAGGCGCTCGGGAAAGAGAACGCGAAGCTGAAGCAGCTGATGGCCGAGCAGACGCTCGATACGGCGGAACTGGGCAAGCTTTTGCTGGAGTAGGCAGAGGTTGAGTAGCCGTCGGGCTCTGCGGCAATGGACTCTCCTCCCACAGGATCGACAATGTTACGTGCTTGCGCTTGAGCTCGCCGTCCACGGCTGTCCAGTCGGGCTCGGCGAGGCGGCGGCTTCAGTGCTGGCTGCCGGTGCCGGACCTGGCGAACAGCCGCGCTTCCAAAACTGCGTCCGTGACATCGTCCGGCGGCGGCCAGTTCGGGCCCGGGGCCTCGAACCGGCGGATCGTAGCCGCACCGTCGGGGGCGCCGCTCCGACCCGCCGCGCAAACTCGCGGGTTGGCAGCCTGGCCGCCTTCATCCTGATCAGATAGCGCACGTGGCGCATCGCAAGCCTCTCCGTCGGCATCCAGGGGCCCCTTCGCAAAGCCGAAAGGGGCGCAACGTATGAGAAGCCTGAGAAGCCTCTGGTCGACGCATCCCGCAATCGTGGCCGACATCGTCTCGGATTGGCTGGCGACTTCAAATCGGAACGGTGGGCGAGATTCATCTCGGAACTGCGGGCGACATGAGCGGATTCCGCATCTGGGTGTCGCGAATCTGCCAGTGTGTCGCAAACGCGACAATTTTGCGGGAAGACTCGCAGCGATCTTGCTGCCGACGTGCATGGCCCAAATCATGCACTTAGGTGGCGGTTCAATGCAACTCATCGGGAGCGCCGCAGAACCTTGAGACTTGTCCCTAAAAATTAGTGCTGCGTTCGGCGCCTCGTCGAGGCGGCCCTTCTCGGCATCTGTCCTCTTCATGCGAGCACGGTCGACAGATCCCGCACAGAAAACTTCCCATTGATCGAGGATCGCAGATCGCATTTGTGCACCCTCTCTAGTACAGCGACTTTGGTTCCAGCGCTGTGGAGTTTATGCAGCCTCCAACAAGCGCGCAGGATAATCATCATCAAGCGAGGATCCTCTTGAGGACGTCCATAGACCCGAAGGTCAACCCGATTGACGCCGACTTCATTCCTGCTCAAAGCCGCGTTGACTACCATCGGCGGTCGCTGCTCGGTCTATGGCGCAGAGCAGTCCAACATGCCGCCACACGGCATCAATTTCCGGCCGGGGCCGCGCAACCGACGTTGGCCAACATCCAGTTAGCCTGGGGAACGGTGGGCGTGAGGGACGTCTACGATCACCTTGAGCATCTGCATTCGTCTGTTCCTCCCGAGACCGGCCGATCATGCCCCGGCTCTGACGTTATCCTTTCCATAGAAGGGACAGCGAGGACGCCGACCCTCATCGGAACGCATGAAGAGATGCTGTACAACGCATGCTTCGATGGAAAGGCGTACTATCTTTCAGGCATCACCAGCGATGACAGGGTGCTCGTACTGGGAGGGAGCGGGAGCTGTCACGCGGATTATTGTAACTTCTATGCTTTGTCACGAACGGCATGCACGATCATACCGGTCACGGACTACAAGAGAGGGGGAGAGATTGCTGAAATCATGCGAGCGTTGCGCGCCACCGCAATCCTCGGATCTTTGAGTGCTCTCCTTCCGCTTCTGTCCTACCTGGAACTTCGCGATCTGACTTGCGCCGGGATTAGGCACATTGTTCAAGGCCGAGAGCCGTTGTCCTGGCAGCTTCGATCGAGACTCGTGCAGCGATTCGGGAACAATTTGGCCTTCCACTCTGTATTTCAGACTCCGGACCACGGCTCGATAGGCTTCCAATGCGCCTCGTGCGGCTCTGGCGAGTACCACCTTCATGAAGGCCTCATCTACGTGGAGCTCAGTCCGAGGAAAGATGAGAGCGCGACAGAGCTGGTTATTTCAAACCTGCACCGCTCCCGCATGCCCGTTGTCCGGCTCCGGACCGGCGATTACGCTGAATGGGCTGATCCCGAGGGATGCTGTCCGTGCGGGCTGACCTCCAGAAAAATACGAATTCTCGAAAGAATAAGCGAGGATCGGCCATAACGTGAGCTATGCGGACCCTGCGCACAACCGACGACAGAGCTCCTTAATTTCGGTCGATCTTGGGCCAAGCATGGCCACACCAATCGTCGCCCTCAAGCGCATCGCAACCGTAAGCGCTTCCTGGATCCATTTGTTCATCACCGTGCGCAGCTGTTGCATGCTGCGGCAGGTAAGCAAGCAGCAATGACCTCCTCGATCAGCGCGTTTGTATAGATCTGGCGGCAATACCCCTCGCTCACCCGCAAACAGTTGTCGTGGCGCTCCTGGCTATAAGTGACGCAGGCATCTGGCACGAGCGTTACGAGATATCCGAGGTCGCAAGCGTCACGTACAGCAGATTCCACGCACTCGTCGGTAACCAACCCTGCCAACACCAGCTGCTTAACGCCGAGATTGCGCAGCAAGTAATCGATATTGGTGGATACAAAGACGCTCGAAGACGACTTCGGCAGCACGATTTCGTCATCGCCAGGCGCAATCTCGTCAATGACTCTCCCATCCCATGACCCTCTCGGGACGTTGAAGCCTACGATCTTGTAGTTCAGACCGCGATCGCGACCATCTTTTGTGAGATTTTCGATCGTCGTGTAAAGTACTTCTATGCCTGCCGCACGGAACTGCGCCTGCAAGCGCTGCATGTTGGGTATGGCAACGCCTTTTAAGCGATCGAAATAATAGCCGTACTTGCCGGCAATGTCCGCCTCAGACACATCCTTGAACTCGCCGCCATCACGGCGCACGCAAAAGTTCTGCACGTCAATGAACAACAGCGCCGCCTCCTTGGGGCTGAGCGGCGCCTCGCGTTTCATCGGAAGTTCCGTCATTGACATGCTTTTTCTCTCACCCATCGAACAGCCGGCCGGCGGTCAAGGTCGAGTTCGAGTTCTCCGCTCCCCTCCGGATCACGGCTCTAACGATTTACGAATTTCAAGCAACAGGCGCAGATCGCGTCGCGCCCTTTCGCATATCCAAGAAGGCTTCGGAAGGCTGCAAGTGCCCACACACGAGACCCGGAATCCGAATGATCCTTAGACTACCGCATCCTTGCAGACGGCGAGGATTGGTCAAATTTGGCTTCGCACCGAATTGAGATATCCCGGGCGCGCGGGCAGGATCACGAGGCTAGCATCAGTTCGGCTTTCTCCTGACAAACAATGCGGCTTCTCAACTCTTGGCCGGTCAGCCAGACCAGCCAATCGTCCTCGTCCACAATATTCTCTTCCACCAGCCGCAATATCGACCCGCCTCTCTCATGGTGCGCATATCCGTATTGCGAAACAACGCCTTTATCAATTAACCAGCGCGCCACCATTCCACATACGAAATCGGGAGCCCACATGGCAAACGATACGCCGAATGCGATCCCCGCCATGATCCTCGCAATGCCCTTTCCTCTGTAGTCTCTGCGTACCCAGCCATCGCCGTGATATGCTACTTTCCCGGACATTTTCTTCGCACTTGCTGCCCGGCAAGTACATGCGTCGTGAGGGTGGGCATGTTTGGTCGGGTCGGCGTAGAACGTTTTCAGGGATTCAAGATGCTCTGCAAAATTGGTGCGCGAGAGGTCATAAAGTCGAACAGCCTGCAAGACCGCAACTTCGTTGTTCTTGTCAACGCCTACCATCCAAAATCCCTCGCCGGGTTTAATTGGCGAGCGGTCCGGCCGGAAATTTGGATATGTAGGGCCCTTCGTTGGAGTTGATAGTGTGATCGAGATATACTCGTGAAAGTCGACTCCCAACGAAAGCTTGATGCCTTTTTGGGCGGCGGCGGCGTCATAGCTGTGAATGAAGCGCGAGACGTGCAGCAGGTCCGCTACGCCCATCATTGCTGCACCTCTCCATTGTAATGCTCCGCGCCCCTTAGGCTGCTACAGCATTGACAAGGATCGAGACACTATCGATTCTGGTAGAGAATAGCGGCGCGATCTTTGATGAAGTGGTCTTCGCTGGTCAGCGGCGCCATCGCCGCGCGCTGCGGTATGGCTGAGGGACGCGCCCGACGACCCGGCGCGTCCAAGTTGCGCGATATGACAATCGAGGCCGTGAAGTGCTATCGACGATATCATCGATTTGGTGAAGACCAGGCTCTCACTCCGCCGTTACCTGGTCCACCGCCCCGCAACGTATCCGATTAGAGTGTGCGCGTGCCTACGGGCCGACCTGCTATGCGAAAGGACTGTCGAACCCGCGCCGCATCGGATTGCTGATCGAGTGGTGGACGCCGACCCAGGACGCACGCATCTCGCTCGACGTAGGACTTTCATATCCGTGGGGTAAGCTGCCCTCCTGTAGTCAGGGAACACGCCCTGGTTGTCAAGGCAGTCTAAACCAACTTTCTCGGTGAGAGCAGTGCCCGCCGGGTTTCAACTGGCCAGCTTCCCTCAAAGGCGAACGGAAAGCGGCCTTGCCAAGCGGCGGACGTCTCGCTCGGGTTTAGCGCCTCGCACCCTCGCATTCCTGTCGAGTTGAGATGAACGTCGCGACGACCACGCCCCTGATTGTCACGACGCAAACTCCGACCTCCGTCCTGTAACCATGGTCTTGCGCCAGTCTCACGAGCTCACCCAACCGCCTGGCTTTGGATTCCACGTCCGAAACGTTTGATCCGACATCCAGCAAGGACCTCGCCGCCAAATCGTCGGACTTCGCTTGCACCGAAAGAATATCGATGATCTTCGAAGATTCAAGCCTTGACCTTTGGATGAGATCGGAGCCGATCCTGCTCCTTCCACCGGCATCGGAAAGACTGGACGCCTTCGACTTGGTCTCCGCGATCATCCCATCCTCGAGCGGGGAAATCACCGGATCGCCCCTTCCTTCGCGTAGACTTTGGATGCGATCGAAGAGCATCGATCCGTAGCCTCGGATCCGACTCAAGGCACTTTTCAAAGCCGCCCCTACTTTCGTGTCGAGCAAAGCCGATGCTCTTCTTCGGAGCTCAGATCTCGCATCCGATGACGACACCATTCCTTTGAGGAAGTCGTCGACGAACTCGACGGCGGCCGCTCTTATGCCGTCGGTCAGGAAATCGTCGCTCATCGCCTTCAATATTTCGTCGATCACCTTCCCGGAGACAGTTTCCTTCACCAGCTCGGATATTGCCGGTTCGATGACCTCGGGGACCTTCGCAACGTCGAGCGCAGTCGAGAGCATCTCTCTGACCGCACGCTGCTGAGAGGAGCCGTCGCGTGGTCGTTTGAGGTCGTCCCCGGGAGGGGCCACTCCCCGCGGTAGCGCCCCCCGAAGCCCATCGAGAACGGATCCGAGCTCGGCCAGTTTGGACGAACTTGCCGCAGGCGACGCGTTCAATAGGGCGCCTGACTGAACGCGTCCCTCGAACTTGGCTGCGTTCGCGGCCGTTCTGCTCGCGATGCGCTCATTCAGCCGTTCGTCGGAATTCAGGACCCTGGCCTTGAGTTCGGTATCCCAAATACCCGAAGTGGTGGGCGGGGGCGGCGGTCGCGGTCCCGGAGGAGCTCCGCCGGGTCGCGGACCACTCCAATCCGCCGGGGGCGGCGAAGTCCGCAAAAGGTGGTCGTCCTGCAGGGTCGCCCTATCCAGCATGACCTTCGCGAACTGTATGGACGCGCGGGCGACGGCTCGTTTGTATGAATTGTCTATAGCATTGTGAGCGGACCGAAGTTCGACCCGTAGGGCGTTCAAACCGCCAGGCGCAGAACCGTAGAAGGAGAACAGCAGAACCGCGACGAAGAAGGCGCCAATGACGTCTATACTTTTCGATGCCATCTTCGAAAGTCGAGCCACCCTTGCGGCGAGAAGCGGGAAAAAGATCAGGTTGAAAGCAAGAACAAATATGATCGCAAGGCGCGCCTTCAGAGCGAAGGACTCCACGCGCTCAATTATGTGCCCAGCCTCGAGGCTGTCGTACCAGGCAACCACGGTGCTCAGCCGCGGTGAGAACTCCGTCAGGAAAAGATACAAGCCGATCTGCAGCAACAGGAAACATGTCGAAATGGCGCCAGTGACCATGCAGTAGGTGGTGAGTTTCGAGCCGACCTCGGCGAGGACCGCGTTGCCGCTGTGCCTTCGGCAGACTGCCCGAATCGCAAACACGGAGACAGCCGAGACGATCAATACCCCCAGCGGCAATAATCCGATGAAAGAAAAACCCGCAACAAACGCAAGCCAGGCTGGGATCAGGATCACCGGCAGAACGAACAGCTGCGAGAATTCACGCAGACGAGTCGAAATGCTCAAATTCGTCTCCTCCGCCGGGCAGGCAGCAAATCGATTAAACTTCAACTTCTGCTAATGATTCAATCAGACCGCTTCCTGTCTAAGCGCGAGTTTCATCCAACAAGCTCAGCCGGCAGCATTGCTCATTTCTGTGCGGACCTGGTCTCGAAGACCAAGCTAGAGGACGTTCCCCACATGGCCGGAAATTTCGACACGGGACATTTTGCAGCGACGCGCCCACTTCGATGAGTGTGCGCGCGGATAGGGCAAAAAGAGCTCTTGAACGCAACAAGTATTGACAACGGAGCCGACAGCAATCCTGTATTTTAAGTCGTAGCACACCGAAGCTTTTTTTTGGAGAGACATTGCGGGTCCGATGTCCCCTCAGTTCGAATTTTTTCCGTACGGACCGGACGCTGGCTGAATATGTCACTCGCCTACAATCTCGACGACGCAAGACATTTGGGCCTGACGACGAGCAACAAACGAGGCAGCAGCGAGGATACCGGTGCGGCCTTCGATCTCTGCAAGCTCACGCTTTCCGCGAAACTCTTTGCGGACTTGCTGTCGAAAACCTCAAGTCGAACGACTGTAGCGATGGCCAGGATCAAGGTACTCGACGGGCTCCCAGGCGACGCCGCGACGGATTGGTATGGAGAAGGCGCATGTACCTCAGCTGCTCCGCTGCACCCGGCGGACCTTTCAAAACAGCTCGGTGTGTCCTCCTGACTCCCCGCTCTGTGCCTTTGCCGGCCTTCCCGGGATGCTTGGCGGGTCTTTGAGCGTTATCACCGTCACAACCCCGCCGACGGTTGAAAGGAAGAATAGCTGCGATTACCGAAGACGCGGTGGCGAACTTCCTCTGGAATTTGCTTTCCGACAACGATCGCACGCTGCAGGCTTGGGACGTACACGGCGTATCTTCCAACGATTCATTCGCATTGCTCTTCGAAAGTCGGTGAACCTCGCGCCGGGGCGACAATAAATAATAAGTCAAAACAATCGCTTACGTCATGTCAACCCTATCAGACCTTGTAAACCAGGTTGATCAATTTTCTGATCGGACCCGTGACGGTGCCAGATCGACAATTGACGCGATGTCGCCTCACGACTTAATGTTCATCGATTCGTATGCAGATCTGGAACTATTCCCTTCCTCGGCGCCCCGAACGTCCCGCCAAGCAACATTGTGACCGCCAGCGACGTGATAGAAAAACCAACCAACGCGCCGACCAGCATCCCCCCAACTCGCCAACGCGTTGAGTTGTCTGCCGAGTTGATCGGCTTCACGCTGAAAAGCGACGACGAGACGATTCGCGATATTGAGAAGATCCAGGAGTCCGCGATCAAGGCGGCTCAGGAAATCAAGAAATTTGCGCTAAAGTAATTAGCGATTCCTTCGATTCCCCAAAAGGAAGACCAATGCTTTGCGTCTTAACGAGATTGATTGCCTATGAACCTCGACTACGCGGTAGGAAAGCTGAATACGTCTGAAGACTGGGGAGGCCTCGCTGAGGAACTCGGCGGCAAAGATCAGCGTCTGGTTCACAGCATCATCAGACATCTTATAACGGTCGGCGCCAAGTCCTATCTCATTGAAACGCGCTACATCGATCGCGACTACTCTGCCGACTACCGCCGTTTCTACGCCCAGACATTTCGTACATACGAGCGTCACTGCAAGCGAATCCATTTTTTCAAGGAGGACGTTGCAGCTATTCTCGCGCTCCCGATCTGGAGCGATCGCGTTGCTGGGCTCCAAAAGACGTCCAAACGCAGCTACATCGGTTTCTGTGTTGTGCGACCACTCCCGAGTGTTCCGATCGGTCGCACCGCGCTCCTTCAGGCGGGTCCGGCAGGCCGCAATCTCGAATCCATCGTTACTTGCCGTGCCGACATCCGCGCCAATCTCCTTGGAGCGGAGCTGGATGTGTCGGCGGCGTGTTTCATGCAGCAGGACTCTCGCGTGGGTGCGTGCGCTCAGGTCGCCATCTGGATGGGCGCCCGGCATATGCATCAGCGTCACAAATACAATTGGCTCTCGGTTGCCGATATCACCCGTATGGCCGCACCAACTACCGCGTACCAGGCGACATCACTTCCTGCTGGCTCCGAGTTTCTCACGCCGGACCACATGATCCGCGCCATCCACGAGATGGGCTTCCAGCCGCTTTACATAGAAGGTACGAGCAAGGAACCGGGCAAAGAGATTGCTGCCGAGATTATTCCCTATGTCGAGTCTGGTTTGCCCGTTATTCTTGGCCTCGCCCATGGAGAGGGACTCGGCCATGCCGTGACCGTCATCGGCCGCGTCTTTGCCGCCAGACGGACTCCTTCAAATCAACTCGCAGACTATGTGCCAGCCTTTATAGTGCACGACGACCAGGCTGGCCCCTACATGCTGCTGCCGCGAACACGCGATGCCGCCGTTACTCACAAGTTTGATGAACACCAACTCATCAGGCATTCGTTCACGACCACCACTCCGGTTGACTTGAATGTCGAAGAGCACGGCGTTTTTGCGGTCGTCCTCATGCCAATTCGAGTCTTTGCGACCGCGCGCGCGGCGGAGCGAACGGCGGTGGGACGCCTGAACGCCGCGATCAAGGACAGTGCCTCCATCCGGGCGAAGCTCGCGGAGCAGGGAGCGCCAGTAAACGATCGCCTCCTCGACGAGCTGATCGACGCGCACAAGAAGGACCAGATCGTCCTGCGCACATACCTGACTTCGGCATCAGGCTACCGAAAGCATATTACCTCCGGCACTGCCTGCGACGACCTCAAGGATGAGCTTGCGCGCCTTCACCTGCCTCACTTTACGTGGATCACCGAGATTTCGACCGTAGGATCCTACAATCAGGCTTCGCCGGGCATGCGGCGCATGTACGGACACACGATCCTCGATGCGACTTCGACGGGGCGCGACAATGCCGGCCTGCTCGCGCTTCACCTCCCGGGCGTCTTGATCAGCCGCGATGTCAACAGCGGCGACGAAGTAGCTATCAACATCACGGATGACGCGCTTTATCACTGCCGGGAGAAGAAGGGACCCTAGCGGCCCGGCCGCGTCGGCAACAAGAAGTTATCGCCGCACCCCAGTCGGCTTCCCTCGATGACTGAGCATTCAAGACACAGCGCATCCTTTCGCGGCACGTCATAGCTTGCCGTTGCTTTGCGCGCGTTCCATCGAAACCAGGCCGTCTCTGCAGTGTCGTATTTCAAGCCAGTCATATGGAAGAGAAAATCGTCCGCGGCGTGCGCACAAGCCACAGCGTTCATCGTCACGACGCTTGGGGCGACCACGCCAGAATCGTTGACGTAGGCGTAGCCCTTTTTGACTGCATCGGGCACCGCTTCATCTTGAAGGCGAGAGGCATTGATGAGCCCATTGCACCACAGGCACCCGTGTCCCGGCCGCACGGCGCGCGAGACGCAGAAGACATCTCCCACCTGCCCCGCTCCATCGAGCGGCACTTTGGCGCCGACCTGCACACCGGGAATCCCGTACTGGTTGATGATCGCGTTGAACACTAGCCGCGCGCTCATCGTGTCGGCCGCGAGAAACAGATAGTCGCAATCCTTGAACCGCTCTGCCACATCAGCATCAACAAAATCGCGCGGCAACGCCATGACCTTCGCCCGCCGGTTCGCACGCTTGATGTTCCGCGCGGCCATATCGACCTTGAATTTGCGGAGCCGCTCATGGAGACACTTTGGCAACCAGCTCCTGACAACATCGGTGTATTTCGCGGCGATCAAACGCGGCAGGTTTGAAAACTCAACCTTGTCCGGGTCGGCAAGCACGAACTCACCCACGCCTAGACGCCCCAGCAGTTCGGCCAGTATTGATCCCGCCCCGCCGAGCCCGACAATGCCCACGCGGCATCCGGCAAGAATCGCCTGACCGGCATCGCCGAACAGACGGCTCTGTCGATCGTAAGCTGCATCAGATACCGCCCCACGTGCAGGCGGCTGCGGAAAGAGAAACTGTCTTCGAGTGCCAACGACATGCGCTTCGCCCAGGACCGAGCGCTTGCTGCCTTCGAACCAGAGATCGCCAGCCACAGCCTGTCGCGCAAGGACGAGGGCGCCGACCGGCATACCACGAGATATGTCGAGCAGCGCGGGGTATCCGCGTTCGTGCGACGCGAAATCGTCCGGTGAGAAGGCGACCGACGTCGAGCCTCCGTGATTATGGACAGCGAGATAGGCCAAGTTGGCGTCGCGGGCCCGCAAGATACGGCTCTGAATGAACTGCGCTTTTAGCATCCGATAGCCGTACTTGCCGGGCACGTAGTCCTGACCATCGATGGCTAGGTGAAGCTCCCGCGCAACGAGCCGCAATCCGCGATCGGATTCGCAGATGCCGGCCAGAATGATTGCGCCATGCTCATCACCGTCCCCGGGAAAGAGATGCCGCATAAGAGCTGCATGCATCTCCTCGGGAATTGTGAGCCGCCACGGCCTTACGGGTGCGTTCGGAGCCATTGCATAACTTTCAGAAGCTTGAGGGCGGCCGTGTCGGTGGCTGGATTGAGCTTGTTCGAACGGCGCGAAAGCTGTGTCGCGTTCCTGCCGCGCCAATTGGCGTTGCCGATACCCTCACCGAGGGACCTGCCATCCGTGCGGGCAAGCTCGGCGCAGGTAAAGTGCGGGTACACGTCCGCGTAAGGATATTGAAAGGTGATCTGAAACCCGACCCAGATCTTCTGTTGCGCATATGGCGGGCCGAGCGTCAGGTCGTTGACGGTGACATATGCGCCGCCTCCGCCATCCGGCTCGGCTTCCACGGTGCATTCCGTGAACGTCGAGCGGATGTCGGCAATGGCTTTCTCGATCTGGGGCTGGATCTGGGTCATGAGTTGTCGTCGTTGGGGATGGCGAGGAAACGGTCCCCGTCGTGAAGTTTGACCTTATCGTCGTCACCGATCAGCTCGGTCTTGCCGCCGCCGCGTTCGATGCTGAGGACAAAATCCAGCTCGATCGCCACACCCTGGGCGATGGCAGTCTGCTTGATCGACATTCCGGTCTGACGCTCCTCGTCGAAGACAACCCGCTTCTCGTTGACAAGGACCGTGATCTTCTCCCCGTGGCCGCCGTGGTCGGCGCCGCCTCCGTGGCCGGGATTTCCGCCATCCCCACCATGGCCAGGATTGCCGCCGCCACCTTGCCCGCCGCCCGCGCCACCAGGGCCTTCCGGCCCTGGACCGGGGCTATCCTTCTCATTTGACATGCAAATCTCCTTGCAAGGTTGAAATTGAATTGCTATCTTGAAATCCGATATTGCACTCCAGACGAGGAATTGCAAGAGTGAAATCACAAAAATCTGCGTCCACCCAATTTGACGTGGAGGCCCTCCAGGCCGCCTTGGACAGCGAGCGCATCGCCCGCGACCTGAACTGGAAGGATGTATCCGCCCAATCCGGCGTCAGCGCCTCGACCCTGACCCGCCTAACTCAGGGCAAGCGTCCCGACGTCGACAGTCTCACCGCCCTTACCCACTGGCTGGGCTTGTCGGCCGATCGTTTTATGCGGCTGCCGCAAAGAGGCTTTGGCAGCGCGAGTCCGCTTGCGCGGATTTCGTCGATTTTGCGGGATGACCCCAATCTCAATAAGGATGCGGCGACCGCGCTCGACGAGATGATCAAATCAACCTACGCGCGGCTGCGCTCCCAGCGCTAGCGGCCGACCGTGATGGCCGCGTGCTTGGCGAGGCGCAGATAGCTCTGGCGCGGCGGCACACAGTTGCGCTTGGCGAGCGCGACGAGCCTGGTGATGGCCCGATGCATCGACCGCGCGTCGGGTCGGATGCGCAACGGCCTTGCGCTGCACCGTGTATCGACCGCCACCCGGTCCAGGTCGTTGGAGCCAATGGCGCCAGTCTGGTGCGCCACCGACAGACGTTCCGGGATCAGCGTGACGAGCTGCTCCTCGTCGAACAGCCACGTCGGCAACTTGCCATCGATGCCAGGCATCTTCCTGGACTATCCGGCTCCGATCGTCCGGAACGCGCTCGAAGAGCGCGAGGTTGCCATGGCGCGGTCGGGTAAGCCATCATCGCAGCGGGCTCTCGTGGATGCCGCTTCCTCCTACGGCCCAACAAAGTTTAATAATAATAGTACATATATATTGCATTATCGTGCCTTATGGTCTACATAAGTTGCCTTATGAAGAAAAGTCAGGTCTCATCAATTAGCGCGATCAACGGTCTCAAGAAATTGGGGGCGGATATTCGCGCGGCCCGTAAACGCCGTCGAATGACCCAGCAGCGCCTCGCAGATGGGGCCGGGGTGGCACTCCCGACACTTCGCAGGCTGGAGCTGGGCGACCCAGGAGTTTCGTTGGCGACCTTGGCCATGGCGCTTGTCGTATTGGGTGAAGGCAAGCGTCTGTCAAATCTCTTGGATACCGGCACCGACGACCTGGGGCTGATGCTGGAGACCCAGAAGCTCCCGCAGCGCGTCCGTGTGCCGCGCAAGACAGCCAAATTGGATCGTGCCGGTGCCACAAAGAGTGATCTCGGTCCGATCGCGGCGTCGAACGACGATGACTTCGGAGAGGCTTTCTGATGGCTCAGCGGATACTAAAAGTATGCGTCGGCGAAGCCGGCATCGAGGTCGGAACCCTGCGCTTCGAAGCGCAGGGAAACCGGGAGTTTAGCAGCTTCCAGTATGATGATGGATGGCTCGCCGACAAACGCGCGTTCGCCATCGCTCCTTCGTTGCCCCTAGAACCGACTCAGTTCTTCTTCAAGAAAGAGGGCGATACGGTACCTCCTTTCCCCACTCCATTGAGTGATGCCGCGCCGGATTCGTGGGGCCGAAACATTATCCGGCGCGATGCCCGCGAAAACCGTCAGGACACGTCGCCTCTCAGCGAGCTGGACTATCTGCTGGCGGTCGACGATTTCAGCAGGATGGGAGCTCTTCGCCTCCGCGAGGACCAAGAGAACGCCCCCTTTCTAGCTAGCGAACCAGGAGGCCGGCACGAGATTCCCCCTCTGCTCAAACTGGACGAGCTTGGCCAATCGATCCAGAGCATTGAAAAGCAGAGCCCGATGACAGCGGCCGCTCTCAAGCGACTCCGGCAAGTGGGCAGCGCACTCGGCGGCGCACGCCCGAAATGCTCCGTGATCGACACCGACGGTTCGTTGCTCATTGCGAAGTTCACGTCTCGTCAAGATACCCACGACGTCGAACGAACCGAAGTCCTGACGCTGAAGCTCGCCGAGGCGTGCGGATTGAGCGCGTCCTCTGCCAGACTCGATATGAGCGACGGTCTTCCGGTAGCGCTGATCCGACGCTTCGACCGAAACACGAAAGGCGCCCGGATTCCGTATATTTCGGCCCAAACGATGCTCGGGGCCGCGGATGCCACGTCGGGTACATACACCCAACTCGCGGAGGCCATGCGCCAATTCTCCGACGATCCCAAGCGCGACCTGAACGAACTGTTCAATCGTGTCGGATTTACGATTCTCGTTTCGAACGTCGACGATCACTTAAGAAACCATGGTTTCCTCTTTGTTGGTAACGGTCGATGGCGATTGTCCCGCATGTTCGACGTCAATCCGGCACCCGAACGGCATCGCGAGCTCAAGACTCCGATTTCCGAGATTTCGGGCGCGGATGCCAGTATAGAGGCCCTTATCAAACACGCGACCTTCTTTGACCTTTCGTCCGACGAGGCCGCGGAAGCTATCTACAACATGGCGACAACAGTATCCGAAAAATGGCAACCAATGGCGCGAGAACTCGGCATGGATCGCGCGAACTTAGATATTTATCGGCAAGCGTTCGAACACGACGAGACGAAGAAAGCGTTAGCGCTCATGCAGCCACGCGCCGCCGTATGACACTCGCGGAGTACGTAGCGCGGCCGGCGGCTACTCCCGTAACGCGCGACCAGTTCGTCGTCGCTCCCGAAGGAATCACGCACGCCCGACGGGAGCGGCGTTCACGCCGCACCCCGGCAGTCCGCTTTCCGGAAACCTGCACCTCGGTCAATTGGGCAACAGACTACCGAACGGCGACGATCACTGCCCCGAAGAGGTGAAGGCGATGGTGCAACGTCTTTGGACGGAATACGTCGAGGCGAACCCGACCGCCTTCGGTCCTTCGCGACCGGGAGAGAGTTGACGTGGCGCTACCATCGTCGACCGAAACCGAACGCAATCGATACCTGATGGATCTCGTCAGGAACGCCTCCGAGCCGATCATCGATTGGCCCGCGCCGAACAGGGACCACGTCGTTCTAATCGGCAAGATCGTTATGCTCTACAGCTATATCGATTTCAACCTACGGCGCATGATCGAGGTGCTCGACCACGCCAAGGCTCTGCCGTCGGCATGGCTCGGCAAGACCGCGAAGATGCACCTTTCCGACATCGAAACGATTCTCGAGACCGCGCCGGACATCGCGCCGAACAACGCGCTCGCCCTCGGGCGCATCAAGGAATTCCGGAAGCTACGCAACTTGCTGGCACACTTCGCCGTCAAGCGCTTTCCGGCGGAAGATGCTCTCGTCTTCGTCACCAAATCAGCGGCGGACTACAAGAGAGTGCTGGGCGCCGAGGCCGATCCCGGCGTCGTCATGACGGCTGTCGCCGACCTTGGCCAGATCCGCGACGTGTGCCGGATGATCGAAGAAATCCAGCACTGGCTGTCCGCGGCTACGAACGACCTCGAGAACGCCTTCCTCAAATCCAAAACCAGTCCCGCCTGATCGGGCGTCCCTGCAGCGGCTGGTGTGCCCTGATCCTACGATCACTTCTCGTTGTTGTTTGTCGGTTCGCCAGTTTTCACCGGCTGAAGGAGTTCGGCGAGAGGATCGACTGCGGGTTCTCCTCCGCTTCCCAGTAGCTTACCGGCGCCGGCATTTCGCCGCGCCAGTCAATTTCGGTTGCGGGATCGTATGCCTCCAGCCGCGCGTTCGCGTTGGGTTTCATGAACGCGTTGGTCTTCGCCCAAGCGACAATTGCGTCGTCGACGGTAGGTACCTGGATCGCGGCAGCGGCTTCTTGGGCGCGCAGACATGCCCTAGTGATCGGCGCCGGATCCACGCGCCGCGTGAGAGAGCGCATACCGCCGATGTAGTCGTCTCTGAAGACGGTCGGGATGATGACGTGCGCCTGGTCGGCCTGTAGCAGTTCGGAAGTGAAGTGGAGACGCGACATTCTTCCGTTGCCGTCATCGAAGGGATGCACTTCGGCAATGAGACAATGCAGGAATAGTCCGCGGGCGAAAGGCTCGCTTAGACCCTGGAGCAGGTCGTAACCGATCTTGAAGGTGCCGATGACGAGATTTGGCGCGACCATCTGGACGCCGCCAACGCTGTTGGGCGCCGTCTTGAACTTGCCGGGCTGCTTCTCCGGGCGCGCTTCCATCAGGAGGGCATGACGCGCGCGCAGCATGTTCTCGAACTGTTCGTAGTCGGACGGGATAGCCTTGAGCGCGCGCTCGTCGGTCAGCAGGCGATAGGTCGCGAGGATGTCGTGGCCGTCGGCGGGGCGGCTGACCGGCGCCTGACCGCTGTAGACGATCCGCTGCGCTTCCTTAGGCGTGAATTCGGTGCCCTCGATGAAGTTGGAGAAGTACGCCTCGATGAAAGCCGTCGATTGCCGGACCGCACCGTCCTTGGAAGCGGGCAGGTTCGGGAACGTTAGGGACTTCAGATGCGCGAACAGCGCCTGCAAACGTTCGACGCAGGCCCTGTCAGCGCCTGATGATCGCATCTGGGCTGCGCGACTGGCGAAGCGCGTCTTCTGCGTTCCAAGGAGCGCACCCATGAGGCGGTCGAGCGTCTTGAATTCTGCCGCGGCCTGTAGTTGCGGCGCCAAGGTGCGAGCCTGATCGCGGATCTCGTTGAAGTTCTCCGTGCCGCCTGAATCGAGAAGCGTGACGAGATATTCCTCGAGCTCGTCTTCGCGGAGGTTGCGATCGATGCCGCCACGCGCGCGTGACGGTTTGAGGTTTTCGAGCAGCGTTCGCGCGCGCGACGGGACGTAGAAGTCGGACGTCGTCATCGGCGTATCACCGGGCATCGCCGTCGGGCCCCGGATCAATCTCACTTCCATTCCGGGAAGCTCGACGGTGCGGGTCGAATACGGTCCCGTTAGGAACACGTAAGACTTTCCCCCCTTCTCGGGTTGATAGGTATTAACCTTCGCGCCCGTCCTCGACGTCATGACGGTGTTCGGGAAGAGGTGAGGAAGGATGTACCAGATGTTGCGTTTCACGACGGTGGCCAGGTCGTCGTGAAGGTTGGAAGTATAGACGCGCTCGACTATCCGCCTCAGTTCTCCGGCTTCGGCGCGGCGGCGAATCTGGCGGTCGGCCGTGTCGTCACCCGTGGTGATCTCGATTTCGCCGAATGATGCCATCGAGGTTTCTCCGTCCGTAATCTTCGATTAAGGGGATGCAGTGTCCGTAAAGCTAGAATAATATGGCTTTTTTGTCCATAAAACTCGATTAGCCTTGCCCCTTATTAGTCGAGTAAGCCGGCCGCTTTCAAGGGAATGTCCGTAACACTCGAATAGCAGGCCAAATATGTCCGTAAAATTCGAATAATATGCATTGCCTACCATAGCACGGTGCACGGGGCCTCGCGGCCGCCGAATTCCCTTTCCGCCCCGCCTTTGCGTGACCAACCACGTCCGACGGACCGGCCGTCCTGTAACGTGTCGGTTCGACCACCCGTCCAGCGGACCGTGCCAAGTCATTCGAGTAGCGATGTTTCAGGACACATCAACCTGGCCGCGATGACCGACGCACTGAGCAGATCGCCAGACTATCGCGTCCTGCGGCGGCTGCTCCCGCCGACTCCGCTCACGCCACCAGTCGGTCAAAACACCAAGACGGCGGTCCTGCTCGACACGGAGACCACAGGTCTCGATGCGCGGAAAGACGAGATCATCGAACTGGGGATGGTGAAGTTCGACTACCTGTCTGATGGTCGCGTCGCCGGCGTCCGAGATACGTTCTCCACATTCAACGAGCCGTCCGTGCCGATACCGTTCGAAGTCACCGCCCTCACCCGGCATCACCGACGAGATGGTCGCTGGGCACCGGATCGACGAAGCGGCCGTGACGGCATTCGTCGAAGATGCGGCGATCGTGATCGCTCACAATTCCGGATTCGACACGAAGTTGTCAGACCGATCGGGAAAATCGGCGGTCTTAACCCGTTTTCATGCCGTTATAGGCCAATTTTGACCTCCTCATCCTCTCTTAGACTCCCTTTTCCGGCCGGTTCTGGCGTCAACTGCGAGCCAAATTTTATTCCTTATAGGTATTTAGGTAGCGACAATTGAGGTTCGCCAGGCACCAGGAATTTGGTCGGATTTTCAGCAACCGGCTCGTCGATAAAAGCTGTGGGAGAGCTCGCTCCTCAGGGCATACCTCCGGAGCCCTCGGAGAGCGTAGGCATAACCGGGTTCCTTGTCGATCGGCGGCCACATTCTCAGCCGGACAACGTAGCCGCCGCCGTGCAAATCATGGCGTCCGCGCAGCGAGCGAAGACCGGCAGTTCCACGCCGCCGCCCGGCCTTGCAAGGTTGCGGGCGGATCGAAAGGCTGCGCGACGCGAGCGCTGGGATGAAATCTGTCGCCTCCGCCGGCAAGGTTGCCCGACATCCAGGATCGTCCAACTGCTCGGCGTCGACAGACGCACTGTTCAGCGCTGGCTGGCCGCTGGCGGCGAACCGCAGCATTCGCGTCATCACCGACCTTCACATCTTCTCTCGCCCTTCGAGGCATGGCTCGAAGCGCGGTAGGCCTCCGGTTGCCAGGTGGGCCAGCAGCTTTGGCGGGAGCTTCGGCAACTGGGTTATACCGGAAGTCGGGTGACCGTCGCGCGATGGGCCGCTGACAGGCGTGCACATGCAGACGCGCAAGGAGCAGCACAACCACACCTGACCTGGAAAGCTCCCACGCATCGTCGCTGTGCTTGGTACTTGAGCCGGGATCCGGATCAGATCGATGCTGAAGCCAGGTTGTTCCTCGGCCATCTATTTGCGCAAGCTCCCGAACTCGCCACGGCGGCCGATCTGGCGAAGCGGTTTGTGTCCCTTCTCAGTGGTAGCGACATCGCCGAGCTCGATGAATGGATCACACAAGCAGGCAACAGCGAGCTCAAGAGCTTCGCCAACGGCATCGCGCGCGACATCGATGCGGTCCGAGCGGCAATAATTACCTCCTGGACAACCAGTCCGGTCGAAGGCCAGATCAGCGGGATCAAAGCCATCAAAAGACAAATGCATGGCCGGGCAAGCTACCCGCTATTGCGTCGACGCGTCCTCCTGGCTGCGTGAGAACGACGACCGGGCAACCTCTCCAACCCCGATCGCTCATGCTGCACCAAATATGCGGAAGAACCCAGGATTGTCGCTAAGGTCTCACCTTGATCGCCGCCGCCCACCTCGCCGCCAGACGTCCACTTGCCGGCGCAAAGGATCAACCGGGACATGCCTTTCGATACTGCGGATCGGGACGGCTCGTGCCAGTGGACGGCGCCGGAGTTTTGCCCGGACTGGGTTTAGCGACCGACTCGGTCGCGCAAGTTGTGAATCAAGAGGAAGGTTGGGCGGGCGATGCGGCGCCAACCTCACCAATGCGGTAACAATCACTTGGGAGCAAAACCCGGCACCTTGATATTAGGTCTCGATCATACCCCAAAGTGGGACGATCGCTTTCGGACGTCGCTCGAAATATCCAAGTCAGGCATTTACAACCTAATCGGTGGACGCGTCGGCACAGCCTTTGCTGATGAGAGGCATAGTCATTCTCATTCACATCGGAGATCGATATGTCAGGCATTGGAGGGAATTCGCACATTTCTCAATTACGGAACGGCAGCACGGATGGCGGGACCGCATATGAAATGGGTTTTGCCCCTGGTGGATGCAGCCGAACTTCCAGTTCTGCCCCGCTCGGGACGCGCGCTGAATCGCCAGATCTGGTGGCTCCCGCCGTTCGCATAGAATGCGATGCAGTTAGTCGGGGAGTCAACGTGTCCGGCCCTGGTGGCGAGCCCGGGTCGAGCAATCAGGCATCGCACCTGCGAATCGCGTTGGATCCTTATCCCGAAGACGCGGCGCTGATCAACGAGGCGGCCCAGGCGGCCAGAGTCGCTATTGCGGCGGGGCATCCTTGGGAGCAACTCGAGACCTCGCGCCAAGTGTCCCAGGCAACTTATATGGTTCGCAAGTTTAGCGAATGGCTCCGAAGAGAGCATAAAAACGCGATGGCCGGCCGCCCCGGTGACAACACCGTTGATGAAGATATTGCGACATTCGCCCGTATTCACCGCCGGGGCTCCCACTTAGTCGGCTTGAGGATGCTTCGAACGCACGCTGGCGCGCTTGGGCCCCCCGATCACGCGCCGTGCCGTCGCGCTCAGCGGGTTCCCTATCCCCAAGACACTGCGCTCGTCAAGGCGGCGGCCGAGGCAGCCAAGGCGAACATTGACGCCGAAAAGCCCTGGCCCTTTGTCGGAATTCGGAAAAGGGTCAACCAAGCAGTTAGGTCTCTTAACAGGTTTAGCGGGTGGCTCAAAACGACAAGCAGAAGGGCTATAGACGGTCGCCTCAACGACGTCTCGCTGAAAGAAGACATCACGGCATTCTATATGGCTAAGCGTAAGTTCAGCGTGGACTCTGGCGTCAGGATGCTGCGGGAGCACGCGAAAGACCTGGAGGCGTTCGCCGCGGACCTGGAACAGCAGCTTGAAGTAGATGAGGCGCCGTCGGCGGCTGGAGACGGTGCGCACCAGTACAGCTCGGTACAGCCGCTCTTCACCCAGCTGTTCGGGGAAACGCTGCCATCGGAATCCCCACCGGCGTCTACGGGATTGCAAGGCGGCGGTTCGGACCCAAATGTGGCCATATCGCCCATGATGCGTAACGATGCCTTTGATGCGCCGATGCCCAACGTTACTGAGCAATCGTCGTCCGCTCGTGGAGTCGGTGGTTCGCACTTGAGTGACGACGCTCAGCGTGACTGCGCGCAACAATTGCTCTTCACGCAACTGTTCGGGGAATCTCCGCCGCCGTCGGAATCACCGCAGCGGTCTCGAGGCTTGCGCGGCGGCGGCTCGGATTTTAATGGCGCCATGTGGCCCACAACGCGCGACGCTATGGCGCGGCAGGATTTCGGACATGTCCTAGACCTTGGCTGGGTCCATGGGCCCCAACCAGCCCCAGACATCCTCATCGGTGCACTCAACAGAAGAAGGATTTTGCCGACACCGCGCCAGCCGATGACAAACTTCTACCTCCGCGGCCAGCCCTATACAGCGCAGTTGGGGAGAGGGTCCAGGGAAGTGAGCCCAAATAATCCGCTAGGCGTGAATATTATTCTGATACCTCGACTTAAAGGAGGTTGAATATCGTCCTTGCGGATCGAGTTAGGGGACCTACTTTGCCCCGATTAGGGGACCAACTTGTAGGGACCAACTTTGCCCACGGCTGCACTCGGCTGAAGATCGATCGGCGCGACGACCCCGGCTAGAGGCCGCCAACGAGGCGAGCCCAACCTGACGAAAACCGTCGCAGAGCTGATCGCTGTTGCTGCTTCGCTCGCAGCAGCGATGTTGAGCGAACGGTGGACTACCCTCAGGAGAAAGGGCGACCTCACGCCCGGCCAATGTAACAGGCTCTGGGCCATTGCGGTGGTCGGCGCCGGTATACTTACTTTCGTTCTCATACAGTCTGTTTTGCTAGATTGGCTCCAGTCTGACCGAGTCACAAAACTGCGGGCTCTAGCTGGCCAGAATCAGCGATGGTGAAGCATGGACCATTAGCCGATGAGGCCGACATGAGCGGGCGTGGCACCAACACGAGCGAGAAGCGATTTGCGGCGTATTTGGAAGGGCTTGCCGGTGTCATCGGTCATGCTGATCGGAAGGCGCCGCTGTGCGCGACTATTGCGTCGGCCTGATGGCCCGTGGCGGTCGCAAGAAGCGTGGAGCCGATGGCGACGGTGACGGCTCCGGAACGGACGGCCGCCCGGCATCAATCGCTGCTGCATTTCGTTGGCAGCGGCGCCTGGTCGGATAAGGAAACGCCGGATGAACTCCCCGGCCGCTACAGCCCCCTCCTCAAATCTTGTAGTCCCGAGTTCATGCAATGGAAGCGTCACACGCGCGGGCTATGAAGGAGTTAAAACGGCTTAATACGAATAATCGCTGTGGAACGCACTTTCTCTCTTTCTCTCAGTGGCGGAGTCAGTACTCCGATGCAATGAATCGGACGATGTTGGTGACTTCGCTCGGGATCGAACGCTGATAGTGCACGATGTTATCTGCACATTCGTTCGTCCGTGCGGAGACGTGCACGAAATGGGCGCCGTGCTGCTCGACGCAGGCAAGATTTCGACAGTCAGCGAGCATAACTTGGTGGGACTTGCACTATCCCGAAATGGAAGGGAGCGGCGGAAGACTATGCCCGGTGCATGCGCGACAATGGCCAGAGCTTCGATAGATTGCGGCGCGAGACCGATGTGCGTGGGTTCTACGGCAATGAGCGTCGACAAATCACGCAGCAGTTTCGCCGAGAAGCGGTTTCAAGGCCCGGCGCACGTCCGCGACCTTCGGACTATTCCCCCGATTGAGGATGCATGTAAGGTGCATCGAAGCGTCGATTCCCGGATAGGTTGGAATGGTTTGCCGGGTCAGATATCTGAGCAGCGCCGGACTCTCTCTTCGAAAGATGCTTGAGCGGGGTCTTTGGGCGTTATCACGTCCCTACCCCGCCGACGATCGAGAAGAAGATAAGCTCTCTGGTCCACCAAAGCGCCGACGATGGCCTCATGGCCGTTTGTGATGCCGTATTCGAGAAGCGCGGCCACACAAGGGCAGTGATGACCCATGCCGCCAACAACGCAACGAGGACGAGCGACACGACGCGCCAGCCAGGTACGCGCTCGATACCATCGAGCCAACTTAGATTCTGCCAACCACCCATAGCGCGTATCTTGCAACCTAATCTAGCTCACCGCAACCAGTGCGATCATTAAGCCGGCTCAAACGTTCAAACTGAGACACCGCCTTGGCGTCAAAGGTCCTAGATCCAATCCCCGAGCTTCGACTACCAGCCAGCGAAGGCTCCCGCCAGCGAGGGGTTCACTTTGCCCGCCTCGACGTCCGTAAGAGCCATGTCGAGCATTTCGACACCATGGTCGGCCTGCTCTCGCGTCAACGTCAATGGCGGGGTAAGCTCGAGCACGTTCGAGTTGACGCCAACATAGAACATCACCAATCCGTATTCGAAGGCGCGATAAACAGTCATTGCGGTCTGTCGTTTTGCCGGTGCCCTTGTGGTCCGGTCGGTGACCAACTCTATTCCGATCGCCAGGCCCTGACCGCGGACGTCGCCAATCAACGGATGTCTCTGCTTCAAGGCCTGGAGACGGGAGAGCAACTGGGCCCCCACTCTGTCAGCATTTTCCGCCAGCCGATCGGTTTTGATGGCCTCAAGCACAGCCAATGCTGCGGCGGCACAAACCGGATTTCCATGTAAAGTTTGAAAAGAGAAAGCTGGCGCAAAATTCATGATGGCTTCTGGCCCTGCGACGGCCGAGATCGGCAATCCGCCGCCAAGACCCTTCCCGAACACCACGATGTCGGGTTCGATTCCATGATGCGCAAAGGCATGCAGCCGCCCGGTTCTGCCCAATCCGACTTTCACTTCGTCGCTGACGAGGAGGATTCCGCACTTGCGGCAGCGCCGCTCGATTTCTGCAAAGAAGCCAGCCGGAGCAACCAGCATTCCGCCGTCGGACTGGATTGGCTCGATGAAGAAAGCGGCCACCTCTTGCGGAGGAACGGTACTCGCAAGAAGGCGATCGAGCTGAGCAAGCGCCTTTTCTGCGGCTTCTTCGCCTTCGGCATAGCTGTTGGGATAAGGTACGAGTGTCAAGCCAGGTGCTTTCGGTATCGATTGCGACGGGTGACCGGAGACTGCGGCAGAGCCGGTGGTGCCACCATGATAGGCGCCCGAGAAGGAGATGATCCGGGGCCGGCCTGTCGCCGCAACCACAATGCGTGCGACGGTCTCATTGGCGTCCGAACCGGAATGACCAAACCAGATCCTGCCCGCTGCGCGAGAGGGCACGAGCGAGAGGAGCTCTTCGGCCAGCTGCACTGTCGCTAGATTAGTGCTCGAAAGATAGCTTGCTCCTGCCTGGCTGGACAACGCGCGGTCAACCGCCACCCTTATGCGAGGATCGGAATGACCCAGGCTCGCAGCGCCCCAGGAAGCCGCAAAATCCAGAAGTTCCCTGCCATCATCTGTGATCAGCGTCGCGCCGGCGCCCCCTGTCACAGCCAGCGGATAGAAGCGCAGATGAGCCAGTTTCGAGATTGATTGGGCTTCACGTTCATACAAACGGGTCATGTCTCTTTCCTGAGTTCAAATGCCGCAGACGGACGCCGCTAATTTGCCCCTTACGACTGGCGTGCGACCAAGCGCGCTGGTGACGTCTTGCAAAATCTGCGCTGCGGTGCCTCACCACCGTTATGCCCCACGAGGTCATCAGGACAAAAGAGCCGGCCAATTCGCCCTCAACCTGCTCCGGTCGATGCTGGGGCTTACCACGCGATTCAAATCGTCTCCCGGATCGGAGGCTTCAATCTCGCCCTCGCCCCGCTCCGAAGGCGACTGCGGACGTTCAACGGACCCCGGAGTGACTAGCAGCTCCAGCCTCGTTCTCTTTATCAGTCGAAGTCGTCGGCGCTTGGTCCTTCGCAGCCATCAGGGGTTGCTGCGATCGCTTTTGATTTGCATTCTTTCCAAAATTTGCAGGCAGTGCGGAGGCAAGCCCCTTTGGAAAGAACAGGAGGACAACGATCATCGCCAAAGCAACCAGCATAAAGCGGCCTTCAGCGAAGTTGTTAATACTTGCGAGCCCTTCCGAGATGAAGGTCAGGAGGAGCGCAGCAAACAGCGGCCCATAGATGCTGGACGTGCCCCCGACAAGCACCATGCTCAAGATGAGCGACACGGTCGAGAAGTCGAAGACCTCCGGCGAGGCGACGCGGAGATAGATGACATAGAAGCCGCCCGCCAGCCCCGCAAAGAACGCACTTGCCACGAGCACCTTCAGGCGCTGCCGCGCAATGGGGATGCCGCGGGAGACGGCGTAGTCCTCGTTGTCGCGCAGCGCTTTGATCGAGAGGCCGAAATCGGAGCGCACCAGCCAGCGCAGACAAACGGTCGTGGCGACAAGCAGCCCAAAGGCGACATAGTAGTAACCGAGCTTGTAGTCGCGCAGGAAATTGTAGCCCGGCAGCCATATCGTCGGCACGCGCACCATGCCTTGCGTTCCGCCGGTGAGATTTGACTGATTGATCACAAGTTGCATCACGAGCTGGCTGAAAGCAAACGTGACCAGCACCACATAGACGCCCTGAAGGCGTATGACGGGCAGAGCGACGATAGCAGCAGCAGCGGACGCGGCAAACCCGCCGATGAGCATCGCAAGCCACGGGTCTATCCCGAGAAGCTTTGCGGTCAGTCCTGTCGCGTAAACTCCGACGCCGAAAAAGGCAACATGGGCAAAATTGAAGATGCCAGCATAGCCAAGACTGAGGTCCCAGCTTGCTGCGACAATCCCGTAGACGAAGGAGATGATGAAAAGATGTCGCAGATAGCTGTCTTGGACGAAGATCGGCACAAGGAGCCCTGCGACGAGCAGGATGCCAATCAGCCATATCTTGCTGTCGCGGATCTTACCGTCGGGGAGGGCCATCATCAACGCACCACCTTTCCGAGGAGCCCCTGGGGTCGGACGAGCAGCACAAGGATGAGCAGGAGAAAGATCATTGAGGGTGCCCAGTAGATGCCTACGAAAAACGCGAGGGCCGCCTCGAGGATTCCCATCAAATAGGCAGCGAGAACCGTCCCACCCAGCGAGCCAAGCCCGCCAAAGATCACGATGATCAATGCCTTGACGAGCGGATCGGAGCCGAATTCCGGAGTGAGCAGGCGGATCGATCCGAGAAGCACCCCGGTGAGCCCAGCAAGGACAGAAGAGAGGGCGAACGTAACGATAAAAAGACGAGAGACGTCGATGCCGATCAGCCTGGCGGCATCGGGGTTCTGGCCAACCGCGCGTATTCCGCGTCCTGTCCGCGAACGGTCGAGGAAAAGCCAAAGCGCTCCAAGCAACAATGGCGCCACGACAATGATGAGCGCCTCCTGCGCGGAAATCGTCGTTTGCCAGATTTGTACGTTACCCGTTGCGATCGGAGCCAACTGCTTGAGCCTTGCCCCCCAGATCAGCTGGATCCCCTTCTGCATGAATATCATTGTGGCAAGGGTCGTCATGACGGTGATGAGCAGGATATCGCGATGGTCGTAGAACGGCCGAACAATGACCCGCTCGATCAGAATGCCCACTCCGATCATGATCGCTGCTGAAACGGCGATTGCCACACCCAATCCGAAATTGAGCCCGGCCGCGTCCGACACGGTCCAGGCGATATAGGCGCCGAGTGTCATCAGCACCCCATGAGCGAAATTGAAGATGCCAAGTGTCGTCCATACCAGCGATAGTCCGCTCGCCATCAAGGCATAGCCCGAGCCGAGCACGATGCCGCTGACGAGAATGGCGCTAAGGATGTCGCTCGTGATCATGCGCCCTCCGACCCGAAATACATGTCCATGATTTCCTGATGATCGACTGCTCCGCTCCGGTTGATTTCCCGGCTGATTTCTCCGTGGTCGACAAGGTACATGCGGTCGGCCAGGGACAGGATGAATGCGATATCCTGCTCGACGAGGAGAAGCGGAATGCCGCGCGACGATATTTCCGAGATTGCCTCGGCAAGCTCGTCCTTGAGCTTCGGAGACAGCCCAAGCGTTGGCTCATCCAGCATCAGCATGCGAGGCGCGCACATGAGCCCTGCGCCGATTGACAGCATCTGGCGCTCGCCGCCTGACAGCGTCTTGCATTGCTGCCGACGGCGCTCGGCAAGCCGGGGAAACAGCTTGAGCACATAGTCGAGATTTGTCTTCAGCTCCTCCCGCGCGCGCGGCGTGAAGGCTGCAAGCTCAAGTGTTTCCATGATCTGCATGTCGGGAAAGAGGCGATTGGCCTGGGGCACGTGAATCAAGCCGCGCGCCACGATCTTCTGGGGCGCGAGCTGGTCGATCGGCTCCCCCATGAACTTGACATCTCCCGCTCGGGGGCGGATCACTCGCGAAATCGTATTGAGAAGCGTCGTCTTGCCGTGCCCATTGGGTCCAAAGAGCCCGACGCGCTCCCGCGGTCCGACGTGGAGGCTCATGCCGAGCAGCACATCGGAGGCATCGTAACCGGCGCGCAAGTCGACAATTTCGAGTGCGTTCGTATTGTTGCTCAATGCCTCGCCTCCCGTTTGCCGAGATAGGCTTCGACGACCTTTGGGTTGCGTACCACCTCTGCCGGACTACCCGAGGCGATGATAGCGCCGTGATTGAGAATCATCAGGCGTTCGGACACGTTTAAAAGAAGCGGCAGAACGTGTTCGATGAGCACGACCGTGATGCCGCGTCGGTGCACGGTAAAGATGAGGTCGGAGAGGCCGGATATCTCGGGCTTGGTGAGGCCGGCGGCAGGCTCATCGAGGAGAAGCACCTTGGGGCGGCCCGCGATTGCAGAAGCAATCATTAACTGCTTGCGCTCAAAGACCGAGAGGTCGGACGCGGCTTTCGCCCGTCGTTCAACCGCCAGCGACACGTCATCCAGCGCCTGCTCGGCGGCATCCTTCGCTTCCGTCGAGGTCATCTGGGCGCAATAAGCGGCACTTGCGTAAACGTTCTCTCGCGCGCTCAGCGTTGCAAACTCTGCATCCTTCTGGAAGGTGCGAAGGATGCCCGCGCGGCTGATCTGATGCGGGCTCAGCCGATGCATTGCCTTGCCGTTGAGGAGCACCTCGCCTTCGCTTGGGGGAAATGGAATCCCAGTGATGACGTTGAAGAGCGTGCTCTTGCCGCTGCCGTTCGGACCGGCAATACCGAAGATCTCGCCCTTGCGGATCGAGAACGACACATTGTCGATAGCGACCAATGCGCCAAAGCGTCGGGTCACCTGGCGCATCTCGAGCAACGGCTTGTCATCCTTGAGTTCTATCATCGTGTGCTCTTCGCTGGTCGCGGGTAGATCAATCGGCCACGCAGCGATGCCGCGCGGCCGCAAGGCGGTAGCGCTATTGCCGCATCCATGGAGGCATACGGAACTCTCCGTCCGCATATTGCTTGGGGTAAAACAGAACCCGTTTGCCGTCCCAGATCTGGAAGAACTGAATTGGAATTGAGTTGTCGCCTTGGTCCGCAAGGTGCGTCTTCGGATCGAAGGAGAGGCTACCACTGACGATCTGCTTGTGGGTGTCGCCAATGGCCTTGCCGATAGCGAGCCGCTTGGTCGGATCCCCCACCTTCGCCAGGGCGTCGGCATAGACCATGACCTCCTCGTAGAGCGCCGGCCCGTATGTGCCTGGTTCGTGGCCGTATTTGTCCTGATATTTCTTGATCACCTCGGCAGCCCGCGGGTTCGCAGGCGTGTCGAGCGTGCCGCCGAGCAGATTGTAGACGATACCAGTCGCCTGCTTGCCCGTCAGCTTCAGGAATTCGGGGACCGAAGGCGCATACTGGATGAAGACCAGGCTATCCGTCGGCTGCTCGAGGAACTGGGTCAGGAATTTCGCGGCATTGCCCGGCTGATAGTCGGTATTGATGATGATGGCCGGATTATCCTGGCGGACTTTGGCAAGGAACGTTCGCCAGTTGTCGATCTCACCGAACGGCAGAAGGTCTGCCGACGTTACGGTCCAGCCGGCGCCTTCGAAGCTTTTCTTCAGCCCATTCATGATGGTCTTCGAATAGGGATTGTCCGAAGAGATCAGCGCCACCTTCGTATTCGGCAGCTTGAGCTTGCCAACTGCAAGAAGGCCCTTAACAACCGGGACCATGGCCGTATTGTACTCATCCAAGGACGGGGCCATTGACCAGACAGTCGGGAACTTGTCCGGATGGGGCGTGATGATGTCCCGCGTCTGAGCCGAGTTCGCCCAGATCAGGTACGGCATATCCTGCTCCGCCATGGTCTCGATTTCGAAATTGCTGCCGCTGGCGTAGCCGGTGAGGATGGCGTTCAGGTCACGGTCACTCGCCAAACGTTCGATCGCGCTGGTCACGGCATCGGCGGACTGGTTCTGGGTGTCGCCCACGACCACCTGCAGCTTGTAGCCAGTCACCCCGCCGGCTGCATTGATTTCGTCAACGGCGAGCTTGGCACCATTGATCATTTCGTTTCCGTCCGCAGCTGAATTTCCGGTCAGCGGCGCGAGGACACCGATCTTCGCGGTTTTGTCAGCACAATGGGCGGGCGTTGCGGCGGCCAAGGCAGCAACGACCAGACTTGTCCAAAGACTAGAAGCTTTCATGGTAGCAATCCCCTCTTTCACTGCACATGAGATCAATCTTTAATTCCGCACCAGTCGATGATTCCGGCCGCCAAGGTTTTGGTCGTCTCCTCCAAGGAGGCGATCTCGACGTACTCGTCGGCACCGTGGAAACCGTCGCCGGTTGGACCGCAGATCACACAATCAACTCCCGCCCCGGCGTAGTGCGCCGCGTCGACGACAGCAATCATCCCCGAGATCTTGGGTTTGCCGCCCAGTTGTGTTCGCCGTTGCCAGAGCGATTGCACAAGTGAATGGTCAGGTGCGGTATCCATGGGCGGGAAATGAAGACCGCCGAGCTCCCATTGGACCTTGATCGGATTTTGCTGCAACCAAAGATCCTGCTGGCAGAAGTGATGGACGAACGCTTCGAACTCAGAGCGGATCTCTTCCTTGGTCTGGTGAGGCAGGAATTTGTAATCGAGGTCGATGACCGCCACATCCGGAATGATGGCGGGATTGGTCATGATGAGCGGCAAGCCATCCGGCCCAAGCCCCGCGCCGGCGCGCATCGCTCCGACATTGATCGTGTTCATACCGGGCGGGAGCAGTGGGTGCTGACGCATGCGGCACCTCGAATATTCGAAATTCCTGAGCGCGTCCAGAAAACGGGTTGCGATATCGATCGCATTCACTGCCGGCCGCAGCCGATCAGGGGCGTCACGCTGCGGCCAGATTTCGTTGTAGCGCCACGCCGAATGGCCCTGTCGGCCAGTAATCGTGATGCGGATCCATTCCAGACCGCCTTCGCAGATTTGGATATCGCCCTGAGTGAGTTCAGTGATGATCGCCGCCTTGGCAAGATAACCGCGCTTGACGGCGTCTATCGCGCCAAAGCCGCCAGCTTCCTCATCGACTACAGAATGGATGGCAAGACGACCCTCAAGTTCGATACCTGCCGCCTTGATGCCTCGAACGGCTGCAACGGCGGCCGCAACGCCGCTCTTCATGTCGACGGCGCCACGCCCGTAAAGCTTGCCACCCTTGATTTCGCCACCGAAGGGATCGACTGTCCAGGTGCCGCGCTCCCCCACAGGGACCACATCGATATGGCCGCACAACAGCAGGCTGCGGTCTTCGGAGCCGGCCAGCTGACCGACGATGTTCGGTCTGTCAGGGAAGACGTCCCACCGGTTGATCGACATGCCAAGTGACGTCAGCTCCGATTCAACCAGATCTTGGACGGCGCTCTCGCGGTTCTGGCTTGGATCATTGACGAACTTCGGGTTGACCGAGGGAATTCGCACTAACCTTTGAGCGAGCTCGGTCGTGTAACTCCGCTCGCGGTCGATCGCGCTCCAGGCGGCCTTCACTGCAGCATCTAAATTGCCCATTTGAAACCCCTCCCTTATTTCCAGCATAGATTATCGCTTCGTCATGGCAGCCAACGCGTGGCCGCCAGTCTCGTGGATCAGCATGCCTGGGCGGCCACGCGGTAACTCCGCGCGGCCGCAACGCTATTGCTTCATCCAGGGCGGCATGCGGAATTTGCCGTCGGCATGCTGCTGCGGAGAAAACAGGACCCGCTTGCCGTCCCAGACCTGGTAGAACTGGATCGGAAAACCATCATCGCTTTGGACGGCAAGATGCGTCGCCGGATCGAAGGACAGCTTACCCTGCGCGGTCGGCTTATTGATCTCACCGATGGCTTTTCCGATAGCAAGCCGGTTCTTGGGGTCGCCGACCTTCTTCAAGGCGTCGGCGTAAAGCATGACCTCCTCGTAGACTGCGGGTCCGCTCGAGCCGGGCTCGTAGCCAAACTTGGCTTGAAACTTCGTATTGATTTCGGCCGTGCGAGGATTTTTGGGCAGCGTTCCACCGATGAGATTATAGATGACGCCCGTCCCCTTCTCGCCTGTTAGCTTGAGGAATTCCGGAATGTGCGGCGCATACTGGATGAACACCAGGCTATTGGTCGGCTGCTCGAGAAACTGGGTCTGAAACTTCGCAGCGTTGTCCGCCCGCGGGTCTGTATTGATGACGACAGCCGGATTGTCTTGGCGAACCTTGACGAGAAACGTCCGCCAGTCGGCGATTTCGCCGGTCGGCAGAAGATCGGAAGATGTGACCGTCCAGCCGTCCTCTTCGAAGCTCCTCTTCAATCCGTTCATGATTGACTTCGAATACGGATTGTCGGTGGAGATCAGAGCCACCTTCTTGTTTGGCAGCTTCAATTTTCCGCTCTTTTCCAGGCTGTGAAGCACCGGAATCATTGCCGTCTTGTAGGCGTCGTAGGAGGCGTTCAACGACCAGACGGTCGGGAATTTGTCCGGATGGGGGTCGATGATCGCGCGCGTTGAATCGGTGCTCCCATAGAGCAGATACGGCATATCCTGCTCGGCCATCAACTCGATCTCAAAGTTGCTATAGTCTGCGAAACCGGTGACGATGGCATTCAGATCAGGGTCCTTCGTAAGGCGCTGGACGGCGCTGGTTACCGAGTCCACTGACATGTTCTGCGTGTCGCCCACGACGACCTGGAGCTTGTAGCCGGCGACGCCACCGGCCGCATTGATTTCATCGACGGCGAGCTTGGCGCCGTCGACCATTTCGCTGCCATCTGCCGCGCTGCCACCAGCTAGCGGTGCAAGCACACCGATCTTGGCGACCTTCTCAGCCGCATGGGCAGGGCTCGTAGCAATAAGAGCGGCAAACCCCAGACTCAACCAAAGGCGACTAGAAATTTCCATGGTCGTATTTCCCTCTCCCTCACACACACGCCAAATTAGCTCAGCGAGTGCAATCGATGATTGCGATTGCCAGTCTTTTGATTCAGCCGGCTTCGCCTGAAACCCAAAAATTGAGCGACTCCCGCGCTCTCTACCTTGCCCGAATACCGTCGATTTCCTTGATCAGCGCTTCTGTTGGGACCTGACGGCAATAACCCTTGATTGCACGCAGAGTATTGTCATGCCGCTCCTGGCTATAGGTGGCGCAGGCATCTGGGACGAGCGTCACCAGATAGCCGAGGTCGCAGGCGTCCCGGACCGCAGACTCTACACACTGGTCAGTTGCGACCCCTGCGAGCACCAACTGCTTGACCCCGAGATTGCGCAGCAGGTAATCGACGTGGGTCGACACGAAGACGCTCGAAGAGGATTTCGGCAGCACGATTTCATCATCGCCGGGCACTATCTCGTCGATAACCTTTCCGTCCCATGAGCCCTTCGCGACATTGAAGCCCGTGATCTTGTAATCGAGGCTGCGATCGCGACCATCCTTGGTGAGACTCTCGATCGTCGTGAAAAGTACTTCTATGCCCGCCGCACGAAACGCGGCCTGCAGCCGCTGCATGTTCGGTATGGCAACGCGGTTCAAGCGATCGAAATAATAGCCGTACTTGCCGGCTATCTCGGCGTCCGGCACATCCTTGAACTCGCCGCCATCACGTCGCACGCAAAAGTTCTGCACGTCGATGAACAACAACGCCGACTGCTTCGGATTGAGCGGCACCTCGCGTGTCGTCGGGAATTCAGCCGTTGACATGCTTTTTCTCTCGCGCATCGATCAGCCCGTTGGCGATCAAGGTCGCCCATCTGTGCTGCCCCTCGGGATCGCCGATCAAATCATTACGAATTTCAAGCAGAAGGTGCGGCAAGCCGCGCGCCTCGCCGTGCACCGGGATCGTGTAGTCGCCCTCGTCGTCGACGACATACGGCTCGTTGCGCGCGCAGATCGTCGTCGGATTGCGCTCCTGAAAGGAGCCGAGAAAACGCTCGGCAAAGCTACGGTCACGATTGGAGAGCACACCGAGTTGCCAAGGTCGCCCGGGTCCTCCTGCCAGCCGCGGCGTAAAGCTATGCACCGCGACCAACATCGCCGGCGAACCTGTCGTCGCGCGACGATCTAGAAAGACCGCCACTTCCCGATGGAATGGCTCGTGGATCGCCGCATAACGCTGCCGGCGCTGATATTCCGTAAGGTGCAAGTTGCCTGGCACGACTCTACCATCGCTCACCTCCGGAATGCAGTCTGGCGCGCTAAACGGGCGATTGCAGTCGACGACGAGCCGGCTATAGCGCTGCAGGAAAAGCGGAGCATCGAGCCGATCTGCAAGGCGACGCGCCACAGCCTCGGCACCGATATCGTAGGCAATGTGCCTGAGCATTTCGGCCGCGGGCAGACCGAGATTTCCGAACCGTTGTGGGATAGCCGCGCCCGCGTGCTCGCAAACCAGCACAAAGCCAGCACGTCCGCCGGCATTGACGACCTCAACCGGGCGCGGGTCAGAAGGAGAAAGCACACTCGCGAAGGTCTCTGAATGCTGCAACACATCACCCAAGGCTGCTGCATGGCACCCATCACCACACTGCATGGTCGGATTGAACGAAATTTGATGATCAAAGTCAAACAATTTTTTCTATTTGACATATTTTTTTCATGACCTATTGCTTGAACTAGGTTTTTTTGAAGCATGGAATTTGCTCACGCTGGGCCTTATGACAGTGCAAGAGACATCCGCATGCTCCGTCCTGCGCCCGCCAATACTGAGCTGGAGTCTTTCGCGCCCAATTGGCGGTTCATCCATTCGGCGCTCTCCAGAAGTCAAGCAGTCGTGCGCCATCGATCACCCCAGTCATTAGGATCCAATTTGCTGGCCGTCAGGAGCCTCAGTGCCGGTTCACACGGAAGTGCCGAACGCTGTCGATGGCTTGCACGTACTCGTTCCCGCGCAGGCCTCTGCGCTAGACCGACTAGAAGGCATGCACGAGAGAGCAAGAGGCTTGCGCGGCCAGCGTTCGTTCACAATTCGCTTTGCCCTGTTCACTCTAGTTAAGGCGCAGCTCTGCGTTGGCAGAGAGACCCTTGCTCGATCGACGTGACGAGATGCACGAAAGACGCGGTGGTCACTTGAATGGCGCGCTCGTTAGCAAGAAGGATCTGCCGATGTGACGAACAAAACGATCGAGCAGACCGTTGGGCACTTCAGGAACAGCACAGTAACCGAAGGTCGCGCTTCGCCCGGAGAATAGATCGGGATAACGGCCTTCTTAAAACGCAAGCCAAAGGGGGAGTGATGCTCAAGCGTGGAAGAACCTTCGACGAGGTTCGAAGGTCGTTTCAGTGGAATATCCCTGATGACTACAATATCGGCGTGGATATATGCGACCGGTGGGCCGACAAAGAGCCCGGCCGTTTGGCGATCATCGACGTGGAGCCCGGAAAATCGACTCGCGAATATAGCTTTGCCGAGTTGAAGGCGATGTCGAGCCGACTGGCTAATGCCTTGAGAGGGAGCGGCATCGGCCGGCGTGCGGGAGAGATGGGCGACCGGGTGGCTGTTATGCTGCCTCAGCGCTTTGAGACAGCCGTGACGCATATCGCGCTCGCGAAACTCGGATGCATCTCGATCCCGCTATTTACGCTGTTTGGCCCCGATGCACTGCTACATCGTCTTTCAGATTCCGGCGCAAGAGCAATCGTGACGGACGCCTCCGGCGCTGAGCGACTTAAACTTGTGCTTGGGCGCCTGCCAGCGCTGGAGCTGATCATCAGTGTCGATGGCGCGATAGAACCGGCCAAGAGTTTCGCAGCACTGTGTGCCGCAGAATCAGATGAGTTCGAACCTGTGGCGACACGTGCGGACGATCCGGCAATTCTGATTTACACTTCAGGGACCACAGGAAATCCGAAAGGTGCTCTTCATGCGCACAGGGTTCTCTTGGGGCATCTTCCCGGAATCGAGATCAGCCATGACTTTCTCCCTCAGCAGGGAGACCGTTTCTGGACCCCGGCTGACTGGGCATGGATTGGCGGCCTGCTCGATGTGCTGATGCCGGCGCTTCATCATGGTATCCCGGTTGTTGCCTGCCGGTTTACGAAATTCACCGCAGAGGCAGCTTACGATCTCATCAAGACCTGCCGGATACGCAATGCATTTCTGCCTCCCACCGCCTTGAAGATGATGAAGCTCTTGTCGGAGGCGGAAAAGCTTGATGGTCACCTCCGATCGGTGGCGAGCGGCGGCGAAACCCTGGGTGCAGAATTGATCGAATGGGGACGCGCCACACTAGGGGTCACGATCAACGAGTTCTACGGCCAGACCGAGTGCAACATGGTGGTTTCCTCCTGCGCGGCGCTGGAGCCACCTTTGCCGGGCAGAATGGGCCGACCCGTGCCCGGTCACATTGTTGATGTGATCGATGTTGTTACCGGTAGGCGCCAAGATGAAGAGACGGAGGGCGCCATCGCGGTTTTGTCCCCGGACCCCGTGATGTTCATCGGCTATTGGAACAATCCCGACGCGACGCGCGAGAAGTTCGTCGACGGGCCGGACGGGAAATGGCTCCTGACGGGTGACCTGGGAGTGCGCGATGCTGAGGGCCGGCTCCGTTTTGTCGGACGCAACGACGATGTCATTGGCTCGGCCGGATATAGAATTGGCCCTGCCGAAGTCGAGGATTGCCTGCTTGCGCACCAGGCGGTCCGTCTTGCCGGGGTCGTCGCTAAGCCTGATTCGTTGCGAGGTGCGGTCGTAGCCGCATATGTCGTGCTCAAGGACGGATATACCGGATCAGATGCTTTGGCTGACGATATTGCCGGCTTCGTCAAATCGCGGCTCGCGGCGCATGAATACCCGCGCGTTGTGCGATTTATCGATGATATGCCCATGACCACCACGGGGAAAATTGTTCGTACAGCCTTGCGGAAGATGGCCGAGGATGAGGCTGCAGCGGAGAGGCCTGCGGCAGGCAGTTGAGAGTACGGATGTATTGGAGCTCGCCCACTCCCGATGCTGTTGCGTCAATCCTGACGTCAGCCGCACGCGAGGTGACAGACCTTGAGTACTTCGGCCGGGTCTTGGCAGCGCCGAGTGAATCCGCAGCTTTGTGTTCAAGCGAACGAAGCCGCAAAACTGGCTGATGCAGAAGCAGAAGGGTGATCCATGGCGGGGGCAGATTCAACTGAGACGGTTCTGTTTGAAACCTGCGGAAAAATCGGGATTGTGTCGATCAACAGGCCGCATCGTCGCAACGCGTTAGACGCGCACACTTGCCGGCTTCTGCGGGAGGCCGTGAATAGGCTGGAATGCGATCAGGAGCTCGCAGTCGGCGTCATTCGTGGAAACGGCGCCGTCTTTTGTTCTGGCATGGACCTGCAGGCGTTCGTCGACGGCGAAGCCGAAGAGATCTTGTTCGGAGAAGGTCACTTCGGTGGGCTTGTCAGTCGAGCACGAACCAAGCCATTGATCGCCGCTGTTCAGGGCGCGGCCATCGCTGGCGGATTTGAGCTCATGCTGGCTTGCGATCTCGCGGTTTCGACTGAAACCTGCCAGTTCGGGCTGCCGGAAGCCAAACGCGGTCTGGTCGCAGGCGCTGGCGGTGCATTCAGGTTGGGTGAAGTACTGCCGCGCGCGATCGCGAGCGAAATACTCCTTACGGGTGAACTCTTTGATGCCGCTCGCGCGTATCAATTGGGCCTTGTGAATCGCGTAGTCCCGGAGATCAAATTAACGGAGGTCGCGATGGATCTGGCCGAGACGGTTGCCCGTAATGCCCCCCTCTCCATCCGAGCAAGCCTCGCCTTGCTCAAAGCTCCGAACGAACAGGGACAGGAGCGCCTGTGGGAGCTCAACGACAAGCTGCTAGGCAGCCTGATTGAATCCAACGACGCCACTGAAGGCGCTGTCGCTTTCACCAGCAAACGCAGGCCGATTTGGCGTGGCAACTAGCGCAAGTAAATCTGCTCCAGATCAGGGCGAGACTGCTTTCGCTTCCGTCATCAGGTTGAGGACCGCTCGGCAGCATGCTTTCTTTCCGTCGGAAACGACGCTCTTTCGGTCCAAGACGCCGCTGTGTTGCACCGCACGCGATGAATGTTCGATTTAGCATCAGTTGATAAAGGCGCTTCCATGGGCATTGGTCCCCTCTTCCGGCGAGGCGCCTGGGACGGAGAAATTTATTGATCAGATATACTATCGATTTTTCATTTGACATATTTTTTTCATATCCGTATTTCCTGGAGTGAGGCGTTCGGCCCCAATGTTGCCCAAATCCGGTAAGGTGGCATGACAGTTCGAGAGACAATCAGGCGCGAAAGCGCCAATCTAACGGTCAGTGAACGTAAGATCGGGGATGCGGTGCTGGCAGACTATCCGTTCGGCGCTCTCCAGACGATCCAGGAGCTGGCCGAACGCACGGGCGTCAGCGCGCCGTCGATCACGCGCTTCGTGAGCAAAATCGGCTTCGCTGGCTATCAAGAGTTTCAGCGCCAACTCATAGCAGAACTCCGGGAAGCCCGAAGCTCGCCGCTGGAGCTCAAGGCAACAGAAAAGCTAGGCAGCGCAAAGACCTTTTTAGCCGACTACGCGCACCGTGCCGCCGGACGCATACACGAGATGAGCGGGAGCGTACCGCAAGAACAGTTCGATCGCATCCTGGCGCTCATCGCGGATCCCTCTCGGTCAATTTTCATGCTTGGCGGACGCGTGAGTGACAGCCTTGCCGGATTTCTGTCGGTCCACCTTAAGCAGATTCGACCGAAGGTTTATCATCTTCCACCAAACCCGGAGCACTGGCCCGACTTGCTGCTTTCGATCCGCAAGCAAGATGTCCTGATCTTGTTCGATTTTCGCCGCTACCAGCGCGACCTGGAAACACTTGCGGAGATTGTTGCAAAAGAGTGTCGACCGTCGATCGTGCTGGTCACGGATAAATGGATGTCGCCAATAGCGCGTCACAGCGACCACGTCATCGCTCTGCCGATCGAAATTGAAACAGCGTGGGACACGCTCGTCTGCGCCGTCGCTTTCGTCGAAGCGTTGATGGTCAAGGTATCTGAAACGAACTGGCACACGACGAAAAAGCGTCTCGAGGCCTGGGATCGACTTCGCCTGGTGTCGCCGGGCAAGGCGTTGGGGGACAAAGATGATCTCTGAGGAAATGATTGTTGCCTGTTGTACCGATCTTGCGGGCAAGGTTCGCGGGAAAGCATTTCCAGCGACGCAATTCGACAAGCGGACGAAGCGCGGAATCGGCTGGACGCCGACGAACGTGCAGATCACCTGTTTTGACGCTATCGCTGAAAGCCCTTTCGGTTCGCTTGGCGACCTCGTCCTCATTCCTGATGGAACTGCAAGGGTGCGGGTCGACCTTGGTGATGGCACACCGGTCGAGCACTTCGCATTGGGTGATATTCGCCACACTGACGGCCGACCGTGGGAATACTGCACCCGTTCGATCCTCAAGGGCGCTCTCGATCGTCTGGATCGCGTTGCCGGCCTGACCCTATTCGGCGCCTTCGAACACGAATTCCAGTTTCGGAATGCCGCGAGTCTCATTGGAGACGCGTACAGCTTAAACGGCTTCCGTGCCGAGCGGCGTCTGGCTGAGACACTTGTCGCGGCGATGCGCGCAGCAGGGCTGGAGCCAGACACCTTCATGAAAGAGTTTGGCGCCGGGCAGTATGAAGTCACGATGGGACCATCGCGGGGGATTGCGATTGCGGATCAGTCGACGATCGTACGCGAGCTCGTGCGTCTGGTTGTGAATGCTTCCGGCAAGGAGGTTACGTTCACACCCATCCGCAATCCAGCAGGCGTGGGCAACGGGGTGCATATTCACCTCAGCTTCCTCAATGGCGACGAACCGGCGACCTGGGATCCGAACGGGAAACATGAGCTTTCCAAGACGGCTGGCCAATTCATCGCCGGTATTCTCAAGTATCTCGATGCGATCGTCGCGATCACGGCGCCGAGCGTCGTGTCGTACCTTCGGCTGACACCGCACCGCTGGAGCGCCGCCTTCAATAATCTCGGCTTCCGTGACCGTGAAGCTTCCGTTCGCATCTGCCCCGTCTCTGATCTGAGCGATGTTTCCAAAGCCGCCCAGTTCAATTTCGAGTTCCGTGCTGCCGACGCAGCGGCAAGTCCACATTTGCAACTTGCAGCGATCGTACACGCTGGCTGCCAAGGCATTGAAGATGGGTTACCGATACCGGATGCAACAAGCGAGGACCTTTCTCTTCTTGATCCAGAGGTCCTGGCGGCGCGTGGCCTTGTTCGGCTGCCGAAATCATTGCCGGAGGCTCTCGATCAATTGCTGGCGAACCCGACGGTGATCGGGTGGTTTCCTCCGGGGTTCGGTGACACTTACGCAAAGCACAAGATGGGTGAGATGGCATTCCTCAAGGGAAAACCTCAAGAAGACATCTGCAGCCTGTACGAGCAGGTCTATTGAAAAACAGAACACGTCCGGGACCAATTTCCTCAGCCCCGAGCAGAGGTGATTGCTGAAGCCGAAACTATCCTTGGTGCTGAAATTATGGCGTAACAATTCTCCGAAGGCGTGCGGAGCATGAAGCTCATCCGGTTTGCCAACATGCGCCAGATGCCCCCCGGTCAAACCATTCGCGCCCGCGATCTGAGCGTAAATTTCAAAAGCGCGCTTGAACTTGAGGCATTGCTCGTACGCCGCAAAAGGTGCCAGCGGCTTAGCGAAATTACCCGCGTTGTCGTGGATCCCGTGAGATCGGTCGTGCGTCGTCAATTCGAAATGGGCATCGACATCGTTTGCGACGGCGAGATGGACACGTGCCTACATCACTTGCGCACGCGACGATTGACTGGTTGCAACGCGACGACCAGTCGCTGGCGCGGTCCGAACTGTTGGAGTTTCCGAGCTTGGTCCACGAATCAAGTTCGACCTCACGATACCGGTACACGCAAGGCCGGTGACTTGGGTGGAGACGTCCCAGCGACCGCATTAATCGAGGCTTGAGATTCGCTACTCCTAACAGACATCTGCATGGTAGAAGCACTATGACCGAGAAAGTGCCTGCCGTCATTAAACCGCTTGACAGTTCCGCAGATGCAGTCGGTTCAGCTACAGAGCCGATGTTGTTTCGGCCTGGTACCGGACGTTCGAATGGACACTTGTTTGTCAAAAATTCGATCCTGGCGAGGCTTTCTCTGCAAGACCTGGCGGCAATCGGGACGTTCCTCGAGCCGATAGCCTTGAGAGAACGCATGGTTCTGCAGGAGCCAAAAAGGCCTTTTAATCACGTCTACTTCATAGAGTCGGGGCTGGTGTCGCTAAGGATTGTTGCCCCGGGAAGTCTACTTGAAGCGGCCGTCGTAGGATACCGAGGGGCGGTTGGCGTCTCGCTCGTAGTCGGCGGAAACATTCCAACACAACAGTCTGTTGTGCTTTTTCCGGGTCACGCATTGAGAATTCATGCCAACGATTTGCGTCGCGTGACGAGTGAACGACCGAAAATTCTCGAACATCTCTTGAGATATTCCCAAACGCACAACACGCATTGCGCTCAGATGGGATTATGTGGCGTCCGACACGGACTCGAACCGCGCCTGGCGTGTTGGCTCTGCCTGATGTGCGACGCGCTCGACAGCAATGTCCTTCCGATTACACACGACTATGTTTCAGCCGTTCTCGGATTGCATCGCGCGGGGGTCACTAGGACGCTGATCCGATTTGAGGAGCAAGGTCTAATCCGCAAGATGCGAGGCGTTTTGCAGGTGGACGACCGCGGATGCCTCGAGCAGAAGGCATGCTGCTGCTATGGAGTGATCACGGGCGCATATACTTCCCTTGAGCATCCAGAGATCGCGGAATAGCTAGCAGAAGCACCAGCTCGGGCAGATCACGTCTTGAGAGACGTCTTTGCGTGGTTGGCTGAGTGATCAATGGATTCACGCGGAATGAATTTAATCCGCAACACCGCTTGAGAAGATTCACAGTTCAACGGTCTCGAGCGAGGCATTTCGGTTGCGCGGCACGCTAAAGCACACTCGTGGCTTCGTGTGAAATGCACGCATGAGAGCTCATACGGTGTTGAACGCACAATAGTGAACCCAACAAAGCACGGTCTGAGTACAGAGTGATCCTTTCGTGCATTCGGCACAAAGATCGCGATCTATCTCCCAACACAATCTGTCAACGTACGCGAGCGATGAGCGGAATGGTCCGCACCGCGACGTCCACTTTCAGTTTGTGAGTTGGCGTTCGAGGAAGACCCCGTAAGTCGAGAACGATTGGGGGAAGGTGGTCGATCTCTTCCGCGACGGTTGAGCGGCCACTTTTGAGATGAAACAATTTGGAGAAGTGTTATGAAGATGGTGAAGGTCCTGATGCTCGGTTCGGCGGCGGGGGTGATCGCCGTAGCCGGAGCGCAGGCCGCTGATCTGCCCGTCAAGGCCAAGGCGGTCGAATACGTGAAGGTCTGCTCCCTGTACGGTGCCGGCTTCTACTACATTCCGGGTACCGACACTTGCATCAAGCTCGGTGGTTATCTGCGTGTCCAAGCCGGTTTGGCCACAAACGGTCTCTATGACACAGCAAATAGTGGAGTGGCTGGCGCGCAAAATCGCCTACGCAACTACTACACCACTGGATCGCGCGAAGATCTGACAATCGACACGCGCACGGCGACCGAGTACGGCGTGGTCCGCACCTTCTTCGATGGCGTGTTCACCTGGAACTCCGGTGGCTATGCTGGGGCCGGTACAACCGCCGTGAATGGTTCGACCGCCTACAGCGGAGCTACGGTCGCCGGTGGTACGCTCGGCGTCTACTACGCATTCATCCAGTTCGCTGGCTTCACGTTTGGTAAGGCCCAGTCGCAATTCTCCGCTCCCTGGACCAACTATCCTGGTAACAACTTCGATGGCCTGCCAGGCGGCAGCGGCTGGGACCCCGTCAATCAGTTCACCTATACCGCAGACTTCGGTCAAGGCATCACAGCGTCCTTCTCTGCCCAGGATCAAGTCCAGCATGACACGACCAACATCTGGAACGTGAGCGGGACGACGGCCGCGGGTCTTGCGACCGGTGCGTACGGTGCAAACGATATCGGCGGTGCGTGGTCTCCTGACCTTGTGGCCATGGTTCGCGTTGATCAGGCTTGGGGTCTCTTTCAGGCGTCGGCGGCCGCGCATAACAATCACGCCGCCTACTACGGCGCCGATGAAACGACCGGCCATCCGGCCGACAAGTGGGGCTGGGCTGGTCAACTGGCATTGTCGATTAAGAACATCCCGACTGGTCCGGGAGACACAATCAACTTGACAGGCGTCTATACGAACGGCGCAAGCCGTTACAATTTTCAGGATTATATGTCGACCACGTACGCCATGTACGGTGGTACGGGCCTCGCAGGTGCCTACCAGAGCGTCGGACTTGGTGGTCTGTCAGACTCCGTGTTCGTTGCTGGCTCTGGCCAGGAATTGACCACGACCTATGGCTTCCGCGGCGGCTACACCCACAACTGGGATCCGCGATGGGCCACCGGCATCTACGGTGCATGGGCTGCTGTGCGGTATAACAGCACAGCCAAGGGCTATATCTGCGGCGCTTTCGTCACAACGCTTGCGCTGTCAAGCGGTATTGGCGGCTGTAACCCCGACTTCAACTATGCAGTTGCCGGTGTGGCAACGTACTGGACTCCCGTCAAGAACCTGACCTTCTCGGCCGACCTCGCCTACACCATGCTTGATCAAAAGTATGCAAGCGGAAGCACGGTGACGCTGCCGCTGCAGTCGGGGATCGCCAAACCGGGCGCTGTGTATGAGCTGAAGAACCAGAGCAGCCTCACGCTGCTACTCCGCGCTCAGCGCAACTGGTGAGTCTTCGTCAAACTAGCGAAGGAGAAAACAAACGGCTCTATAGATCTACGTTAACCTCCAAGAAGGCCTCCGGCATGCCCGCCGGAGGCCTTTTTCAATCAACTCCAATTTTTCGAATCTGGGTGACAGCTGTGTGCGGGACCCCTCCCATGGACCGCTGGAACGATCTCCAAGGTGTGCCGCCCGTCTTGACCAGGGAGACCATGTCCAGCAGACATAAACACGTTAGTCGTGTTCGCCGCACACGTGATCATCATCGTCTGCAATCCGTGATCACGATCGCCTGGCATGGCTGATCATCATCCCTGGAACAGGCAGCCACTGCAGTCGCTTTCACCAACAGGCGCAAGCCGATTTGGCGCGGCAGCTGGCACAAGTAATCTGCTCGAGACCATGGGTCGGAGACTGCTTTCGTCCCCTTCACCCGGATTTGCGAACATGATCAAGCGCTGTTCGGCAGCATATCTTCTTTCGGTCAAAGACGACGCCGTGTTGCACCGCAGGCGGTGAATGTTTGATCTCGGATCGGTCGATAATCGCGGACGCTAGGGGTTTAGCCCCGCCCTCCAGCACGCCACCCGGAAGGAGAAATTTGATCAGACGTAGACTTTACTGTTCATTTGATATATTTTTTTCACTCCCATATTGCCTGAAGTCGGGCGTTCGTTGTCCAAATCCAGTCAGGTGGCATGACAGTTCGTGAGACCATCACGCGCGACAATCTACCGTGAACGCAAAATCGAGGATGCGGTGTTTACTGAACGACAGAAGATCACAAGACGAAGGGTTGACGGACTCAGAAGCTCAAGATGCCGTGAGCCTACCTGAATGGACCAGAATGGCGTCACTTAAACTCGACCATACCGACTTTAAGATTCTTGACGCCGTGCAGCGCGACGGGCGCATCACCAAGCTGGCTCTGGCGGAAAAGGTGGGGCTTTCGCCAACGCCTTGTTGGATGCGGCTGCGAAAGCTCGAGCAAGCCGGAGTAATCGTCGGCTATCACGCGCGCCTCTCACTGCGCGCGGTGGCGCCGATGACGACCGTAATGATGGAGGTCACGCTCGCAAGTCACCGCCAATCGGACTTCGACCGGTTCGAGCGCGTAGTTCGGGAAATCCCTCAAATCGTCGCCTGCTGGTCGGTGGGCGGCGGCGTCGACTACCTGCTCAAGGTTGTAGCCCACGACGTCGATGCTTATCAACGTCTCGTCGACAGCTTGCTCGATCGAGAGATCGGTATCGCCCGGTACTTCACTTACATTGTGACAAAGACGGTGAAGGATGAGGACGTCCTCCCGGTCGAAACGCTTGCCGACCCAAGCGTGCGATGCTGATGACTTTTTTTGATGGACGGCGCAGCGTCCCCGAGCGAGAGAGATTCTCCGCGTCGGCGTTCGATTTTAGACCGACGGGCTGCCCAGGGCGCGACATTCGGCCTCTTTCTCCACCACGTGCAGGTAAACTTGGTTCGCATCCTGGAGAGGGAACAGACGATGTCTGCTCATATTGGACGAACCAACCGCCACCCAGCGCTTGACCGTATAAGCGACAAGCGCTTGCTGCGCGAGCTTGCCTACGTCGACGGCAACTGGTCAGCGGGTCACGCCGCAACGAGCTTTCAGGTCAGCGATCCCGCGACCGGCGCGATCCTCGGCTACGTGGCCTCGCTCGACGCCGAGCAGACAGGAGAAGCGATCGCGGCAGCGACGAGGGCCTTCCCAGCCTGGAAAGCGCTGTTGCCGCAGGAGCGATCGAAGTGCTTGAGGCGCTGGTTCGATCTCATCATTGCTGCCCGCGAAGACCTTGCGCTCATCATGACCCTTGAACAGGGCAAATCCCTAGCCGAATCACGCGGCGAGATCGACTACGCATCTTCCTTCGTTGAATGGTATGCAGAAGAGGCCAAGCGCCTTAGCGTCGAGGGCGTGACTGGCCACTTGCCCGGGGCAGCGATGTCGGTTGTACGGGAGCCAGTCGGCGTGGTTGGTGTGGTTACGCCATGGAACTTCCCTTCGGCCATGCTGACCCGCAAGGTCGCTGCGGCGCTTGCCGCTGGCTGCACTGTCGTAGCGCATCCTTCCTCCGAAACGCCACTTTCGGCACTCGCGCTTGCCGAACTTGGTGAGCGTGCTGGTCTTCCGGCCGGCGCCTTCAACGTTGTCCCAGGGGATGCGAAGACTATTGTCGAAAGGCTTTGTGCCGACGCGGGCGTGCGCGCCATAAGCTTCACCGGCTCAACAGAGATAGGCCGCAGGATCGCCAGCCAGTGCGCGCCGACCATGAAGCGGTTGGTCATGGAGCTTGGTGGCCACGCGCCCTTCATCGTGTTCGACGACGCCGATCTCGACGCGGCGGTCGAGATTGCGGTTGGCGCCAAGTTTGCCACCTCCGGTCAGGACTGTCTCGCGGCCAACCGTCTTTACGTCCAACGCTCGATCTACGAGGCCTTCTGTGTCGCATTCGCCAAGCGCGTTGCTGCGCTGAAACTCGGCAGCGGGCTCGAAGAGGGCGTCGAGATTGGCCCGCTAATACACGCACGGGCCGTCCATAAAGTCGAGGAGCATGTGCGCGATGCGTTGTCGCGCGGCGCCCGCTGCCTTGCCGGAGGCAGTCGATCGCCACTGGGAGCCCTCTTCCATCAGCCGACGCTGCTGATCGACGTCCCCGACGAAGCTCTCATCATGCGCGAGGAGACCTTTGGTCCGGTAGCTGCCGTTGCCCCTTTCAACACCGAGCAGGAGGTGGTGGCTCGGGCCAACGACACAGAGTACGGGCTCGTGGCCTACGTCGTCACTGAGAACGGCTCGCGGCAGCAGCGCATGGCACGCGCCCTCGACTACGGCATGGTGGCGGTGAACCGGGTGAAGATCACAGGCGCCCCGATTCCGTTCGGCGGCACCAAGCAATCTGGTCTCGGGCGCGAAGGCTCCCGCCACGGCATGGAGGCCTTCACCGACCTCAAATATGTCTGCGTCCAAACCCTCTGAAACCCGTACTGCTAGGAAAGTAACAGCAATGCTCGGCAATTCGAACGAACTCACCGTTTGGGATCGGGACTATTTCTTTCACCCCTCGACGCATATGGGCGCGCATGCGCGCGGCGAGACCCCAACCCGCCTGATCGGCAGCGGCGAAGGTGTCTACATTACGGACAAATCCGGCAAGACCAGTCTCGACGCCTTTGCAGGTCTTTATTGTGTCAATGTCGGTTACGGCCGTCAGAAGATCGCTGGGGCGATCGCAAAGCAGGCGAGAGAGCTCTCCTACTATCACGCCTATGTCGGCCACGGCACAGAAGCCTCGATCACGTTGTCAAAGATGATCATCGATCGCGCGCCGAAAGGCATGTGTCGCGTCTATTTCGGCTTGTCGGGCTCCGACGCCAACGAGACGAACATCAAGCTGATATGGTATTATAACAATGTGCTCGGCCGGCCGGAGAAGAAGAAGATCATCTCGCGTTGGCGCGGCTATCATGGTTCGGGTGTCATGACCGGCTCGCTGACGGGGCTCGAGCTTTTTCACAACGCCTTCGATCTGCCGCGCGCGCCGATCCTGCACACCGAGGCGCCTTATTATTTCCGGCGCGCCGACCGCTCGATGAGCGAGGAGCAATTCGCGCAAACCTGCGCCGACAAGCTGGAGGAATTGATCCTGGCCGAAGGACCCGATACAGTTGCAGCTTTCATTGGTGAGCCGATTCTCGGCACCGGTGGCATCGTTCCGCCGCCCGCCGGCTACTGGGAGAAGATCCAGGCCGTGCTGAAGAAATACGATGTGCTGCTCGTCGCCGACGAAGTCGTCACTGGCTTTGGTCGTCTTGGGACGATGTTCGGCTCCGACCACTACGGCATCAAGCCCGACTTGATCACCATCGCCAAGGGCCTGACTTCCGCGTATGCGCCGCTCTCGGGCGTCATTGTCTCCGACAAGGTTTGGCAGGTGCTCGTGAAGGGCTCCGATAGACTCGGCGCTATCGGCCATGGGTGGACCTATTCCGCTCATCCGATCTGCGCGGCCGCCGGAATCGCAAATCTAGATCTAATCGACGAGATGGGTCTGGTCGCCAATGCCGGCGACACCGGCGCCTATTTCCGTGCAGAGCTCGCCAAGGCGATCGGGGACCACCCACACGTTGGCGAAGTGCGCGGCGACGGGTTAATGGCGGCAGTAGAATTCGTCAAAGACAGGGACGCTCGCGTCTTCTTCGACGCGTCGCAGAAGGTCGGTCTGCAGGTCGCCGCCGCACTGTTCGAGCGCGGCGTTATCGGCCGCGCAATGCCGCAGGGCGATATTCTCGGGTTCGCGCCGCCGCTTTGCCTGACGAAGAACGAAGCCGACATCATCGTCCAGAAGACGAAGAATGCCATCAATGCCGTGTTTGCCAAGTGATAGGAGATTGACGGCGCGACTTGGACAAGACCTTCAGCCAGTTAGCGCTCGGGCCAGGCATCCTGACCACCCACTGTGCGGATCGGCATCAAACGCATCCGCACCGAGTATTGAATCACTATCGGACCGGCTAGCCCATACGGAGTGGTCGAGAGTGCCGGCCGGCCATTCTCACCGATCGGACTGGATGGCTGATTACAATACACCCACGCGACGCCGTCACTTACCCAAGCCCCGCCGTTGAGTTTCGGCTGACCAAATGGGCAGACGGCAGCAGGTTGACCGCCCTGTCCGTGCCATCGGCAATAGCAAGTGGCGAACGAGTCCTACTCGGGAGTGTGTTCGATGGTCGTTTCAGGACTGACGAGGGAGGCGCTGAAGCAGAGCAAGCAAGAATGACCTACGCAAGAAAACACTTGGTCACAGCCAACTCGCCATAGGGCTTCGACCATGCCTGTGGAATTTCGAGATCTGCGCTGGGCTATTACCGCGTCCCAGCACCGAAGCCTCCGTCAAGCGGCAGAAGCGCTCAACATCAAGCAGTCGACTCTTAGTCGCCGCTTGCGCAATCTCGAATACAAGTTGAGCAGCACTCTGTTCGAGCGCACAAATGGCGGTACGCGACCGACGATCGAAGGTCAGGAATTCCTCGATGCTGCCCGGCGCGTCGTGGGCGAAACTGATGCAATGACCGCTCGTCTCACGACCCGCTCGCGTGGCGAGAGCGGTCGGTTGACCATCGGCATCCACACCTCCCTCTCAGCCGGCAATCTCCGGGCCACTCTCCTCGAGCACCGGCACCGCTTCCCCGATGTCGATAGACAACTGGTCGACGGAGCGAGCGACCATCTGATCTCGAATCTCGCCAGCTCCGCCGTTGACGTCGCCTTGGTGGCCGAGCCCAATCCGAAATGGAGTGACAGGTCATTGTTGCTCTGGAGCGAGCGTGTCGTTGCCGCTCTCCCCGCGAACCATCCGCTGACAGGCCGTGACGTGGTCCACTGGGGCGAACTGAGGCGCGAACCTCTTTTGTCGTCACAGCGCGGCCCGGGACCGGAATTCCTTAAGCTTCTCATCAGCAAATTGGGATCCTCCGAACCTTGCCTGCTGCTTCGCCATGATGTCGTGCTCGACCGGCTCCTCTCCTTGGTCGGCGTGGGCTGGGGTATTCTGCTGGTACTGGAAAGTGCGACTGGCGCAGCCTATCCGGGTGTCACTTTCCGTGAGGTGAATGATGCCGAGGGGCCGACGCGGCTGAGCTTCCGCGCCTATTGGCGGCAGGCCAACAGCAATCCATCGCTGCGTCCGTTCCTCGACCTGCTTCGCGAGCGCTACCCGGATCTTTCGACCGATCCCCCTCCGGCTTGACCGGCACCTCAGCGTGCCTTCGCGAAGGCCCGGTCTGTTGCCATGAAACGCTCGATCATTGGCGCGATCAATTTGGCCGGATCGGTCGGCGTCGTCGCGCCTCCGCTACGCGTCAGATAATCGGCGTAGCTTTTCAGATCCCTGAAGACCGCCGCCGGCAGCTCGATGGTGAGCTTGACCGGCTTGTCGTCTTCAAGCGGCCCAAGCTTGAGTTTCGTCACGGTGTTCCTCCCTCGCGGTAGGGCGCCAGCACCAGGTCGCGCGAGACGATGACGCGGACCGGGAATCCTGGCCGGATGGTCAGCGTCGGCTGGATGTTGAGCTGGCGCTGCACGATCTGCTGGCCGGTCTGGCTGATGCTGTTGGACGCCCCGCTGCGGATCGCTTGAAGAAGGTTGTTCTCGTTGTAGCGCGACAATCTGGATGGGAACATCCTGATTGTCGCGCCGCATCTCGTTCTGGCTCGTACCCGCCTCGGCTCCGACGCTGAGCATGGTCGAGAGAACGGCGGTCTTGAACAGCATGCCCCAATGGTTATCGACCTCGTCCTCGAATCCTGCACAACAATCCCACGCGATACCCCATCTGCATGCTCGATCACGAACCATCATTTTTGGGCAGTGATTGAGCGTGATTCTTAGCCCCCTCAATCGCAATGGCCGCAGGCGTGCCACATCGGCTCCTGCATGCGACCGGCGTTTGCATACAGCCGCGGCGACGTTCGATTAACACCATAGGACGCGGCCATTTCGAAACCAAAAATGCGAACCGCAGTCCTTTTTCCTCCAGACCGAGGGATGGAGGGTGGCAGTCCCGTCGTCATGGCGCGTAACACGCCAGCAAGGACGTTCATCGGGGAGAAGATTCATATGTAAAACAGAGCGGCAACCGCACGGGCAGATCATTGCTGCCTGCTCCTGGTAGCCGTCCTCCTGGACGATGTAGAGGGTCCGGCGCTTCAGGTGCTTGGGAAGGGTGTCTTCGACCAGCAAGGTCGCATACGGCGGGACGATCCAATTATGAATGCGCCTATATGTGCCCCGCAGAAACCTATCTGCTCGCCCATATGCATTCAGCAGAAACCGACTAAACCTGCTCACGCCTTTCGCCTTTCCGCGAGCTCCATAAGCCCCAGGAGCGGCGTCGTATCGCCGAAGCCTACCTTCGCCCCCAGGATATCGCAGATTCCCTCTTCAGGGTCGTAGATGAGCTCCATGCTCGCAAGACTAAACGTGACGGCCGCATATGCGCCGTTCGGCTCCTCACGGTAAGGATGCAGGCGCGCGAGCATCTCGTTCACGGCAAGCGCCGAGGCGAACATGTTGACGCTGATGACGGCGGGTCGGTGCCCGGCCACGCCCCTGATGTAGCCATCCTCCACCTGCCGATCATGAGCTGCCGGGTCGTTGCGGCGCAGACCGGCCGCGGCGACGTCGCTCATCGCGAACAGGCCGCGGCTGACAAGGCTGGACCGACCAGGGCGCAAATAGTTCACGGTGCCGCAAACTTCACGGATGTAGGCCACGCCGTCGAAATCCTTGGTCGCGTCCAGGCGTACGCCGATATCGAAGTAGGGAATCGAATAGTAGGATGCGATAGCATTGAGAAGATACCGCCCATCTACCGTATCCATGCAGCCGAAGATGATGTCGCATTGAGCGACTTCGCGGATGACCTCGGGGTCCCACAGGTTTTTCTTCATTGGAATGAACCGAGTGCCGAGGCCGGTGCGCCCGACCGCGTCGGCTAGTACGTCAACTTTCGGGCGCTCGTTCTCCACGTCATCCATGGTGGAGTTCAGGATGCGATTGACGTTGCGCTCCTCCATGTGGTCGTCATCGACACCGACAATCAGGGCGGCACCAAGTCTCATGAGTTGTTCGATGGTTGGACTGCCCGTCCCTGACGCGCCAATGACCGCGAACGAGAGCCGACGCAAACGCTCAATCGTGCCCTTGTCGAATGCCTGGGCGTGGGAGGCCACGAAGTTGGGCAGTTCGATACTGCCCGCGTCCGCATACCAAAAATGCAGATCGTCTCCGGCGACACTTATGCAATAGATCGGGTCGAAACCGCCGGCCGCGTTCAAGACGCGCCCGAACATCTGGCCGTCAGGCAACATCACGGCGCTTCCGTGCGGCACATCTGCCTCGACCCATCCCCGGATCATCGGCAGCAATCGCTCGTCGCCCTTGTCATCCGTTAGCGAGAAGGCGGCATAGCCGCCGGGATGGCTGTGAACCTTAACGACCGACAGGCCTTCGGCGGTAGCGCGGTCGAGCATTGGGGCAATATAGTCCGGCGGCCAAGTGACCCGCATGGGGGTGCGTTCCGAACAGTCCTCGTACGGGATGCCGTGAATCTCGCGCACGACGAGCCGATGGCTGCGGTAGCCCGCGCGGCTGCCGCACAGCAAGATCGCGACGGCTTCGTTACCGTCGCCGGGGAAGAGAAAACTCTTCAAGTGCTCGTGCTGGTCGCCTGAAAAAGCCAGGGTGATGTGAGCGATCATTTCTCGAACTCCCGGTCGAGCCAGTCCTCGATCAGGATGACATGCGTCCCGATGTGGTCGCGCCCGATCTTCCACGGGTTCGCGCCCGTGCGATGGCGAGACCAGCGCTGGTAGGTTTTTCCGTCGAGCTGTTGCTGCGCTTCGGTTGCCCCGATTTTCTTTCCGTCCGACCGCGCGAGGGCCGGAAAGAAATACACCATGTTAAGTTCGGTGTTCGGGTAACCGGTCTCGATCCGGATCGCCGCCGTCACCGTCGCGTGGTTGTAGCCGCGCGGCGCGGGGAAATCGTGGATAAGCACCCACTGGGAGCCGTCCACGATGGTTTCCCACGGCAGCCCGTATTCGTCGAGAAATTCCCGGTCGATGGGCAGCAAGTCAAACTGACGACGGAGGGTCATCGCTCAACCCTCCGTCTGATCACGCGGCAGGGCCTTAAACTTCTCCACGCCCGGGCGGCGGAGATCGACCTGATCGTCGAGCCCGACCTTATGCGGCTTTTCACCGGCCATTTTGACGCGAAGAGTATAGTTCTCCGCGGGCAGCAAGCCGGCAAGCGTCAGGATGGCGCGGCCGGTCGGAGTCGGCTCGTTCACTACGAACGGGTCGCCGTTCACGAGGATCCGATAGCCCTTTGAGAGCGGCGGGCGCTTGCCCAGTTTGGCGTACTCTTCGAGATCGATGATCTCGTCCAGCACCTCTTCCACGCCTGAATCGGCGCTCCTTTCTTCAAGGTTGTCAGTCATGTGATCTACTCCCTGTGAGACGTGTCCGGGCACCTCGCCTTTCCACGGTTCCCATATAACATAGCGCGCTAAGAATATCAAGTAAGCTCTTTGCGCGCTTGACCATAGCGGCTGGCCGGAGTAGAATCACAACAGAAACAATAGCTTGCAGGAGCACCCGCCATGCTCTCCCCCACGGATGGAAGGAACACATCGAAACTGACGCTCGGTCAGTATCTCGCGTCGATTCGCGTGGACCGGAACCTAAGTCTGCGCGAGGTCGAGGAAGCGACGAATAAGCAGGTCTCGAACGCCTACTTGTCGCAGATCGAAAACAACAAGATCAAAAAGCCATCGCCGAACATTCTGCATGCGCTCGCAGAACTCTATGCCATCAGCTTCGAGAATCTGATGGACATGGCCGGGTACATATCCGGCAACAAACGCGCCGATACCGAGCGGCACGGACGTATCGCGACCTTCGCCGAGCACAATTTGTCGGCGGAGGAAGAGACCGAGATGTTGCAGTACCTTCAATTCATGCGGGCAAGGAAAAAGCCGGGTGACAAAAGCTGACGATAGCAGTCTCGAACCCGAAGATCTTCGCGCGGTCGAGGAGCGAGCGCGGCAACTTCTCGACCGCGCAAGCGCATGGGATAGATTCCCGGTGCCTCTTGAAGATATCCTTGCCGCTGCAAATGTGCGCGTTGCCCAAACCAGCCTGTTCGACCCTGTCGCCGTCATGGAATACTTGGCCGGCAAGGCAATCCAAACAGCAACCGTCGTAAAATCCGCCCTTGGCAAATTGTTCGGCCTCTATGATTCCGCTGACACGGTCATTCATATCGATGACAGCGCCATCAAGTCCAAATCAAAGAAGACGTTTCTGACGCTCCACGAAACCGCGCATCACGACCTTCCCGTTCACAAGCGCATGTTTCGTTTCTTCCAGGACAGTGAACAACATCTCGATCCCGAAATCTCGGACCAGTTTGAACGCGAGGCCAACAACTTTGCCCGATTTGCCCTCTTTAAGGGCGACACTTACGCGCGCTATGCGGCTGACTGTAAGTTCGACATCAAGACGCCCATCACGCTCGCAAAGAAATTCGGCGCATCCAACTACGCCTCGGCCCGGGAATTTGCCCGCACTCACCATCGTGCCTGCGCCGTATATATCCTCGAACCTATCGAGTTCGTTCCGGGTCATGGCGCGCGGGCTGCGGTCCGTCGCATCGAACCCTCGCCTCCTTTCATCCTTCAGTTTGGCAAACCTGCGGACTCCGTCATAACGACCGATCATTGCCTTGGCCCTATTCTTCCGATCGGTCGAAAGATGACACGCCCTACAACCATCTCAATGACGGATCGCAACGGCCTTCCTCACGAGTGCGTGGCGGAGGCTTTCGACACGACACACAATATCATCATTCTGCTCTATCCGGTGAATGCACTTGGCAAACCAACGATCATCCTTCCGCCGGGCTTCAAAAAAGTCGTTTAGCCGGCAGGCCTCAGGCCGCGACAGAACGATTCAGCTTTTGCGCTGGTTGAAGCTTGCCACGCGCAGCTCCAGAGAATTTCCTGGCGGAGGCTGCAAGGGCGCCGATTACGGGGTCATCTAATGTGGTGCGACGACCTCCCGGGAAAATCATGGACGAGCCTCTGGTCAGGTTACGTGTTGTGCGGAGGGGACTGTCCCGGCATTCGCAGGATCGATGCGCGCTGCCCCGCGTGCGGTTCCGACCCGTTTGATACTTCGCCCTTCATCAGGACCATAAACGATGAGCGGACGGTCATCCATCCCACTTTCGCAGGTGCTGAAGGTCGCTATGAGGACTACATCTATCTCCAGATGCTCCAGCGTGAATGGGAGCGGCCAACGGTCGAGTTTGAACGCTTCTCACATTTCGCAGATTCGGAACGTCCATCCGCTCGGGCAGCTTTAGTGCTGCTGTTCTGGGGCTACTTTGAGACTCGTATCGAGCGGCTTCACCGAACTGCGATGCGTGGGCTTCCACAACGAATTTTGGATGACGAGCTTCGGCGTTATTCCGGAATCGGGAGCCGCCTCTACGATCTGTACAAAATATTCTTTGGGACGAACTATTTCGAAGATCTTCGAGCGCATGGATTTTCGGTAGTTGCCGATTTGCTAAAAGACATCCACGAACGTAGAAACGAGTTCACTCACGGAAAGCCGCAGGCGATCAACGACACGACAGTGAATGCACTCGTCGAGAACCTTAAAGGCGAACACGAGGCATGGATCGCGGTATACAACAGACGAGTAGGATCCCAAGATGGCCGACGCGCCTCCGAAGGTTGATCGCCAGCTCCTAAGCATTCTCGTGCGGGGCGCCGAAAAGACGTTCGACAACGTCGAGCAGCTCTAGTTTGAGGAAGAAGTTTTGGCAAAAGCCGGTGCCACGACGCGAGCGCTTTGCCTACATCAGATTTCGCTTGAGGAATGCTCGAAGGTGGAGAACATCGGTGCATGGGCAACCAGCTTGCGGTCTGGCCTTGATGTGCTCGACCGCTGCCGGTCGAATGCGCACGTCGATGGGATCCGTCACTTATCGCGCGACCCGATCGAGGATGAAAGGTCGGTCATAAGAAAGCGCTCATCCCAGGTACCGATGCTCGCAATGCCAAGCCAGAGCCTCCGGGGATGGAATGGCGGCCTTGTATCGCGGCGGGCGGTTGGGTGTCCCTTGAAGATCATAATAATGACGACCGTTATCGAAATCTGCTTTCAAGCGGCTGCTGACCTCAAACCGACCTTCCGGAGAGACGGTGACGTATCCCAGGTCAAAGAGCCGATGGATATCGGTGCGCAGGAGCAAACCGTTCGAAGGCGTATGCTCTCCACCGGCCTCGAATGCTCGAATGTGAGCCGCGTCTAAGATTGGCAGGGTTCTTTCGCCAGAGACGGCGTATCGACGTTCGTAGCTGTCAGTGATCGTCAGGCGGAATGCTCCCTGGCCTAATCGCGGCTTGATCAATGTCGGCTTGCCATAGCGCTCAGCCATAATCGGCTCCGCATTTCGAATCTCGGGGACCGAACTCAATCGATCAGTGACCGCGGACCATAGATGTTGACCATCCCTTTCTTCAGTGCTGAACCCCTTGCCGGTCACGATATTTGGCGACCAGCTCTCTGGAACAGGTAGCCAGAGGTCCCTCGACCAGAAGAACGGCTGGGTCAGAATTCGACAGCCAATGACGGGATCCTGTCGATCGTCCAAAGCGATCGAGTCACGACGATAATTCGCGATTCGTGCCCGCATCTCGGCGCGGCTGGAAACACCATTCTTCAGGCCGAAGGCATCCCATGCCAGGGAAAGCGGCGCGATCGACGCGTGGCCGAAAATGCCGCCGCCAACGATGAAGTTGTTTGGCGCATGCAGCTTGAAGAGGAACAACTCGCCCGGTTGGAGCGCCCGAAACTGTGTGGGCCGCTGGGTTGCCAGAAATTGACTTCGTCGTGTGGAGCGGACGCGCTCAACTGGTCAAACCAGGATTTGTCCGTAACGGCGACGAAGAGGCGGACCATGGTCAATCCCGCTGGTCCATTGTGGCCAAGGGCAGAGACGCCCCTCGGCTCCGATTAGCTGGTCGCACATCGATCTTTGGCATCACGCGTCCTCCAACCTGCGCAGACGGGCCTTGACCCCATTGCTGATGCTGTCAGCTACTTCGGCAGGAAATGCTTTCGGGAGCGACGTGGTGACCTGTTCGACCGCCGCTTGCGTCTGTGCGCGCAGCTCATCAAAGATCGCGGTAACGACTCCCGCGCCAATCCCTGCCTTGGCGGCGGTCTGGACAAAATGGCGAGGCATGACGCTGTCGACGACGTAGTGACGGCTGTCACCGACGGCCATGGCCAGCTTCATCTTGTTTCGCTTGATCTGGCCTGCGTCGAGGCTGGGCTGCGCCGAAATCACATCGTAGAGCGGGGTCAGGCGGAAGCGGCCGCCGGGAGAGAGAAAGACGCTGAAATTTTTGGCGTGCCCATCCGTGGCACCGAGAAGCCAGAAGGCAATCACGGCCTTCAGAAACGTCGTTTGATCTGCCTCCGGCTTATCGCTCCCTTTCAGCAGATTGAGGATAGCTGGAATGCCGGGCCCGCCCTCCGATTCGTATTTCAAGGATGGCGGCACGGACAAAGCCTGGCAGCAATCCTCTTGGGGCAAACGTAGGAGACGGTTGTCGCTGGTCCAGCGGCGATCGAACCGCTCGATCACGAGCACATTGTTGCCTTCAAACTCCTCGATCGCGATGGCGGCGCTCGGAAGTCCAAGAGCTGCTGTCAGCTTAAGGCAGAAGAACTCATTCTCGACGCTGTAGGAAAGATCGATGCCGTTCGGCAGTCGGCCAATCTGCGGTTTGAGGATGTGCGTCGTGGCCGTAGTCACCAGCGGCTTGTACCAACGCCCTTTCCAGAACAAGAGCGCGGTCTTTTCCTGGGCGCCGGCGATCGAGATCCGAAAGTCCTCGTCCTCACCAAGCCCAAGGGGAGCCGATGCAAGGTCGCCGAGAAGCCGGGCTATTTCCTTGTCGTCAACAGGTCTGCCGTCGACAGCGCCGGCGGCGCCGGGTTCGATGCCGTCCGGCAGGAATTGCAATGCGCCGACACAGTCCCGTCCGATAGCGGCAAGCAGGTCGTAAGCGTCTATGCCTTGAGCGTGGACGCGCTCCGCCATGCGACGGCGGATGGGCGTGCTGTCGGGCAGGAGATTGTCGAAGACCGCGATGACAGGTGCACCGATATAGCGGTCCTCACGCAGAGCCAGAGATAGCGACACGGGCAGCGCATGCTCCCAGGCGATCCAGGTCGGATCGTACTGAAAGTCGATTGCGCCGCTGGATTGCCTGTTCAGGCGCCCGACGAGACGGCCGTTCAAGAAGACATTGAGCGGGATATGCCGCCGCGGGCGGGCCATCAAAAGATGTCCTCGATCTCGGCCGGCTTTGCCTTCGTCCTGGGACGGATAACGAACTCGAGGTCGAGCGCTGCGAGAATGTCACAAAGCGTTCCGAGCTGAGTCCCGGGTGTGCCACTCTCGACGGCCGAGATGGTTGCCTGTCGTAGCTTTGTTTTGTCCCTGACGCTGGTCTGGTTCAGGCCAAGCTTGCGGCGCTGCCGGCGGATGGCATCTCCGATTTGCTTGGGCGTTCGGGCGATCTGGTCCACTGCGCACCTCTCTAGGCACGCTATATACGCTCCAGAGGTTAAACGATCAATATTCGCCCTGGAGTATAAATACAAATATACTTCCCGGCGTATAAAACATATAAATGCGCTTCAGCGTATAGCCGCCCTCCTGCCCTGCGGGGCGGCTTTCAGGAGCTCTCGCTCCTCATATCCCCATGAGTGCGCGGTAACGACGAATGGTCCTGCAAGCGCGCGTTCACCGGCTTCGGATCGAGAAGCGCACCCACAAACGTAGCGCTATCTCGAGCTGACAGCTTAACCACGGCAAGGCTGTCCTTCTGGAGCTCCAGGCGAGCCCTGGAGTTTCATCGGGTCCGTTCATCACGTCATCACCGCTTTCACACTCCGACACCCATACATCACCGAAGCTAGGCTGAGGGCGTCGCGCCTTCGCAATACTCAATGATTACAGTGGAGTCGGACTGACCCAGAGGATTGGATTGACCACCATTTCTCGTGAGGCGCTTTACGATCTTGTCTGGACTGAGCCGGTGCGCACGATCGCTCAGCGCATGGGCGTCTCCGATGTGTGGCTGAAAAAGTGCTGCGCTAAAGCGGTTTCCGCCGGATTTGAATCTGAGGGATTCCCAAACGGTTAGCGATGATGGAGACTCTGTGCATTGATTCTCCTTGCCGGAGGGGGC
>NZ_JBNDLA010000035.1:0-60596 GCF_050435825.1 Bradyrhizobium sp. I1.14.4 | reverse complement strand
CTAAAAATTACATCCAACTCCACCGCGCCGATCCAACAACCACCGGCGAGAACACGAAAACTATCCATTTCAAGGTTTTTCAGCAGACTGCTAGATCGAGCGAGATGGTGCATCGCCACGTCCGACAGGGCGCCCTCTTGATGCTGATTACCGGCTGGAAGCCTCGGATAGGCCCGGACCTGCCGGCTAAGCCTTTGATCTAAGGAGGCCAATGTCTGCTCGGCCCGAACCCGGCCGGGGCAAGGCGCGACCCCGCCGACCTTGACCTTTGGCCGGTCTCGCAGTAGATACGCGGCACTCGCAGCCGGCCCGCTTTGATGGCGGATATCCGGCGCGGCCTAATTCCCCGAACAATCGAGCTCGTTCATCGGCTCAACCTTCCAAACGAGGGCTGGGTCCGCAACGTCGGCTGTTCGGATTCCTTGAAACGTTGCAATCGTCCGGAGACGGACGCGGATCTCACGATGGCTTTCAGCCCGTTCAAATTCCTGCAGGAAGTGCGCTCGGAGACCGCCAAGGTCACCTGGCCGACGCGCCGCGAGACGACCATCACCACCATCATGGTGTTCGTGATGGTGGCGCTGGCCTCGGTCTTCTTCTTCGCCGCGGATCAGATCATCCGCTATCTCATCACCCTGATACTGGGCATCCACTGATGAGCATGGGAACTCAATTGATGGACACGCGCTGGTACATCGTTCACGCCTATTCGAACTTCGAGAAGAAGGTCGCGGAATCGATCCGTGAGCAGGCCAAGCAGCGCGGGCTGGAGGAACTGTTCGAGCAGGTGCTGGTGCCGACCGAGAAGGTCACCGAGGTGCGCCGCGGCCGCAAGATCGACGCCGAGCGCAAGTTCTTCCCGGGCTACGTCCTGGTGAAGATGAAGCTGACCGACGAGGCGTTCCACCTGATCAAGAACACCCCGAAGGTGACCGGCTTTCTCGGCGCGGAAAACAAGCCGATGCCGATCTCGGAATCGGAGGCCATGCGGATCCTGCACCAGGTGCAGGAGGGCGTAGAGCGTCCGAAGGCGTCGGTGTCGTTCGAAATCGGCGAGAACGTGCGCGTCGCCGACGGCCCGTTCGCCTCTTTCTCCGGCGTGGTGGAAGAAATCGACGAGGCGCGCTCGCGCGTGAAGGTCGCGGTGTCGATCTTCGGCCGCGCAACGCCCGTGGAACTGGAATTCGGTCAGGTCGAAAAGGTGATCTGACCGGACGGCGCGGGGTATATGCCTCGCGTCAAGCGAGAGGCCGTGGGAGGGAGGAGGCGGTCGCCAGCCCCTTCAACCGAACCACGGAACCTGAAACCGCCGGCACTGTCCGGCACAACAGGAGTGATAAATGGCAAAGAAAGTGACCGGATACCTGAAGCTTCAGGTCCCGGCCGGTGCGGCGAATCCTTCGCCCCCGATCGGTCCCGCGCTTGGTCAGCGCGGTCTGAACATCATGGAGTTCTGCAAGGCGTTCAACGCGCAGACCCAGAAGGAAGAGAAGAATACCCCAATCCCGGTAGTGATCACGATCTATGCCGATCGTTCGTTCACCTTCGAGATGAAGACCCCTCCGATGTCCTTCTTCCTCAAGCAGGCTGCCAAGATCCAGTCCGGCTCGAAGGCGCCGGGCCGTGACAAGGCCGGCCAGGTGACCAAGGCGCAGGTGCGCGAGATCGCCGAAAAGAAGATGAAGGACTTGAATTGCGACACCGTCGAATCGGCCATGAAGATGGTCGAGGGCTCTGCCCGTTCGATGGGTCTGGAAGTTGCGGGTAACGGGCCATGACAATCGGAAAGCGTTTGAAGAAGGCCCGTGAGGGTGTCGATCGCGAGAAGCTTTACCCGCTCGCTGACGCCATCAAGATGGTCAAGGAGCGCGCCAAGTCGAAGTTCGACGAGACGATCGAGATCGCAATCAATCTCGGCGTCGACCCGCGCCACGCCGACCAGATGGTCCGCGGCGTCGTCAACCTGCCGAATGGAACCGGCCGTACGCTGCGCGTCGGCGTGTTCGCGCGCGGCGCCAAGGCCGAGGAAGCCAAGGCCGCCGGTGCCGACGTTGTCGGTGCCGAGGACCTGGTCGAGAAGGTGCAGGGCGGTACGATCGATTTCGACCGCTGCATCGCCACTCCCGACATGATGCCGCTGGTCGGCCGTCTTGGTAAGGTGCTCGGTCCGCGCGGCATGATGCCGAACCCGAAGATCGGCACCGTGACCATGGACGTCACCAACGCCGTGAAGGGCGCCAAAGGCGGCTCGGTCGAGTTCCGGGTCGAGAAGGCCGGCATCGTGCAGGCTGGTATCGGCAAGGCCTCGTTCTCCGAGGACAAGCTGGTTGAGAACGTCAAGGCGCTTGCCGATGCGGTCTCCAAGGCGAAGCCGGCGGGCTCCAAGGGCACTTACATCCAGCGCGTGGCGGTTTCCTCCACCATGGGCCCGGGCGTGAAGGTCGAGCCGGGCACGATCCTCGGCTGAGGTCTCTGGCCGTGACGAGATAAGAGGGGCGGGATCGGGCAACCGGTTCCGCCCTTTGTTTTGGTGGGTGAAGCCTCTCGCAGGAAACAACAACAATGCCCGATAAGGTCCTGGTCTATTCCCGCTTTCCCAAGGCCCAGCTGATCCGTTTCGGCGAGCGCTATGAGCTTCTGAACGCAGCAGGCAAGCGGGTAGGCGAAGCGTTCCCGGCGGCCGAGCTCGCCGACATCCGCGCCATGATCACCGCGGGCGGCACGCCGCTCGGCGCCGATGCCATGGACATGCTGCCGAAGCTCGGCGCGATCGTCTGCTACGGCACCGGCTATGACGGCGTCGATCTCGCCGCCGCCGCCAAGCGCGGCATCGCGGTCGGCCACAGCCCGGGTGCCAACGCAGCCTCGGTTGCGGACATGGCGGTGACCTTGATGCTGGCGTCGGTGCGGCGTCTGCACGTGGCCGACAATTATGTCCGCAGCGGCGACTGGGCCGGTGCGCGGCCGTCGCCGATGATGCGGCCGCAGGCAGGGATGCGCGGCCGCAAGGTCGGCGTTTACGGCATGGGCGAGATCGGCCGCAAGATCGCCGCCCGCGTCGCTGCCTTCGAGACCGAGGTCGGCTATTTCAGCCGCACCAGATACGACTTGCCGTATCAATATCTGCCGAGCCTGGAGGCGCTGGTCGACTGGTGCAGCGTGCTGATGATCGCGGTTCGCGCCGGTGCCGACAACACCCATGTGATCAACGCCGACATCCTGCGACGGCTCGGCAGCGACGGGTTCGTCGTCAACATCTCGCGCGGCTCTGTCATCGACGAGAGGGCGCTGGTCGCGGCGCTGACGGAAGGAGCGATCGCCGGCGCCGGGCTGGACGTGTTCGCCAGGGAGCCGCATGCGCCCGATGCGCTGACGGCGCTGCCGAACGTGGTGCTGTCGCCGCATCTCGGTGGCCATACGCTGGAATCGCACGTGGCGATGCAGGACTGCGTGCTCGCCAATCTGGAGGCTTTCTTTGCGGGGCGACCCTTGGCATATGAGGTAAGAGAAGGCTGAGTTAGCGACCCAGTCCGTGACCTGGACCGGGAACCAGGTTCCCAGGAACCGATCGGAACTGGTCTGAAATTTGCTCTTGGCAAGCCGGGCAGGACCGGCTACATAGCGCCTTCCGGGCGTGCTGGCACTTGCTGGCACGTTCGTGCTCGCATTCCGAAAACCTGAGATGATAGGAGATCATTCCTTTCCGCATGCCCGCAAGGATGCTCGAAAGGAAGGAGACCCATCGCCTCTGAAGGAGTGAGAGCAGGGGCCTTCAGCGTGCTGAAGTGCCTCGATCCTGTCCAAGACTGCAGGCGCCCGCGAGAACTTCGTGTTTTCAACGGCTTAATCGCATGGCCTGCATAGACGGGTGAAGACCGGATTTTGCGCTCCACGTCGCGGCATGTTCGCGGCGGGGAGGCTGGTTTGGTTCGAACCTCGACAGTCCATGGCCGCAAGGCTCTGGGAGGGCAGGCTTCTAGATGTCGTCTTGCCCGGCATGTCCGAAGGGTCTTGCGCCCAGCGGATCAGGTTTAGGGTGGGACGATGGGTGCAACCCGGCGGTCCTGCCTTCGCGGATAAGGCCGCCAACCGGAAAGAGCTTGCTGTGGAACGAGCGGCAAAAAAAGAGGCGGTCGGACAGCTCAACGAGGCCTTCAAGGCCACGAGCGTTGCGATCGTCGCTCACTATTCCGGCCTCACCGTGGCCCAGATGCAGAAGCTGCGCATGCAGATGAAGCAGGCGGGTGCGTCGGTGAAGGTCTCGAAGAACCGTCTCGCCAAAATTGCTCTTGAAGGCACTGACGTCGCTGCCATTGGTTCCCTGCTGAAGGGGCCGACTGTGATCGCTACTTCAAACGATCCGGTCGCGGCGCCAAAGGTTGCCGTCGAATTCGCCAAGGCGAACGAAAAGTTCGTCATCCTTGGCGGCTCGATGGGTAAAACCGTCCTGAATGTCGACAGCGTGAAGGCGCTTGCCTCACTGCCGTCGCTCGACGAACTGCGCAGCAAGATCGTGGGCCTCATCGTGGCGCCGGCGACCAAGCTCGCTCAGCTCTCGAATGCGCCTGCGGCCAAGCTCGCACGCGTCATTCAGGCTCATGCCTCAAAGAGCGAAGCGGCCTGACCCTTCGCTAATCTCAAAACCTGGTTCGAACCAAACGTTTAAGGAAACAGATCAATGGCTGACTTGCAGAAAATCGTCGACGACCTCTCGAGCCTCACCGTGCTCGAAGCGGCCGAACTCGCCAAGCTCCTCGAAGAAAAGTGGGGCGTGTCCGCCGCTGCCGCCGTCGCGGTTGCCGGCCCGGCTGCCGGTGGCGCTGCCGCTGCTCCGGCTGAAGAGAAGACCGACTTCACCGTCGTGCTGGCTGCCGCCGGCGACAAGAAGATCGAGGTCATCAAGGAAGTCCGCGCCATCACCGGCCTGGGCCTGAAGGAAGCCAAGGACCTCGTCGAAGGCGCTCCGAAGCCAGTCAAGGAAGGCGTCAACAAGGACGAAGCCGACAAGATCAAGGCCCAGCTCGAGAAGGCTGGCGCCAAGGTTGAGCTCAAGTAATGCGCGATCCGGGAGCGCCGCAGGGCGCTCCCGGGCCATGCAAACGGCGTGCGACAGGTTGTCGCGTAGTGCGCCGGACACAAAAAAGTGTGGGGATCCGTGGACTTAACCCTCGAATCTCCTTTATTGCCATCCCATATCGGGTTGGCAGCGGAAAAACACGGTAGGCGGCGGGGGCGGCAGGGCTCTCGGCGGAAGCCGTTGGGAGACAGTCAGATTTCGGGCTTTTTCAGTCCGTAAAGCGGAACGTTTGGACGGGCGGGTGCAGTGATGCGCCCCGCGCGTCGCTTTGCGTTTTGAAGGCGACGGAGGCCGAGCCGGGGATTTAATTCCTGACTTTGCGTTTCGTTCCTTCGGGGCGATCCGAAATTCAACCCGGGGGCGATGGCAGTCGCGTCCGGAAGGTTCGCCCCACAAAGGCGACGAAAATGAGAGGCCATGATGGCGCAGCAGACATTCACCGGTCGCAAACGCGTACGCAAGTTTTTCGGTCACATCAAGGAAGTCGCCGAGATGCCGAACCTCATCGAGGTTCAGAAGGCATCCTATGACCAGTTCCTGATGGTTGACGAGCCTGTCGGCGGGCGCCTCGACGAGGGCCTGCAGGCGGTGTTCCGCTCGGTATTTCCGATCTCGGATTTCTCCGGCACCTCGATGCTCGAATTCGTCCGCTACGAGTTCGAGCAGCCGAAATATGACGTCGACGAGTGCCGCCAGCGCGGCATGACCTTCGCTGCGCCGCTCAAGGTGACGCTGCGCCTGATCGTGTTCGATATCGACGAGGAAACCGGCGCCAAGTCGGTGAAGGACATCAAGGAGCAGGACGTCTACATGGGCGACATCCCGCTCATGACGATGAACGGCACCTTCGTCGTCAACGGCACCGAGCGCGTCATCGTCTCGCAGATGCACCGTTCGCCCGGCGTGTTCTTCGATCACGACAAGGGCAAGACCCACTCGTCCGGCAAGCTGTTGTTTGCCGCGCGCGTGATTCCGTATCGCGGTTCCTGGCTCGACATCGAATTCGACGCCAAGGACATCGTGTTCGCGCGCATCGACCGCCGCCGCAAGCTGCCCGTGACTTCGCTGATGTACGCGCTCGGTCTCGATGGCGAGCAGATCCTGTCGATTTTCTACAAGAAGATCACCTACAAGCGGACCAAGGACGGATGGCGCGTGCCGTTCGACGCCAACCGCTTCCGCGGCTACTCGACCATCAACGACCTGATCGACGCCGACACCGGTAAGGTGGTGCTCGAGGCCGGCAAGAAGCTGACCGTGCGCAGCGCGCGTCAGATGCAGGAAAAAGGCCTGAAGGCGCTGCGCATGTCGGACGAGGAGCTCGTCGGCAACTATCTCGCCGAGGACCTCGTCAACCCGAAGACCGGTGAAATCTACGCCGAGGCGGGCGAGGAGATCACCGAGAAGTCGCTCAAGGTGTTGAACGAGCAGGGCTACAAGGACCTGCCGCTGCTCGACATCGACCACGTCAATGTCGGCGCCTACATCCGCAACACGCTGTCGGCCGACAAGAACATGACGCGTGAGGACGCGCTGTTCGACATCTACCGCGTGATGCGTCCGGGCGAGCCGCCGACGCTGGATTCGGCGCAGGCGATGTTCCAGTCGCTGTTCTTCGATTCCGAGCGCTACGACCTTTCCGCGGTCGGTCGCGTCAAGATGAACATGCGCCTCGAGCTCGATGCGCCCGACACCCATCGCACGCTGCGCAAGGAAGACATCCTGGCGGTGATCAAGACGCTGGTCGACCTGCGCGACGGCAAGGGCGAGATCGACGACATCGACCACCTCGGCAACCGCCGGGTGCGCTCGGTCGGCGAGCTCATGGAGAACCAGTACCGGATCGGCCTGCTCCGCATGGAGCGCGCGATCAAGGAGCGCATGTCGAGTGTCGATATCGACACCGTGATGCCGCAGGACCTGATCAACGCCAAGCCCGCGGCCGCCGCTGTGCGCGAGTTCTTCGGTTCCTCGCAGCTCTCGCAGTTCATGGACCAGACCAACCCGCTGTCGGAAATCACCCACAAGCGGCGCCTGTCGGCGCTTGGCCCGGGCGGTCTGACCCGCGAGCGTGCCGGCTTCGAAGTCCGCGACGTGCATCCGACGCATTACGGCCGCATCTGCCCGATCGAAACCCCGGAAGGCCCGAACATCGGCCTGATCAACTCGCTGGCGACGTTCGCGCGCGTCAACAAGTACGGCTTCGTCGAGACGCCCTATCGCAAGATCAAGGACAGCCGCGTCACCGACGAGGTGGTCTATCTGTCGGCGATGGAAGAGGGTCGCTACCGCGTCGCGCAGGCCAACGTGCCGCTCGATGCCAAGGGCCGCTTCACCGACGACCTCGTGGTCTGCCGTCACGCCGGCGAGGTGCTGCCGGTGACGCCGGACAAGGTCGACTACATGGACGTGTCGCCGAAGCAGCTGGTTTCGGTCGCCGCGGCGCTGATCCCGTTCCTCGAGAACGACGACGCCAACCGCGCGCTGATGGGCTCGAACATGCAGCGCCAGGCGGTGCCGCTGGTTCGCGCCGAGGCGCCGTTCGTCGGCACCGGCATGGAAGGCGTGGTCGCCCGTGACTCGGGCGCGGCGATTGCCGCGCGCCGCTCGGGCGTGATCGACCAGATCGACGCCACCCGCGTCGTGATCCGCGCCACCGAAGATCTCGATCCGACCAAGTCGGGCGTCGATATCTACCGGCTGATGAAGTACCAGCGCTCCAACCAGTCGACCTGCATCAACCAGCGTCCGCTGGTGAAGGTCGGCGACATCGTCAAGAAGGGCGACATCATCGCTGACGGTCCGTCGACCGATCTCGGCGAGCTCGCGCTCGGCCGCAACGTGCTGGTCGCGTTCATGCCGTGGAACGGCTACAACTTCGAAGACTCGATCCTGCTCTCCGAGCGGATCGTGAAGGATGACGTATTCACCTCGATCCACATCGAGGAATTCGAGGTGATGGCCCGCGACACCAAGCTCGGTCCTGAGGAAATCACCCGCGACATTCCGAACGTTTCGGAAGAAGCGCTGAAGAACCTCGACGAAGCCGGTATCGTCTACATCGGTGCGGAAGTCCGCGCCGGCGACATCCTGGTCGGCAAGATCACGCCGAAGGGCGAGAGCCCGATGACGCCGGAAGAGAAGCTGCTCCGCGCCATCTTCGGCGAGAAGGCCTCCGACGTCCGCGACACCTCGCTGCGCGTGCCTCCCGGTGTGCAGGGCACCATCGTGGAAGTCCGCGTGTTCAACCGCCACGGCGTCGACAAGGACGAGCGTGCGCTGGCGATCGAGCGCGAGGAGATCGAGCGTCTGGCCAAGGACCGCGACGACGAGCAGGCGATCCTGGACCGCAACGTCTACAACCGCCTCGCCGAGCTGCTGGAGAACCGCCAGGGCATCGCCGGCCCGAAGGGCTTCAAGAAGGATACCAAGATCACCCGTGCGGTGCTCGACGAGTATCCGAAGTCGCAGTGGTGGCTGTTCGCCTCGCCGAACGACAAGCTGATGGCCGAGATCGAGGCCATGCGGAAGCAGTACGACGAGTCGAAGAAGGGCCTCGAGCAGCGCTTCCTCGACAAGGTCGAGAAGCTGCAGCGTGGCGACGAGCTGCCGCCCGGCGTGATGAAGATGGTCAAGGTCTTCGTCGCGGTGAAGCGCAAGATCCAGCCCGGCGACAAGATGGCCGGCCGTCACGGCAACAAGGGTGTGGTGTCGAAGATCGTGCCGATCGAGGACATGCCGTTCCTCGAGGATGGTACGCATGCCGACATCGTGCTCAATCCGCTCGGTGTGCCCTCGCGCATGAACGTCGGTCAGATCCTTGAGACGCATCTCGGTTGGGCGTGCGCCGGCCTCGGCAAGCGCATTGGCCAGACCATCGACGCCTACTATCAGAAGCAGGATCTCAAGCCGCTGCGCGAGACCCTGAAGAAGATCTATGGCGAGGACGAAACCATCAAGTCGCTGAACGACAGCGAGCTGGTCGAGCTCGGCCGCAATCTGAGCCACGGCGTGCCGATCGCCACCCCGGTGTTCGACGGCGCCAAGGAGGCCGACATCGAGGAGATGCTGAAGCTTGCCGGCTTCGACGCCTCCGGCCAGTCGACCGTCTATGACGGCCGCACCGGCGATCAGTTCGATCGCAAGGTGACGATGGGCTACATCTATATGCTCAAGCTGCACCACCTCGTGGACGACAAGATCCACGCGCGTTCGATCGGTCCATACTCGCTCGTCACCCAGCAGCCGCTGGGCGGCAAGGCGCAGTTCGGCGGCCAGCGCTTCGGCGAAATGGAGGTCTGGGCGCTGGAAGCCTACGGCGCCGCCTACACGCTGCAGGAGATGCTGACCGTGAAGTCGGACGACGTCGCCGGCCGTACCAAGGTGTACGAGGCGATCGTGCGCGGCGACGACACCTTCGAGGCCGGTATTCCGGAATCGTTCAATGTGCTGGTCAAGGAAATGCGCTCGCTCGGCCTCAACGTCGACCTGCACAATTCCAAGGTGGGACCGGCGTCGACGTCGGAAGCGGCCGAGTAACGCTGCGATCATGCCCGGCGCGGAACGCGCCGGGCCTTCGCACTCCGCTCGGACGTTGAGAGGAGCGCGCTCTGAATAAAAGTTTCGAATTTGCTGCCGGTGACGATCGGCACGCGAGGAGAAGACCATGAATCAAGAGATTATGAATCTTTTCAATCCGACGACGCCGGCCCAGGTCTTCGACCAGATCCGGATTTCGATCGCGTCTCCGGAGAAGATTCTGTCCTGGTCGTATGGCGAGATCAAGAAGCCGGAGACCATCAACTACCGCACGTTCAAGCCGGAGCGTGACGGCCTGTTCTGCGCGCGCATCTTCGGGCCGATCAAGGACTACGAGTGCTTGTGCGGCAAGTACAAGCGGATGAAGTACAAGGGGATCATCTGCGAGAAGTGCTCGGTCGAGGTGACGCTGTCGCGCGTCCGGCGCGAGCGCATGGGCCATATCGAGCTGGCCGCGCCGGTCGCCCACATCTGGTTCCTGAAGTCGCTGCCGTCGCGCATCGGCCTTCTGCTCGACATGACGCTGAAGGATCTCGAGCGGATCCTGTACTTCGAATACTACGTCGTGCTCGAGCCGGGTCTCACCGCGCTGAAGGACCGTCAGCTGCTGTCGGAAGACGAGTATCTGAAGGCGCAGGACGAGTACGGCCAGGATTCCTTCACCGCCATGATCGGCGCGGAGGCGATCCGCGAGCTGCTCAAGGGGCTCGAGCTCGAGAAGCTCGAGGCGACGCTGCGTGCCGACATGGCGGAGACCGACTCCGACATCAAGCACAAGAAGCTCGCCAAGCGGCTGAAGATCGTCGAGGCCTTCCGCGTTTCCGGCAACAAGCCGGAATGGATGATCATGACGGTCGTGCCGGTAATTCCGCCGGACCTGCGTCCGCTGGTGCCGCTCGACGGCGGCCGGTTCGCGACCTCGGACCTCAACGACCTGTATCGCCGCGTCATCAACCGCAACAACCGCTTGAAGCGGCTGATGGAGCTGCGTGCGCCTGACATCATCATCCGCAACGAAAAGCGCATGTTGCAGGAGGCCGTCGACGCGCTGTTCGACAACGGCCGCCGCGGCCGCGTCATCACCGGAGCCAACAAGCGTCCGCTGAAGTCGCTCGCCGACATGCTGAAGGGCAAGCAGGGCCGGTTCCGTCAGAACCTGCTCGGCAAGCGCGTCGACTATTCGGGCCGTTCGGTGATCGTGGTCGGTCCGGAGCTGCGCCTGCATCAGTGCGGCTTGCCGAAGAAGATGGCGCTCGAGCTGTTCAAGCCGTTCATCTACTCGCGGCTCGACGCCAAGGGCCTGTCCACCACGGTGAAGCAGGCCAAGAAGCTGGTCGAGAAGGAGCGTCCGGAGGTCTGGGATATCCTCGATGAGGTGATCCGCGAGCATCCGGTGCTGCTCAACCGCGCGCCGACGCTGCATCGCCTGGGCATCCAGGCGTTCGAGCCGGTGCTGATCGAAGGCAAGGCGATCCAGCTGCATCCGCTGGTCTGCGCCGCCTTCAACGCCGACTTCGACGGCGACCAGATGGCCGTGCACGTTCCGCTGTCGCTCGAAGCGCAGCTGGAAGCGCGCGTCCTGATGATGTCGACCAACAACATCCTGCATCCCGCGAACGGCCAGCCGATCATCGTGCCGTCGCAGGACATCGTGCTCGGCCTCTACTACGTGTCGATCATGCGCGAAGGGCTGCCCGGCGAGGGCAAGATCTTCGGCGACATGGCCGAGCTCGAGCACGCCCTGCATTCGAAGGTCATCCACCTCCACACCAAGATCAAGTACCGGTGGGAAGGCCTCGACGAGGAAGGCAAGCTGTCCAAGCGCTGGATCGAAACCACCGCGGGCCGCGTCATGCTCGGTAACCTGCTGCCGAAGAGCACCAAGATCTCGTACGATATCATCAACAAGCTGATGACCAAGCGCGAGATCTCCGGCGTGATCGACCAGGTCTACCGTCACTGCGGTCAGAAGGAGACGGTGATCTTCTGCGACCGCATCATGGCGCTCGGCTTCTACAACGCCTTCAAGGCGGGCATCTCGTTCGGCAAGGACGACATGGTCGTGCCGGCGTCGAAGTGGAAGATCGTGGACCAGACCCGTACGCTGGCGAAGGATTTCGAGCAGCAGTACAATGACGGCCTGATCACCCACGGCGAGAAGTACAACAAGGTCGTCGACGCTTGGTCGAAGGCCGGTGAAGAAGTCGCCAAGGCGATGATGAAGGAGATCTCCTCCGTCAAGAAGACGGCGAGCGGAGCGGAAGCCGAAGTGAACTCCATCTACATGATGGCGCACTCCGGTGCGCGTGGTTCGCCGGCCCAGATGCGTCAGCTCGCCGGCATGCGCGGCCTGATGGCCAAGCCGTCGGGCGAGATCATCGAGACGCCGATCATTTCCAACTTCAAGGAAGGTCTGTCGGTGCTTGAGTACTTCAACTCGACCCACGGCGCCCGCAAGGGCCTCGCGGACACCGCGTTGAAGACCGCGAACTCCGGCTACCTGACGCGCCGTCTGGTCGACGTCGCGCAGGACTGCATCATCACGCAGACCGACTGCGGCACCAAGCTCGGCATCAAGATGCGCGCGATCGTCGATGCGGGCACGGTCGTTGCCTCGCTCGGCTCGCGCATTCTGGGCCGTACGGCCTGCGATGACGTGCGCGATCCCGCCACCAACGAGATTGTCGTCAAGCGCGACACGTTGATGGAGGAGACCCATGTCGACGCGATCCATCAGGCCGGCATCCAGGAAGTGAAGATCCGCTCGGCACTGACCTGCGAGCTGATCAACGGCATCTGCGCCAAGTGCTACGGCCGCGATCTGGCTCGCGGCACCCCGGTCAACCACGGTGAGGCCGTCGGCGTCATCGCGGCGCAGTCGATCGGTGAGCCCGGTACGCAGCTGACGATGCGCACGTTCCACATCGGCGGCGCCGCCCAGCTCAACGAGCAGTCGTTCGTCGAATCGAACTTCGACGGCAAGATCGTGATCAGGAACAAGGCGATCGCCCGCAACAGCGAGGGCAATCTGGTCGCGATGGTGCGCAACATGGTCGTTGCGATCGTCGATGCCGACGGCACCGAGCGTGCAACCCACCGTATTCAGTACGGTTCGAAGATGCACGTCGACGAAGGCGACATGGTCAAGCGCGGCCAGCGCATCGCGGAGTGGGATCCCTATACCCGCCCGGTGCTGAGCGAAGTCGAGGGCACGATCGGTTTCGAGGATCTGGTCGAAGGTCAGTCGATCTCGGAAACGCTCGACGAGTCCACCGGTATCGCCAAGCGCGTGGTCATCGACTGGCGCACGACGCGCGGCGGTTCGGACCTCCGTCCGGCCATCGTGGTCAAGGGCAAGGACGGCAAGGTGATGAAGCTCGCGCGTGGCGGCGATGCCCGCTACATGCTGTCGGTCGACGCCATTCTGTCGGTCGACATCGGCGCGAAGGTGATGCACGGCGACATCCTGGCGCGTATCTCGACCGAGAGCGCCAAGACGCGTGACATCACCGGCGGTCTGCCGCGGGTGGCGGAACTGTTCGAGGCTCGCAAGCCGAAGGATGCGGCGATCATCGCGGAGACCGCGGGAACGATCCGCTTCGGCCGCGACTACAAGAACAAGCGCCGCATCTCTATCGAGCCGATGGATAAGACCGAGGAGCCGCGCGAGTACCTGATCCCGAAGGGCAAGCACATCCACCTTCAGGACGGCGACATCGTCGAAAAGGGCGATTTCATCGTCGAAGGCAATCCGGCGCCGCACGACATCCTGGCGATCAAGGGCATCGAGGAGCTCGCTGCCTATCTGGTCAACGAAATCCAGGAGGTCTACCGGTTGCAGGGCGTGCTCATCAACGACAAGCACATCGAGGTGATTGTCCGGCAGATGCTGCAGAAGGTGGAAGTCACCGATCAGGGCGACACCGACATGATCTCGGGCGAGCAGGTCGACAAGATCGAGTTCGACGCGCTCAACACCAAGGCCAAGGAAGAGGGCAAGAAGCCCGCCACGGGTACGCCGGTTCTGCTCGGCATCACCAAGGCGAGCTTGCAGACCCGCTCCTTCTTCTCGGCGGCGTCGTTCCAGGAGACCACGCGCGTGCTCACCGAAGCTGCCGTCAACGGCAAGGTGGACCCGCTCGAAGGCCTCAAGGAGAACGTCATTGTCGGCCGCCTGATCCCGGCCGGCACCGGTGCCTCGATGGCGCGGATCCGCGAAGTCGCGGTCAAGCGCGACAAGCTGATCCTCGACGAGCGCGAGAAGCAGCAGGCCGCGATCGTGCCGACGGCTCCGGAAGCGGAGCCGCTGGCGCTGCCGCCCGCGGAATAGGCACCCGCAAGACTACGGTAACGACGAAAAGGCCGGCGTTTAGCCGGCCTTTTTGCTGCTTTCTTTCCCTGCTGCGGTGCAGGGACGCAGTTTGTTCATCTTTCCTTCAGGCAAAAAAGTGCCTTTGCTAGGGTGACTTAGACCGGCTGTTTGGCTGCCGGAGACGACGGAATTCATATGCTTGACTTGGCTATCGTAGGCGGCGGCCCCGGGGGGCTGATGAGCGCCTGGTATTTGAAGCGCAAACTTGGCGACCTCTGTCGCGTCACCATCTTCGAGGCGTCGAACCGCCTCGGCGGCAAGATTGTCACGCGCAAATTCGACACGGCGCCTGCGATGTATGAGGCCGGTGTCGCCGAGATCTACGATTACTCGATGACGGGACCGGACCCGCTGCGCGAGCTGATCCAGCATTTCGGCCTGCAGACGATCCCGATGGATGCCGAGCAGGTGCAGCTCGATGGCGAGCTGCTCGCCGACGTCCCCGGCATGCGCCGCAAATACGGTGCGAAGACCGCGGCCGCGATCGAGGCGTTCCGCAAGCGCTGCAGCGAGCTGGTGTCGCCGATCGAATACTACGAGGGCGTCGGTGCCCACGACAACGAGCACCCCTGGGCCTACAAGACCGCCGAGCAGGTCCTCGACGAGGAAGTCGAGGACGTGACCGCCAAGCGGTTCTTCAAGGTGATGGCGCGCTCCGACCTCGCGACCGAGAGCCACAACACCAACGGCCTCAACGCGCTGAAGAACTATGTGATGGATGTCGACGGCTATATCGGCCTGTATTCGATCCAGAACGGCAACGAGCAGCTGGTCGATTGCCTGCGCTCGGAAGTCAACGCCGACATCCAGCTCAACCATCGCGTTCTCAAGGTCGGCAAGACCGAAAGCGGCCGCTACCAGCTCAACATGATGAACGGCAAGGGGCCGGAGACGCGCGACTTCGATCTGGTGCTGGTCTGCCTGCCGCACTCCTGGCTCGCGACCATGCGCTGGGACGGCGAGACGCTGCGCAAGTCGATGGTCAAGCACGTCGCCTATTTCGATCGTCCCGCGCACTATCTGCGCGTCTCGATCCTGTTCGACGAGCCGTTCTGGGGCGAGAAGATCCCGGGTGCCTGGTTCATGTCGGAATCGTTCGGCGGCTGCTGCATCTATAATGAGGGCGCGCGCCACGATGTCGGCAAGCACGGCGTGCTGAACTGGCTGATCGCGGGCTCCGACGCGCTCGCCTTCGCGAATCTCAGCGACGAGGAACTGATCGACGCCGCGCTGAAGTCGCTGCCGGCCTCGCTCGGCGATGCGCGCGCGCATTTCCTCGAGGGCAAGATCCATCGCTGGTTGTCGTCGGTCAACGCGCTGCCGGGCGGCCTGCCGGTGCGCGACGTCATGACCAACCACCGTCCCGGGCCGAAGGATCACCCCGGCATCGTCGTGGTTGGCGACTATCTGTTCGATTCGACGCTGAACGGACTGCTCGATTCCTCCGACGCCGCGACCGATATCGTCGTTACCGAGATGATGCGGTTGCGCCGCGCCCGCGAGCAGGAGAGCGGCGAGCTGTCCGACAAGATCGATCGCAACTATTTCGACAATTATCGCGGCGCCGGCCCCTACGGCGAAGTCTGGCAGAACTTCACCGACCCGGCCTATATGACGGACCTGATCAAGACGGTCTGGGGCAGGGCGAAGGGCTACAAGCTCCTGATCGCCGGCTCCGCGAGCGGCGAATTGGTCGGCGCGCTGCGCGAGCGAGGCATCGATGCCTGGGGCATCGAGAACAACCGCTACATCCACGGCAAGACGCCGAAGGCGCTCAAGAAGTACAACAAGCTCGGCTCGATCGCCGACATGCCGTTCAAGGACAACGAGTTCGACTTCGTGTTCGAGACCTCGCTGTGCCATCTCGGCGAGAAGCAGGTCGTGCGCGGGGTGCGCGAGCTCAACCGCGTGGTCAAGACCGGCGTCGTGTTTGCGTCGGTGACCTCGGACATGGCGCCGGCGGTGATCGATCGCTACGACCTGCTGCGCGGGGTGAAGAAGCTCGGCACCTGGTGGGAGTGGTCGGAATTGTTCTTCGGCAACGGCTTCGACCTGTCGATGCACCGTCGCGACTGCACCGATGCGCTGTGGACGCTGACGCTGGCCGCCAACAAGGGGCCGGGGCAGTGGTACGCCGACTCCGACAGCCTGCGCTATTCCTTCTTCGACAAGGTCGAATCCGACCTCGACGACTAGCTCTAGCGGAAGCGACCGGCGGCACCTGGCGCAGGGCGATCGGCCTTGCGTCAACCAATTGTCAAACGGCAACAGTGCGGTGATCCCGAATCGACCGGAACGTGTGGCGCGCGCCGGCCGTTCCAAACGCTTTGCCGAATTCATCGTGATCGCATAGGATCGCCGCCGCAGCGTTCGCCGCTGCGGTTTCGATTTGCGGTCATGCCGGCCGTGGAGCATCGGTTGGTTTCATGGCGCCAAGACCTCCTGCATCAGACGATCCGAATCGATCGGCGGCCGAAGATCCCGAGCTGAAGAAGAAGCCAGCCGCCGCGGCCGATCCGCCTGCGGCAACCGCCTCCGCGAAGCCCGCCGCGGCGCCGCCTGATGACGAGGAAGAAGACGAGGACGACGAGTTCGAGCTCGATGACGATGATGATGACGAGGACCTCGTCGTCTTCACCGCCAAGGAAGCCGCCGGCGCGCTCTCCACGATCTTTGGCTTCGTCAGGCCGATCCTGGCGAATTACAAGGGGCCGCTCGCCTGTGTCGCCATCGGCGTGCTGGTCGAGACGTTGTTCAACGTCATCATGCCGCTCAGCCTGAAATTCCTGATCGACGACGCGCTCGGCGAGGAGGATTTCCAGGCGCTCTACAAGATCCTCGGCGTGCTGGCGGTCGCCGGCATCGTCACCTCGATCATCGCGGTCTGGTACGAGCGCTGGGATGCACGGCTGGCCGCCGGCATCATCGCCGACGTCCGGACGCGAATCTTCGATCACGTCCAGAACCTGCCCTCGGCCTATTTCGCGCGCACCAAGCGCGGCGAGATCCTGTCGCGCTTCTCGATCGATCTCGCGGCCTTCGAGGGCTCGGTCAAGACCTTCGCCAACAGCGCGGCGCTGCCGGGCCTCGAATTGGTCGCCGGCATCATCCTGATGCTGTTCCTGAACTGGCAGCTTGCCGTGGTCGCCCTGCTGGTGTTTCCGATTACGCTGATCGGGCCGCGCATCCTGACGCCGAAGGCGGTGCAGGCCAATTACGAGCAGAAGCAGAACGAAGCCGCGCTGCTCGGAATGGTGCAGGAGAACGTCGCCGCGCAGGCCGTTGTGAAGGCGTTCAACCTGCAGCGCCGGGCGCTCGGCTGGTTCACGCTGCGGAACCGCGACGTCCGCGCCAAGGCCGCCTCAGCGATGTTCCTGTCGACCATGGTGGAGCGCACCGTCACCATCGCGGTGCTGCTGCTCCACCTCGTGGTGCTGGCGATCGGCGCCTACCTCGCGACCAAGGGACAGATCACGGTCGGCACCTTCGTGACCTTCGAGAGCGCATTCTGGGAGGTGTCCTACAACATCGCCCATCTCATGCATTTCATTCCGGTGTCGATCTCGTCGGCGGCGGCGGTGCGGCACATCCAGGAACTGCTCGACGAGCCGACCCGCGGCGCCGACCGTCCGGGGGCGCCGGATCTGCCGCGCATCACCAACGACATCTCGTTCGACCGCGTCACCTTCCAGTATGAGGGGGCGCAGACGCCGGTGCTCGACAATCTCAGCCTCAAGCTCAATGCCGGCAAGAGCATTGCGATCGTCGGCCCCAGCGGATCCGGCAAGAGCACGCTGATCAACCTGATCCTGCGGCTCTACGTGCCGGACGAGGGCCGCGTCGCGATCGACGGCGTCGACATCCGCCGGGTGACGCGCGAGTCGCTGCGGGCGAACATGGCGGTCGTGTTCCAGGAGAACATGCTGTTCAACATGTCGATCCGCGAGAACATCCGGCTCGGCAAGGAAGGCGCGACCGACGCGGAGGTCGAGGACGCCGCCAGGAAGGCCGAAATCCATCGCTACATCATGAGCCTGCCGCAGCGATACGACACGCCGGTCGGCGAGCGCGGCGATACGCTGTCCGGCGGGCAGCGCCAGCGCATCGCGATCGCGCGCGCGATCATCCGCAATCCGTCCGTGCTGCTGCTCGACGAGGCGACCTCGGCGCTCGACCAGACCACGGAGGCTGCGATCAACCGCACGCTGCTCAAGGTCGCCGAGGGCCGCACCATGATCTGGTCGACGCATCGCCTGACCTCGGTGGTGGAGATGGACGAGATCATCGTGATCTCCGGCGGCAGGGCGATCGAACGCGGCTCGCACGAGGAGCTGCTGGCCCAGAATGGCGTCTACCGCAAGTTGTGGGACGACCAGGGACATGTGCATCACGACGCGGACGACGAGGATGACGACGACGCGGACGATGATGAAGATGAGGACGAAGACGAGGATGAAGAGGCGTGAGGCCCGCGCCACGTCGTGGGTGACGGCCGGCCGCGAGCTTCGGCGGATCTGGCCTTTACGCCCTGTCTGCGGCGTGCGGACGCTGCCGGAAGCGACTGGCCGGCCGTGCCGCTGACGATGCCGCCGGCGAGCTGTGCAGGCGGCGCAGCCAGCCCCGCCCGAGATAGCCGAGAAAGCGCGCCCAGCGCTGGGCTTGCCAGTAAGGCCCGCTGCCGATCGAGACTTCACGGAAGTTGAATGCCTTGGCGTTCGACCAGGCGTCGCATTCCGCCTTGACCGGATCGTCGTAGAACGCGGTGATCTTCTCCTCGCCCATGCCGTCGGTCGAAAGCCAAGCCGGGATGTGGACGTTGCAGAGCTGAGCCACGTCGGTGAATACCTTGTCGGTCCCGGTACCGGTGACAGGGCAGGTGCTGGCGAAGGCATCTCCGACCAGCACGACGCCGGCCTGCCGATGCCCAGTGCTGACATAGACGTCCGCGGGCCTGATCTTGACGTCGCCGGCGACGTCGAACTCGCCGGTGAGCCGGCGCAGTCGCGGCAGCGCGGCGCTCAGCGTCTCGACCGGATTGCGGCGCATTGCCCGCAGCCAGGGATCGTCGGCCTGGCGATAGGTGAAGAGGTTGGCGCGCATCCGGTTCCCGACCGGAAATAGGGTGATGTAGGGGATGCGGTCGCTCGGCCGCTCCGAGAAATAGGTCATGGCCGCGAACGGGAAGGCGGGGCGGCCCACCGGAACGAAATCGAAACCGATCGAGATCGAGTGGCAAAAGCTCGTGACCAGCCGCTCGATGCCGAGCATCCGGCGCAGCCCGACGTTCAGGCCGTTGGCGAGCACCACGAGGCGCGCCGAGATCTCCTCGCCGCTTGAAAGCACGAGCCGCTGCCGTTCGGAGCTGGTCGCGACATTGACTGCCTTGTCGCAGATGAATTCCGCCGGTCCCGCGATTTCGTTTCGAATCGCTGCGATCAGCGCGTCGTACATGATGCCGTATTGCCGGCTCGGCTGCCGGTCGAGCAGACGGCCGAATCGCGCGATCCAGTTCTCGCCGTCCAGCGTCGCCGAACGGAGCACGGATTCGGCAACGCCGGTCCTGACGAATCGCTCAAGCTGGAGGTCACCGCCGATCTTTTCGACGCGGAAGTCGAACGGATACACTTGGTGGGGGTCGATCAGGAGGGTCGGAATCCCGGCACGGCCGAGCATGGCCGCTGCGGTCGAGCCCGCAAGACCTCCGCCGATGATCGCGATGTCGGTGTAGCGCATGAGGGTTTCCGTGGCCGTCGACCCCGATTTTTGCGCTGCGAATGGCAAATAAAGGCTTAGTTTCGAAGTTTGCCTTCAGGACTAAGTTGTGGAGAGTTGTTTCCAGCCTTATTATATCCGGGTATAATTCGGTGCGCCGCCGACTCGGCCGAGCGAGGTAGGGTGCGGCGACCGTCATGTTTCGTCGCGCGTGGAGCGCCGGCGAAATGCGAAATCTGCAAGCGCCAGAGGCGTTTCTTTGGCTGTCGTTTTGCTTGACTTCACAATCTCTCGCTTATACAACCCGGCCACTTAACGACAGGCGGTGAGCTACGCCAGCGTCGGAACGGAACACCCAAAGGCCCTTTTTGGCGCCGGACGGGCACCAACCTCGACGAATGCCGCTCAAACGCTGTCGATGATAGCTAGGCAATGCCAGGACGATTTTAGTTCTCTTGAGCACGTCCTCTTGAGAGTGAATTCGGATGCATGACCTCGGTGGCGGACCGAACAGCGAACGCTGAACGGTTCGGGATCGCGGTCCTCTGTGGCGTCGATGCGCTTTCCGCTCAGCGATGAGTGGTTGGCGCGATTTCGCTTTGCGCGGGTGCTTGTTCCGCGTCGAGCGGGCCGTACGGGACGGCTAGTCCTGAGAAGAAATTTGCGGAGCCAGTTAAGGTTTTCGCGCGAACTAAAGGGTGAAGGCTGCATGCCGACGATCAACCAGCTGATCGCAAAACCACGTGAAGTGCAGAAGTCGCGCAAGAAGGTGCCGGCGCTGCAGCAGTCGCCGCAGAAGCGCGGCGTTTGCACGCGCGTCTACACCACGACCCCGAAGAAGCCGAACTCGGCGCTTCGTAAGGTCGCCAAGGTGCGCCTGACCAACGGGTTCGAGGTGATCGGCTACATCCCGGGTGAGGGCCATAACCTGCAGGAGCACTCGGTGGTCATGATCCGCGGCGGTCGTGTCAAGGACTTGCCCGGCGTGCGCTACCACATCCTCCGCGGCGTGCTGGATACCCAGGGCGTCAAGAACCGTAAGCAGCGTCGTTCGAAGTACGGCGCGAAGCGTCCGAAGTAAGCGGGAAACGATCAGATGTCGCGTCGCCATTCTGCTGAGAAGCGTGAAGTTCTTCCGGATCCCAAGTTCGGGAACATCATCATTACGAAGTTCATGAACTCGGTGATGTACGCCGGGAAGAAGTCGGTCGCCGAAAACATCGTCTACGGTGCGCTCGGCATGATCGAGGCCAAGACCAAGCAGCCCCCGCTCGGCGTGTTCGAGCAGGCGCTCGAGAACGTGATGCCGACCATCGAGGTCCGGTCCCGCCGCGTCGGCGGCGCGACCTACCAGGTCCCGGTGGAAGTCCGCTCGGTGCGCCGTCAGGCGCTCGGCATCCGCTGGCTGATCTCGGCCGCCCGTGAGCGCAACGAGAAGACCATGACGGAGCGCCTCTCGGCGGAGCTGCTCGACGCCTCGAACAATCGCGGCAACGCCGTGAAGAAGCGTGAAGACGTGCACCGGATGGCGGAAGCCAACCGCGCCTTCTCGCACTATCGCTGGTAAGGCGAATAACGGAATTTAAGGAACAGTCTCATGCCCCGCCAACATGCCATCGAGGACTACCGCAACTTCGGTATCATGGCGCATATCGACGCCGGCAAGACCACGACCACCGAGCGCATCCTGTATTACACCGGCAAGAGCCATAAGATCGGCGAAGTGCACGAAGGTGCCGCGACGATGGACTGGATGGAGCAGGAGCAGGAGCGTGGCATCACGATCACCTCCGCTGCGACCACCGCGTTCTGGAACGGCAAGCGCCTGAACATCATCGACACTCCCGGCCACGTCGACTTCACCATTGAGGTCGAGCGTTCGCTGCGCGTGCTCGACGGCGCCGTTTGCGTTCTCGATTCCAACCAGGGCGTCGAACCGCAGACCGAGACCGTCTGGCGCCAGGGCGACAAGTACAAGGTTCCGCGCATCGTCTTCGCCAACAAGATGGACAAGACCGGTGCCGACTTCTTCAAGTGCCTGGCCGACATCGTTGACCGCCTCGGCGCCAAGCCGATCGCGATCCAGCTGCCGATCGGTGCCGAGAACAACTTCAAGGGTCTCGTCGACCTCGTGAAGATGAAGGGCATCGTCTGGAACGATGAATCGCTGGGCGCCAAGTTCGACTATGTCGACATCCCGGAAGACCTGGTCGAGCAGGCCAAGGAATATCGCGAGAAGATGGTGGAAGCCGCCGTCGAGCTCGACGACGACGCCCTGGCTGCGTTCCTCGACGGCAAGGAGCCGGACGAGGCGACCCTGAAGCGCCTGATCCGCAAGGCCGTGCTGACCGGTGCGTTCTATCCCGTGCTGTGCGGCTCCGCGTTCAAGAACAAGGGCGTGCAGCCGCTGCTCGACGCCGTCGTCGACTACCTGCCGTCGCCGATCGACGTGCCCGCGATCAAGGGTACCGACGATGACGGCAACGAAGTCGTGCGCAAGGCGGACGACAAGGAGCCGCTGGCGCTGCTCGCGTTCAAGATCATGGACGATCCTTTCGTCGGCACCATCACGTTCTGCCGCATCTATTCCGGCGTGCTGCAGTCGGGCACCGGCGTGGTGAACTCGACCCGCGAGAAGAAAGAGCGTATCGGCCGCATGCTGCTGATGCATGCGAACAACCGCGAAGACATCAAGGAAGCCTATGCCGGCGACATCGTCGCGCTGGCTGGCCTGAAGGAAGCGCGCACCGGTGACACGCTGTGCGATCCCGACAAGCCGGTCATCCTCGAGAAGATGGAATTCCCGGAGCCGGTGATCGAGATCGCGATCGAGCCGAAGTCGAAGGCCGATCAGGAAAAGCTCGGCGTGGCGCTTGCCAAGCTCGCCGCGGAAGATCCGTCTTTCCGCGTGTCGACCGACCAGGAGTCCGGACAGACCATTCTCAAGGGCATGGGCGAGCTCCATCTCGACATCAAGGTCGACATTCTCAGGCGCACCTACAAGGTCGATGCCAACATCGGCGCGCCGCAGGTGGCATTCCGCGAGCGCGTGACCAAGAAGGCCGAGGTCAAGTACACGCACAAGAAGCAGACCGGCGGTACCGGTCAGTTCGCCGAAGTGTCGATCGTCGTCGAGCCGAACGAGCCCGGCAAGGGCTATGAGTTCGAATCGAAGATCGTCGGCGGTGCGGTTCCGAAGGAATACATCCCCGGCGTCGAAAAGGGCCTCAACAGCGTGATGGGCTCCGGCGTCGTTGCCGGCTTCCCGGTGGTGGACGTCAAGGTGCAGCTGGTCGATGGCAAGTATCACGACGTCGACTCGTCGGCGCTGGCGTTCGAAATCGCATCGCGGGCTGCGTTCCGCGAGGCGCTGACGAAGGGCAAGTCCGTTCTGCTCGAGCCGATCATGAAGGTCGAGGTGGTGACCCCGGAAGACTACACCGGCTCGGTCATCGGCGACCTGAATTCCCGGCGCGGCCAGATCCAGGGTCAAGACATGCGCGGCAACGCCAACGTCATCAATGCGATGGTGCCGCTCATGAACATGTTCGGTTACGTGAACAACCTGCGCTCGATGAGCCAGGGTCGCGCGACCTTCACAATGCAGTTCGATCACTATGCCGAAGCTCCGGCGAACGTGTCGGCTGAAGTCCAGAAGAAGTTTGCCTGATTGTCGTTGATGGCAGTCAACGATTGAACGGAGAGTCAAATGGCCAAAGCTAAATTCGAACGTAACAAGCCCCACTGCAACATCGGCACCATCGGTCACGTCGACCATGGCAAGACCTCGCTGACCGCAGCGATCACCAAGGTGCTCGCAGAAACCGGCGGCGCGACGTTCACCGCCTACGACCAGATCGACAAGGCGCCGGAAGAGAAGGCGCGCGGCATCACGATCTCGACCGCTCACGTCGAGTACGAGACGAAGAACCGCCACTACGCTCACGTCGACTGCCCCGGCCACGCCGACTACGTGAAGAACATGATCACCGGTGCTGCCCAGATGGACGGCGCGATCCTGGTCGTGTCGGCTGCTGACGGCCCGATGCCGCAGACCCGCGAGCACATCCTGCTCGCCCGCCAGGTCGGCGTGCCCGCGCTCGTCGTGTTCCTCAACAAGTGCGACATGGTCGACGATCCGGAGCTCCTCGAGCTCGTCGAGCTCGAAGTCCGCGAGCTGCTCTCGAAGTACGAATTCCCGGGCGACAAGATCCCGATCATCAAGGGCTCGGCGCTCGCCGCCCTCGAAGACAAGGACAAGACGCTCGGCCACGACGCCATCCTCGAGTTGATGAAGAATGTCGACGAGTACATTCCGCAGCCGGAGCGTCCGATCGACCAGCCGTTCCTGATGCCGGTTGAAGACGTGTTCTCGATCTCGGGCCGCGGCACCGTCGTCACCGGCCGTGTCGAGCGCGGCGTGATCAAGGTCGGCGAGGAAATCGAGATCGTCGGTATCCGCGACACCCAGAAGACCATCGTCACCGGCGTCGAAATGTTCCGCAAGCTGCTCGATCAGGGCCAGGCCGGCGACAACATCGGTGCGCTGCTTCGTGGCACCAAGCGCGAGGAAGTCGAGCGTGGCCAGGTGCTGTGCAAGCCCGGTTCGGTCAAGCCGCACACCAAGTTCAAGGCTGAGGCCTACATCCTCACCAAGGAAGAGGGCGGTCGTCACACCCCGTTCTTCACCAACTATCGTCCGCAGTTCTACTTCCGCACCACCGACGTGACCGGCGTTGTGCACCTGCCCGAAGGCACCGAGATGGTGATGCCGGGCGACAACATCGCGATGGAAGTGCACCTGATCGTGCCGATCGCGATGGAAGAGAAGCTGCGCTTCGCGATCCGCGAAGGCGGCCGCACCGTCGGCGCCGGCGTCGTCGCCGCCATCATCGAGTAAGGGTGGATCAGTCAAGGTTGCAGCGGGTGGGTTCGTCCACCCGCCGCTCACCACTCGCTATTCGCTAATTGAGCGACGAAGAAAGAGATACGGCAATGAACGGCCAAAACATTCGCATCCGTCTCAAGGCGTTCGACCATCGAATCCTCGATACGTCGACCCGTGAGATCGTGAACACGGCGAAGCGCACCGGTGCGCAGGTTCGCGGACCGATTCCGCTGCCGACCCGCATCGAGAAGTTCACCGTCAACCGTTCGCCGCACGTTGACAAGAAGAGCCGCGAGCAATTCGAGATGCGCACTCACAAGCGCCTTCTCGACATTGTCGACCCGACCCCGCAGACCGTCGATGCACTGATGAAGCTCGACCTGGCCGCCGGTGTCGACGTCGAGATCAAGCTCTAAGGTTTTGGATTTTTACGTCCGCCGCTTGCGGACAGAAAGACAGGAAGCACGCCGATGCGCTCCGGAGTGATCGCACAAAAGGTCGGGATGACGCGGGTCTTTACGGAGACCGGCGAGCATATCCCTGTGACCGTGCTGAAGTTGGGCAACTGCCAGGTGCTGGGCCACCGCACGACCGAGAAGAACGGCTACGTCGCTCTTCAGCTCGGCTCGGGCGCCCGCAAGACCGTGTACATGCCCAAGGCCGAACGCGGCCAGTTCGCGGTCGCCAAGGTCGAACCGAAGCGCAAGGTCGCCGAATTCCGCGTGTCCGAGGACGCGCTGATCCCGGTCGGCGCTGAAATCCAGGCGGACCATTTCGTGGTCGGCCAGTTTGTCGACGTGACCGGCACCTCGATCGGTAAGGGCTTTGCCGGCGGCATGAAGCGCTGGAATTTCGGCGGTCTGCGCGCCACCCACGGTGTGTCGGTCTCGCACCGTTCGATCGGTTCGACTGGCGGCCGTCAGGATCCGGGCAAGACCTTCAAGAACAAGAAGATGCCCGGTCACATGGGCGTCGACCGCATCACCACGCTCAATCTGCGGGTGGTTTCGACCGACGTCGAGCGCGGCCTGATCCTCGTCGAAGGCGCCGTTCCCGGCTCCAAGGGCGGCTGGATCTCGGTGCGCGATGCGGTGAAGAAGCCGCTTCCGAAGGAAGCGCCGAAGCCCGGCAAGTTCAAGGTTGCCGGCGGCGAGGCTGCCGAGGCTGCGGCCGAGAAGGAGGGCGTGTGAGATGGAACTGAAAGTCACCACCCTTGAAGGCAAGGAAGCTGGCTCGGTTCAGCTGTCGGACGAGATCTTCGGTCTTGAGCCGCGCAAGGATATTATCCAGCGTTGCGTGCAGTGGCAGCTCAACAAGCGCCAGGCCGGCACCCACAAGACCCAGGGCCGCGCCGACGTCTGGCGCACCGGCAAGAAGATGTACAAGCAGAAGGGCACCGGCGGCGCCCGTCACGGCTCGGCCCGCGTGCCGCAGTTCCGCGGCGGTGGCCGTGCGTTCGGTCCGGTGGTTCGCTCCCATGCGACCGACCTGCCGAAGAAGGTGCGTGCGCTGGCGCTGAAGCACGCGCTGTCGGCCAAGGCCAAGGACGGCGGGCTTGTCGTGATCGACTCTGCCGCCGTCAAGGAAGCCAAGACCAAGGCGCTGCTCGGTCACTTCTCCGGCCTCGGGCTCACCAACGCGCTGATCATCGACGGCGCCGAGCTGAACGTCGGTTTCGCGACCGCGGCCCGCAACATCCCGAACATCGACGTGCTGCCGATCCAGGGCATCAACGTCTACGACATTCTCCGCCGCCAGAAGCTGGTGCTGACCAAGGCTGCGGTTGATGCGCTGGAGGCGCGCTTCAAATGAAGAACATCGATCCGCGCCACTACGACGTCATCATCTCCCCTGTCGTGACGGAAAAGGCGACACTCGCCTCCGAGCACAACAAGGTGCTGTTCAAGGTCGCCGGCAAGGCCACCAAGCCGCAGATCAAGGAAGCGGTCGAGAAGCTGTTCGACGTCAAGGTGAAGAGCGTCAACACTCTCGTTCGCAAGGGCAAGACCAAGGTGTTCCGCGGCAATCTCGGCTCGCAGTCGGACACCAAGCGCGCGATCGTGACCCTTGAAGAGGGCCACCGCATCGACGTGACTACCGGACTATAAGGCGCAACGACGATGGCATTGAAAACCTACAATCCCACGACGCCGGGCCAGCGCCAGCTGGTCATGGTCGATCGTTCGGCGCTCTACAAGGGCAAGCCGGTGAAGACCCTGACCGAGGGCAAGCTCGGCAATGGCGGTCGCAACAACACCGGTCGCATCACCGTGCGTTTCCGCGGCGGCGGCCACAAGAAGGCCTACCGCACCGTCGACTTCCGCCGCGACAAGGTGGACATGCCGGCGGTCGTGGAGCGGCTGGAGTACGATCCGAACCGCACCGCGTTCATCGCGTTGATCAAGTATCAGGACGGCGAGCTGGCTTACATCCTGGCACCGCAGCGTCTGGCGGCGGGCGACACCGTCGTTGCCGGCAACTATGTCGACGTGAAGCCGGGCAACGTCATGCCGCTCGGCAACATGCCGGTCGGCACGATCGTGCACAACATCGAGCTGAAGATCGGCAAAGGCGGCCAGCTGGCGCGTTCGGCCGGCACCTATGCCCAGATCGTCGGCCGCGACCAGGACTACGTGATCGTCCGCCTGAACTCGGGCGAGCAGCGTCTCGTGCACGGCCGTTGCCGCGGCACGATCGGCGCGGTCTCGAACCCGGATCACATGAACATCTCGATCGGCAAGGCCGGTCGTACCCGCTGGCTCGGCTGGCGTCCGCATAACCGCGGCGTCGTCATGAACCCGATCGATCACCCGCACGGCGGTGGTGAAGGTCGTACCTCGGGCGGTCGTCACCCGGTCACTCCGTGGGGCAAGCCGACCAAGGGCAAGAAGACCCGCACCAACAAGTCGACCAACAAATTCATTCTCCTCAGCCGCCACAAGCGGAAGAAGTAAGGAACGCCGGACATGGTTCGTTCAGTCTGGAAAGGCCCGTTCGTCGAGGGTTCTCTGCTCAAGAAGGCAGATGCCGCGCGCGCGTCCGGCCGTCACGACGTCATCAAGATCTGGAGCCGCCGCTCCACCATCCTGCCGCAGTTCGTCGGCCTGACCTTCGGTGTCTACAACGGCCAGAAGCATGTGCCGGTGGCGATCAACGAGGAAATGGTGGGTCACAAGTTCGGCGAGTTCTCGCCGACCCGGACCTTCCACGGCCACTCGGGCGACAAGAAAGCCAAGAAGGCTTGAGGATTAGACGATGAGCAAACCAAAGCGCGAACGTAGCCTCGCGGACAATGAGGCCAAGGCCGTCGCCCGCATGCTGCGCGTCAGCCCGCAGAAGCTCAACCTGGTGGCGCAGCTGATCCGCGGCCGCAAGGCTTCGGCTGCGCTCGCCGACCTGCAGTTCTCGCGCAAGCGGATCGCAGTCGACGTCAAGAAGTGCCTGGAATCGGCGATCGCCAATGCCGAGAACAACCATGACCTCGATGTCGACGATCTCGTCGTTGCCGAGGCGCATGTCGGCAACGGCATCGTGATGAAGCGTTTTGCTCCGCGCGGCCGTGGCCGTTCGGGCCGTGTGTTCAAACCGTTCTCGCACCTGACCATCGTGGTTCGTCAGGTCGAGGCCGAGGCAAGCGCCTAAGAAGGGCGCAGGAGAAGACGATGGGTCAAAAGATCAATCCAATCGGGCTGCGTCTCGGCATCAACCGGACCTGGGACTCCCGTTGGTTCGCCGGCAAGCAGGAATACGGCAAGCTCCTGCACGAGGACGTCAAGATCCGCGAGATCCTGCACAAGGAGCTCAAGCAGGCGGCCGTCGCCCGCATCGTGATCGAGCGTCCGCACAAGAAGTGCCGCGTGACGATCCACTCGGCCCGTCCGGGCGTCGTGATCGGCAAGAAGGGCGCCGACATCGACAAGCTGCGCAAGAAGGTTGCCGACATCACCTCGTCGGACGTCGTGATCAACATCGTCGAAATCCGCAAGCCGGAGCTCGACGCGACCCTGGTCGCTGAATCGATCGCCCAGCAGCTCGAGCGCCGTGTTGCGTTCCGCCGCGCCATGAAGCGCGCCGTGCAGTCGGCGATGCGTCTCGGTGCCGAGGGCATCCGCATCAACTGCTCGGGCCGTCTCGGCGGCGCCGAAATCGCGCGCATGGAGTGGTACCGCGAAGGTCGCGTGCCGCTGCACACCCTGCGCGCCGACGTCGACTACGGCGTTGCCACCGCGTTCACGACCTTCGGCACCTGCGGCGTCAAGGTCTGGATCTTCAAGGGCGAGATCCTCGAGCACGACCCGATGGCCCAGGACAAGAAGATGGCCGAGGGCGACAATGCGCCGCGTTCGCGCCGCGACGCCGCTTGAGGCAAAGCAGGAATTTGAGGGCTTACAGCCATGATGCAACCTAAGAAAACGAAGTTCCGGAAGGCGCATAAGGGCCGTATCCACGGCGTTGCGACCTCTGGCGCGACGTTGGCGTTCGGCCAGTTCGGCCTCAAGGCGATGGAGCCTGAGCGCGTCACCGCCCGTCAGATCGAAGCCGCCCGCCGCGCGCTGACCCGTCACATGAAGCGCGCCGGCCGCGTCTGGATCCGCGTGTTCCCGGACGTGCCGGTGTCGAAGAAGCCCGCCGAAGTCCGCATGGGCTCCGGCAAGGGCGCGCCGGAATTGTGGGTGGTCCGGATCAAGCCGGGCCGCGTGATGTTCGAGATCGACGGCGTGCCGGTGCAGACCGCCAAGGAAGCGCTGTCGCTCGCCGCCGCCAAGCTGCCGATCAAGACGCGCTTCGTTGCGCGCATTGCGGAGTAATCGCCATGGCCGAGATGAAAGTTGAAGACATTCGCGCGATGAGCGACGACCAGCGGGAAGACGCGGTCCTTAACCTGAAGAAGGAACGCTTCAACCTGCGTTTCCAGCGCGCCACCGGGCAGCTGGAGAACACGTCGCGGATGCGGGAAGCCCGCCGCGATATCGCTCGTATCAAGACCATCGCCGCGCAGCAGCGCGCGAAGAAGAAGTAAGGGGCCAGCTATGCCGAAACGTACTCTGCAGGGCGTGGTCGTCAGCGACAAGCAAGCCAAGACGATCGTGGTGCGCGTCGACCGCCGCTTCACCCATCCGATCTACAAGAAGACGATCCGCCGTTCCAAGAACTACCACGCGCACGACGAGAACAGCCAGTTCAAGCCGGGCGACATGGTCTGGATCGAGGAATCGAAGCCGATCTCGAAGCTGAAGCGCTGGACCGTGGTCCGGGGCGAACACAAGAAAACGGCCTGATTATCTCGGCCTGGCCGAGGAAATTCAGGGAAATTTTGGGCGCGCTAAAGCGCAGAAAGAGGACGAGGTGCATCAATGATTCAGATGCAGACCAACCTCGACGTGGCCGATAATTCAGGCGCACGCCGTGTCATGTGCATCAAGGTTCTTGGAGGTTCCAAGCGCCGCTATGCCACCGTGGGCGACGTTATCGTTGTGTCGATCAAGGAAGCCATTCCGCGTGGCAAGGTGAAGAAGGGCGACGTGATGAAGGCCGTCGTGGTCCGGGTCCGCAAGGACATCCGCCGCGCCGACGGTTCGGTCATCCGTTTCGACCGCAACGCCGCCGTGCTGATCAACAATCAGTCGGAGCCGGTCGGTACCCGTATCTTCGGCCCGGTGCCGCGCGAGCTGCGCGCCAAGAACCACATGAAGATCATTTCGCTTGCGCCGGAGGTGCTGTGATGGCTGCCAAGATCCGCAAGGGTGACAAGGTGATGGTGCTCACCGGCCGCGACAAGGGTCGCACCGGGGAGGTGTTCGAGGTGCGTCCGGACGACAACAAGGCTCTCGTTCGCGGCATCAACATGGTGAAGCGTCACCAGAAGCAGAGCCAGACCCAGGAAGGCGGCATCATCTCCAAGGAGATGCCGATCGACCTGTCCAACATTGCGTATGTCGGCAAGGACGGAAAGCCGACCCGCATTGGGTTCAAGATTCAGGCCGATGGCAAGAAGGTTCGTGTTGCCAAGAGCTCGGGAGCAGAGATCGATGGCTGATACAGCTTACACGCCGCGCCTGCGCGCGGAGTATGACAAGAAGATCCGCGGCATGATGACCGAGAAGTTCGGTTATGCCAACGTGATGCAGGTGCCGCGCCTCGACAAGGTCGTGCTCAACATGGGCGTCGGCGATTCCGTCAACGACCGCAAGAAGGCCGAGACCGCCGCTGCCGAGCTGAGCCAGATCGCCGGCCAGAAGGCGATCGTGACCTATTCGCGGATCGCGATCGCGACCTTCAAGCTGCGCGAGAATCAGCCGATCGGCTGCAAGGTCACGCTGCGCAAGACCCATATGTACGAGTTCATCGACCGCCTGGTGAACGTGGCGCTGCCCCGCGTCCGCGACTTCCGCGGCCTGAACCCGAAGAGCTTCGACGGCCGCGGCAACTATTCGCTGGGCATCAAGGAGCACATCATTTTCCCCGAGATCGACTTCGACAAGGTCTCGGAAGCGCGTGGCATGGACATCACGGTCTGCACCACCGCCAAGACCGACGACGAGGCGCGTGCCTTGTTGACCGCTTTCAATTTCCCGTTCCGGCAGTGAGTAGCTGAGCCAAAGCCACTCAAACGCGGATACCCAGGAGCCAAGCATGGCAAAGAAGAGTTCGATCGAGAAGAATAACCGGCGCAAGCGGATGGCGAAGAACGCCGCTCCGCAGCGTGCGAAGCTGAAGGCGATCATCGCCGACAAGACCAAGCCGATGGAAGAGCGCTTCGCGGCAACGCTGAAACTCGCCGAGATGCCGCGCAACTCGTCGGCGACCCGCATCCGCAACCGCTGCGAGCTGACCGGGCGTCCGCGCTCGAACTATCGCAAGAACAAGCTCTCGCGCATCGCGCTGCGTGAACTCGGCTCCAAGGGCCTGGTTCCCGGCCTCGTGAAGTCGAGCTGGTAAGGGGAGGGTCGGAAAAATGTCTACGCACGATCCGATCAGCGATCTCATCACCCGCATCCGCAATGCGCAGATGCGTTCGAAGTCCAAGGTCTCGACCCCCGGTTCGAAGATGCGCGCCAACGTGCTCGAGGTGCTGAAGACCGAGGGTTACATCCGCGGCTACGCCAGCGTCGAGCATGCGTCCGGCCGCAGCGAGCTCGAGATCGAGCTGAAATATTTCGACGGCGAGCCGGTGATCCGCGAGATCGAGCGCGTCTCGAAGCCCGGCCGTCGTGTTTACGCCTCGGTGAAGAACCTGCCGCGGGTGAACAACGGTCTCGGCATTTCGGTGTTGTCGACGCCGAAGGGAATCATGGCTGACCACGAGGCGCGCGACGCCAACGTGGGCGGCGAAGTTCTCTTCACGGTGTTCTGAGGAAGGAATTTGCGATGTCACGTATCGGCAAAAGGCCGGTGGCGATCCCGTCGGGTGTCACGGCAAGCGTCGAGGGCCAGACGGTGAAGGTGAAGGGGCCGAAGGGCCAGCTTCAGTTCGTCGTGCATGACGACGTCGAGGTGAAGTTCGAGAACGGCCAGGTCAAGGTCGCTCCGCGCGTCAAGACCAACCGCGCGCAGGCGATGTACGGCACCGCGCGCGCCCAGGTCGCCAACCTCGTCGAGGGCGTCACCAAGGGCTTCGAGAAGAAGCTCGAGATCACCGGCGTCGGTTACCGCGCCGCGATGCAGGGCAAGAACCTGCAGCTCGCGCTCGGCTACAGCCACGACGTGGTCTACGCGATCCCGGAAGGCATCACCATCGCGGTGCCGAAGCCGACCGAGATCACGATCACCGGCAACGATCCGCAGCGCGTCGGCCAGGTCGCCGCCGAGATCCGCGCCTACCGTCCGCCGGAGCCCTACAAGGGCAAGGGCGTGAAGTACGCCAACGAATTCATCTTCCGCAAGGAAGGCAAGAAGAAGTAAACGGAGCCGGTCATGTCACTCAAGGTTACGAATGCCCGGCGCAAGCAGCGCGTGCGTCTTGCGCTTCGCCGTTCGGCAGGCGGCCGTCCGCGGCTGTCGGTGTTCCGCTCGTCCAAGCACATCTACGCCCAGGTCATCGACGACCAGAAGGGCGAGACGCTCGCGTCCGCCTCGTCGCTGGAGAAAAACCTGCGCGACGCCGGCAAGACCGGCGCCGACATCGATGCGGCGAAGGCGGTCGGCAAGCTGCTCGCGGAGCGCGCGGCGCAGAAGGGTGTCAAGGAAGTCGTGTTCGATCGCGGCGCCTACATCTATCACGGGCGCGTCAAGGCGCTCGCGGATGCGGCGCGCGAAGGCGGATTGAGCTTCTAAACGAATCGAACGATTACAAGGAAAGAGGCTTGGGCCTCCTAGAGATTGGAAAACACCATGGCAGGTGAACGCGAACGCGGCGGACGCGAACGGAGCAGGGATCGCGAAGAGCGCGACAGCGAGTTCGTCGACAAGCTCGTCCACATCAATCGCGTGGCGAAGGTCGTCAAGGGCGGCAAGCGCTTCGGCTTTGCGGCGCTGGTCGTGATCGGCGACCAGAAGGGCCGGGTCGGTTTCGGCCACGGCAAGGCGCGCGAGGTGCCGGAGGCGATCCGCAAGGCGACCGAGTCGGCGAAGCGTAACCTGACGCGCGTCGCGCTTCGTGAGGGCCGTACGCTGCATCACGACATCGCCGGCCGTCACGGCGCTGGCCGCGTCTATCTGCGTGCCGCTCCGGCCGGTACCGGCATCATCGCCGGCGGTCCGATGCGCGCGGTGTTCGAGACGCTCGGTATCCAGGACGTGGTGGCGAAGTCGATCGGCTCGTCGAATCCCTACAACATGGTTCGCGCGACCTTCGACGCGCTGAAGCATCAGGATTCGCCGCGCTCGGTGGCTGCACGCCGCAACATCAAGGTCTCCACCCTGCAGTCGCGCCGCGTCGGCGGCGACGCCGAAGTGGTGGCGGAATAACCCCCGCGCGATTAGCCAGCGCGCTATTTGGAGTTACTGTCATGGCCAAGGCCAGCAAGACCATCAAGGTCGAGCAGATCGGCAGCGCAATCCGCCGCCATCACTCGCAGCGTTCGACGCTGATCGGCCTCAAGCTCAACAAGATCGGCCGGGTTGCCGAACTGCAGGATACCCCTGAAGTTCGCGGCATGATCAGCAAGGTTCAGCATCTCGTCCGCGTCGTCGGCGAGTAAGCAGAGATAAGGAGAAGGGCGATGAAGCTCAGCGATATCGCCGACAACGCCGGCTCGCGCAAGAAGCGCATGCGTGTCGGCCGTGGCATCGGTTCCGGCAAGGGCAAGACCTCGGGCCGCGGCGGCAAAGGCCAGACCGCGCGTTCGGGTGTCCGCATCAAGGGTTTCGAAGGCGGCCAGATGCCGATGCATCGCCGTCTGCCGAAGCGCGGCTTCAACAACATCTTCCGGCTCGACTTCGCCGAGATCAATCTCGACCGTCTGCAGGAAGCGATCGACAACAAGCTGGTCGATACCGGCGCGACGGTGAACGCCGAAACGCTGGTGAAGGCCGGCGTGCTGCGCCGCGCCAAGGACGGTCTGCGGCTGCTCGGCCGCGGCGAGATCAAGACCAAGCTGACCATCGAAGTGCACGGCGCTTCCAAGTCGGCCATTGCCGCGGTCGAGAAGGCCGGCGGTTCGGTCAAGATCCTGGCCCCCGCCAAGGAAGACGGCGAGGCGGCGTAACATCTGCGTCATTGCCCGCGGCCTGCGCGGGCATCCGCAGATCGAATGATGGACTTATCGAGGCCGAGCACCAGATAATGTCCGGTGTCTGCCGGCTGCCCAGAGGGGGCGCCGGCGAACGGGGCTCCGGGAGAAAGCCGAACATGGTCTCAGCAGCCGAACAACTTGCCGCCAACCTGAATTTCGGACAGCTGGCGAAGGCCGACGAGCTGAAGAAGCGCATCTGGTTCACCCTGGGTGCGCTGCTTGTTTATCGGCTCGGCACCTACATCCCGCTGCCGGGCATCGACCCCAACATCTGGGAGCAGGTGTTCCGCAGCCAGTCCGGCGGCATCCTCGGCATGTTCAACATGTTCGCCGGCGGCGGCATCCACCGCATGGCGATCTTCGCGCTGAACATCATGCCGTACATTTCGGCATCGATCATCGTGCAGCTGTTGACTACCGTGTCGCCGCAGCTCGAGGCGCTCAAGAAGGAAGGTGAGGCGGGCCGCAAGACGCTGAACCAGTACACCCGCTACCTGACGGTGATCCTGGCGCTGTTCCAGTCCTATGGCATCGCGATCGGCCTCGAAGGCGCCGGCAATGTCGTCAGCGACCCCGGCATGTTCTTCCGGATCTCGACCGCGATCACGCTGACCGGCGGCACCATGTTCCTGATGTGGCTCGGCGAGCAGATCACCTCGCGCGGCATCGGCAACGGCATCTCGCTGATCATCCTGTCCGGCATCGTCGCCGAGCTGCCGTCGGCGCTCGCCAACATGCTGGAACTCGGCCGCCAGGGCGCGATGTCGACCGGCCTGATCCTGATCGTCATCGTGATGGCGGTCGCCGTGATCGCCTTCATCGTGTTCATGGAGCGTGCGCAGCGCCGGCTCTTGATCCAGTATCCGAAGCGCCAGGTCGGCAACAAGATGTTCGAGGGCCAGTCCTCGCATCTGCCGCTCAAGCTCAACACCTCGGGCGTGATTCCGCCGATCTTCGCCTCGTCGCTGCTGCTGCTGCCGACCACGGTCGCGAACTTCAACGCCGGCAAGGGGCCGGAGTGGTTCCAGTGGCTGACCACCCAGCTCAGCCACGGTCGTCCGCTGTTCTTGCTGCTCTATCTGGCGCTGATCGTGTTCTTCGCCTTCTTCTACACCGCGATCGTGTTCAACCCGACCGAGACCGCGGACAATCTGAAGAAGCACGGCGGCTTCATTCCGGGCATCCGGCCCGGTGAGCGCACCGCCGAATACATCGACTACGTGCTGTCGCGCGTCACGGTGCTTGGCGCGGTGTATCTGGCGATCGTCTGCCTGATTCCTGAAATTCTGATTTCCTACGCTTCGGTGCCGTTCTACTTTGGTGGCACCTCGCTCCTGATCGTCGTCAGCGTGACGATGGATACGGTGTCGCAGGTGCAGGGCTATCTGCTCGCCCATCAGTATGAAGGGCTGATCAGAAAGTCGAAGCTCAGGGGAGGCCGCCGCCGCTGATCGCGGCGCGGCTTCAAACTCAAAACACAGGTGTGCGGACGTCGCCCACCTAGCCGGGGGGCGAAACCGATATGAGATTGATCCTTTTGGGGCCGCCGGGCTCGGGCAAGGGAACCCAGGCGCAGCGGCTGGTGCACCGGCATGGCATCGTTCAGCTCTCGACCGGCGAGATGCTGCGCGCCGCGGTTGCCGCGGGCACGCCGGTCGGCTTGCAGGCCAAGGAGATCATGGCCAATGGCGGCCTGGTTCCCGACGAGGTCGTGGTTGGAATCATTGCCGACCGGATCGAGGAGCCCGACGCCAAGAAGGGCTTCATTCTCGACGGTTTCCCGCGCACCGTGCCGCAGGCCGAGGCCCTGGACGAGCTTCTCAAGAGAAAGCACCTCAAGCTCGACGCCGTTGTTGAGCTGCGCGTCAACGAGAGCGCGCTGCTCGCCCGCGTTGAGAAGCGCGCCGAGGAAACCCGCGCGCGCGGCGAGGAAGTGCGCCTCGACGACACCCCCGAAGTGCTGACCAAGCGCTTGGCGCAGTACCGCTCGCTCACGGAACCGCTGATTCACTACTATTCGGAGCGGCGGAAGCTCCTGACCGTCGATGGCATGATGACCATCGAGCACGTGACTCGCGAGATTAATCGGATCCTGACTGCGCTCGGCGCGCTGGAACCGAAGGAGGACGAGGAGTCCAAGAGCGCCTCGAAGGCCTCCCGGACGGCCAAGAAGACCGCGAAGCAGACGATCAGGAAGGTGGTAGGTAAATCGGCCAAAAAGCCCGCCAAATCGGCCCGGAAGGCGGTCTCCAGGGCCAAGGCGGCCAAGAAGACTGCAAAGAGGCCGGCCAAGAGGGCTGCAAAGAGGGCCGCCAGCGCCGCGAATGCCCGTAAGGGTGCAAAAGCCGCCAAAAAGACCGCAAAAAAGCTTACGAAAAAGCGAGCTAAACGCTAGGAGCGGTTGACGAAACCGACATGAATCCTTTAATAAGCCTCGCATCCACGTTGGATAGTTTTATGACGATGCCGGGCCCCGAAGGACATGAGGGGAAGGGCGTCGTGTTCGCGTTTGTGGACACAAGCCCGAGAGAGCAAGAACTTGAGAAGCCCGTATCCGTGATGGATCGGCGATAGGAGAGAAGTCCGTGGCCCGTATTGCCGGCGTCAACATTCCTACCAACAAGCGCGTCCTGATCGCGCTTCAGTACATCCATGGCATCGGCCAGAAGAACGCCGCCGACATCATGGAGAAGGTCAAGATCCCCGTGGACCGTCGCGTCAACCAGTTGAGCGACCAGGAGGTCCTGCAAATCCGCGAAGTCATCGACCGCGACTACATGGTCGAGGGCGATCTCCGTCGCGAGGTCGGCATCAACATCAAGCGGCTGATGGACCTCGGCTGCTATCGCGGCCTGCGTCATCGCCGCGGTCTGCCGGTGCGCGGCCAGCGCACCCACACCAATGCGCGCACGCGCAAGGGGCCGGCCAAGGCGATCGCCGGCAAGAAGAAGTAATTTGGCGAATAGCGAATAGTGGGTGGCGAATAGTTCTATTCGCTGCTCGCCATTCGCTAATCGCTTTTTGAGGTGTAGCCGCTGGCACTACGGCGGCGCTTGAGATCACAGGAAAGGTTTGAAATGGGCAAGGAAGCCACCCGCGTACGCCGCCGCGAACGTAAGAACATCGCCTCCGGCATCGCGCACGTGAATTCGTCGTTCAACAACACGACCATCACCATCACCGACGCGCAGGGCAACACCATCGCCTGGTCGTCGGCCGGCACCATGGGCTTCAAGGGCTCGCGCAAGTCGACCCCCTATGCCGCGCAGGTTGCGGCCGAAGACGTCTCCAAGAAGGCGCAGGAACACGGCATGCGCACGCTGGAAGTTGAAGTGGCCGGCCCGGGTTCGGGCCGTGAGTCGGCGCTCCGCGCGCTGCAGGCTGCGGGTTTCACCGTCACCTCGATCCGCGACGTGACCACGATCCCGCACAACGGCTGCCGTCCGCGCAAGCGTCGGCGCGTTTGATCTGTCGTCGCGGGCGGCGATCTGCCGCCCCGCGATCGTTTTTGGAATTGACCGCGCGGAGTGCTCCGCGATCTCCAACGCCAGGTTCGGCCATTCGACGGGCCCGACGACTGGCACATGGGTGAACAAGTGACGATCCAGAAAAATTGGCAAGAACTCATTAGACCGAACAAGCTGCAGGTGACGCCGGGCTCGGACGCGAGCCGGTTCGCCACTGTGGTCGCCGAACCGCTCGAGCGCGGCTTCGGCCAGACGCTCGGCAACGCGCTGCGCCGCATCCTGTTGTCCTCGCTGCAGGGCGCAGCGGTGCAATCGGTGCACATCGACGGCGTGCTGCACGAGTTCTCCTCGATCGCCGGTGTCCGTGAAGACGTCACCGACATGGTGCTCAACATCAAGGACATCTCGATCAAGATGCAGGGCGAAGGCCCGAAGCGCATGGTCGTGAAGAAGCAGGGGCCGGGCGCCGTCACCGCCGGCGACATCCAGACCGTCGGCGATGTCACCGTGCTTAACCCCGACCTCCAGCTCTGCACGCTGGACGATGGCGCCGAGATTCGCATGGAGTTCACGGTCGCGACCGGCAAGGGCTATGTCGCCGCCGAGCGCAACCGTCCCGAGGATGCCCCGATCGGCCTGATCCCGGTCGACAGCCTGTTCTCGCCGGTCCGCAAGGTCTCCTACAAGGTCGAGAACACCCGTGAGGGCCAGATCCTCGACTACGACAAGCTGACCATGACGATCGAGACCAACGGCGCGATCACGCCGGAGGACGCAGTGGCCTACGCTGCGCGCATCCTGCAGGATCAGCTCAACGTGTTCGTCAACTTCGAAGAGCCGCGCAAGGAAGTGACGCAGGAGATCATCCCCGATCTCGCGTTCAACCCGGCGTTCCTCAAGAAAGTCGACGAGCTCGAGTTGTCGGTGCGTTCGGCGAACTGCCTGAAGAACGACAATATCGTCTACATCGGCGACCTCGTGCAGAAGTCGGAAGCGGAAATGCTCCGCACCCCGAACTTCGGCCGCAAGTCGCTGAACGAGATCAAGGAAGTGCTGGCCCAGATGGGTCTGCACCTCGGCATGGAAGTGCCGGGCTGGCCGCCGGAGAACATCGACGAGCTCGCCAAGCGCTTCGAGGATCACTACTGATCCGATTTCACCGTCGTGGCCGGAAAATCTCCGGCCACGATTTTTTAATGCCGCACGATCCCGGAAAAGTGCGCAGCGGTTTTCCGACGAGGATCATGCCAAACAAAGTAGCAAAAGCGCGTTAGGGCGCTTTTGCGGGCGAACGCAGGATGCCCACCTGCAAACTTGTCGCTGAACCACCGCGGCAGAATTGAAGAAGGAAGAAGTCAATGCGTCACGGCAAGGTTCATCGGAAGCTCAACCGCACCGCCGAGCATCGGCGTGCGATGTTCGCCAACATGGCGGCAGCCCTGATCAAGCACGAGCAGATCGTCACCACGCTGCCGAAGGCCAAGGAGCTGCGGCCGATCGTCGAGAAGCTCGTCACCCTCGGCAAGAAGGGCGGGCTGGCGCTGCGCCGCCAGGCGATCTCGGAGCTGCGCGACCTCGACCAGGTCAGGAAGCTGTTCGATACGCTGGCGACCCGCTACAAGGACCGCCAGGGCGGCTACACCCGCATCATCAAGGCCGGCTTCCGCTACGGCGACAACGCGGCGATGGCCGTGATCGAGTTCGTCGACCGCGACGTCGATGCCAAGGGCCAGGACTCCGGTCCGACCCAGGACAAGGAAGCCGAGGCGGCGTAAGCCGGTCTCGAGCCCAGGTTTTTGAAAACGGCGCCTTCGGGCGCCGTTTTTGTTTTGCGCATCTGCCGTGCCGTGGTTGCGGTAGCGCCGTGAGGCCCAAATATCTCCCACACAACCGACAGGAGCCCTCTCATGAAAATCGACCTTTCCGGAAAGACTGCGCTGGTAACCGGCTCCACGGCGGGCATCGGCAACGCCATCGCTAAGGGGCTGGCCGCGACCGGCGCCGAAGTCGTGGTCAATGGCCGCGGTCAGGCCAAGGTCGACGCGGCGATTGCCGCGATCACCAAAGCGGTGCCAGGCGCGAAGGTCCGCGGCATCGCCGCCGACGTCTCGACATCGGCCGGTTGCAAGGCTTTGCTCGCGGCGCTGCCCGACGTCGACATCCTCGTCAACAATGCCGGCATCTTCGAGCCGAAGGCTTTCTTCGACATTCCCGACGAGGACTGGAGCCGCTTCTTCGAGGTCAACGTGATGTCGGGCGTGCGGCTGTCGCGCGGCTATATGCAGGGCATGCTGAAGCGCAACTGGGGCCGCATCGTTTTCATCTCCTCAGAATCAGGCCTGAACATCCCGACCGAGATGATCCATTACGGAATGACCAAGACCGCGCAGCTTGCGATCGCCCGCGGGCTCGCGCAGCTGACCCGCGGCACCGCTGTGACCGTTAACTCCGTACTGCCCGGACCGACCATGTCCGAGGGCGTCGAGACCTTCGTCAAGGATCTCGCGAAGCAGAACGGCCAGTCGGTCGAGGAGGCGGCCTCCAACTTCGTCAAGCAGCACCGGCCGAGTTCACTGTTGCAGCGCTTTGCCAGCACCGAGGAGATCGCCAATCTCGTGGTCTATGTCTGCTCCAGGCAGGCATCCGCGACCAACGGCGCCGCGCTGCGTGCCGAGGGCGGCATCGTCAATACGATCGCGTGAGGTGCGGCCATGTCAGCCTATGTAATTTCCGAGGTCGACGTGAAGGAGGCCGCAGGTTTCGAGACTTATCGCACGATCGCCGCCAAGGCCATCGCGCAATATGGCGAGCGCTATCTCGTGCGCGGCGGTGCTGCCGATGTGGTTGAAGGCGGACCGCCGCTGAAGAACATCATCGTCGTCGAATTTCCGTCCATGACGCGCCTGCGCGAGTGGTACGCGTCACCGGAATATGCCGAGGCGCTCAAGCATCGGCGAACGGCGCTCGACCGCCGGCTGATGTTCGTCGAGGGCGTGCCGCCGGTTTAAGCCGCTCCTCTGCCGCCGGCGCAAGCTAGCCTTTGGCCCCGTCGAGGAATTCGCTGAAGCCCGAGGGGCTGTAGGGGCCGAAGCACAATTGCTCCAGAACGCCAATTCCCGTCTGGCTGCCCTGGCGGGCGCGCACCACCTGTTGCACGTGCACGTTCTCGCGGGCCAGCGGGTCGAGCCTCATCGGATCGAACGACTCGCCGCCGAACTCCAGCTCTCCCTTCCACATGCCCTGGCCCCATTGCGGATGACCGTAGCCGAGGCCCTTCATCTGGAATTTGAGGATCGGGTCGAGCGCGATGGTCGAGGTGTGGCCGTCGATGTCGACGAGGTCGATTTCAGCCGACTGCGCCAGACGCGTGTTCGGCACGTAGGTCACGCGGTGCCGCGCGGTCGCCATGCGGCGGTCGCGGCCGTCGACGGCGCCGGGTATATCAGCCTCGCTCTGGTAGAGCGGGGCGGTGATGCCCTCGCGGACCAGCGCCTCGCCATGCGTCCCGTCGAAGAAGATGGCGTGCGAGATGTGGTCGTTCCAGACCAGTGGCGCCCAGAGAAAGAACACGCTCGGCGGCGGCATCGGCGCGCCTCCGACATCGCGTTCGCCGACACTGCGCACGCCCCAGGAGCGATCCTTGGTGCCGTAGCACGTGTGATCGTCGACCTTGATCTCGCCGTCGGGGTGACGCACGACGCCGCGCCAGCGGCCGAACTGGTCGAACCGGGTCGAATCCATGGCGCGGCGGTCGCCCGACCAAAGCGTCTGGCGCGCTTCCTGGATCGCGGCCGTGCGCGCGGAGAAGGTCAGGTCGCAGGCGAGGCCTGTCGCATTGTCGTCGAGCACGACTCGGGTCCGCAGCATCGGTTCGATGACCTCGAGCCTGAACGGGCCGACCTGCATCTCGGTCCGCTCGAGCGGCGCCCGGCGCGAACCGTAGAAGCAATGCTGCCGTCCGCCGCGCTCCACGACGCTGAAGGCGCAATCGAGGATCTTGCGGTGCGGGTAGATCGCGATGCCGATGCCGAAATAATACGCGCCGTCGGCGGTATAGCCATTGAACCAGGTCCGATCATAGACATTGCGGTCGCTGGTCGAGGGAACCGCGATCGGCTCCGGCGTCTGGTGGATGGGGAAGTCGTCAAGTTTGTTGAGCACGTCGATCCCTTTCGATGTCCGAACGCGTTTCTTTCATGCGAACCGGTATCAACTTCGCTCGAAAACGCTCTAGTCCTGCCAGTATGAAAAACTGTTGTGATCCAGTGCTTGCGCGCAGGCGCCACGGGTCATTTTCAGGAACAGCGCGTCACCGCGCTCGGAACGCTGGACGCTGAGTGCGGAGACGACGCCCATCATGATTCCGTGCAGCGTGTAGCGCCGGTAATCCCGCCAGCAATCATCCCAGCCATAGTCCCGCACGCCGCGACGGATCAGCTCCGAATGATAGAACCGCACCAGATCGGCTTCTTGAAGCCGCCGTTCGGACGGATCGATGCCGGCCGACAGAAAATAGGCCACGTCGACGATGCCCGGACCCACCGTCAGGGTCTGCCAGTCCAGCGTCGCCATTGGACGGGTGTTGCCGCGTACGTCGAACAGCATGTTGTCGAGCCGGAAGTCCGCATGCTGCAGCGTTCGCGGCGCCGATCGATCGGACTGGTAGCGCGGTATCGCGTCCGGAAGCCTGTCGATCAACGCCAAAAATTCCGGCTCGATCACGCCGCGATACCGTTCCTTGTAGTGACCGATGATGCCGGGCAGCACCGCGCGAAGGTCTCTGCGCCGGCTTGCGGCCACCACGAAGCATTGTACCGCATCGAGGCTCGGGTCGTTCCATCGCGGCGCATGCAACGCCGCGGCCTCGGTCATCGCTGTCCGGCTGTCGGCGATCGAGCATCCGGCGAGCTGATCGCCCGGGCGTGCGGGTGCCAGATCTTCCAGGATCAGTGTGAAGTCGTCGGTCGCCGGATCGATTTCGGCGAGGATCGGCCGTGGGGTGTGAATGGCGACCGTGGTCGCCAATTCGCGATAGAACGCGACCTCGCGGACGTAAAGCGTGTGCGCGGAACCGGAACGGCGGCTGTCGGGATCTGCGGCCGGGAATTTGCCGACGACGCTTGCAGGCGCGCGTGGCTCGTCCCCGTCATAGCTTAGACGAAATCGATAGGAGTCGCCGACGAGGCCATTGCCGACCGGCTTGCACGCGAGATCGATGACCCTGACCTGGTCAATCACACCGGCTTCGCGCAGCGCCCGCGTCATCCACTCCGGATCGATCCGCGACGGATCAGCCGTGAGCAAACTCATCGGTTTCCTCCCATCCCCGTGGGCGTCACCACCGCTCCAGCCGCGCGTTGCACGGCCGGATTGAGGGCGGGGTGATCGTTGCGCAAATCATACAGGCGATGTCGTGGCTTTGGCAAAAGCCGTGCGCGGGCCTGTGGGGATATCTCGCGAGCAGTGCAGGGCGGCTCAGCGTCAGCGTAACCCGCCGTCCTTGATGGTGGGATGGTGGATTACGCCTTTGGCTAACCCATCCTGCGCAGCAGCCTTACCAGCCTTCCAGCACGATCTTGCCGCGCGACTTGCCACTTTCGAGCAGCGCATGGGCGCGCTTGAGGTTGGCGGCGTTGATGGTCCCGAAGGTCTGGTCGAGCGTGGTGCGCAGCACGCCCTTGTCGAGGAGGTCGGCGACATCGTTGAGCAGATGATGCTGCGCGATCATGTCAGGCGTCTGGAACGATGAGCGCGTGAACATCGATTCCCAGTGCACCGAGACCGCCTTGCCCTTGAACGCGGCGACGTTGAACTCCGGCGGATCGTCGATCAGGCCGAACTTGCCCTGCGGCGCGATGAAATCGGCGATCGACTTGTAGTGCTGATCGGTGAAGGTGAGGCTGGCGACGAGCCCGACCGGCGGCAGCTTCAGCTGCTCGATCTGCTCCTTCATCGGCTGCGAGTGATCGATCACGGCATGCGCGCCGAGATCGAGGCACCATTTTCGCGACTCCGGCCGCGTCGCGGTCGCAACCACGGTCAAGCCGGTGAGGCGGCGCGCCAGCTGGATCAGGATCGAGCCGACGCCGCCGGCGCCACCCGTGATCAGCAGCGTGCGCGGATCGAGGCTCTTGCCGGCCACGGCGCCGAGCCGGTCGAACAGCAGCTCCCACGCGGTGATCGAAGTCAGGGGCAGGGCGGCCGCCTGCGCGAACGACAGAGATGCCGGCTTGTTGCCGACGATGCGCTCGTCGACCAAATGAAATTCCGAATTGGTGCCCTGGCGCAGGATCGAGCCCGCGTAGAATACTTCATCGCCGGGCTTGAAGAGGGAGACGTCGGGCCCGACCGCGTCGACCACGCCGGCCGCATCGAAACCGAGGATCTTGTATCCTCCGTCGGTCGGCGCCGCGCGCTTGCGCACCTTGTAGTCGACCGGGTTGGCCGAGATGGCCTTGACCGCGACGCGGATGTCGCGCCCCTTCGGCTCGGGCTTGGCGATCTCGAAATCGACGAGTGAATCCGCCGCCTCGATCGGCAGCGACTTTTGGTATCCGACGGCCTTCATGGCTGGTCTCCGTAATGGGCGATTGCCTGCCGTCTTACCTGTCGCGCTGGCGTCCTTTTGGCAAGTACTGTAAAAACAGGGAACTAGTCCCTGTTTGTATACTATTGGGAAATATCCGATGAAACGGCAGAATTTCGCCCGGCGGCCAGGCTGCGCGGTCGAGACGGCGCTCGACCTGATCGACGGCAAATGGAAGGGCGTGATCCTGTATCATTTGCAGGCCGGCACCCAGCGCTTCGGCGAGCTGCGTCGGCGGATGCCCGGCATCACCCAGCGCATGCTGACCAAGCAGCTGCGTGCGCTCGAGGACGATGGGCTCGTAATCCGCAAGGTCTACGCCGAGGTGCCGCCGCGGGTCGAATACACGCTCTCCGAACTCGGCGAGAGCCTGCGCCCGGTGATCGATATCCTGAAAGCCTGGGGCGAGGGCCATCAGGAGCGGTTGTCCTGCGCGCCGGCGCCGGAGGTTGTTGTGAAGAAAGCGAAGCGCGCGGCCTGACAATTTGAAATGAAGAAGGCCGGGAGCGATGTCGCTCCCGGCCTTCTGTTGTCGACGACAGATCAGATCGCGTCAGAAGGCGACCTGCGTACGCAGCGCCACCGCGTCGAACTTCGAGCCGACATCCGCAGGCGATGTCGCCGAGGCCTGCTTGGCGATGTCGCCGTGCAAATAGTTCAGCATGAAGCGGACATTGTTGTTGACGTACCAGTTCAGCGCGGCGGTGTAGACGGTCTGCCGTCCACCCGCGACACCGACCGCCTGGCCGACCTGGTCGTTGAGATTCATCGTGCTGACGCGGCCGGCGATTTCCCAGGCGCCCCAGCCGCCGGCGAGGGAGAACGGATCGTGCGGCTTGATACCGCCGTAGGAGGCCGTTGCTGGGTTGTAGGCGTGGTTCTCGCCGGTCAGCACGTAACCGACCTGCGCGTAACCGCCGTCGAATTTCAGGCTCGGCGCGCCGAACGGGGGCAGCCCGGTATTTGCAGAACGGTCGACATTGAACCAATAATATTCGCCCTGCGCGATGAACGGGCCATAGGTTGCTGCCGCCTCGACGCCGTAGACCTGCGCGCCTGAGACGTTGGCGATTGCACCGGTCGAGATCAGCGTCGTTGGATCGATGCGCAGCTCGGGCCGGTCGCTGAGCGTGAGCGTCTGCGCCTGCGTGAGCTGGTTGCGCGGCGGCTGCACCAGCCATTCCGCATCGGCGCCGATATGCACCGAATAGTTGTTGCCGCTGATCGGATTGCCGGCGACGCGGATGACGCCGCCATATTGCTCGGACGTGCCGGCCGGCGAGACGCTTGAGGCAGAGTGGATCGAGCCCGTTGTCGGTCCGGTGACATAGCCGCCGATCCAGAGCTGGTCGTTCCACCAGCGGGTGCCGGCGCCCGAACGGAAGTCACCGGCCGCGATGTTCTGCGCGATGATGCCGACCGAGGCGCGCTCCATGAACAGGATGTCGTTGGAGCTGGTCGCTTCGTCCAGCGTCCACGGGATGTCCATGATGCCGCCTTCGATCGCCATCTTGCCGCCGAACGGCTTGAAGCCAGTGTAGCTCAGATAAGCATTTTCGACGCCGGAGGTGCCGCCGCCCGGCAGCGATCCCGGTGCCGCACCGCCGAAGCCGTCGGACGAGCCGCCGAAGTCGTAGATCAGCGCGTAATTCCAGTCGCCGAAGAATTTGCCGACGATACCGATGCGGGCGCGGCGGAGGTTCTCGCCGCTGTCGAGCTTCTGCGGCGACGTGCCCGCGGAGTTCGGACGATAGTCGTAGCCGCCGACATCCCAGTGCACGCGGCTCGTGATCGCAACGCAGTTCTGTTCGTCCGCGGTGCAGATCGTCGGCCGGTTGTTCGGCAGCGTCACCACGACGCCCGACGGCGCGACCGGGCCCTTCACCGGGATCGCGGCGTTGGCGCTTGCGACCCGCGCGGCCTTGGCATCGGCCGCCTTCGCGTTGGCGTTTGCGCTGGCTGCGGTCGCGGTGTTGGCGTTGGTCTGTTTCTGCAGTCTGTCGAGTTTCTGCTCGAGCATCTTCAGCTGCTGCTTCAGCAGCGCGATTTCCGCGTCGCTGCCGCCCCCGGCCGATTGCGAATAAGCCGGCGAGGCGGCGAGCGCCCCTGCCAGCCCTATGGCGATTGCACCAACTTTTGTCGCACCCATTGCGCACCCCTGTTGTGTTTGAATTCCCCACTCACTCACGCACTGAAAACGTCCTAGGAGCTGATCGTGACTGACGCACGACAGCGCTTCCAGGCATCGCAGTTCCGCTTGTTGTCCGCGGGCAACAAGCGGAGCGGCGCAGTGAGATGACAGCCATCATAGAAGCTTCGCGGCGCGCTTCAACGCGGCCGCCGCTGGTTTTGCACCGGTCCGGCGGAAGCCGTTTATCCGGCCGGGCGCCCTTCAATTGCCCCGCGAACACGCCTATATTCCGGCGTTTCCTCGAGAGGTGAGAATGCTCCGACCTGTTCGCTTCGCTGCCATATCCGCTCTGTGCACGTTGGCTTTCATGGGGAATCCTTCCCCATCCGCGGCCCAGGACCGCCGCGTGCCGTCCTCGCAGGCCGAGCTGCAGCTGTCCTATGCGCCGATCGTGCAGCGGGTGCAGCCGGCGGTGGTCAACGTCTATGCCGCCAAGACGGTGCAGAACCGCAATCCGTTCCTGGACGATCCGATTTTCCGCCGCTTCTTCGGCGTCCCGGGGCAGCAACCCGAGCAGATGCAGCGCTCGCTCGGCTCCGGCGTGATGGTCGACGGCTCCGGCCTTGTGGTCACAAACAATCACGTGATCGAGGGCGCCGACCAGGTGAAGGTCTCGCTCGCCGACAAGCGCGAATATGAAGCCGAGATCGTGCTGAAGGACAGCCGTACCGACCTCGCGGTGCTGCGGCTGAAGAATACCGACAAGGAGAAGTTCGCAACGCTCGACTTCGCGAATTCCGACCAGCTGCAGGTCGGCGACGTGGTGCTCGCGATCGGCAATCCGTTCGGCGTCGGCCAGACCGTCACGCACGGCATCATCTCGGCCTTGGCGCGCACTCAAGTCGGGATCACGGATTATCAATTCTTCATTCAGACCGACGCCGCGATCAATCCTGGCAATTCGGGCGGCGCGCTGGTCGACATGACCGGCCGGCTCGCCGGCATCAACACGGCGATCTTCTCGCGCTCCGGCGGTTCGCAGGGCATCGGATTCGCGATCCCGGCCAACATGGTGCGCGTGGTGGTGGCCTCCGCCAAGAGCGGCGGCAAGGCGGTGAAGCGGCCATGGCTCGGCGCGCGGCTGCAGGCGGTCACGCCGGAGATCGCGGAGACGCTGGGACTGAAGCTGCCGAGCGGCGCCTTGGTCGCCAACGTCGCGCCGAACAGCCCCGCGGCGAAGGCCGGGCTCAAGCTGTCCGACCTGATCGTCGGGATCGACGGCACACCGGTCGACGATCCCAACGCGTTCGACTACCGCTTCGCGACCCGTCCGCTCGGCGGGAACGCGGAGATCGAGGTGCAGCGCGCCGGCAAGCCGGTGAAGCTCACCGTGCCGCTGGAGACCGCGCCCGATACCAACCGCGACGAGATCGTGCTGACCGCGCGCTCGCCGTTCCAGGGCGCCAGGGTGGCCAACATCTCGCCGGCGCTGGCCGATGAGCTGCATCTCGACGCCGGCGCCGAGGGCGTCGTGGTGACCGAGCTCGCCGATGACGGCACCGCCGCCAATGTCGGCTTCCAGAAGGGTGACATCATCCTCGCCGTCAACAATGAAAAGATCGCGCGGACTGGCGACCTCGAGAAGGCATCGAAGACGGGGACGCGGGTCTGGCGCATCACGCTGATGCGCGGCGGCCAGCAGATCAACGTGACGCTCGGCGGATGAGCCCCAAGCAACCCCGCGAGGCTGCAAACCTGTTCGCCGCGGCGGGGATGGAGCAGGACGCGCCGCACCCGCTGCCGGACCGGTTGCGCCCGCGTACGCTGGCCGACGTCGTCGGCCAGGATCACATCCTCGGCCCCGACGGCGCGCTGACCCGCATGCTGGAGACGCGCACGCTGGGCTCGCTGGTGTTCTGGGGACCGCCGGGCACCGGCAAGACCACCGTTGCGCGGCTGTTGGCCGACGCCACCGAGCTGCACTTCGAGCAGATCTCCGCGGTGTTCTCCGGCGTCGCTGATCTGAAGAAGGCGTTCGATGCCGCACGCGCCCGCCGCGAAACCGGCAAGGGCACGCTGCTGTTCGTCGACGAGGTGCACAGATTCAACCGCGCGCAGCAGGATTCCTTCCTGCCGGTGATGGAGGACGGCACGGTGGTGCTGGTCGGCGCCACCACCGAAAATCCGTCGTTCGAGCTCAACGCGGCGCTGCTGTCGCGCGCCCGTGTGCTGGTGTTTCACTCGCTCGATGCTGCCGCGATCGAAAAACTGTTTGCCAATGCCGAGAAGATCGAGGGCAAGAAGCTGCCGCTCGACGCGGAAGCGCGCGCCGTGCTGGTGCGGATGGCCGATGGCGACGGCCGCGCCTCGCTGACGCTCGCCGAGGAGGTCTGGCGCGCCGCGCGCAAGGGCGAGGTGTTCAACGCCGAGCAGTTGCAGGACATCCTGCAACGGCGTGCGCCGATCTACGACAAGTCGGCCGACGGCCACTACAATCTGATCTCGGCGCTGCACAAGTCGGTGCGCGGCTCCGATCCGGATGCGGCATTGTATTATCTCGCGCGCATGCTCGATGCCGGCGAGGATCCGCTGTTCCTGGCGCGGCGCGTGGTGCGCATGGCGGTCGAGGACATCGGCCTGGCCGATCCGCAGGCGCTGGCAGTCTGCAACGCCGCCAAGGATGCCTATGACTTCCTGGGCTCGCCGGAGGGAGAGCTCGCGATCGCGCAGGCCGTGGTCTATCTCGCCACCGCGCCGAAATCGAACGCGGTCTACAGCGCGTTTGGCGCAGCGATGCAGACCGCAAAGCAGGGCGGCTCGCTGCTGCCGCCGAAACACATCCTGAATTCGCCGACCAAGCTGATGAAGTCGGAGGGCTATGGCTCCGGCTATCAATATGATCACGACATGCCCGACGCATTCTCCGGCCAGGACTATTTCCCGGAAGCGCTGGGCCGCCAGACCTTCTACGATCCGCCGGACCGCGGCTTCGAGCGCGAGATCCGCAAGCGACTGGATTACTGGCAGCGGTTGCGCAGGGAGCGGGGCGGAAGCTAGAGCACGATGAGATTAGGCTGTGGCCGCGAATAACGCGCGTTCCGTTCCTGCCTGCGGCGTGGAGGCGTCAGTTGCAGGAGCCCGCAAATGCCATATGCAACAGCCTTGGGGCAAGGAACACTTGCGTAATTTCGGAATAGTAGAAGAATATCCCTGAATTGCCCGACGTGTCAAGTTGCTTGGTCGAACGCCAGCCGCCGCCGGCTACCTTGCATGGGGTTGTTCTCGATATTTTGGCAGCGCCCGCTGCGGCGGCCCATAATTTCATATTGCTCTAGCGCGTCACTTGACGCTCTTCACAAATTCCAAGATCTCATCCGTCAACCGCGTGTCCGGAGTGTTGATCGCATAGACCTCCGACATATGGCTGTGCTGGGGCAGCATGAAACTGCGGGCGCAGCCGCTCGGCCGCTTGCAGGTGGCCTGCTTCAACAGTTCGAACTGCTCAACGAAGCGCGGCGGGTCGAGCTCGGCTGCGGTGATCAGGAGCGGGATCGGACTTGCGACGAGGCCTTGCAGCGAAGACCGCTCGGCATAGCGCGAGGGGTCGGAGCCGTAATAGGTGAGCTCGGCATCGCCGGCCGGCGAGGCCGTCAAATCGTAGATACCCGACACCATGATCGCGCCGGCAAGGCCGCCGCCCTTCACCTTGTGGAATTCGCCGTGGGAGACATAGCTCGCGACATGGATCGCGCCGACCGACTGGCCCATCAGGAAGATGCGCCTGGGGTCGCCGCTGCGGGACGCGATGTTGTCCGTGACCCACTGCACGATCGCGCCCATGTCTTCCGCGCCGGCCGGCCAGGGAAAGGCCGGCGCCAGGCGATAGGTGGCATTGACGCCGACAAAGCCGCTCTTTGCGGCCCACAGCATGACGTTGTCGTAGAACGGGCTGCCGGGGGCGCGCTTGCTGCCGGCAACAAAGCCGCCGCCATGGATGTAGATCAGCACCGGCCGCGGCGGCGCCGCTGTGTCCGGCGTGAAGATGTCGAGCAAATGGCGGTCGGCGGGGCCGTATTTGACGTCGCGCTCGACCTTGACGCCTTGATAGGGCTCTTTCTGTTGCAGCGGCGCATAGAGCGCGGCCGTCTTGGGCGGGTCGATGACGCGGCCGAGTTCCAGGAGCTTCCACGCGAGGTCCTCCGGCATCGGGCTTTGCTGGGCCAGCGCCGGGCCGGTGAGCATCAGGGCCGTCGCCAAAGCCGATACCGCCAGTCTCATTGCAGGGCCCCCATCGCATGCCGTACGCGGCCGAACATGGCCGATGTTGTGCCGGATTTACACCGATTCGCCGTGACGATTCGCGGCGTTTGCGCTACCCAACGGCTTAACTTCGGAGTTGCAACCCCATGAGCCGCCGCGTCAAGAGACCTCTCCGCCCAGCCGCCGACCGCGCCAAGGGTGCGCATCCCAAGGGTGCGCATCCCAAGGGCGCGCGTCCCCATCGCGGCGCGGCGGCCGAGCGGGCGCCGTCGCATCGTCCGGGCGGCAAGCCAGTGGTGCGCCTTGGCGACAAGCAGCGTGTGCCCAAGCCATTCGTAGCTGAGCCGGAGAAGAGCGTCGCCGAGCCGCCGCCGTTGCCGACCAAGGTGCAGACCGTGGTGGTAACGGCGGACGAGAACAACATGCGGGTCGACCGCTTTCTCGAGGCGCGTTTCCCTGGCCTGTCGTTTTCCCACATCCAGCGCATCGTTCGTAAGGGCGAGTTGCGCGTCAACGGCAAGCGTGCGGACAGCAAGGACCGGCTGGAAGAAGGGCAGAGCGTCCGCATTCCGCCGCTAAAGCTCGACACGCCGAAGGCCGCCGGCAGCCTCTCCGAAGCGGCCAGGAAGACGCTGCAAGATCTCAAGGACATGATCCTGTTCGAGGACGCCGACGTGATGGTGCTGAACAAGCCAGCAGGTCTGGCGGTTCAGGGCGGCTCCGGCATCACGCGCAATGTCGACGACATGCTGGAGGTGATGCGCGACGCCAAGGGGCAGAAGCCGCGGCTGGTGCATCGGCTCGACAGGGAGACCTCCGGCTGCCTGCTGATCGCCAAGACGCGTTTTGCCGCGACCGCTCTGACCGGCTCGTTCCGTCATCGCTCCGCGCGCAAGATCTACTGGGCGCTGGTGGCCGGCGTGCCGAAGCCGAAGCAGGGCCGAATCTCGACCTATCTCGCCAAGGAAGAGAGCGAGGAGGACAGCATCATGCGGATCGCGGCGCATGGCGACGAAGGCGCGAGCCACGCCGTCACCTATTACGCCGTGGTCGAGACCTCTGCGACGAAGCTCGCCTGGGTCTCGCTCAAGCCGGTGACCGGCCGCACCCATCAACTGCGCGCGCACATGGCGCATATCGATCACGCGATCGTGGGCGACCCGAAATATTTCAACAAGGAAAACTGGCAGCTGCCCGGCGGCCTGCAGAACCGGCTGCATCTGCTCGCCCGCCGCATCGTGATTCCGCATCCGCGCGGCGGCGTGATCGATGCCACCGCGCCGCTGCCGCCGCACATGCTGCAATCCTGGAATCTGCTCGGGCTCGAGGCCGAGCGGTTCGACCCGATCGAGAACGCGCCCGAGGAGTGACGGCGGACGCCGTCTCTCACAACATCCTTCGCGGACAGCAACAACGATCAAAGCAGCTCCGGGCGCGGCGGCTATGCTGCTGCGCGCCGGTCGTTGCCGGTATGCCATCATCAAAGAGGTTGTCCATGTCCGGGATCTGGCTGCGCGTCGCTTTTTTCCTTATCGGCTGGGCCGTCGCCTCGGGGTCGGCACATGCCGAGACCATGGTCCTCCGCGGCGGCACGCTTTACGCATCGGCCGATGCGGCTGCGCTACCGGATGCGGTGATCGTGATCACCGACGGCGTCATCAACGCGGTCGGCAAGTCCGGTGAGGTCCAGACGCCTCCGGATGTGCGCGTGATCGATTGCAGCGGCAAGACGATTGTTGCCGGGTTCTGGAACAGCCACGTGCATTTCACAGAACATGTCTGGCACAACGCCGGCGAGGCGCCGGCCGCGGCGCTGACGCAGCACATGCAGGAGATGCTGACGCGCTGGGGCTTCACCACGGCCTGGGACCTCGGCTCCGATCCAAGGAACACGCTGCCGCTGCGCAAGCGCATCGCGGCTGGCGAGGTCGCCGGTCCCAGCATCCTGCTCGCCGGCAACGTGTTTCCCAAGGGCGGGCATCCCGTCTACCTGCCGCCCGGATTGCAGCTTCCCGAAGCCGCGACACCGGAGGAGGCGGCGAAGTGGGCGCGCGACTGGCTCGCGATGGGCGAGGACGGCATCAAGCTGTTCACCGGCGCGTTCATGGGCGACAAGCCCGTCGTGAACATGGATCCGGCGATTGCGAAAGCGGCCGTGGACGTGGCGCATGCGCAGGGCAGGCCGGTGTTCGCGCACCCGCAGAACAAGATCGGCGTCGAGACGGTGATCGCATCCGATGTCGACGTGCTCGCGCACACCACGCCAAGCGAGCCCGGCTACACCGGGGACCAGCTGGCGCGGTTCAAGGCACAGGGGACGGCGCTCGTTCCGACGCTGTCGCTGTTCACGACCGTCGTTCTCGATCCAAACGTTACAAATCGTCTGGTCGCGGCGACCGTCAACCAGCTCAAGCAGTTTTCGGAGAACGGCGGCACGGTGCTGTTCGGCACCGATGTCGGCTTCACCACGCTGTACGACACCACGCAGGAATTTGAGCTGATGCATCGCGTGCTCTCGGAACGCCAGGTGCTGGCCTCGTTGACGACCAACCCGGCGCGGTTCTTCAAGGCGGCGAAGAAGGGCAAGGTGGAGCAGGGCTTCGACGCCGATCTCGTGGTGCTGGACGGCGATCCGCTCAGCGACGTCGGCAATCTCGCGAAAGTGAGCACCACCATCCGTGCCGGTCACGTGATCTATCAGAAGCCGTGAAGGCCGGCCGGGGAACTCGCATATCAAGGGTCGCGTTGACGCATGCAGCAATCACTTGAACCATCGCTGCTTCGTCACGAGATATGGACCATGAAACGATCCTTGATTGTTGCCTGCACCTTGCTCTGGGCCATGGGAGCGGCGAGCGCTGTTGCGCAAATCGTTACGCCCGGCGGCCGTTCGATCTACGACCCGCCGATACCCCAGCCTCCGCCGTCGCCGAAGATCGAGGTGCCGGCGATCCCCAAGATGGATGCGCCGACGCAGCCGAACCTCCGTTCTCCGCCGCGCAGTTCGTTCAGCGACCGCGTCAGCCGGTGCCTGGACGAGGCCGCCGCCGCCGGCATGAACCAGGGCGATCGCGCCGCTTATTCGCGATCCTGCGCTAACCAGGACTAACGCCGGCAGACGTCAAAACATCAGCTTGTAGCCGATGTGGCTGCCGACGAATCCCAGCCGCTCATAGAAGCGGTGCGCATCGGGGCGCGCCTTGTCGGTCGTCAGCTGCACGAGATTGCAGCCCTTCGCCGTGCATTGCGCGATCGCCCATTCGAACATCTGCTGCCCAACGTCCGAGCTTAACGAAATCCGCCGGCCTTTCGGGCCGGCGGATCGTTGTGTCGCGAGGTGCGGTCGTCAGTGGTCCCAACCGCCGCCTTGATCCCAGCCGCCACCATGATGATGGCCGCCGCCGTCGAAGTCGAAGACGTCGAACAGATCGCTGAGCGCCGGGCTGTTGACCGGAACATAGGGATTGCCGGGCGCCGCAACCGGGTTCGGGAAGTTGTCGCGGCTGCGATGGGTGATCGGCTCCAGGCGCCAATTCCGCTCGATGAATTTGATGATCGAGACGTGATCGGAATATTCATGCGAGATGTGGCCCTGCCGCGCGAACGGCGACACCACGATCAGCGGAATACGCGTGCCGTCGCCGAAGTAGTCGAGCGGCTGCACATAGCCTGAGTCGAAGTAGCCGCCACCCTCGTCGAAGGTGATGAAGATCGCCGTGTCCTTGGCATAGTCGGAGCCCTCGACCTGGTCGACGATCTTCTTCACGAAGCCCTCGAACAAGTTGAGCTTGGACGACGACGGGTGACCGTCGGTGAAGCCGCTCGGCTTGACGATGGAGACCGCCGGCAGCGCGTGCTTGGAGAGGTCGGAGTAGAGATCGACCGAGTCCTTGATATGGGCTGCGACCTGGTCCGGGTGCGACATGATCGAGGTGTCGTACTGGAACGGATTGCAGATGTTGCAGTACTCGTCCGCGTTGGGGCCGGCTGCACCCCAGTTGAGCTGGTAGGGATCGTTGACGTAGTTGTTCCACTGGTCGCCGTAATACTTCCAGGAGATGTTCCGCTCGTTCAGGCTGTCGCCGATGCTCTTTCGGGTCGACGGCGGGATCGTGAACGGCGTGTTGGACGGGTTGGTGTCGGTGTAGGCGTTCCTGCCGTTGCCGAAGTAACCCGGATTGTAGTTGTTCAAGAGATAATAGTGGCCGGGTTCGCAATTTGCATTGATCCGGATCCCCTTCAGGTAGTCCAGGATCGGCTTGACGCCGGGCTGGCTCGGATCCGAGCAGTCGCTGTAGGAGCCGCCGCCGGACACCGGGCTCGTCTGGTAGGGCGGCGGGAAGCCGCCATTGCCGCCGGCGCCGTAGCCGTCCTCGGTGTACCAGTTGTTGGTGCCGGCAGCCGGATTCGGATTCTCGATCTGATGGACGATGCCGGCGTCGGGCGTGCCGCCGAACACCTGCGTGCCGTTCGGCGGGACGGCGGCGTTGCCGTAGGTGTCGCTGAAGTAAAGCATGTCGGCATGGCCGAACATGATGTGGTTGGCACCGGTGCCGCCGTTGACGGACTGATGGAAGTTGTCGCTCATCGCATATTTCTGCGCGAGAGACGTGAAGTAGGGTACGTCGCCTTTCTGCACGTTGTAGAAGCCGAGCGCAGTCGAACCCTCGCCTGTGGTCGTTGCCGTCGGCGAGTATTCCGTGGAGAAGTTGGAGGGCTGCGTCGCACCGTTGGCGCCGGCACCGACGGTCACTTCGACCCAGGCGAACAGATTGCCGCCGCAGCCCGACGGATTGTCGCGGCTGGCCGCCGAGTGGTTGCAGTTCAGCTGCTGCCACATCTGGTAGAACCGATGCACCGGGCTTGCCGCATAGGCGTCGTAGGGCATGGCGTCGCTGTTGGTGAGCTGGAACGGACCGGCCGGCAGCGCGCTGACATTGGTGATGCGCTGGTCGGGGGTCTGCGAGGTCTGGCCGGTGCCGCCGCTCAGCAGGAACTGGTAGTACTCGGACGGCAGGCCGGATTCCGACTGCTGCGCCAGCGCAAGCGAAGCCTCGCAGGTCGTGATCGGCGAGCTGCCGCATTTGTTCGGGATGTAGGAGACTTTGGGGCCGCCGACCAGCGGAGCCGGCAATTGATCCTTGGGGAAGTTCTGCTTCGGCGGGCTCAGCAGGAACGCGTCGTTAAGGCCGGTATCCGTCGCTGCCTGCTGATGCGCCTTTTCGAAGTTCGGCCCGGGGATCGCGTTCTTGCTGGCGTCGAGCTTGACGATGCCCTGCGAGAGCAGGTTGAACACACTCTCGCCGGAACGCTGGGGCACGTAGGTCGCGAACACGTGGTCGAAGCTGCGGTTCTCGCCGATGATGACGATCACGTGCTTGATCGGCGACCGCGTCTCGTGTCCACCGTGGTGATTCCAATCCTCCGCAAGCACCGGGCCGGCGGTGAATTGACCCAGCGCAAGTGCGCTGAGGGTAAGGCGGCAACCCTGCAGCCAACGTGACTTGTGCTTGTCGCGCATTAAAGCTCTCCTTTTTGCTGATTGAGCGGCTTGGTGGAACTTGCGGTGTCTCGCGGCACGACCTTGATCCGCCCCATCATGCCGCCGTCCTCATGCTCGAGGACGTGGCAGTGGTAGACGAAGGTGCCGACGATGTTGGGATCGCGAAAATCCATGCGCAGGCGCACGCTCGGATATTTCAGCATCCGACCGTTGTAGTAGGGGACGTTGACGGTATCGCGCAGGAACGGCTCGTTGACTGCAACGCCGGACCAGTCGAGCAGCTGGAAGTGGAGCTGATGGATGTGGAAATCATGCAGCTCCATCGAGCGGTTCTCGATGATCCAGTCCTCGACGTCGCCCTGCCGTACGGTGATATCGGGCACATCCGACTGCGGATCGAACGGCTTCGGCGTCTCTCCATCGATGGTCATGAAGAACTTGGTCGGGCTGTTCGGATCGTTCGGATTCTCCGGCTGCTCGGAGAAGAACAGCTTCCTGACCCGCACCGGTGGGACGTCTCCGACCCACGGCCGCTCCGGTCGCGGCAGCGGGTCGGCGTGAGCAGGCAGTGCGGCCTCTGGCTCGCGTGCACCGGCCAAAGCGGTGATCGCAACCAGCGCGCGGTTGGGGTCGTTTTCGCCGGCGGGCCCGGTGTCGACCGCGCGCGTCACCAGCATGGCCGAGCTGCCGGCCGGCGGTCCCTTGACGATGAATTCGGCGCGCGAGCCCGGCGGCAGGCCGATATGGTTGACCCATTGCACTGATGGCGATGGGCTGCCCTGGAACTGCAACGGCACCCCATCGAGCCCGACGATGCCGATCTGCTGCGGCGCACGGCCGATCAGCAGCGCGAGGTTGAGATAGGTGATCGCGGACGCGTTCAGCACCCGCCAGAGCTGCCGTTCGCCCGGCTTCATCGCGAGCCTGGCCGGCGGATAGTTCGGATAGGGCACCGGCACGAAGTTGACGGAGAGATCCTTCGACGGCTTGCCGAAGCCGGTGCCGGAGTTGGCGACGTCGCCATCATTGTCGAGCTGGCTCTTGGTCATGACCGGCTCGAATTTCGACGGCGGGGCGTCGGGATTGACGAGATCCTGGTCGCGGATCACGAGCACCCGCTCAGGCAATCCGGCGAGCGAAGGATCAGCGCGCTCGATGCCTTCGATGATGATGGCGCCGGAGGCGCCGCCGAGCACCTGCGTCTTGCTGAAACCGTGCAAATGCGGGTGGTACCAATAGAGGCCGGGCGGCGCGTCGTCCGGAATGCGCAGACGGTATTCGAACGGCGCGTCGTCGGGCTGGATAGAGGTCTTCAGCACATCGTCCTGGTGACAAACCGGCGGCACGGTCAGCCCGTGGAAGTGCAGATTGGTCGAGATCGGCGTCATCGCGCCGCTCTCGCAAACGTCGGCTTTCTGTCTCGTCGTGCAGATCGGCGCGCCGGCGAGTGGGCGGTCGATCGCAGGCGTTGCCGTATCGAGGTCGACAAGGTCGTTCTTGAAATGGATGACCAGCTGATCGCCCGGCTTCAGCCGCAGGGTCGGCGACGGCTTGCCGTCCGGTGTCAGGTAGCAATAGCGGCTCGTTCCATCCGGCAGCCTCTCGTCGTGGATGCTGAGGTCGGTTTCGAGCACGCCGCCGCTGCTGCGCAGTTCGGCAGGTTCCTCGATCGCGCTTCCGGGCTTGGGCCGGGCACAAACGTCCCGTTGCGCGCGCGGCGCGTCCTGCAAGCCCGTGGCACGGAGCCAGGCCGTCACGCCGCTCGCGGCAAGCCCAAGGCAGGCCGCGGCCATGACACAACAAACGGTCGAAAGTCGTCGTGCCACGCCGCCCCGCCAATACGTCGCCATCGGCGCGCGAGCGCGCACTGACGCCACACGTGACGTCGGTCCACGTCTTGCGACCGCAAACGGTCGACAAATGCTTCTGTTTGGTTTTGGGAGGCTAGCCGCGCGTTGTTGCCGGAATCTGGCAGGTTTTTAACAGGTGGATGACAGCAACTTGCGGCACTTCGACGCGGAGCGCGAGAGAGATGCTCAAACCCGCTGACCGATCAACCGGATGGACCATTCGCGGACTGAATTGCGGAGAAAGCAGGACGCGCAGGCAACCGTCAGATATTTTTTTGCCGTAACCGATCCTCTCATGCGTCGTCATGCCGACGACGAACAGGTTCCAACGAACGGCCTCGTGGCTTCGAGCAAATGCGAGCGAGATTAGCGCCTGAACTGCGCCAAAAACATCCGCGGCGAATCGTGCGGGCTTTCGACGTCCGAGATCATCCAGCCGTCGGGTCTGGCTTGCGGGATTTGGAGGCGCCTCAGGAACGGGCCGGTCCACGCTGGCCGAATTCAGCGGCGTGTAGCTTCACGAAGTCACGCATGTTCATCGGTGCTTCGCCGGTGAGCTTGTGCATGGCATCCGTCATGCGGTCGTAACGCCCCTGCCTGTTCAACTCCGTCATGGCCGAAAGGTGGTTCACGACGTGCTCGGGAAACCCTGCCAGCCGGAGGCCTCCGCTCCACGCCGGGAGTGGGACCTCGCGATATCGGATGGGTCTGCCAAGCGCCTCGGAGAAAACCGACGCGTAGTGGGTCAGATCCGCAGATTCCGGCCCTGTTAGATCGTAAATTTTTCCGATATGCGGTGCGGGATTGTCGAGGATAACAGCCACGGCACGCGCCACATCAATCGCTGAGATCGGTGAGGTCTTGCCGCCGCCCATCGGCAGCGCCAACTCGTCCGAGGCCCGCACGCCGGCGGCGGCAAGCATGAGAAAGAAACCCTCGAGAAAGACTGTCGGCCGTACAGTGACGACCGGCAGTCCCGACCAGGACAGAGCCTGCTCCGCCAGCCAGTGCAACTTGTGCTGTGGGCTGTTGGTCGTCTCGCTGATGCTCATCTGCGTGACCGTCATCTGCGACATGTTCACGAATGCCTCGACGCCGTGGTGGCGGGCCACCGCAGCGGTGTTGATCGTGGCTTCCAGATATGCCGCCGAGACCGACATTCCGAAATAGATGCGCCCGCAACCTTCGATGGCACGGTGCATCGAGGCGAGGTCCGTCAGGTCGCCTTCCACAACCTCGGCACCGAGCCGCCGCAGGGCTTCGGCGCGCGTGTCCTCGCGGCGAACCAGAGCGCGGACTCTATGTCCTTTCGCAAGGAGGAATTCGGTGAGGTTGCGGCCGATACCGCCGACAGCGCCGGCTGCTCCGGTTACCAGAATCGGGGTGTGGTGTTCATGTTTGGTCGTCATGTCGTTGACCTCGGGTGACACAGCAAGACGGACTGGTAGGCCCGGCTTGCGCCGGTATTTCCTGTTATGCGGCGGCCTGACCTAGCGCGTGGGCAACCCGGCCTGCCGCATGACGAAGCGCTGGATACGCGGGATGATGATCACCAGCATCGGCACGATCACGACGTAGCTCGTCGCCGCGGCTCTCACCCAGCGCACGGCGAAATCGGGCTGGAAGCCATAGTTCAAGGCGAGACCGATGAACGACATGCTGATCGAGGTGATCAGACCGGTGATCATGGAGATTGCGGGTCCGATCATTTTTGGCGGAAGGGCCATTTGCTTGCTCCGGGGAACAGGATTATTATTTAGACGACGTATAACTTATACGGTGTAAAAGCAATAGAGCCGATGCCGCGAACCGCCGATCCGGAGCTACCTCACAGAATTTTGAAGGCCGCCGACGCCCTGTGGCAGTCGGGCGGCGAGGACGCCGTGACGATCCGCGGCGTGGCGGCGGAGGCAGCCACTACGACGCCGACAGTCTATAGCTACTACGCCGACCGGGAGGCGCTGCTGACGGCGTTGCGCACGCTCGCCTTTCAGCGCTTCTCAGCCTACCTCGCGAAATCGCGCGACTTCCGCGATGCCTGCGTACGACATCTCGAGTTCGGCACGAGCCATCCCCGCGACTATGAATTGCTTTACGGACGCGGCTGGATGGAGCGCCTCACGACGGATGCGCAGGGCAGCGAGATCGCACGATACACCAGCCATCTCGTGCGCGCCGGCGTCGATGAAAGCAGGGCCGCGCACGTTGCCTATCCGGTCATGATGATGCTGCACGGCGTGATTATGCATCGGCTGTTGAACAAGAAGCCGAGTCCGCTCGGCCGCACGATCGCCGCAGCCTGCCTCGATGCCTGCATGACGCTGCTCGAGGGCGCGCGGCAGGGAAAATAGGACATCGTTGCGGATTCGTCCGTCCAAGGCGAGAAGCGGCATGTGCGGTCGTACGCCTGCCTCGGCGTCGGAAAGCAGGCAGATTGGCCTTAGTATCTGTCCGAGAACATCTTGAATCATCGGAATCGTTTGTGATTCAAGGGAGGCGGTCCGAATTTGAAGGGGCGCCCATGTGGACGAAGGAGA
>NZ_JBNDLA010000034.1:0-64402 GCF_050435825.1 Bradyrhizobium sp. I1.14.4 | reverse complement strand
TCGATCAGCCAATTGACCTTGCCGCCTGAAACGATAACTTCATGTTACCCGGAGAATTCGCCAAGCCGAATTCCAACCGCATTCCGGACGGCACCGAGCTTCCGAAATCTCTTGCGCGGTTAACACTGGTGTCCTCCTTTAATGGGCGCACACGCCCTCGCCTCCAAAATTGTTGGTATCGGCGGCGGATGGCTGGCTGCTCGGCGCGGGGCCACATAGCCCACCACACTCGACCATCTGACATTCATCAAACCGAATTCAGTATCGACCATGACGAAGTCATCGCCATGGTGGACATACGATCTCGAAATCCGGCGCTCGACGTGGTCGTTCACCACATCAGCGTCGGTTTTGCCATGCAATTCGAGAAACTGGCATTTTTTCTTTCGCCCCATCGCACCGACGAAGACATGCTCCGAGGCTGGCACGCTTCCAAACCAAGCGCTTGGCGCCGGTCGGTCGATCCGGTTGATATCGAGAATGCGAAATAGGAGGCCACGGGTGCTCGTCGCGGTCCACATCTCCTCAGCCTTGGCGAGCAAGCGGAGCCCGGTTTTCTTGTTTGCCTCGGCGACGGCCGACTCGATGAAGCCAAGTGCCGCGCTGGCGCCGATAGCCCATGCCGGAGAGCCAATGAAGCCAATGCCGGTTGACACGGTACCGAGATTTCGGGCCGCTTCCGCTCGGGTCGCCGCGATTTGCCCCAGTTCGTCGGTCGGGTATAGTTCGATCCCCTGCACCTTCATCAGATGCATTATCGCGAACAGTCAAAAGTCGCCCTCCGTGGCCATACCCCGGCGCCGAGAGTTCGATGCCGGGGTATGATGAGTGAATTATCTGTGCGTGCCGTACCGGTTGCCGGTGCTGAAATTCCGATAGGAGCCGCCCCTGTGAGACGATCCTGATCCGCCGAGGTAAGAACCGCCGTGGCTAGAGGTGTGATGACCCCCACCGTAGGAAACGCGGCCTCCGCCGTGTCCGCCGCCTCTGGCCTGTGCAAACGCCGTTGAGCAAAGCAGCGCGACTGCGACAATCATTATTTTCTTCAATGCAGTTCTCCTTGAACGCCCCAAAATTGAGACGAGGCCTCTAAATCCTAGAAGCGCCACTCAATCACAAGATGAAACTCCTTCGCGCGCACACAACTAAGGTCTAGTGCGACGGCGTGGCGCGCACTATTGATCTCGCCTGTTGGTTGCGCTCTAGTTTTCGGATTATGCGGAGCGGGGTTGTAATTTTGCTCTTGGGCGTTACGGCCCTCGGAGCCTATTCGATTGGTCGTCAGGGTGCGCCAGCGACAAGCGCGCCCGCCCCAGCTGTTGCGCTGCAATCTGCCGCGATAGCGAAGCCGCTCACCAACACCGCTCCACCGGTCGTTGCTACGCTGCCAAGGCCGACAATCATCTCGTCGTCGCCATCATCCATCCCAAGCTCCGCACCGGCCAACACAAGCAGTCCACCTGACAAGGTCTCTCCGCCGCCTGAGCCCAAGCGCAAGGTCGAGGCCGCTCTGACCGCCGCCGCCATCGCGGCGATCCTGATCAAGGCGAGCCGGGATCAGTATCACGCGACAGGCAAGCCTTGCGCGTGCCCGGATGACACAATGCGCAACGGTCGATCTTGCGCCGCGAGGAGCGCGCACTCGCGTCCCGGCGGCGCTGCACCACTCTGCTACGCGAGCGACGTGACCACTGCGATGATCGATTCGTATCGGCTGAGGCAGGCGTCGCGTTGAGGCTGAAAGTTACTCGTCGATTGCGACGCAAGGAGTATTGGATGCACAGGTTTGCTCTGCTTGTCGCGCTATTCTCATCGAGTATCGGCCCCGCTCAGGCCGAGGACAAAGCGTCTCCTAGCCGAATTGAAAGCATCACAAAATCCGCTCGCGATTTGATGCCATCGATGCCAGCCGTCTCGCTACCATCAATACCCGATCTATCGCTGCCCGATTTTTCGGGTGCGACGGGAAAGCTCACCGGTGAGTTCAGTGCTTTTACGCAGCAAATCGGTGAGGCACTGCCGATCCTCGAACAAATGGGCTACGAGGTCACGACGTTTCGGGTGACGTGGGGTTTGCCGCCGAAAGGTCGGCTGCGTTTGAAGTCCAGCGGAAACGCGGACGTTCAGAAGGTGAATGCCATCGCCGCTAAAACGGGCGGCGGCGGCCTCTTGGTGTCCACTCTGATCAGTAGCGCCGCGATGGCAAAGCGCATTCAAAGCACAATGAAGATGGGAACGGCTTACCTTGACGTTGACTTCGCCGTGCCGCCCAAGATCAGCATGAAGTTCATTGGTGCAGGCACCAGCGAAAAGAACGAAGCTCGTGACCTAGACGACTTAGAGATCGCCTGCAAATGATCGGATTGGACGTGTCCGGGATACGACGGGACGGCCGGCCATCTTCTGGTAGACCAAAAGCCCGATCCCTCGTCAGCGCAGGGTACGCCTCGCCGACCGCCATGATCAGTTGGGAGGGCGTCGGGCGAGGGCCGGGCAGCGACAGCGGCTCTACCTTTGCGCGACCTGCTGCGGATTCGCAAGTTTCCTACCGGGCGCATTGAAGAAGCCCGCGAGATGATCAAGGCGTTCACATAAGACGATTTCGATACCCGATTGCAGTTCCCGGGGCATAGGTTGCAGCCGTTTGCGACGCAAGCGCGACCGCCAATCTTATCGTTTGGCGATCCGTGTTCGTCAAATGGCATCGCGCGATCCTTAGCGCGTCTATCTCGGCTGTTCTGTCGGTCGATACGTCATGATGACCTCATCATCTCCAAAGTTGTCGAGCAAGTCGCAAAAATAGCGACGCGCATGCCGCCGATCGCTGCTCTTGCGAGGGCCTCGTTTTGGAGGGGCCTGTGCTCTCAGCTCATTCCTCTTCTACATCTTGATCTTGACACAGCCGGCTCAAGCAGGTTCGGGCTCGTGGGCCCTGTTGGCTTTGGCCGGGTTCAAGAGCGCAATCACCTCCCGGCCGAACGCCGGCAGTTCGTCGGTGAAATTCAGGAAGGCGCAGGGGATCATGTCGACGCCGATGGCCTCATCGACGCGGATGCGTTCCGCGATCAGCTCGGGGGACCGAACAGACGGGTCTTGAAACCGGCGTTGGCTGGACAAGATTGGCGTGACTCGAATCCGCCCACGTTCCAATCTTCTCCGCAGTCGATGCGCCAGCCTGCTTCACCTGTTCAGCGAAAGCCTGCACGATCTCAGGGTCAGCGCCCGCTATGATCGCTTCAAGCTGCTAGAGCGCTTCCCGCTCGGTCGGCCGCTGGATGATGAAGCCGTTGAGCAGCCATTGCACTGGCTGGATTGCCACCAGATCATCGACATAGTCGATGAAGTCGTGATGCTTTAGTTCTTCCATTGTGGCCGGAGCCCCCCGCTCGATAACGGGATTCGACACACTCGCGCTTTTCCACACCCACGACGCGCAGTAGCTCAGCGCCCCTGCGATGCATCGCCGCCGATACCCAAATGGGCCAGATGCTCGGTTGCAGGGTTTAGCCAGGGCCGAAGATCATATAGAGCAACATAGCGCCCACGATCACTGTCCAGCCGATTGACGTGGCAACACCCCATACCTGCGTGGGCATTAAACGCACCTCCCGCGAACAATTAGGGAATACAGAGAGGCCACTGGCGCTGGACAGCGGCCTCTCGGACCCACTTCAAAATCTCTTCGATATAAAACCCCTACCCCGGCGAGCCGCGTCGCCTTCCCAACCCGCCGTTGGCAGGCGCGGAACAACGAATTTTCGACAGGTATCCACTTCACTATTCACCTGGTCTCTCCACGTGGCCGCGCTGCTCGTCTTGTACGTGCCGCCAGCAACTTGTCGCCAGATTTCCAAGCTTTGACATTCTGCGCTTTCCACCGCAGGGCCGGACTGGCTTCTATCGAGGCGCGCACGTTTGCTGGCACCTCCAGAGAAGACGCGGCGATCTCACCCCGGTCCAGCACGGCATCCAAAAATGCGCCCTCCCCCGCTGTGAACTTAAACAGCGGCGCGAGCTTCTCCCGGCATTCAGTCGTGACGCTCTCGATCCAAGCTGCTGGGCCGCCAAAGCTGTCGAAATACCGATCGTGCAGGCACATGGTCAGCTTGCCGGTAATGTCGCCGACCTCGCATCCGATCGCCTCGAGCGAGGCTGTGCGCCAGTCGAAGCTCTTGGCGCTCGCCCCGATCATCAAGGTGGCCGCCTTGATCTTCGCCCAGTCGAGAGACGGCATGGCGATGATCCGGTGGGCGTCGAACAGATCGCGCGCGGTGCGCCGCGTGATCAGCGCGACCATCTTGCCAGCGACGATCTCGTGGATATCGAGGACCGGAACATTCGTGGCCTGGTAGGATCCGATTGCCACCGATGGCATGCGATCCACGCCGTAGAGCGGGCCGCGGTAGAGATAATTGATATCGATCTCGATGGTCCCCGCGCCGCCCAGCGCAGAGGCGTAGCGATAAATCCATTTGCCGCCAGCGTGCTCGGACGGCTCACGCCGCGCGCCGTACCCTTTCGATTCCATCAAGCGCTCGATCCGGTCTTCCAATCCCGGGCGGTCGGCGTCCATCTGTTCCTTGTCGACCGCGCCGACATAGTTGACGTCGATATCGACAGAGAGGCGGTCCAGATCGGAATGAAAGGCGTTGAGTGCCGTGCCGCCCTTCAAGGCGACGCGCGGCCCGATCAGCGTGTCGGCGCCGAAGGCATCGAGAATGTCGATCAGCCGGATCACACGCTCCAGTGTCGCAGGCTGGAGCTGCCGCTCGGCCGCAATGTCCTGAAGCGTTTCTCGCGACGCGACCATCAAACGCCTTCAAAGGCGGCGTCGACCGCCTGCGCTGGGAGAAGCACGCGCCATGGCTCGACGAGCACCGCATGACCGGGTTCCGCACCCAGCGCATAATGCTTTGATCGTGGAAGCCGTGTTCGCAGGCGCGCCAGGACATCGTCGGAGACGCCGAGCGCGGCGCGCCGCTTCTCGAGCCACCAGCCGGAAACCGAGGCGAGCGACCGATTATCCAGCAGCTCGACATAGTCGGCGACCTTCGCCGGATCGAGATAGCGCACCAGATCCAGCGACTTCAGAACTTCCTCGCCGCCGCCTGCGAGTTCTGGCCGATGTAGGACATCGACGACCGTGCGTTCGACCGCCGTCACACGGACCGTCACGCCCTGGCGGTCCATAGTCGCGGTCAGGTAGTTGGCCTTGCCTGTCGCCGCCAACGCCTTCGCCGGCGTGACGAAGCGGCAAGCACCAAATGGCAGGTCCACGCGTTCGGTCCGTCCGGCGCTGATAAGCTGAACCTCGTTGAACTCGGAATAGGCTATGCCGTGCAGCTCAAGGGCTGAGTGAAATCCCAGGACCCCATCGGGACGCAGCTTGCTCGCCGCGGCGAAGCGGTCGATCACCATCCGGTCCGCCGCCATGTGGGCCGGCACTGCGGCAAACACCTCGCGACTGACCCGCTTGATGTTGCCAGCGCGCAGGTGATGTCTAAGTAGGCTGGTGACATTGGCCGCGCTCGCCGGATGGCCGAAGGCCGCCGCGAACTCAGCCCGGGTGAAGACCGGATGAGCCGACAGGAAGCTGGCCGTTTTGTGCTGGCGGGGTTGCATAAGTCTTCAATTTTGCTCCGAAGTGGGTAATAAATAGCCGGTCTGACGCAAATCTGTCAACAAATCCTCCTGAGAAAAGCGGGCCGACGGGCCATCGCCTTGATGGCGAAAACGCGCCCGTATGGGCTAAAAATTACCCCTTCCGGCGCACACTTCTAGAACAAGCCGCCCCGCGAAAGGACCGCATCAGGCGAATTAAGCGGTTTCCTTAGCCGGATCTTCAATGTCAGACATTTTACATTATATATTGACATTGACAGATTTTGTTACTATGTTGCCGACGTAGGAGGCGGCCATGAGCGATGGACCATTCAGAAATGCGGAGTTGCCCAGCAGCTGGAAGCGTTATGGCCAAGACCTGGTCAGCGACGCCACGAGCCGTGAGGAGCGAACGACGCAGGCGTGCCACAGCATGATTGGTGACGTGGACATGAAGACGTTCAGTCCCCTTTTCGATGAACTCAAAGCTCATGCCGACCGCCCCCAAATGGACTTAGACCCGGTCACGGCGGTCGAAACGATTTTCGAGACTCATCCAACGTCGCCACTGGCGGATACCCTGCAAAGACATCTGATTGCGAATCTCCGGGATCAACTCCCTCCCGAGAAGGCGCTCGATCAGGCGCTCGACAGCACGACAAAAGAATGGATCGGCACCACCAAAAACCGGCTCGACGAAGAATGCATTCGTGCCCGCGAGCTCGGCGACATGAGCCGCGAAGATTACCAGAAGGGAATCGAGCGGAACCGCGAGACGTTCGCTGCCATCAAGCCCAGCGAACTCTGCGACGCCTTGGCCACCGGCAACAAGCGCGCGTTCAGGCAGGCGGTTGAGAAGAAAGCCGGCGTAGATGAGGGGCCCGAAGAGTGAGCGCCAATCCGAAATGCTCACCGATGCAAGACAAGCGCTTGATCGTTATCGAAAAGGGACAGAAGCGCAGCCGCCGCATCCTCCCGAAGGGTGCTGTGATCGCGGAGGTCGGCCGTCACATTTGCTTTAATCCGGCGGTTCTGGATCGCTTTGACGTAAAGGGCTTCGAGCCGCTGCACTACGATATGCTTGTTCTCTGCGCCGCCATCGAGTTCGCTGACCGGCGTTGGAAGCGTCCGTTGGGCTGGCGCCGAACCTTCGATGTGGCGATCCCAGTCATCGACCTTAAGGCTTGGCAGAAGCCGGAGGTTCTGAAGGCCCTGCACGGCGTCTTGAACCACCTGACCGGCGACGCATGGCGATTGACCTTTGTCCAGGCAAAGAACTTCTCGCCGATCGGCACGCGGCAGATGCCGTTGGACTTCGGCAAGGCCAAGACCTTCGCCGTCGCTTACAGCGATGGTTTGGATTCGCGTGCCGTCTCCGCTCTGAGCGGGAGCGAGGCTGAGGCACTGTGTATCCGGGTCGCGGGCAATCGCCAGCGGCGCAAAAACGGGGATAGTTATTTCACGCAGATTCCCTTCAAGGTGAAGGGATATCGCGGGAACGAAAGCAGCTTCCGCTCGCGGGGATTTCAGTTTGCGACGGTGACGGCGATTGCTGCACAGCTCTCAAACGTGACGCGCGTCATTGTTCCGGAGAGCGGCCAGGGCGCGCTTGGGCCGGTACTTCTCCCGCTGCACAACGTCTACGCCGACTATCGCAACCATCCGACGTTCTTTCGGAAGATGGAGCGCTTCATCAAGGCAGTGCTGGGCTACCGAGTGCGGTTTGAGCAGCCACGCCTCTGGTCGACGAAAGGTCAGACGTTGCGCGCGTTTCTGGACATGATCGGAAAGTCCGAACAGCATCTGACGAGTACCCATTCCTGTTGGCAAACGCGCCGGGTCGTCAATGTAGGCGGTAGAAAGCAGTGTGGCCTGTGCGCGGCTTGCTTGCTGAGACGCCTCAGCCTGCATGCCGCTGGCGTTAACGAGGCGCCTGGTACGTATATCGTGTCCGACCTTGCCGCTTCTGACGCGGCCGATGCTTTATCGATTATACCCCAAAAGGCTGATCGGGACATCATGGTCGAATACGGAAGCGTCGGTGCGCGTCACCTGCAGCATCTCGCGGACATGAGCGGCTTGCCTGACGAGAACATTCGCGTTCACGCCTCGCAAATCTCAGCTGCGATAGCGGAAAACTACGAAGACACTCTGAAGAAACTGAGGACGATGTTGGTAACTCATGCCGAGGAATGGCGGGCATTTTTGTCCGCGCAAGGAGATCAAAGCTTTTTGAAAAGCTGGATGGATGGAGGGCGCAATGGCTGATCTGAATGAGCTGAGCGCACAGGAAATAGGACGCCGGCTGCGGATAGCACGGGAGAACGCAGACGTCCGCCAGGATGACGCGGCCCAGGTCATCGGCATGTCCCGCCCCACCCTTGTATCCATCGAGAAGGGCGTGCGCCGTGTGCGCATCCAGGAAATCCAGACGCTCGCGCGCCACTACGGCGTATCGGTCAACGCCCTCCTCCGCCGCGAGGCAGTGCATACCGATCTGATGCCTCGGTTCCGCAAGTTGCGGGAGACGGAGGACGCGCACACCACTGAAGCCGTTCAGCTATTCAACGACCTGATTAAAGCGGACGTTGAAATGGAGAATGTCCTCGGCATCCACCGACGTCGAAATTACCCCCCGGAACACGGTATAAACGAGGGCGACGTTGCGGCCCTCGCAGAAAAGCATGCCAAGGAATTGCGCGACTGGCTGGGTCTCGGTCCGGGGCCGATCGCCGACATCTTCTCGGTCATCGAACTGGGTCTTGGCATCCGATTGTATCAGCGTCGTCTCTCATCCAGTTCAAAGGTTGCTGGCCTTTTCACCTACGATGAAAGTGTCGGCGCCTGCATACTTCTAAACGCCAACCACCCATTGCCGCGGCGCATCCAGTCCGCGGCGCATGAGGTCGGCCACTTCTATGCTACCCGTCAGATTCCCGAAGTGCTCGAAGACGATGAGAAGTTCCTCTCACGCGATGAACGCTATGCTAACGTCTTTGGCCGTGCATTCCTGACGCCAGCCGAGAGCTTCTCGGAAAGCTTCCGCCAACTGAAGGAGATCACCGGCAAAACGACCCGGCGCCTGATCATTCTCCTCGCCCAGCAATATAATATCTCGCGCCAAGCCTGCGGGCTGCGGCTCGAGGAATTGGGCCTTGCCAAGAAAGGCACGTGGGCATGGTTCGAAAACAACGGCGGCATCACCGATGACAATGTCCGAGAGGTCCTCGGCGAAATGGCCGGTCGCCGCGATCCCGCAAAGAGCGACGCGGACCGACCCATCTCCCACCGCCTGAGCCTGATGGCGCATGCCGCCTGGAAGCGCGAGCTCATGTCGGAAGGACAATTGGCGGAGCTGCTGAAGGTGGGCCGAGTGGAGCTTCGCGGCGTTATCGACCAGATCGAGCTTGAGGAAAGAGACACGGATGAGTTGCGCAAGCTCCCTGATTGATATCGCGGATCCGCTGATTCTCGACACGAGTGTTCTGATCAACCTTCACGCTTGCAAGTATGGCGAGCGCATCCTCGCGTCCATTCCCAACGATGTCCTCGTGTCCGAGATCGTGGCTGGAGAGCTGGAGCACGAGACGAGCCGGCAGAACGGCGAGCACCGCTTTCTGCTAGATCTCGTGACTGGTGGAATCGTGACGCTCGCCACTATGACCGACGCCGAATACGAGATTTTTCATGAACTCACGTCTACCTCGCCCTCCCTTGACGACGGCGAAGCTGCAACGATCGCCATCGCGGCAGCAAGATTTTTCCTGCCGGTTATCGATGAACGGCGCGGACGAAGCCGCGCCAGCGCGCTATTGAAAACGCGAAATCCAGGCTGGTCGTTAGACATCTTACATCATCCAACGGCCATCGCGGTCCTCGGCGACCAACCTGTCATCCAAGCGATGTATTTCGCTCTTCGCGACGGGCGCATGCGAATTCCATTACAAAGAGTGGAAGGCGTTATCGCGCTTATAGGGATGGAGCGTTCACGCGATTGCACTTGCCTCCCTGGGTATCGAGAGCGATTTTTCGACGAGCACTCTGGGGCCGCCGCTGTAAATTCTGCCGACCGCGCGAAGCTCCCAAATCTAAAGTGAACAGCGAACACTGGTTTGACGATGTCGCAACAGAAGCCTAGCGGATTGCTTTCATTGGGTCGCTGGACGGCTAAGGCGTGAACGAGGAGCAGATTTACCCATGCCCTTCCATGGCAAGCCGCAGCGCGTTGGGATGCGCTGCGCTTCCGCCAGAGATAGAGCGTCCCCTGCGAAGGGTGGAGGTTACACGTTCGAATCGTCTAGTCGAGGTCTGGCAAGCCGCAGTACGGCCGTGACGAGGGCTGGTAGCATTGTGCTGGGCACTGCATTTTGAGGGCCTGGTGCGGCCGCTCATTGTCATAGCAATCGATGAAGTCGTCGAACCTGGCCTGCTGCTGCAGGAAGTTTTGGCGGCCGGCTTGGTGGCCTTCAGCTTGAAGGTCAGATGCATCCGCTCATGGTTGCCATTCTGCTGCGGATGGCCGGGCTTGATGCGCTCGATCTCGATGCCAAGCCTGAGCCACCACACCGACAGTCTGCTCAATCCGAACAGGCATTGGACTAGCAAAGGGAACGCCGCTGTCGGTGCGGATGGCCCGCGGCAGGCCAAATTCCTCGAATACGGCCTCAAACACCGAGAAAGCGTGGGCTTCCTTGGTGGTAGAGAGCGCGTCGCAGGCGAAGTCGGTGATGGTCCGTGGATAGCAATATCGCCTATCGGCAAGCATGAACTCGCCCTTGTAATCGGCACACCACAGTTCATTGCGCTGGGCCGGGCGAGAGAGAGTGGTGCCCTCAGCCCTGTTGCGTCGTCTGGTTCGGCGCTTGACCAGGCCATGGCGATTGAGCACGGCATGAACCGTGCTGATCGCTGGCGTATGCTCGTCCGGATAGCCGTCTTCGAAGTGCAAACCTTTCGCGTAGGGACATAGAACAGGAGCGCAGCGTATTTTCCTTCGCTGATGGGCCGGAAGACATCGGCACGCACGATAACACCATCATCCATGCGGATACCTACGTCCCAGTCGATGCGCATTCCGTCGGTGATCTCGGACCGCGTCCGCTCGACCATCCCATCCTGCCTGCAAGTGCCCGCTCTTTTTTTGATACCGGGCTTGGCTACCTTTTGGGTTCGAAAGGCCGACTACCCACCGAGCAGGATCTCCCGTGCCTCGGCCGGGGATGCCGGTCTCGACCCCTGGCGCGTGATGACCCGAGCGGCCTCCTCGACGAGCTGCGCGTTGCTCGACGCAAGTTGTCCTCTTGCGATGTACAGGTTGTCTTCGAGACCTACGCGCACGTGGCCTCCGAGTTCACATGCCGCAGCGGCGATCTTGAACTGATCGTGCGCGGTTCCGAATGCGCTCCAGAGGGCTCCGGAAGGAAGCATGCCGCGCATGACCTCAAGCACGTCCGACTGCGCTGGCGCTCCCCAAGGAACGCCCAGACAGAACTGGAAGAACGCTGGAGATTTCAGAATCCCGACTTCCAGCAGGTGTTTGGCCAGCCGAATGTGACCCAGATCGAACACCTCGATTTCTGGCTTGATGTTTGCGTCTGTTATCGCCCGTCCCATGACCTCAAGGTCTTGAACGAGATTGATCATCGCGATTCTTCCGAAATTCAGCGTGGCTACATCCAGGCTACAGACTTCCGGCTTCAGCTTCAGGATGTGTTCCAGCCGTTGTTGCGGCGTCATCGGTGGGTTCACGCCTGGAGCCGGATGGAGCAGCAGACCATCCGCCGCATATAGCGAACCCGGACCGCTGGTCAGGTTCACGACGACGTCCGTCGATGATCCCCGTATTCGTTCGACGACTTCCGAGTAGTGTGCGAACTCGACGGACGGTGCACCTGTAGCCGGATCGCGAACGTGAATGTGCACGACAGCCGCGCCTGCCTTTGCGGCATCGATCGCCTGGTCGGCGATCTGCTTCGGCGTGACGGGAACCGCGGGACTCTTGCTAACTGTGTCGCCGGCACCGGTCAGCGCGCAGGTGATGATGGTCGGATTCGACATCGATCTTGGCCAGCTTTGCTTCTAGTGATGTTCGGCGTCGATCAGCACGAAGGCGACCCGGCAGACCTTGTCCGAACGGTTGGACCAGGCGTGGTTCGTCCCGCGCTGGATGAGGACGTCGCCCGGCCTCATCAGCGTCTCGCCTTCGTCCATCATCGCCCACACCTCTCCCTCGAGCACGATTGCGTAATCGAGCGTGGGGGTTTTATGGAAGAAGAAGTGCCTGGCCTTCGTGTCGAATGCCTGTGGACTTCCGATTTCACGCCTGAACTTCTCGAGTTCTTCGCGCGAATAGAGACTATCCGGCGGAAACTCGGCTATGCGCAGCATGTTGCCGCCTGCTGGCGGCTCGATCGCCAGCTTGCGGTCGGCAGGGGCTGTCTCCGTTTGCTCGACGATATCCGCCGGGCTCCTGTCGGCGACCCACAGAACGGTTCCCGCCAACCCGGGAGTACCGGGCACCACGTGGACGCTAGGCGCGGCGTCGTCGGAGAGAATGACGGACCGACCGTCCGCACGATGACCGGTTACAATGCGACGAATTGGCTTTGCCATGGCTATTTCAACTCACTGAGAGATGGGCGCACTTTTCACTCACCAGAATTTCTTGCGCTTCTCCGGCCACCAGCGCCTTTGCTCGGCCGGCCCGATCTTGTTTCGGAGCGTCCCCAGGCGAGACACTTCCAATTCCAAGACGTCGCCGACCTCGAGCTTTCGACCGATTTCGAGACCCGAGCCATTCCCGACGGTGCCCGAACCGATGAGATCTCCGGGCTGCACGGTCTCCGAGATGGACATGTAGGCCAGCAGCTCTTCGGGGCTCCAGAGCGTCTCGGCGCTGTTTCCGCGGGAGCACTCCTCCCCGTTGATGCGCACGATCATCTCGAGATCGTCCGTGCGTCCAATTTCGTCCATCGTGACGATCCACGGGCCGATACCGAATGCGAAATCCTTGCCCTTGCCGGGCCCCATTCCGATTCCAAGCTCGATCTTCTGGACGTCCCTCGCGCTCCAGTCGTTGAAGATCGTGACTCCGAAAATCGCGCTCTTGGCCTCTTCGGGCGTGACGTTGTGGCAAGCACGGCCGACGACGTAACCCAGCTCCAGCTCGTAGTCGCAGTATTCCGTATAGAAGGGCTTGGCGACCTCGGCATCGTGACCGACTGCCGTATGAGGCGTACCCTTGAAGTAGCCGGGAATCTCCAACAAAGCGGACGCCGGCTCTGCCCCAACGCGCTCGTGAAATTGTTTGATGTGCTTGAGAAACGTCAGACCGTCACGGATTACAGAAGGGTCCGTAGCACTCAGCCATTTGATCTCGGAAATGGGCTTCGAGGCGTCGTCAGCGCGCGAAAGAGCCGCTTCCCGCGCATTTTCAAGGAAGGCGTCGCCGAGTCCGATCGCCGCGGACATGCTTCCGGGAAACAGCGCCGAAGCGTAGCGCTGAGCCGCCTCACGGGTTGCGCCCTTTGCCAAGCGCCGCAGGACTTCCGCCGAAGCGAGATCGACGACCGCGTTTTTTTGGACATCAACCGCGACGAGGCGGGCGACCGGACCGAATGGCGTTTCAACAGCAATGCGTCCGAGCTTCATTTCGGTCCCCCCTTGTTTTGATACGATACGTTTCGTAATATCCGGGTATCCCCTTGTCAAGCGCGCCGGATCATGTGTGATCTTGCGGGTGCTGCGCCTGTCGGGGGAGTTCCGGCTGTGATACTCAGAGACGATCCTGCCCGGATCGAATCGGGCCTAACATGAGTGCATCGAGGACAATGGCATCAACGGCTCAAGCGCGCCGGTCGCTCAAACCGCGATCTGACCGGTTGCAGAAGCGGCTCGTCGAAGATGAAACTTCCGACTCCGGCCGAACCGGTCGGCCTCGTGACCAGGCATCCAGGCAAGCTATCCTGTCGGCCACGATGAGACTCTTGCAGACGGTCTCCGTTGCCGATCTCGCCATTGAAGCGGTCGCCCGAGAGGCGAAGGTAGGCAAGGCGACGATTTATCGCTGGTGGACGAGTAAAGGGGCGCTGGTGATCGAGGCATTCCTCGACTCCCACTTCAGCAACACCCCCATGCCGACAGCGATGGACCCCCGCTCGGCCATCAAACGGCATCTGACGTCGCTGGCAAAGTACTTCAATGGCCGCGCCGGCACCCTCGTCGTCCAAATACTTTGCGAGGGACGCGACGATAAAGCGCTGTTTGCCGAATTCAATAGGCGCTTCACCGAAAACCGGCGGCGGCTCGTGCAAGAGACGGTTGAGCGCGGACAGACCGAGGGGCAATTCCGGACTGACCTAGATGCGAGCTGGATCGTTGAGCTTCTTTATGCGCCGATCTATCGGCGTCTTATGTTCGCGATCCCGTTAGATGCGGAGTTCATCGGCCGCCTATGCGATACCGTCGATCTGTTGATAGCGCAGCCGCCGTCAAAGGCGTCTCGCACATCGACCAAGCAGTAGGGACGACGATCTCGGTCGAGGTCCGCATCTCGGCTAAACCGTCCTGGCGGTGGGACTTTCTCTCTGTGCGGCTTGTTCCGTCATGCGACGAGGACTGACGATCGCCAGCGAGGAAGCGGCGGTAGCGACGAGGCGTCCTTCGCCGTCGGAGAGAATTCCGCGCACGAAAACGATGTTTCTACCGCAACGTTCGATTTCCCCGCGGGCCCTGTAGGCGCCAGGCTTGGCGGATCGTATGCACGATACGTTCATGGTTATCGTGGCCACCGAGAGGCCGTCGTCGACGGCCATGAGTGCGGCATAGGCCATGGCGAAATCGAGCATGGTCGCTACGGTTCCACCGTGAACAACGTCTTCCGCCTGTGTGAAGTCGTCTCCCACAACAAATAATAGTTCGACGCTGGCGGTTTTTGGATCGATCTCCTTCAACTGCGTCTGGAGAGCCCTAGCCAGGGCGCTCGAAGCGACGGCGGCAGGCAATTCCCTGCCAGAGGAAAGTCTACGTAGCAGTTGCTGATCAAGATTCATTCTGAGAGTCCGGAAATGCTGTCGAAACGAGGTCAGCCGCAGTCAAAGCCGGCTGACCTCTCTGCTGCCCTGCCGAGCGTTCGGCGACTTCAAGTGCTCGCGGGCTCGAGCCCTTCGTGGACGCCTGCCTGGAACGCCGGCAATCGTCCAAGCAGGCAGAGGCCGGCGGATGCCACCAGGCAGCCGATCGCCACGCTCAGCCAGCTCAGGTAATTGCCTGTGGCATCGAAAAGCGCTCCGGCCAAAATTGGACCGGCCCCACCACCGAGTGAAACAGCGAGGTAGATGCCGCCGAACAGCGTGCTGAAATGGGCAGGCGGGAAACGTCGGCCAATCAGGAAGAGAGCGAGGTCGAACTCCGACCCGATCGTGAAACCCATCGCCAGCGTCCCGGGCAAGATCAATGCCGTGTTGCCTGTCGAAAGCATGAGAGCTCCGCCGGCCGACAGAAGAAACACGGCCGTCGCGAGAAGGTTGGTCTCGACCAGATCGAGAAGGTAGCCTGTGATCAGACGCCCTGCGATTACGGCGAAACCGATCAGTCCTGCCATGCTTGCGGCGGTGGCTGGAGCGATTCCGCGATCGGTTAACATCGGGACGAAATGAACGATGGTTCCGAAAATTCCGGTCGAGGCGAGCAAGAAGATGACCGCGAGCAGCGCAAACCGACGGTTGGCATAGAGGCGCCAGTTCCATGGTTGGCGCTCAATCTGCGTCCGATCCCGGACGAACTCCGTCCGCAGCAACCACGCGATGATGGGAATCGTGCAAAGGGTGATGAATGCCAGTCCGAAATAAGCTTCTCTCCAACCGTAAGTGCCGAGCAATTGGCCGACCAACACGGGGAAGACCAGAGCGCCCAATCCGGGACCGCAGTAAACGATTCCGTAGACCAAACCGAGCCGTGTCGGAAATTTTCCGACGACGATCCGTCCATAGGATACCGGAGTCGTTGCACTGCCGACGACGCAGACCAGGAGCGTGATCAGAAGGAAACTGACGAGTCCCGCGGTCGCCGTGCCCAGCAAGGCAAAGGAAGCCGCTAGTCCGGCTGCGGACAGAATGGCCATCCTGAGGGCGCCGAAGCGATCCACCAACCTGCCGGCAAAGGGCGACGCGACTCCAATGGCGAGGATGCCCACAAGGGGACCCAATGATGCCATTCCGCGCGTCCAGCCGAACTCGGCGGCCAACGGCTTCAAGAATAGTCCGGTTGTATAGAAATAGATCGACGACACGCTCATCATCATGCCGATCAGGCATCCGGCGATGAGACCGCGTCCGCGCCAGAGTTCGTTCTCAGATCGGACAGTACCACTCATACGTTTTTTCTCCCATCGTCTTTCTTGGTTCGTTGGTCCACACGTTCCCCTTCTTCATTCCCTGCGGTTGGTCCCCGCTAGTCGTGCGACGATCGTACGATCGACGAGATCGCCGTACTTGAGGGTTCCGGGAGCGAGGAGACCGAGTTCGGATCGAGTTTCGATCAGCCGATCTACGCCGCTTTGCGACGGCACGAGATCGTTAGGCATCGCCCGGAGCATGGCGCGAGCCATCTCCTGCGAAGGCGATGATTGAACAAGAATTGCCTCAGCCTGATCCGGATTTTCGCGGGCCCATGAAGCGGCTCGGGCGATGGTCGACAGGTACGTCTCGAAAATTGTGGACTTGTCTCTCAGAGCCTTGCGTGAAGCGACCACCCCTTGGCCAGGAAAGTCGGACCACACTTGCTGTATCTCAATAAGCGGTACGAAACCGGCGGCCTTGGCCGCAAGATCGAAAGGCGGCCCGAGCAAGGTCGCGTCGCAACGAGCCGCGATCAAAGCCTCGTAGCGCTCTCTGACACCGCCCAGAAGCAGCCACGTAGCATCCTCGAACAGAACGCCCTGACGTTTGAGGATGGCTCGCAAAGGAATTGCGAAGCCGCTGTCCGGCGCATCTACCGCGATGCGGCTTCCGGCCAGCGCACCGATCGTATGAACCGGTGCTCGAGCGAGCAGCGTCAGTGGTGTCGTCTGTTCGATCTGGGCGACGAGCACAAAGTCGCCGCCCCGATCATTCCAGGCGATGATGTTGTCTATCGCCGTGATGGCAAGATCGACATCCTCGCTCGATAGAGCTTTCGAGCGATGACTTCGTGAAGTTGGTGAGGATCGCGAGATCGTCGACCAGTCCCACGCGCTCAGCGAGCACCAGGGCGCTGGGCAGAACGAAGACGGTCTGTCTGATCTTTTGCACCGGCCCTCCCAATCCGAATTCTGCGCTTGTTCATTAAGTCCGCGCCGTCGGCGCGGACTGCAGCGCAATCTTACGAACTACGATACGATCCGTTTCGTATATCGCAAGCTAATTCTGGAGCATTCGAAGCGCCCGCCGGGCTGTGGAAAGCCAACGACGGTGAAAAAGGGCCGCCGGTGGTCCGGCGGTCAGTTCCCATTCGGGAGGAAAGCAGACGACCGGTCTGCCAGCGGATCGCCTGAGAGAAGTCGGACGAAGATCAGAAGGCCACCACTTCGGATCGAGTCGCTTTCCCGCGCCCTCTTGGAGCGCATGCGCCCGGTGATCACGCGCGCGACCGAGGATGACGTTCGCCGTGCCGTCATGTCTGACGGCCCGTCGGCCTTGCGAGATGAGGCGCTGGTCCAGGAGGCCGGCTACAGCGCGTTTTTCGCGCCGTTCGATTGGATCGACGACGAAGCCGATATTGTCATCGTCGGGGTCACGCCCGGCACACAACAGGCGCTCGAAGCCCTGCTGAGCTTTCGCGCGTTGCTTGCTGCTGGCGGCTCGCTTGATGAGGCGGCGCATCGCGCCAAAAGGGCCGCGTCGTTCAAGGGCAGCATGCGCACACTTGGCGAGCGATTGATGGATCACTTCGATTTGCACCGGCTCTTCGGCCTTGCGTCAACGCTCGATCTCTTCGTCAGCGCCGCGCGCCGAGCGCATTTCACATCGGCCCTGCGCTATCCGGTGCTGAAGAAATCCGGCAACTACGCCGGAGACAGCCGCATTACGGCCCGCCCCTTCATGGGGCGTATGATCGAAGGGAACCTTGCGGTCGACCTTTGCCATGCTTCCCAAGGCTTGGCTTGTGGCCTTCGGACCGAACGCGTTGCGTGCGCTTGAACATCTCGCGGCTATCGGACGCCTCGATGGGGCTCGCATTCTCGGCGGCCTCCTCCATCCCGGCGGCCAGCAACGGAACCGCAATAATGTCCAGCTTGGCCTTGTCTCAGGCGACGCCGCCCTCATGGTTTCCGGATCGTTGAAAAGCTCGACGAGCGCTCGTGCGATGATGAGGTCTTGTTCGACTTGCCTCTGCTCAGCCCACGGCGCATTCTTTGACCAAGCGATGATGTTTTGAGCGGGGATCATTCATCGATCTCCGGATAACGCTGCACAATCACGCGCCAATGCTTGTTGCGCTCGACAGGCGTGCGTTGCGTCTTCCTATCCTTTCGACGCTCCGGTTCGAGCGTGACCCAGGGCATCGCCTCTTTTTCAAAGAGCCGGTCGTGAAGCGCATTGGCGCGCTCGGTATGACCGAGCCGATCGAGCAGATAGCCGGCTCGCTGGCCGCAAGCGCGCTCGAAATGCGCTGACATGGCAGCGAGCTTTTGACCCTCAATGCTTTCCGCGAGATCCGTCATGACGGTCGCCACGGCCTCAGTGCCCTCGCTGCCATGCGTCCCGCCAATGTCTCGGTCACCTTCGTCCGCGGCACGACCGCGAACTGGTGCCGCCCCTCCACGAGCGGCGTCGCAAGCGAGAGTCCAATCGCTTCGCACAGACCCTGACGCAGCCGCGAAAGCTGCCCTGCATGCCGCGTGTTGACAACGCCGCCTTTGCACCCCGCCACGATGCGTATACCATCGCTTTCGGCGACGACGTCGCCGCGCCCGGAGCTCGGATTGATCACGATTGTCTTGCCGTCCCCATCGCTATACGTGCCGCCATGGGCCGCCAAGGCCGGAGGTCATCGCAAAGCCGCGCTTGCTAAACGACGCAAGGAACAGCCTGCGTCTTCGCCATGCGCTTTTGCTTCACAAGCAGTTCGAGCGCGCGATAGCGCCTGCCGCCTGCAGGCACTTCGAACGTACCAGTCTCGTTCCCCTCGCCATCAACGACGGCACCAACGTTGGGGCTCTGTAGAAGCGTACGCGCGGCGATGCGTTCGGCGAGTTGCTCGATCGAAATCCCCGCCTTCACATGACGGACGTTGGATGGACTCAGCGCCAGCGTGTTGACGGAATGTCGCGTGAGGGCGACAGGGTGATGCTTTGGACAGCCTTCGTCATATCGATTCTGCGCATGTATTTCTCTGCGCATGTATTTCGCCTTAGCTTTCGAAGAAGTCGAGCACGTCGTCATCGACGCGAATGGAAGTGGCCTTCTTCCTCGGCGGGATCACCGGCACCGCATCGGAGCAATCGCGGTTGCGGCCACAGAGCAGACCGCGGCAGACCTCCTCAACTTCGCCAAGGGCCCGGCGGTTAACGAGTGACGCGCATTCGCTCTGTTCGAAGTCGAACATCGCGCCCGCACAGGCAACCGCACCGGCCGTCCGGTGCCATTCACATGATGACCACAGAACCTGAGATGCAAACTATCGAAGAGCTCAAGCTAAATGATCTCAAAGTACCTCCGACGTTCAAAGTCGGTGACCCGATGTTGAACGGCTTCCCATTCCCAACGGCGGGAGCAAGAAAAGGTTTCAACAAACCTTTCTCCGAAGAGCTCATTGGCTGCTGGAGACTTTGCAAACCGATATGTTGCCTCTGATAGGCTTTGAGGCAGTCTCCCGGATGGGAGACACATCTCCACGCTTGCATCACCGGCGATCGAAGCCGGCAATGCCGCATCTGTCTCGACGCCCAGTATGCCAGAACCGATGGCACCTGAGAGGGCGAGATATGGGTTCACGTCTGCGCCAGCCAGCCTATACTCGAGGCGATGTACGGACGGCTCTCCCGGAATGGCCCGAACCGCACAGGAGCGGTTGTCGAGTCCCCAGCTTGGACAGATTGGTGCCCAGCAGCCAGGCACCAATCTCTTGTAGCTATTGAAGTTCGGCGCAGCGAGCACGCAGAAATCATTCATGTATTTCAGTTGTCCGCCGATGAATTGCCTCATAAGCTTCGAGACGTTGCGGAACGCTTCACTGTCGTAAAACGCATTCTGACCATCTGAGGACATCGAGATGTGAATATGGCCGGACTGGCCGGGCCATTTCTCGGAAACCTTGGCCATGAACGTAGCCATCATGCCTCGCGTTTGCGCCCAGGCCTTTATCATCGATTTGAATATGATTGCTCGATCCGCAGCTTCCAGCGCATCACAATGACGAAGTGACGCCTCAATCACGCCAGGTCCCGTTTCAAAGTGCAACCCGCTGAGAGGTATTCTGGCCTTCTCACAAAGCGCCAGGATCTCACCGAACAGCTCATGATGCGCGACAGAACGCGCAATCGAGTAGCCGAACGGGCCCCGCGTTAAAGGAGTCCATTCGGGGAACGGCTTGTCTTCAATTGTATCGGCGTTCTCCTTGAACAGCATAAACTCAAACTCGAACCCCACAGTGCAGCCGTATCCGTGGTCAGCAGCCCTTCGTAGGACCTTACGCAGCATCCCACGCGGGCAGAGGCTCTCATGCGCCCCCGTAAACTCGGCGAGGTAGAGACACTGATCGCCGACATAAGACACCGAACGGCCGGTTCCCAACAGAACACGCAGATCGGCGTCTCCGAATGCTGACAGCGGGTTCTGCGTGAAACTCGCCGGAATGACCCGGTCGGAACAATCCCAGGCCAGCACCGCTTCAGAGAACTTGACGGTTCTACCTCCATCCGAGAGATCTTCACCCAAGACGTGTTTGCCTCGAAGGACGCCATCAAAGTCGCTCACGCCGATCATCGCGGCGCGGCCTGGATTCGCTCCAGTCATCCCGGCATCAGTTGGCATTAGTTGCGATCCTGCGTCACTAAATCGAACACCTGGTCCATCCGCATTGCTCGCAACTTGCGATAGTCATCCTCAAGCTGTATCAAGTCGTCATTCACGAGATAGACAATTCCCGGCGTCGACGCTAAGTCGATCGTCGGAACCAGCTTTTGACCAATCGGAACGAATGCAATGGCATCCGCGAAGCTCGGGAGCTTGCGGATTGCTTCGAGTCCCGGGTAACCGGTAACAACACCGCCCATATCGGAGATCAAGGAAACGCACAGTGCCTGAGCCTGCCGCTTGTAGGACCCGCGCAGTCTCATATACTCACCAAAGCCCTTGGGATCTGCGTAGCGCCATGCGGTCAACGTCATATGGTTGTGCCCTAACGCCATCGTTCGCGCTTTTGCCGACATGGTCCCTTGAAGCCTCGCTCCGAAGTCCACCAGAACCGGCCCGCGATGATCGACGATGATCTCAGCATGAGCCGGTCCGTCAACGATCTGAAGCGCCTGCAACGCACGCACCAAGTAGTCGGACAGCTGCTGAACGATTGCTTCTCTGCCCCCCAATAACCTCTCAAGTGAGCAGACCGACGACGCGCCCTCAATAGGAACAGTGTCATAGGTCCAGGCCTCCGTAACGAAAGCGTCCCCGTCGATCGATACGGCATTTACGGTGTATTGCTGGCCGTTTATTTTCTCCTGTCCGAGCGCGAAACGATTCAACGCTCCGACACGGTTGGTCTTCCCGACAATTGCGCTTAGAGCCCGCTGAATATCAGCATCTGTCGAACAAAAGAACACATCCTCGGTACCCGTGCTGTTCAGCGGCTTGATCACGATTTCGTCGAAACCGGCCTGATCTTTCCAGCTTGCTACCTGTTCCGCATCGTCGGACACGACTTGTCTGATCGATCGCACGCCTGCAGAGGTCAGCGCGTCAGACATACGCGCTTTGTTACGCCGAGCAGCCGACAGCGCGGTCCCATTTGAAGGTAAGCCCAGCCGCTCCGACAAAGAATCGGCAAGCTCAACTCCGGTCTCGCAGCCTGCTATAACGAACTCCAGCTCCCTGCCACGGAGAGCCTGAAGATGAAATTCAACGATCTCGTCGTATCCCATGGGCTCGCAGGGGCGAAAGACTTCATCATACAGATCCGCATTGAAATGCGATTGGAATACGGGTGGAATCTGTGCAGCCGACATCACATGCACCGTTCCAATTCCATAACGCTTGAATTCTTCCGGCAGGTATCGGCCGGTAGAGTATGCGTCGACGATTGCACAATTCCGTTCGTTCATGCGGACCTCCGATACTGCAAGTAGACCTTGCCGACAGCAACAGCCGTAATGAGAACATTTCCAACGAACGTATGTGGCGACGGCGCGATGCGAGAATCAAAGTACTGGAACAGGAACGTAATGATAGGAGCGGTGGACAGGACCATGTTGACTGTGAAAGGCTCGACGCGCCGAATGCCCTCCTGGATCAAGAGCAAAGGAGCAATGATCGTGGATATCCCAATCGTTGCGATCGCAAACCAATGCTGTGAGATCTCAGGCACGATCGATGAATGGTCGACCAGTCCCAGCAGCAAAAGAATCGTTCCATAAAAGCGATGTGCCAGCACTTGTCGGCCAGAAAATCCGCTATCAAACAGCAGTTTGACAAGTATATTTGTAAGGGCTAGCGACAGGCCGGCCGCGATGGCCAGGACGATGCCAAAGGACGATCGAGCCCCCCACTGCACGCCCGCGTTGCCGCTGGCCGAGATCCAGATCATGTAGCTCCCGATCGTCGCAATCGTAACGCTCACGACAATATCGGATGCTGGAGGGGTGCCCTGGCGCCTGATCAGTGCGTTTAACCAAACTGTTGCGGTGGGCCCTAGTGCCACCATGAAGGCGACAACAATCGCAGGTTCAGCGTATTTCAGTCCGATAAATAGACCGATCCAGCTTATCGCAGTCACCGCATTGAGCGCGACAAAGACCAGAAGCGACCATTTCACCACCCTTGCCTCGCCTGCCTCGTAGCGAGCCAGGAGATTGAACGTCAGACAAACCGCAGCGAAGGCAAGCAGGAGAGCGACGAACACATCTGCTTGCTGAAAATACGACGCCGCATAAACCTCGCCTCCCGCGCTCACGACGACATAAAGCGCCACAAAGAGAACGCCTATGGCGAATCGATTTGTCAATCGCCCGCTCTTCCTGTGCCCGCGGTGCGGCGCACGGCTGCCGGAGAACCAGACGCGTGCATCGGCTTCGAGGGGCTCTCCTTTCGACCTGGACGGACCGCGTTTCGTTTGAAATGTCACAATCCGCCTCTAGTATTTCTTTGTCCGGCAGTACCCAACACACGCCTCTCCAAATGCCGTGAACAGTTGCTTGCTGAGGCGATCGGTTGAGACGTGCCATTCGGGATGCCATTGCACACCGATTTGCAGCGTCGGCGCGCCAATGATCGAAGCCGCCTCGACCAGACCGTCAGGCGCCCACGCCTCCCGCCTGAGCGCGGTGGCAAGCACCTCTATGCCTTGATTGTGCAGGGAGTTGACTTGCGCTTCGATGGCGCGGGCAACCGGGAAGAGCGCACCATCGGAGGATATCCTCACGCTGTGCGCGGCGTCGTACTGGCGGTCTCTTGGACGATCTGGTTTCTCGGCGTGCATCTGGCCACTTTCAGGCCTCCACTCCGCAAGCGATGGGCGGAGTGTGCCGCCGAAATAGATGTTGAGTTCTTGGAGCCCACGGCAGATGCCCAGGATAGGCATTCCAAGCGCGATGGCGTTCTTAATCGTTACAGCAGAGAGTCTGTCCCGCGGACGGTCAAGGATCCCAACCTCAACGTCCTGCCGGGCAGCCTCTGTTAAGCACGCAGGCGCTCTCAGGACCGCAGGGTCGATATTCGATTCATCTCCTGTCAACACCAGGCCGTCGAGCCCGCGCATGATCGCCGGGCCAGCCTCACCGCTTGCATCTTCCGCGTCGATCGTCGGCAATATGACGCACGCCACTCCCGCATGACGAAGGAGCGCCTGCACATACTTGCGTCGCAACCAGTCGCGATGCACGCCGTCGACCAAAAGACGGTTCGAAGTGACGCCGACCACGGCTCGGGCTCTGTCTGGCTGTAGCAATGTCACGCCACTTGCCCCCTCGTGCGAGCGTCGGCAACGGACTGCTCATACAAGCGTCGATTTCGCTCCTTCAACTGAGTTATAACGCTAGGTTGACCTTGAGGTCCTTTGACGAAGAGCCCTCCCCAGGTTGCGGCAACCTTCGCGTAGTTCGGATCCTGCATTCGGATTTTCTGAGCTTTGCGCAACAGCCAAAACGGGATACCCGGCGAAAGGTGATGTTCAAGATGGTACTCATCCAGATTCTGCCCAAGGATGGCCCGCTCGAGGAAACTTCCTTTCCGATTCCTGGTTAGATAGACGTTCTGCGTCTCGGTTTCGCACATAGGTGCGTGCTCGGCGAGCTCGATAAACCAGCCGAGGATCTGAAACGTGGTGAGATAGGGCACGATCCAAAACAGGATCACGATGTGGAGTAGCCCAACAGCATATGACCCGGCCAGCAGGCTAATCCAGAAGAGATAGAAGCCATACTTGTCGACAAGTATGCCTGACCGGCTTTGATCCTCGGCATCTGTTATCGAAAACCGATTGGTCCAGAGATACTTCAGATACGCCACGGTCGCGCCGCCAAATATCGGCTTCCAGATGATGTTGAAAGCGTACCGCTCCGGAGCCTGCACGTTGTAAACGCCGCTGGCCAGGAAGAACTTCAGGTCAGGATCCTTGTCCGGGTCGCCGAGATAGGGATGATGCAAGTAGACGTGTGAGATCCGGTAGGCCCAGTGGCGCTGGAACAGGGGATAGGCAGCGAACAGAATGCCGAGGACATAATTCCAGCTCGTATTCTTCGCAAGCGTGCGGTGAGCCGCATCATGAGCGATGGTTGTCAAGCCGCGCTGATAGGCACCGATGAGAAGAACGGCCAGCGGGTAGAGCCACCATGAGACGGACACGGTCGCGAGCATGCACGCTGCGATGACAGCGTGATCTTTGGCGATATAAGCGGCTCCCGTTATGTTGTCGGGCCTTAGCTCGGAGAGCTGCCTATTGATCTCGCGGCTGAATTGAGCGGCCTCATAGCGTGATGACCTCAGTTTCCAAGCGTCTGCATGATTCATGAGAACCTCTTCCTGATCGCCTTGCAGGTCGTCAGATTGCGGAAAGGGCCTTGTCCAGATCGCGTACGATGTCGTTGACATCTTCGATGCCGACGCAAAGTCGGATCGAGCCGCCAAATATGCCGGCGGCTTCGCGCTTTTCCCGCGGGACGGTGGTATGGGTCGTAGAAACAGGATGGGTCACGAGCGTACGGGCATCCCCTACATTCGAAACGTGGTACATCAAGTCGACGTTCTGGATGAACTTGCGCCCGGCCTGTTCGTCCTCCACTTCGAACATGACCATCGCCCCGTGTCCGTATGCGGGATTGAGTGTCTGGTCGACGGTTTCCCGATCAGCTCCTTCAAAGAGCCCCGGGTAGAAGACACGGCGCACTTTTGGATGCTCCTTAAGAACATCGGCCACGATCCTGGCATTCGCGCAGTGCTGCTTCATGCGAAGGGGCAGCGTTTCAAGCCCCTGGATCAGTTGAAAGCTCGCAAACGGGGCGATGGCCGCGCCAGTATCGCGCAACCAGGTCATGCGAGCCTTTAGGAGAAACTCGCTTTTTCCAAGATCGTCGACGTCGCGCAGCGCATTGCGCCAGACAATCCCGCCATGCGCGTCGTCAGGACTGTTGAACAAGGGAAAGCGAGAGCCTCCCCGGTAGCTAAACTTAGCGTTGTCGACGATCAGTCCGCCGAGCGTCGTGCCATGGCCGCATATATACTTCGTTGCGGAGTACGTCGTAATCGCGGCGCCGAGATCTGACGGCCGGCATACCAGTGGCGTCGTCGTATTGTCCACGACCAAGGGCACGCCGTACTTTCGGCCGATCTCCGCCAGCTGCTTGACGGGGAGCGGAATCAGACAAGGATTTGAAATCACCTCTCCGAACAGACATATCGTGCGATCATCAATGGCACGTTCGAACGCCTCGGGCCTTCGAGGATCTGCCGTCCTGACCCTGATCCCAAGACGCTTTAATGTATTGTGGAGCAGGTTCCAGGTATTGCCATATAGATACGGAGAGGCGACGACATTGTCTCCCACTTCGCCACTTGACAAGTTGACGATAGCAAGGAATGTCGCCGCTTGACCTGATGCGACGGCGAGCGAGTCGCTTCCCATATCGACGGCAGCGTACCGCCTTTCCAGCGCGCGGGTCGTCGGATTGATGATCCTCGTGTAGGTGAACCCATCAGCCTTGACGTTGTAGACGTCAGCAATGTGGTTTAGATCACCATCGAGTTCATAAGCCGTATTCTGGTAGATCGGCACTGCGACGGCTTTCGTCACCGGGTCGCGTCGGTAGCCCGCATGCAGGACAGCAGTCTCGACGGAAAATGGCAGCTGTGAGGTGCGTGCAGGCGACATCTCTACGCGAGACCCGCAAGTCTCCCGAGCTGACACCGATCCCGCCGACGGAGCCTGACCGGACCGGAAATATGTACGAAAAGTGCACCCCAACTGCTCGATCCAACTGGATTGGATTTCGCCGATGCAGCCGACCCGAAAACTCCGCGTCGCAAGGTGCAGTTTCGAGTAGATGTAAAGGTTGTGGGCCGCCAGGTGGCGATATAGCCCATCAAATCCTGCCTGGTCCGCGATTCCGGACGGCGCACTGAACGCCACGCAGACCGGCGACTGCAAGTCCGCGGACAGCAGCGGGGACACTACTCCTTCAAGTTCTTTGACGAGATCGTCTCTGACCTTCTCATATCTGCGGCGCCTGGCATGAATGCCCTCCTCGTACAGAATCTCCAACGCCTTTGTCGTTGCCTGAACAATGTGGGTGGGAGGGGTCGATCGCCACTCACCTGTGCGCTCGAGCGAGAGCCATTGATCTCTCACGTCGAGCACAAATGACCTTGGGTCTTGAACCGCTTTCTCCAGCAGCTCGCGAGACGCGATGACAAACGCTACTCCCGGCGGCCCTTCTATGCACTTGTTGCTCGACGTGACCAGGACGTCAGGTCCACCTTGGCTCAAGTCAATGTTAATGGCGCCAAAGGAACTCATCCCGTCGATGATGGTCTTCACACCACGTCGCCTCGCCTCTTGAACGACCGCGTCCAGCGGATTGACGATTCCGGTCGTCGTCTCGCAATGCACAAGACATAGGTGCGTAACGCCGGGATTCCGGCTCAGATGCTCGGCAACTTCCTGAGCGTCCAAAGGCTCCGTCGCTCGCTTGACAAGCTTCAGTGCTTCGACGCCCCACAGCCGCAAGATTTTGAAAATGCGCTCGCCATAGATGCCATTTACGCAAACGAGCGGCTTATGGGCTCTAGACACGAATGTAGACAGAGCGGCTTCCATCGCAAAAGAGCCGCCTCCCTGAATAGGAACCACCGAATAGTCGTCAGCATTTCCCAGCAGATTGAGCAACAGCCGCCTCATGTGGGCGGTCACGCCCTTGAACTCGCAATCGCGCGATGCAAGATCAAGCTGCATCTGGCTCCTGACCGCCGGCGACAACGACAATGGACCAGGCGTCAGCAGAGAGCGCTGTCTTGTCACACCATTCCCCTCAAGTTGTATTGGTCAATGGATCTGGAGCACGATCGCCCGACCGGGGGAGAGCCCCTATGGCGAGCTTCAGCTTGTTCCGTTCAAGAGCTTTGGGTCAAACGCCAACGATCGCGGTCGCGCTTCCGTTCGGCGTCTGAAAGCCTGCCGGACGACAAGCTCCACATCTCGTCGCAGATGCAGAGCGATCTTTCACAAAGCTCCTCACCGATGTCATTCAGATCCCCCAGGAATTAGCTTTGCGACCGCGCCTTCGAACGCAATTTGCACGACGCACTCTTGTCCGGCCATCACGCACGCACAGGTTTGAGCGCGGTCGCGTTCGTCGTGAACCGGCAGGTCGGCCGATCGGCCTACGTGCGACCTGCGCCATTCGGGCAAAAGGTTGAAGTTAGGATAACGATGCACGTCGGATCAGCGCGCACGGATACAGATCCGGGCATGGCGCACTTGATGATTGTCGTTGGTAACGGGACTCTTTCCGCGTGAACCTGAGACTTGAGGACATTCGCACACTGTCGCTCGTTGGAGGTTTTGGGACGTTGATGACCGTCGCTGTCCATTTCGAGATCGTACAACTTGACGTTAGGTGCGTTTCAACCCCCTCCGTGATTCCTTCGCGTGAATTTTTCCTGACACGCACCTCCATCTGGCGGCGACAAGCCGACGTGGGCGGCAGAGTGCGGAGATTCACGGCGAGCTAGCTAAGAATTTGAGAGTTCGACATCAGGATCGTCGCTTGCAAGCTCGATGCCTGCAGGTAGGTGAGATTGGCCTGATCTTCTCGCTTCACGCGGTGGAACAGGTTGACGGTTGACCAGAGCAGATCTTCAAGGTCCGGTGCGAGGCGGGTGTCGCTAAAACTCGGGACCAGGGCGTCGAAAACGTCGAAGATGGCGCGAGCGATCGCCCAGCCGTCGGGAAGCGGCCGGGTTGAGTTCTTCGCGCGAGGGACGGAAGCCATAGAGCTGCAGCTCATTGAGAGGGTGAGTGGTCGGGGATGAACTGTGCGGCGGTTCGAAGTCGATGTCGTCATGGTCGCTTGCCATGGGTGAGCTCCCTTGCCTGTTCGGCCGCTCCCATCGCGGCCTTGATGGCGATCATCCGACGGCAGGCGGAACGGACCAGAACCCGAAGCGCCGCGCAGGGCCGAAGCGTCAGCGCGAGATGGCAAAGTTCGCGGCTATTTTGTCTCGCGATGCAAAGGCGCGGGGCGCGCGCAGGCGGTGTCTGCCGACGAGCGGTGGGCCAAAGGGAAGCAAATTCCCCAAACGGCATGGCCGCGAAAGGAGTCGCGACCGACTTCTTGTTCCAGATCGGTCAAGCTACCAGGAAGCAAGTGTCAGCTCGCCGGATGCGGCAGGCTCGGAAAAACCAGGCCCCCCTCATCGTGCGCGAGAGATCGAAGCCCTACCGAGACGCCGCGGCTCGGTTTTACGAGCGCTCGGTGCGGCGCTAGCCGCACGCACAGGAAAAAGCGCTAAGCGAAAAACTCAAGCTACTGGAAGTCGGACTTCCTCTCGGACCTTTGTCATAGCGTCGTAGATTCTGATTTGGAGCATGGGACGGCGCTTCTTGAGCTCCTCCGCTCCGGCCCATGCTCCATCTCTGGTCGCGAATTCGGTTTTGAATTGTCCGTCGACTTCGAGCACATAACCAGAAGCGGGCAATCGACGAATGGGGGCGACCATTTTGTTCCTTTAGAGCGACAAGTCCGATCGATGGCCCTGCCTAAGCCGCGTCGGCTTGGCCGGGCCAGCAGGATGGTGAGGGGATATTGTGCAAAATCGATGGTGCGACGTTTAGCCGTCGAGAATTGAGCGCGCCATCAAGACATCCACTACGGCTTCCGCTGATTGCTCAGGCTTCTGGTCCACGGTCCTGAGATGAATCTCCGGCGTTATCGGCGCTTCGTAGCACGCATCGATCCCGGTGAAGTTCTTTATTTTGCTGGACTTCAGCTTTGAATAGAGGCCTTTTGGATCGCGCCGCGCGCATTCCTCGATCGGCGCATCGACGAAGACTTCTATGAACTCCTCCTTACCAAGCAGACTGCGCACCCTGTCTCGTTCGGCCCTATAGGGCGAGATGAACGAGCAGATCACGATCAAGCCGCTGTCCGCCATCAACTTGGCAACTTCACCGACACGCCGAATGTTTTCCACCCGGTCAGCTTCCGAGAAGCCGAGGTCGGCGTTTAATCCGTGCCGGAGATTGTCTCCGTCCAGCAGCACGGCATGCCGCGACATTGCAAACAGCTTTTGATCAACGAGGTTGGCAATTGTCGACTTTCCCGCGCCAGACAGGCCCGTGAACCAGATGACGCAAGGTCTCTGATTCTTGAGCGCGGCGCGCTGCCCCCTGCCCACGGATAGCGCTTGCCTGGCAATATTGGTGGCCCGCCGTAGCGGAAAGGCAATCATGCCGGCACCGACCGTACGATTGGTGTAACGATCGATGACGATAAATGATCCGGTCTTGCGATTGACATCGTAAGGATCGAATACCGCGGGCAGCGCGGTCGCAACATCGCAGAAGGCGATCTCGTTGAGGGAAAGCGTCCCGGCCGCCAGATGCTCACAAGTGTTGACGTCGATCCGATGTCTGATTGCGGCAATGCTGCCGGAAACCGTCTGCGATCCAATCCGCAGGACGTAATTGCGTCCGGGAGCGAGCGGCTCCTTGTCCATCCAGATGAGATAGGCGGCGAACTGGTCGGCGACCTTCGGTCGTTCGCCCGGTCGCGACAGAAGGTCGCCACGGCTGATATCGACCTCGTCTTCCAGTGTAATGGTGATGGCATCGCCGGCTTCAGCGCCCGCAAGGTCGCCATCCTGGGTCACGATTCGCTTGACGCGCGTGGTTCGTCCAGATGCGGCGACAAGGATCTCGTCTCCTGCTGAGATCCTCCCGGACGCCACCGACCCGGCATAGCCGCGAAAATCCGGGTTGGGCCGGTTCACCCATTGGACCGGAAAGCGGAAAGCCTGGCTTGCGGTGCCGGACTGGATATCGATGCTCTCCAAATGCTCGAGCAGGCAGGGACCATAGTACCAGTTGGTATGTGCGGAACGGTCGACGACGTTGTCGCCATAGCGGGCCGAGATCGGAATCGGAACGAGCGAGGTGAAGCCGAGACCGGCAGCAAAGGCCAGATAGTCGCCGACGATCCGATCGAAACACTCCTTATTGTATGCGACAAGGTCGATCTTGTTCACCGCCAGGACGATATGACGAATACCGAGCAGCGAACAGATGAAGGAGTGGCGGCGGGTCTGAACCAACACGCCTTTGCGGGCATCGATCAGGATGATGGCGAGCTGGGCATTCGAGGCGCCGGTTGCCATGTTGCGGGTGTACTGCTCGTGACCGGGAGTATCGGCCACCATGAAGGAGCGCCGCGACGTCGTGAAGAAGCGGTAGGCGACGTCGATCGTGATGCCCTGCTCGCGTTCGGCCTCGAGCCCGTCCACGAGCAGCGCGAGATCGATGTCATTCCCGGCGCTGCCGTGCTTGATGCTGTCGCGTTCCAGCGCCGTGAGCTGATCGTGGTAAATCATCTTGCTGTCGTGCAGCAACCGGCCGATCAGCGTCGATTTTCCGTCGTCCACCGAGCCACATGTGATGAATCGCAGCTGGTCCTTTGTGCCAGGCTCGACAGGTCCGGATGTCGCTTTGGAAGCCATCAAAAGTAGCCTTCCCGCTTCTTCTTCTCCATCGAAGCGGTTTCATCGGTATCAATAAGGCGTCCTTGGCGCTCCGACACCTTCGCAGTCTGCATTTCTGCGACGATGTCTTCGATCGTCGTCGCATCGGATTCAATAGCCCCGCTCAAAGGATAACATCCCAGCGTGCGAAAGCGGATCATCCGCATTTCCGCCGTCTCATTGCAGTTGAGCGGCAATCGCCTATCGTCGATCATGATCGTCGCGCCATTTCGACACACTATCGGTCTTTGCCTTGCGAAGTAGAGCGGGACGACCGGGATCTTCTCGAGCATGATGTATTCCCACACGTCGAGCTCGGTCCAGTTTGACATCGCAAACACGCGCATGGTTTCGCCCTGGCGGATCCGTGTGTTGAACAGGTTCCAGAGCTCCGGCCGCTGGTTACGGGGATCCCAGACGTGTCCGGCCGAACGGAAGGAGAGTATCCGTTCTTTTGCGCGGCTCTTTTCCTCGTCACGCCGGGCTCCGCCAAAGGCGGCATCAAATCCGTGGAGGTCGAGCGCCTGCTTCAGGGCGTCGGTCTTCATCACCTGGGTATGAAGCGCGGAGCCGGAGTCGATCGGATTGATCCCGCGCGCGATGCCCTCCTTATTTACATGGACGATCAGGTCGAGGCCGAGCCGCTTGGCTGTCGCGTCCCGGAAGCTGATCATCTCGCGGAACTTCCAGGTCGTGTCGACGTGAAGCAGGGGAAAAGGCAATTTTGCCGGATAGAACGCCTTGATCGCAATGTGCAGCATCACGCTCGAGTCTTTTCCGATCGAGTAAAGCATGACCGGCCTTTTGAACTCGGCGACCACGTCACGCATGATTTCGATCGATTCAGCTTCGAGACGGCGCAGATGTTTCGGCAGCATATATATGTTCTTTCGATGCAGGATCGCTGTTCTTCGCCGTTCTACGGCTCCAGCCCAGAGGAGAAATATCCGCGGCGGAAACGGCTAGCCAAGGCGCATGGCTCGTCTATCAGGTCAAGTGCCCGTTGGAGAGCAGACATACATCGTCGGCAGCCTATCGCATTCAACCGCTGGTGCAGGCCGACGCCCGCGTTGCACGTTATCGGCGTGCAGATCGGGCTCGTTGCGGGCCAAGGATCTCGGCTAAATCAGCCAGCGTGTTTTGATCGCAAGCATCCAGATCACCCTAAGCGATATTGAGGATCTGCTCAAGCTGCGCGACCTCGCCTCGCAAGAATTCGCCAGCCGCTATGGAGATGTCGGACGCGGAGCGATCGCGCCGGCGTGGATGTTCAACATGGCGGCACCTGGTCCGCCATGATTCAAGCATCGAGTCGACCTCGGCTGGATTCGTTCCGATTCGCACAATTGGCTCGGTCGCGCCTCCCCGTTACGTGGCCAATCGGGGCTTTCGGTAACGATCCGTTGCTATTCTTTGAATATTCGACGACGCGTCGAGCGCCCGTCGAGGCAATGCCCAGGCCGGGAAACCTTCGAAACAGGGCTATGGATAAGGCCATGTCTTCACTCTCTGCCGCGCAAAGTGACTCTTCGCCGTCGGTATCGCCTTTCAAGACACCTCGTCAAAGATGCCGACGCGCTGGAGCCTGCTCCGCGACAATGAAAGGCCATCCGGCACGTGCCAAGAAAAAGCTCTTTCAGCGCAGTTGGAGAGCCGATTTGCAAAATGATTTCAATGGCCATAAAGGGCGGCCCGCGAGCCGCCCTACTATGCCAGTTACCAGCGCGGCTCAGCAAGCTACCGCTGATGTCCGAGTCCGATTCCGAGATTTAAGGCCTTCTGGCGTAGCGCACCGACGCTGCGTTTGGTCATTTTTGCTATTTTTATGACCGGAGTCCGAGCCTTCGAATGGACTTTGAGCTCTTTGATCTCTGCCTTGGTCCACTCGCGCCGCTTAACGCGTTTCTTGGTTGCTTTTTTCACAATGAATGCTCCTTTTGAGAGGAGCGGCTTGTAACATGGTTTTTTTGGAGCGACGACCGTAAAAGGGAGGCAATCATAGGAACTCGCGCCATGCTGCAAGCTCGTCATGTGTTCAGAAGACAAGATCTCGGTACTGGTGGCTGCGCGATTCTAAATTTCATGCGGGTGCCGCGTTGAGAGGCATCACCATGAATTGGCGAATGAAGCCCTCAATCGATACCCGTTTCTTCGAAGCCAGACTCGCAGATTGAAACATATCGCTAGAAAGAGATGAGCAAGTAAATTGCATTGAGCCTGAACAGCTCCAAATCGGGCAGGTTCCTGATTTGTATTAGGTCTTGATGGATCATCATCGAGACGCTACGAGACGTCCTGGCGGTCTTTTTACTATGCTCGCCCTTCGCTGAGCGCGCTGCGTCGTCTAGATTCCGAGAGCCTCCCTTGGTGCTGGACGAGGACACCAAATCGGATCTCGTCATTGTGTCCGTCGTCCGGTCTCGGCTCAACGTGTCCGAGAGGCAACGTGTGTTTGTATGAACAGCTTCAGTTCTTTTGACGAAGGATGGAAAACGGAACAACGTTGTGGTTTCAGCGTCGCGATGATCCGTTAGAGCGCGCACGAGAGAGGGAGAGGCTTCGGCCGACGTCAAGATCAACGGCCAACGCTTCAGCCTTGATGGCCCGCTCTTCGTCCAATTCGCTTTTTATGTGATGTATATATATTCGCCAGAGAGACAAAGCTGACGCTTGATAGCCCTGGATCGCCGCTGTCAGGCACGCATCGAGCCTGATCGATGCGCGCCGATGTTCGGGGGACACGCAGCGCGCAACGCACGCCGAATTGCGTTGCGACAGATGCAGCCGCCTCATGGGCCACGTCAGTCCCGTGATACGATGCTTAGCCTCTCGGATCCGAAGCGGCCGTACCACCGAGCATTCTCCTCACTGCTCGGCCGGCTCAACCTTGCCGGATTATGCGACGTGCCAGCCGGATTGATTACGCGATCGATCGAAATTGCCATAATCGATGCGAGGCTGCAGCGGCCCGGCTTTCGTTAAGTCTGCGAAGGCGATTTCTCGAGGCGCGACTATGCAGCTATCTTGGTGTCGTAGATACTGCCGCCATCCGTGGTCCGACCTGCCGAGCATCGGTTTGCCTCCATCAACAGGCTGCTCGCTGGCCGACTTTACGATCGCGCGTCTCGCGGTTGCGCCGGGAAACCACTGGAACGCCCGAGTTAGCACTCACCTGCACCGCTGACCGCCGCTTGCGCATCGCGCTGGTCCATTTGCACTATTTGGACCGGCACGAGGGCTCATTGGCCTCGTCATCGGCGACGGCGCGCCAGGCCGCGCCATCGAGATCGTCATACTGGCCACTGTTCAGCGACCACACAAAGCCGAGCAGACCGATAGAGCCGAGCGCAAGGGCGAGTGGAACCAGATACACCAGGACTTCCATCAGACTGCCCCGCTCCTGCGCGCCCGCAGCGCATTGAGCATGACCAGCACCGACGAACCTGACATCGCCGCGGCGGCAATCAGCGGCGTCACCAGGCCGGCGATCGCAACCGGCACCGCCAGGACGTTGTAGACGACAGCGAGCCACAGATTCTGCCGCATCAGCCGCAGAGCCTTGCGCGAGTTCCTAACCGCCGTCATCACGGGTCGGAGATGCTCACCGAGGAAGACCGCATCAGCGACCGCCTGGCTCATATGGGTGGCGGTGACAGGCGACATCGAAGCATGGGCCGCTGCGAGCGCGGGCGCGTCGTTCAAGCCATCGCCGACCATCAACACCTTGTACCCCTGGCTCATCAGGCTCTCGACCCGCGCGACCTTATCCGTCGGCGAGACGTTGGCGCGCCACTTATGAATGCCGAGCGTTTCGGCCGTCCGCCGAACTGCTGGCTCGCGATCGCCCGACACAATCTCCACCGTGACGCCAAGGCGAGCGAGGCCCGCGACGACTTCGGCCGCGTCTGGCCGCATCCGTTGCCGGACGGCGAAGACGTGCTTACTGTCACCGTGGCTGAAGGCGACGACAGAGGCCTCGGGATCGCAGCACAGGGTCTCGTCAGCGAGGCTGTCAGCGCCGCAGAAGGAGGGGTTGCCAAGCCGGATCTCCGCCCCCTCATAGTAACCTTGGACGCCCCGCCCCGGCTCCTCTTCGATATCGGCCAGCGGCTCGCTTGCGCCGGCAGCTCGCGCCACGGCGGCGGCGACCGGATGGCGGCTCGACAATGCAAGCCGGCCTGCCAATTTGACGGCGTCGTCGGGAATGCTGGCGAGATTGGCGACATCGAGCTCCGGCAGTGTCAGTGTGCCGGTTTTGTCGAAGATCACCCGGTCCACGCCGGCAATACGCTCGATCGCGTCCCCGGCATTGAGCAGCACGCCGGAACGGAACAGTGCGCCGGAGGCTACCGTCTGCACCGCGGGTATAGCCAGGCCGAATGCGCAAGGGCAGGTGATAATCAAGACCGCGATCGCCGTGACGATCGAATCATGGAAGGTGGCACCACAGGCAAGCCAACCTAGCATCGTCAAGAAGGCAGTTGCGTGAACGATCGGTACATAGAGCCGCGACGCGCGCTCGGCGAGGCGCAGATAGTGCGAGCGCGCTTGCAGAGCGTGATCGAGTAGGCGGGAAATCTCGGCGAGCAGCGTATCTTCCGAGGCCGCCGCCGCGCGGACGCGCAGGGTACCGGAGCGCACCAATGTGCCGGCGAACACCGCGCAGCCAGGCGTCGCGATCACCGGCAAGGTCTCGCCGGTGATGAGGCTTTGATCGACCTCGGAGCGTCCCTCGATCACGCTGCCGTCGACGGTACAGCATTCGCCGGGTCGCACCAGCACGACGTCCCCCGGCTTGATCGCTGCCGCCGGAACGGTTCTGATCTCCGTCGGGCTTATGAACATCGCGGCAGTCTCCGCCTTAAGTGCGGCAAGGTTGCCGGCGAAGGCACGGGTGCGCCGCCTCATGTTCTGATCGAGATAGCGGCCTGCGAGCAGGAAGGCGATCAACATGACCGCCGCATCGAAATATGCATGCTCGGCATGAGCGATGGTCTCGATCACCGAGGTCGCCAATGCGAGCAAGATGCCGATGCTGATCGGCACGTCCATATTGGCGCGGCGCGCCCGTAACGCGGTAAAAGCGGAAGAGAAGAACGGTTGCGCAGAATAAGCCGCGGCCGGCAGCACGATCAGCGCGGAGAGCCAATGAAAGAAGTCGCGCTGCTCCGGCAGCATATCCGAGACATTGCCAGACCATACCGGGATCGAGAGCATCATAACGTTCATCGCGGCAAAGGCAGCGACGCCCAGCCGCCGCAGCAAGTCCTGCGCCCGCTCCGCCTCCAGCGTCTCCGCATTGTCCCGCTGAAACGGATATGCCCGATAGCCTAGTTCGGCGAGGCGCTTGATGAATAGCGCTGGATCGAGCGCGCCTGCTTTCCATTCGAGCGCCAGCCGGTTATCGGTGAGGTTCACGCGTGCCGAAGTCACGTCCGGAATGCTCGACAGATCGCGCTCGATCTTGCCCATGCAGCCCGCGCAATCGATGCCCTCGACCGCGAGGTCGAGTTGGACGAGGCCCGTGCCTGTCCTCTTCAAATAGTGCGAAAAGTCGATGTCCGCCTGCATGCCAATGTGCTCTCAGTCCAGGACGATGCGGTTTTTCGACAGAAACATGCGGCGGCCGTCAGCCTCGCCCTCGATCAAGAGATCCCACTGCCCGACAGCGACCCCCTCGGCGCTGCCGTGGTAGGTTCCAGCATTTCCCTCCGCCACGTCAATCGCGCGATCGGCCCGGCGGTCGACCGGTCGCTCGAGCCGGGCCACGAAATTCATTCCGGCGAGAGGCGCGCCTGCGCGGTCGCGCGCCTCGATCGCAAGCACAGCCGCGCCGCCGGACTGCCGCTGGATATGTACTTGCACCTGCCAGTTTCGCTCGTTCTGCTGCCGTGCCGAGAGGATCTCACGCTGATAGGCGAGGCTCGCGCTATAAGCGCTGTCAACCTCTGTTCCCGGCAGCGTCGTGATGGCAAAGCGCGTCATGACCAGATTGGCGCCAATCACGACGGAAAAGAAGGCGAGCATGGCGATCAGGACAAAGCGTCCAGTGATGGGCCGCGCGGCCGGAATTGATGCGGTCATGGTAAGCTCCCGTTTAGTGGCCTTTAGGGCAGGACAAAATGATCCGTTGCGGAGGCGGCCTCGCCAAGGCCAATGTCGGTGACCCGAAACCTCACCGGCATTGACCGTTCCGACTTGTCGTCGGCCGGTGCAGTCACCAATATGCGCAATTCTGTAGTGGTATCGCGAGCCAAGACAATCGTCGGTCGTTCCACCGTCACCGAATCTACGCCGACGACGTGGACGGACGTTCGGGGCGGCCCATCGATGTCGATCGCGATGACACGGTCGAAGGCACGCTTGTTGAGCAAGCGCACCGTGTAGCCGTTGCGAATCGAACCATCGCGGAGCCTGACCGCCACAGGATTGCGATCGTGCAGCACGCTGAGATCGAGTAGCGTTCTCGACAACAGCCCATAGAGCATGATCGCGCAGACGAGCGAGATCAAAGACGCATAGACGATCGTGCGCGGGCGTACGGGCTTGAAGACCTCCGACTTGCCTTCCATGCGGCGCCGGATATTGATGTCGTTGTCGTAACCGATCAGGCGGGTTTTGCGCCCGATCTTCTTCATGACGGCATCGCAGGCATCGATGCACAGCCCGCACTGGATGCAGCCGAGCTGGGCGCCATTGCGGATATCAATTCCGGTCGGGCAGACTGCCGCGCATTGATTGCAATCGATGCAGTCTCCGATCTTTTCGCCGCGCGCGCGCAGATCGAACGATTTCTTCAATGAGCAGCGCTGCTCGCCACGATCGTATTTGTAGGTGACATTGAGCGCCCACTCGTCGGTGAGCGCAGCCTGGATGCGCGGCCAGGGGCACATATAAACGCAAACTTGCTCGCGCATGTAGCCGGCCAATAGGTACGTCGAAGCAGTCAGGATTCCGATCCAGATATAGGCGACCGCGGGCGCCTGGAAGGTTGCCAGATCGCGCACCAATGTATGCGCGTCGGCGAAGTAGAGCACCCAGGCACCACCGGTCCACCAAGCGATCATCAGCCAGATCGCGTGCTTCAGCACGCGCCTTGCCGCGATCCTCACTGTCATTGGCCGTGCGGCGGCCTTCAGCCGCGCGCGACGGTCGCCCTCGACCCATCGCTCTACCGCATAGAACAGGTCGGTCCAGGCCGTTTGCGGACAAAGATAGCCGCACCAAATCCGTCCGCCCAGCGCGTTCATCAAGAACAGTGCCAGGGCGGCAAGCACGAGCAACCCGGTGAAGTAATAAAGCTCCTGCGGCCACAGCTCGATGAAGAAAAAGTAGAATCGCCGGTTCGGGAAGTCGAGCAACACCGCCTGGTCGGGAGCGCCTAAGCCACGACGCCAGCGCACGAACGGCAGCAGATAGTAGATGCCCAGACACACCGCCATCAGCCGCCATTTGATCGCGCGGAAAGTGCCGCAGACGCTCTGCGGATAGACCTTCTTATGAGCTGTATAAAGACGCTCGTCCTCGCCGACCGGCAGGTCATCGCGCGAAACGGTCTTGTTCACGACGAGCTTCATGGCCGACCTTACATCTGGCGCAGGTGACTGACGTAGAGCTAGGTCAATGGGCCCCTGGGCTTCTCGGCTCATCTCGCCTATTGTCCGCCACCAAGCGAATGCACGTAGACGGCAAGTGCCTTGATTGTGATGGGATCGAGCCGCCCGCTCCAGGCCGGCATGATGCCGGCGCGACCATAGCTGATGGTCTCGACCAGCGTCTCCTCGTCCGAGCCGTACAACCAAATGTGGTCCGTCAGATTCGGCGCGCCGAGTGCTTGATTGCCTTTGGCGTTCTCGCCATGGCAGACCGCGCAATTCTCGGCAAAGATCCTTGTGCCGGCTGCAGCATCGAAATTCGCCGCTGTTGACAGGCCTGACAGCGATCGCACGTAATTCGCTACCGTGACGATCTCATCTCTCTTGAGGATGCCATCGCGGCCGAAGGCCGGCATTTGTCCCTCATGCGCCTGGGCATGCCCGGAACGTGCGCCGAACTGGATGGTCTGCAGGATCTGGTCAAGCGATCCGCCCCACAACCAGTCATCGTCGTTGAGATTGGGATAGCCTTTGGCACCAGCGCCGCCGCTCCCATGGCATGGCGCGCAATTGTCCGCGAATACCGTCTTGCCGCGGGCGCGGGCCAGTGCCAGCAGAGCCGGATCCCCCTCGATCTCTGCAAGAGACGCGTTGCCGAGCACCGCCATCTTCTCGCCCCGCAGTTTCTCGAGGCCGGCAAGGTCGTTGACGACGCTGGCGCGCGTCGAATAATGAAACACGCCGGTCGTGTAGCCAGAGAGGAGCGGCCAGGCTGGATAAACTGCCCAATAGCCCATCGCCCAAAGGATCGTGGCGTAAAACGTCAGAATCCACCAGCGGGGCAGCGGCGTATTGAGCTCCTTTATGCCATCCCATTCGTGTCCCGTGGTGGAGCGGCCGGAGATGCGATCGAAGTCGTCTTGGTCCGTCATGATCTGTCAATCCCGACGCAGCGGCATGCGCGCCGCAGAATCAAAACGCCTCTTGTTGCGGGGCCAGAGTGCATAAACGACGATGGTTATGAAGATGGTGACGAACAGCGGCGTCCAGAGGGTCACGATGAAGCTTGACGCGAGGCTCTCGATGGAAATGACGGCTTTCATCACATGATCCTCCTTCAGCGCAGATTGGCTTTTTCGTCGTAGAGCTTGAAATCGATCAGCGTGCCGAGCATCTGCAGGTAGGCGACGAGCGCATCGAGTTCGGTCGGATTGCCAACCCTCCCGTCGAAGTTGCGGACAGCCGCCTTGGGATAGCGCTTCTGGAACGAGGCGAGGTCCGCGCTGTCAGGATCGAGCTGGGTTTTCAAGTCGGCGATGGCGTTTTTAATCTGCTCCTCAGTATAGGGGACACCGACCGCCCGGCTGGTGCGCAGATGTGCGACCATGTCGGTCAGGTCGAGCTCGGTGTGCGCCAGCGACGGATATCCGGGCATCACCGACTGCGGCACGATGGCGCGCGGATTGATCAGATGCGTGACGTGCCATTCATCGGAATATTTCGCGCCGACGCGTGCGAGGTCCGGGCCGGTACGCTTCGAACCCCATTGAAACGGGTGATCATACATGCTCTCAGCGGCGAGCGAGTAATGTCCGTAGCGCTCGACCTCGTCACGCAATGGCCGGATCATCTGCGAGTGACACAGATAGCACCCCTCACGTACATAGATGTTGCGGCCCGCAAGCTCGAGCGGCGTATACGGCCGCACGCCGTCTACCGCCTCGATCGTACTCTTGAGGTAGAACAACGGCGTGATCTCGACCAGCCCCCCGACCGCTATCACGGCAAGGATCCCTGCGATCAGGATAATCGAGTTCTTCTCAAAGATCTTGTGTCGGTTCCAGAGAGACATGCGATGACCTATTCCGCGACTTGGAGCGCTCCAGTGTCCTGGATTTGATCGGTTTCCTTTGCATTTACCGTCATCCAAAGATTGGCGGCCATGATCAGCGCACCAATCAGGAACATTGCGCCCCCCGCGGCACGGATGATGTAGAAGGGATGCATAGCCTCGACCGACTCGATGAACGAGTATTCGAGGAAACCAAGCGAGGTGTAAGCGCGCCACATCAGGCCCTGCAGGATGCCGGACACCCACATCGCGGAGATGTAGAGCACGATCCCGATCGAGGCGATCCAGAAGTGCCAGTTGACGAGCTTGAGGCTATACAGCTGGCGATTCCAAAGCCAGGGAATCAGACAATAGAGCGCGCCGAATGATACGAAGCCGACCCAGCCCAGCGCGCCAGAATGCACGTGGCCGACGGTCCAATCCGTGTAATGACTGAGCGAATTGACGACCTTGATTGCCATGGTGGGGCCCTCAAACGTCGCCATGCCATAAAAGGCAACCGAGACCACGAGCATGCGGAGCACCGGGTCTGTCCGCAGCTTGTCCCACGCACCCGAGAGCGTCATCAGGCCGTTGATCATGCCGCCCCATGAGGGCATCCACAGCATGATCGAGAACGTCATGCCCAGGGTCTGCGTCCAATCCGGCAGCGCCGTATAATGTAGATGGTGTGGGCCCGCCCAGATGTAGAGGAAGATCAGCGCCCAGAAATGGATGATCGAGAGGCGGTAGGAATAGACCGGGCGCCCGGCTCTCTTCGGAATGAAGTAGTACATGATCGCCAGGAAGCCGGCGGTCAGGAAGAAACCGACTGCGTTGTGGCCGTACCACCACTGAAACATGGCGTCCTGCACGCCGCCCCAGGCGATGTAGGACTTCGAGCCGAACACGGAGACCGGTAATGCGGGATTGTTGCCAAGGTGGAGCACCGCAATGGTCACTATAAAAGCGAGATAGAACCAATTGGCGACGAAAATATGCGGCTCCTTCCTTTTCACCAGTGTCGCCAGGAACACAATGAGGTAAGTGACCCAGACGATAGTGAGCCAGAGATCGGCGTACCACTCCGGCTCGGCGTATTCCTTCGACTGGGTGGCGCCGAACAGATAGCCGGTGCCTGCGATCAGGATGAAAAAATTATAGCCAACCACCACGAACCACGGCGCAAGATCGCCAGCGAGGCGCCTGCGGCAGGTCTTCTGCACGACAAAGAAGGAGGTCGCGATAAGCACGTTTCCGCCAAACGCAAAGATGACGGCCGATGTATGCAGTGGGCGGAGGCGGCCGAAGCTCGTCCAAGGCAGATCGAAATTGAGTGCGGGCCAGGCAAGTTGTGACGCGATGAAAACACCGACAGAAAAGCCTGCGATGCCCCAGAACATCGCCATCACCGAGGCGAATTTGATCGGAGCGAGATTGTAATTCGGCCGGCCTTTGATCTCCGCCGGCGGCAATTGCGCCGGGCGTTCATAGTAGCGATTGAGGATGACGGCTGCGGCCGCCAGACTGGCGGCGGAAGCGAGCAATGCGTGGAAGCTAAACGCAGAATCGTGCCCCATCGCCCCTGCGAAGAAGAAGACGTAGGCAGAAACAGCGAATACCGACATCAGGCCTGCTTCACCCATCGTCATGGATTTCGAGGCGGGGGATGGGCTTGTCATGTCTTGGCCTTGTTGAAAGCGGCTTGCTCGGGAATCACATTTTCCGGCGACGGAAACATTGAGCGCGATCAATCGCGAAAACGCTGCGGGACGCTGTCGATCTCACGAGCGAGCGCGCGCAGGGTTTGTTCGTTGGGGCAGCCTTTGAGGGGATCTACAGACTTATGCCGCTCGAGGTCGGCGGCGCAGCGGGTCTTGGCCTGACACAGGCCGCATACCCGCTGCAGATCGCGCAATACGTCTCCATGGCAGGTGGCAAGCGTATTCTCCGAAAAGCCGGCAAGTGTGAGACGCTTGCTTAAGAGTTCAGGAGAACCCGGACTTTGCGCCATTCTTCGAAAGTCGGACGTGGACAGGTTAAGCTCACGTGCGATCGCGTCGATGTCCTGCGGGCTCAAATAGGCCAGTTCGGCTGTCCGGGACATGCTCGCTCGTAACCGGCTGAGCAGGTTCCTGACCCCCCACGGGCCACCGATATACGCAGATTGGCTAACCATGTGTTATACCCCTCGAAGCAGCCATAGCTGCCGGACGCAGACTTGTTTTTGACATGCATCAAATAAGACCCGTCTGTGGGAGCAAATCGTTCGATCCGGATCGCCCTGCCCGGACGAGGCTCGGCGGTGCGCTGCAACGAGCCCGCAGAACCGCAGGCCGCCAAATGTCGGGCGAGGTCCGCTCTGATGTCGCGGACAACAGGGGGCCTGCTCAGTTGGCGGCAATGTCGCGAGCTGTTCTCTCGAACCGAAGCACGGAAGATGTGTTCCAGGATCGCACCTGGATTTGCAGACTGTCCCCGCGATCAAGATTCGCGGACTACCCTAGCTGAACTCAGGCTAACCACCCTATGCCGGCGGCAATGCAGGCGGGGTTCGAAGCTCCATCGCATCGGCGAAGATGGTCCAATCGCGGACACCTTTTTGCTTGCAGAAATCGGTCTCTGCCTGCTGTGCAGCAGAACTCAGCGAGGCGGCATCCACCCTGAACGCTGCCTGACAGGCACGATGCTCGTAACCGGTATCGTCACAAACGGTCTTGATGAACCGAACGCTAAATGAAGGCATGAGACCCCTCTTCCTCTGCGTCTGCGTCTGCTTATCCCCCATTCTGCCATTCGCGCCAGGAGAGTATTTGATCTGTCTCAAGCGCCATCCCGAAGAGATTGTCTGCTCCGTTCGTCGAGATAAAGTCGAGACTGGGCAGCGTGATGCGAGCGCTCTTTTTGTCCTGCAGAATTTGCAATCGCTATCCGTCCAGGTTTGGCGGATCACACTCTGTTTGAAGTGGCTCAGGAACAGCAGCTTTTCGTCTGCTCATGCGCTGGACCGAACGAGTTGAGGCGCGGACTCAACGGCAAAGCCGATGATCAGGCCAGTCGCAGCCAAAGTTTCGACAAGCCCAAGGTTTAACACTTCAGCGCCAAAGCATATGGCCGCGATCAGCCCCGGCAAGACCAACGACAATGTGAGGCGAGCAATCAATTTACCACCTCCTTCGCGGCTCTCGCAGCATTGATGACACGTTGTCATGGCCCAATGCGCGTGCGGTGCGTCCCAATATTCGCACAACTGCGTGTCGTGCATTTTGATTTCCATCAACCCGGCTACGCGCTGGCGTGCAGCGACCGACACGCGGCCCTGGCGAATTACCCGGGTTGGTACAGGTTACCTGCAACCCGCTCGCAGCGGTCGCTCGCCCCGGGCCGTTCTGGGCGCGCATCAGTTTTTTTGACTTGCATCAATACTGCGGCCACGGCTTGCGGATAGAAACGACCTTCCAGTCAAGGTCAGACGCATGGCAGACAGAGAGAGGCGGCGCTCCATCATCTTTTCGTGTCCCAATACCCGCGATTGGGTTAAAAGACTGCTGCGGGACACCCCCGAGCTGCACCCGATAACCTGCGCCGCTTGTGATGCCGGCCACTTCATCGGCCAGCGGATCGGCGCGAAGCTCGGGCCGAGCGCAGCCAGTCCATCCGAATGACATCAAGCGAATACCGAGGTCGCCCCGGTTCTCGCCTGGAGACGCCGCCAGGCTCGCGCAGTTGACGCCATCAACCCCCAACGCTCCACGCTGACGCCGTGGGACAGGGAGACTTCCGACTAACGAAGGATGTTCGACATGACAGACCACGGCGACACTTGTCCCGCCGCGGGCGCGATTGCGGGAGCGGTAGTCCAGTCCGGCTTCTGTACAACAGCAGCAGATACCAACCGGCGCCGGCTTGAGCTGGTCCGGATCGACTCGAGCGCATCCCGGGAGTTGTTTCGCAGCGCCAGTCCTGATAGTTCGATTGGCGAGCGGATCATGTCCCAGCACGACAGCTTCGGCGGCGCCACGACCCAAAGCACCCGGACCGCAACTGGCGCGATCGAGATCATGCGCCGCTTGGGCAATATTGGGCTGAGCCTGTTCGCGCAGCGGCGAAGCGATCTGGTCGGTAGTGTTCGGAAGGTTGCCTGAATTTGTCAGCCCGCGGCGATGAACACCCTCCAGGATCTATTGGCAACCTGACCTGGGAGCGGATCGAAACGGCGCCCTTTGACCGGGACCTGGAGATTGCCGTGATCGAGGGTAATACCATTCACCGGCTGGTCTTTCCCTGCCGCCGGATATTCGGCGGCTGGATCAGGCCCAAGACCGGGGAACATGTCGCTGTGCAGCCCACGCACTGGCGCATCTGGCCCGGATAGCGGCGACCATCCTGCACCACACATTGGCGTAAACTGATATGCGGCTACTCCGATGGCCTCCCATGAACAACGATGTAGAGTCGATCGAATAAGAGGATCCGCCGGCAAATATGTCCGATCACATCTGGTACCGCTATGGCACTGCCGCGACAGCCGCCGCGCTGGCCCTCGTGCTGCGCGCGGCGCTAAATCCGTATCTTCAGGACCGCACGTTCACGATCATCTACCTCCCGGTCGTGGTTTTTGCCGCTTTCGCCGCTGGCCGTGGACCGGCCAATTTCGCTACGCTGCTCTGCCTCATCATCAGCGCAGCATTTCTTGGGCGATGCCTCATCACCGATTCCGCAAACATGATCGATATCGCGGGATTCGCGGTACTTGGTCCCCTCCTCGGCTTCATGGGCGATCGGCTGCGGCGGGAATCAGAGCGGGCGCGGTATCGGCAAGCCCATCTGCAGTCGATCCTGGACACCGTGCCGGAAGCCATGATCGTGATTGACGAGAAGGGCATCATTCGCTCGTTCAGCGCCGCGGCAGTGCGTTTATTTGGTTGGGCTCCGGACGAAGTGGTCGGAGCGAATGTATCCAGGTTGATGCCGCAGCCATACCGCGCCGAGCACGACCGCTACATCGAACGTTATCTGACGAGCGGCGAGCGGCGCATCATCGGCATCGGCCGCATCGTGGTCGGCGAGCGGAGCGACGGCTCGACTTTTCCGATGGAGCTTGCCGTCGGTGACGCCAAAGTGCGCGGCGAACGTTTCTTTACCGGCTTCATCCGAGATCTCACCGAACGGCGGGCGCAGGAACGGCGACTGCAAGAACTGCAATCCGAGCTCGTGCACGTGTCACGGCTGACCGCCATGGGTGAGATGGCATCGTCTATCGCCCATGAGATCAACCAGCCGCTCTCCGCAATTACAAACTACATGCGCGGCGCAAAGGCTCTGCTGTCGTCAGACAAGCCGGACGCCAACCGCATTGGTGATGCCCTCGAACATGCCGCCCAACAAGCTCTGCGCGCCGGCGATATCATCAAGCGCCTGCGAGACTTCGTTGCCAAAGGCGAGACGCAGCACACGGTGGAGAATCCACTCACGCTCCTTGAAGAGGCTGTAGCTCTGGCCCTGCTCGGCGCCAGGGAGCAAGGCGTACGGGTGGCTATCCGCAGCGATCGCGATCTGCCATCGATCATCGTCGACAAGATCCAGATCCAGCAAGTCGCGCTGAACCTGATACGCAACGCAATCGAGGCGATGGCTTGCTGCCCGCGTCGCGAATTAACCGTCGGAGTTGCCAAGGTCGATGGCCTCGCCAGGTTTACCGTTGCTGATACGGGCCCCGGCATCAGCCCTGATATCGCCGACCGCCTGTTCGAGCCCTTTGTCACGACCAAAGAGCATGGCATGGGTGTGGGACTATCAATCTGCCGGACGATCATCGGGTCTCATGGCGGCCACATCGTCGCGGAAGCGAATCCGGGCGGCGGCACGGTCTTTCAGTTTACCTTGCCATTTGCGGAGGTTAATGAAGAAGCATGATCGGGCGTCGCATTCTTGTGATCGACGATGACGCCGCGATGCGGGACTCGCTCGCGTTTCTGCTTGATGTTGGCGGTTTCTACGTCGCAACCTATGAGACGGCGACCGCGTTTCTCAGTGACGTCGCGAGCGGTCCGGTTGACTGCATTGTATCAGACATCCGCATGCCGGGCATGAGCGGCCTCGAACTGGTCTGCAAACTCAACGCCGATCTCGTCGACTGTCCCGTCGTCCTGATTACTGGTCATGGCGACGTATCGCTCGCAGTTGAAGCGATGAAAGCGGGCGCGGCCGACTTCATCGAGAAGCCGTTCGAGGACGAGGTGCTATTGCGTGCGATCAATAGTGCCCTGGAAGCGCGACCAACGAAGCCAGCGGATGACGCAGCGAAACTGCAGGCGGAAGCCCGCCTCGCGGACCTCTCATCGCGTGAGCGTGACGTCTTGCAGGGACTGCTAGCCGGCAAGATCAATAAGGTGATCGCCCATGATCTTGGCATCAGCCCCCGGACGGTCGAGGTTTACCGCGCGAACCTCATGGCCAAGACCAATGTCCGCAGCATGTCCGAGTTGATGCGGATCGCCATCTCCGCCGGATTCTAGCAGCATCGCAAGCGGCGCGGAATGGCGTAATCAGGCATTCAAGCTGCGCGGTCGAAAATCCACTTGTCAGTGTAGGAGCGACGTTCGTCGCTTTCAGCAAGCACATCGGTCCACAATTGGAAGGGGATCTGATTGTGAAAACTGACGATTCTTGAGTGTGGGCAAGCGCCATCTCCTTCGTCAATCTTCCAACGGTGAACTCCGCTCCCTTAGGGTCACGGAACGTCTCCCGAGAGAGACTGCGTATGCATTCTAGGTCATCCGTGCCCCGTTTTTTGGCTCTCTCACCTCCACGGCTTCATATCCTCCATGTGTTTATTACCTCCATAGGTTTACTACCTCCATGTGTTTGCGGGTGGTTCAATGTTAAGGTGGCCGAGCTTGTCATCCAACTATCTGACCTGACAGTCCTTGAGCGGATCGTCACGGAGGTGTCTCATACCGCCTCGGCCGCAGGTGCTGCCTCCGTGCAGCACGCCAAAATCCTCACGCCTCAGTTCGGCTGTAGCATGCCTGCCGCGGTGCATAGAGCCACGACTTGTCCGACGGCGCGGAGTAGGCTTATCTTTGGGTCCGCTTCGCTCGAGATGAGGACGAGTACCGGCGCTGCGGAAAAAACACTCCCGGCGACGACAGGACTGATCCAGCGACAGGAGGAATCACGATCCGAAACGAACCCGACGGGACTGCCGGCCGTTTTCATCAATCACCGGCGAGCCGCGCTGATCGAGTTTCCAGCCGCAGTTCAACAATCCGGCGCACGCGGCGAACGAGGCCTTGCATGACCTTCGGTTGCTGGCTCGTTGTTCCTCCAGCAGGCCTGGTTTGCCAGGACATGAAGAATGTCAAACCGGGCATGGTGAGGAATGGACGGCCTCCGCGATCCAATCGCCAACCCAATCGCCGCGCTGGTATCGCACCAAAATGGCTGGGCACGAATCCTGCAGCACCGCGGCTAACATCACCGATGCAACACAGGCGACGCTGATTCCTGCTACGGACCATCGCGAGAACTGCTCCTTGCCAGTTGATCGTGCTCAAGAAAATTCAACGCGGCATATGAATCAGATCAATTGCCGGCCTGGATTTGTGCCCCGACAGCAGCAGGTCTTTCACTTCGGAGAACGGCAATGTTTGGGAACATATTGGTGCATCTTCCCACGGAGCTCCCGGTGCGGGCTGTGGTCAACGGTTCGATTTCCTTCGCACTGAGCACCGACGCGCATCTTGACGTTGTGGCGATCGGTTACGAGAGAACCAACACTCAGCTCCTTGCCCTCGGCGTGGCGGCAGTCACTTCTGTTTTCGAAGTCGAGCAGGCGCGTGCGTTGGAGCGGGCCGAAGCGGCACTTCGTGTCTTCGATCTGCAGGCACGGAATGCCGCCATTTCCTACGCGAGCCGCGCGCTGAGCGCGATTCCCGCCGAGGCGCGCCGGATCATCTGCGCCAGCGCGCGAGTCCACGACATGACCATCGTCACACAGCCCCAGAGCGGCTACGACAGTTACGATAATCTGATTCCCAGGGAGATCCTTTTCCAGGCTGGTGGGCCTGTTCTGTACCTGCCACATATCTTCCACGGCGCTTTTTCGATCAGACGGGTAGGGATTTGCTGGGACGGCAGCCGCCGTGCGGCCCGCGCGTTGCACGACGCGATGCCGCTTTTGTGCAAAGCCAATGCCCTCACCATCATCGCGACCACCGCTCCGGACAAGGTCCCGGCGGAAAGTTCCACTGCCTATCTGGGAGAGTACCTTGCAAAGTCAAAACTCCCTGCAAAGGTCGTGTCACTTCCGACATCTGGGTCAGCGCAGCGCGCCCTCCTGTCGCTTGCGGCCGACGAAAGCCTCGACCTGCTGGTGATGGGGGGATACGGTCGCTCTCAGCTGCAGGAAAAGCTGCTCGGCGCCGCCGCCGGGCATATGCTTCGTACGATCAACATCCCGGTCCTGATGTCGCACTGAGGGCACGAATTGTACGTGCGACATGTCGCCATCCCGCCAGCATGCGTCGGAACGCCGTCGCGATCGGCGTCATGGCGAGCCCATCCGCGCGATCAGGAACAGGAGCGCCCCCTGTCGAGGCTCTCATGCGTCCCTCCGTCGCTCCATCGACGAGGTGCGGCCGAGCCGGGCGTCGAGCGCCACGGCTCCGAACGCTGCACCCGCTCTACTGGTCGAGATGCTACATGAACTGCTCGCGGACAGTCTGTCACCGGCCATCCGACGATGCCCGAGCTCAGCTTCAGGCCAGGCCAGATCACGATTTCCTCCGGTTTCTAAAATTGCTGGAGAGCCGTAAGGCCAGCTATTGAGCCAGGTCAATATCACGTGCGAGCCGAGCTCTATGATCGCTCTCCAAGTCGGTCCATATGCGCACATAGCAGATGGTGACCGGGCACGTCGTCCAGGTCGCCCGGCGTACATCGATCGGGATGATCCGCCTCGTCACCTCTGTGGCCGACCGGTGTTGACGGGGATCAGAGCTATGGTGTCCGATGGACACTTCCTGCGGCGAGCTGAAAGTGGCGGTAGACGACAGCGTTTCGCCCTGGCTGGAGTTCTTCACGGGTGCGGCAGTGCGCTTTCGATTGTCTCCATGGGCGCGGCCGACCAGTCAGCATGCAACTTCCGATCCAAAGGTCGCCTGATCTGATTTGAGTATGTTCGAGCAACCAGGGAGCCGCGCCGCCCTCGTTCAAGACGGCCTCCTCATGGACCTACGTGTAAATACGTAGTGGTTTCTACTTAGGTAAAACATCCGGATTTCACAGTTTGTCAGCAGCGATCAATCTGCGTCCCATCGACGTTCGCAAGAGAGGGTCCGCCATGCACGCCCAGGCCGCCAGTTTTACTGAGACCAGCCACCATCCGAATAGCGTCTTGCGTGGGCAACCTCACAGTTGTGGACCGTTTGGTATGATTGCGACACCGATGCGGTTCACGCGCAATAGCGAGATATACGGAGAGGACGAGGCTGCCGAATATCTGCATCAGGTGGTGTCGGGTGCTGTGCGAACCTACAGGATTCTGGAGGACGGACGTCGTCAGATCGGTGCGTTTTATCTGCCCGGCGACATCTTCGGCTTTGAGGCCGAAGGAAGCCATATCTCTTCAGCCGAGGCGATCTGCGAGACGCACCTGCTGATGGTGAAGCGCTCCACTCTCATTTTTCGCGCCAGTCACGAAAGGGAACTCACAAGGCAGCTCTGGGACGCGATGGCGCTCGAGCTGCGCCGCTTCCAGCAGCGTCACATGCTCCTGATCAGCAGCGCAGAAGAGCGGGTCATCGCGTTCCTGCTCGATATGTCTCGCCGGGCTTCGAAGAATGCTGCCATCGAACTGCCCATGTCACGGCAGGATGTTGCAGATTACCTTGGCTTGACGATTGAGACGGTGTCGCGCACCTTTACTCAACTTGAGCAGAATGGCGCGATCGCCCTGCCGACCTCGCGCCGGGTCGAGCTCCGCAAGGACAAATTGTCCAACCGCTTTGGGCAGAACTTTGGCTAGGGCGATTTGCCCCAGCTCCAGGCACGGGGGCGAAATGCGCAACTTCCGTGCGCCAAGCAGCGCCGGCAAATTGCGGCGAAAGACATCGAACTTCAGCTTCGGCGATCTGGCACAAATGACAGAATCGCTTCTAGCTTACATTGTTCCTCCATGGAGCACCGCAATGATCATCGATCTTTTGCTTCGAGAGCATCGCAATATTGATCTGCTTCTGGTCGCCCTTCAACGCGAATTGGAGATTTTTGAGCATGGGATTCGTCCGGACTATGAGGTGATCCGCGCGATTATCAGCTACTTCGAGGTTTACCCGGAGATGTACCATCATCCTCAGGAAGACTTGATTTTTTCCAAGCTCAAGACGCGCGATCCGGATGCGGCTGCAATGGTCGGCGATCTCGCGCATGAGCACCAAGAAGTCATTGACCGTTTGCACCAGTGCTCTCGCGCCATTGATGGCGTCCTGGCGAATCGTGAAGTCCTTCGGCAAGATGTCGGCACCATCGTACGCGACTTTATAGCACGCGAGCGGCACCACATGATGCGGGAAGAACGAGACTTCTTCCCCGCCGCCCTTGAGGCTCTATCGGCTCATGATTGGACCGAAGTCGCTTCCGCCCTCACCGATCATGGAGATCCGCTATTCAGCGAGACAGCGGAAGCGACTTCCGATGCGCTAAGAGCGCATATTCTACAATTGGAACAAGAAGCTGAAGCCGAACGGAGCTCAGTCGCGTTTTCGTCCGCAATGGCCGGCAACCCGCGACACGGCGCCGCGACGGATGGCCCGTATTGATCGCTGCCGTTTGAGGAGGCAAGTGGACGTCATGCTCATCCTGTCGAAATGAGGATGGCGATGCTTCGCCGGCTCGCAGGCTGCCGAAGCGTCAGGATGACTTGTGCGCTCGATGATCGCTCGCTTCAATTGCCGGCGCAAACGGCATCGCCGAACCTGCCTCGGGTCTCTGGTTCCGGGGTGATCGTCGCCAGGGATGGCAGGCTCGGCCCACACCGCATTGATATCGCGCGAACGGGCGCGTCTCATGGCGACCGATGAGGACAGACGATTGCGGCCACGCCGGATGCGGCGAAATACTCCCCTCCTCAAGCCCCGCCCGGCACGGTCTCAATCATCCGCCCGGAGCCGGTTCGGCTCGTCGCACGCCAACTGCGAGCGGCCGCCAAGCCGGAACTTTCGGCACGAACACCAGGGCGCAGGACGTCACCTTCGACATCGACACCGCTTGCTGCTTCGTTCGCCTCGCCCAATGCTGGCGCGAGTCGAGCACGACGAGCTATGGGGTCCGCATCGTCAAGGAGGCTCATTCCTGAGCTGTGACCGCATCTTCGCGGTTCAAAGCACCATGTATGCGCCGCGGGCATGCCCTACCAATTTCGTTTCAGAGTCACCACAGCCATCAGCAACCGGGATATTTTGAGGCAGCGCAAAGCTTATCCGGCGCCTGTCCGATAATCGGGCCTGGAGAGCGAGAAAGGCATCCGAATGCGACCGGACCTGGCACAATCCTACGGGCAGCACCGGCTGCCGCGCTACACCAGCTATCCGACGGCCCCGCATTTCTCAGCGTCAGTTCGCGAGTCGGACTATCAAGCGTGGCTCAAGTCCCTGGGCAGCCGGCAGTCAGCGTCAGCCTCGATCTACGTGCACGTGCCATTTTGTCGAACCATGTGCTGGTACTGCGGCTGCCACACATCTGTGACGAAACGCGACGATCCGATCGCGATCTATGCGGCTGGACTGCGCACTGAAGCCTACCTCGTTGCAGAAGCCGTCGGCCAACGACAACCGATCTCTCATATCCACTTCGGGGGTGGCACGCCGACGATCATGACACCTGAAACATTTGCTGATCTGGTCGGTTCGTTGCGTTATTCGTTCGCTGTCCTGCCTGATGCCGAGATCGCCGTGGAGATCGATCCACGCATGTTGAGCGAGCCGATGGCCGAGGCGCTGGGCTATTGCGGGGTCAACCGGGCGAGCCTTGGCGTCCAGAGCTTCGATCCAGTTGTTCAGCGGGCCATCAATCGTCTGCAAAGCTTCGGGCAGACCGCGACTTCGGTCGATCGGTTACGCCGCGCCGGCGTCGGCCGGATCAATTTCGACCTGCTCTATGGTCTGCCCCGGCAGACAGTCGCTTCGTGCCTGGACACCCTTGCCAAATGCCTCGAGCTGCATCCGGACCGGTTTTCCGCCTTTGGCTACGCGCACATTCCTGCATTCAAGAAGCATCAACGCAAGATCGATCAATCCACTCTGCCCGACAGTGTCGAGCGGTACCTCCAATCCGAAACGATCGCCGAAGCCTTGGTTGATGCTGGATACGTACGCATCGGTATCGATCACTTTGCCCTGCCGGACGACAACCTCGCCCTGGCGAGGCAGAACGGCAGGTTGAGGCGCAACTTCCAGGGCTATACTGACGATTGCGCGGACGCGCTGATTGGCCTTGGCGCCAGCGCGATCGGCCACATGCAACAAGGGTTCGTCGCGAACGCTGTCTCGACAAGGGATTACCTCGCTCGCATCACCGAGGATCGGCTCGCCACCGCGAAGGGCTATTTGATGGCGGATGACGATCGCTTCCGCGCCGAGATCATCGAGCGAATCATGTGCGACATGACAGTCGATCTCGCCGAGACATCCCGCCGTCACGGCAGGGATCCGGAGTTAGCCGTCGTCGATCGTTCTCGACTCGACAGCCTTATCGCAGATGGCGTCGTTGTGGTTGACGATGGCCGGCTTTCGGTAGCCGATGGCGCTGAGTTCCTGGTCCGGAGCGTCGCATCGGCGTTCGACGCACACCTTCCTCAGTGCGGCGCTACGCATAGTCGGGCGGTCTGAACCGGCTGCGCCGAACGGAGTCGTTTCAGATCCGAGTCCGGCATCATTGAACTGGCTTATGCTTTGGCGAGGAGCACGCGATTGGCATCCCGCCACGTTCAAGCTCGTGACATCTCCCGCGTCGATCCGCTCATCGATCCCAAAGAGGCTCGAGCCGAAACCTGGCTATCGGGTGGAACCGGACCAGCGACTGCCCGAGCAGGGTTCAAAACAATAACAAGTCGCTTATGCATCGGCTATGCTTATGAGATTCTTGCAGTCGCGTTTTTCGTATAGTCGCGCTGATCGAGCGTATCGTTTGCAGGCAGGACAGCGCCGGCAAGTGCGCTTAGTGCCCGTCGATGCCGCGAGCGCAGGCATCACCGGCCCCGTTGCTCGACGCGGCAAACCGTTGCGAGTGCTCATCAGCGACAAACCTTGGTGTAGATTTCTAATGCTCGGCTATATCGGCTGCATACCACGGCATAATTGAGCTACCCCGAGCCGGTGCTTTAATCTGGCTCAGATTTTCGGCGAGTGTCCCCGCCGGTGATCGAACCATCGGCTATCCTCCCTCCGCCGTTGGAAGTCGGCGCGATGCGTCAGCGTCGCTCCTCCCGGACTTCACTTCCGCCCGGCCCGCTAAGCGCGGCCGGGCTCTTTTTGTACTCATACAGAGCTCTATCGAGATGATCGAGAGCGCAAATGACCTACAAGCGGATCAGCTTTTTCGAGAAGGCCCAAGCGCAGGATCAACGGCCGACCGGATCGGATGCAGCGCGCAGTTCGCGGGCGGCAGCGACCATGTTCACCAGCGCCGGGCGAACCTCCTCCCGTTTGCGCGTCTTCAGGCCACAGTCCGGATTGACCCAGAGCTGGGAATCCTGCAGCCGCTTGCGAGCCAGCACCATGAGCTCCCTCATCTCGCCCGTCTCGGGGACGCGTGGAGAATGGATGTCGTACACGCCCGGCCTGATTTGATTCGGATATTTGAAGCTCCTGAACGCGTCGAACAGTTCCATTTTCGAGCGCGAGGTCTCGATCGAGATGACATCCGCGTCCATTGCAGCAATCGCCTCGATGACGAGTACTGCACCATGTCATTGCGCTCAAACTCGCCATGCACGAGCACGTACGCGCAGTGGCCCCTTTGGCCGCAAGTGCCGAAAGCCATTGTAGAGGTCGAAAGCCGACACTCCGGCAACGATACCCAAGCGGTTCAATGGCGGCAAACCTGCTTCCGATTGTCATCAGGAACCTGGCAGCAAGGCGTTCGCCTGCGCGGTCGAATATTCCGTGCGTGACAAGAATGAACAAGCCGGGGTGGATGGGCTGAATGGAAACATTGAAGCGCGCGCGAGTCGGAAACTCGACAAAGACGACACAAATCCAGCGCGAACTGCTCGCTATTGCCTGGCACGAAGAATGCAAGTCCTCGGCATGCCCAGGCTTCTCCTCCTGGGCGGGTCCAGCACGGCAATTTGAGGCTGTGGCTGGCCACTGAAGTTAGCGGCGCGTGACATAGAGGGGACGCGCCTGCTCGCGCGGGACACCAGTGGGCGCCCGCGTCACGTCGCCGCTAACTTCTTACGATCGCGCATGACAGGTTGAAGGTTGCCCGTTTTTGTATATTGACGCGTGGATGAAAACCAGATGGGTCGGCGTATGAAGAAAATACCTGGAAGAGGCGTGCTTTGGTTTTGCCTCGGTCGATCGCTGTTCTGTCTGGCTGGGCTGGCTGCGACGACCAACAGTGTTCGCGCCAACGATAGCGCCCTTGTCGAACGGGTCAAGTCAACGTGGCGAGCGCAAGACGGTGAGACGATAGAACAAATTATCTCCAACGTATCGAGGGTGGCGCAGTTCGTCCCTCGAACATGGGGGGGCGCTCAAGGGATTGACCGAACTGAATATGTTTTCTTTTCGTGGACCAGGCACCAGGACAATCCATCAGACGAACAGTACGTCATTACCTGGAAGATCGCGCTCGATGGGACGATCGAACTTGCGTCCACGTATGCAAAACCCATTGAATTGGGCTGGCGCGCCTTGGCGCTGTCGTTGATCGCCAGTGAAGTCGCAGACGGCGAAAAGAACGCAAATCTTCGCTTTCTACATAATCCGGCCAACTTCAACTTCGTGACGACGGCGCAAGGCAAGCTCGGGAATGTTCTGCGGCACGGCCGCTGTCACATCGTCGAGCCCGTCGGGGTGGATTACATACCGGAGGCGAATGACAAGCCGACCGAGAAAGGTAATCTGTGGCGCGTTCTGCTGTTGGTGAACTGTAATATACCAGGGCCCCATTATTTTACCCATAACGGGGTCATCGCCTTCGAGAAGAGCGACGGACAAGATTGGGAGCCGCAATCCTTCTTTGCCAAGCGCATCGCGGCTTTTCCTCCCGGCTCCTGGTTCGATCGCATAGAGCCAAATGAACGGGAAGCGTTAGATTGGACGCGAAAGGCCTCGGTAGATGATCGCTCACAGCAAGATCGCGCCGCGACTCCTTGAGCACTCGGCGGCTCGGGGCAAAAGCAAGGCACATGCGCTCTCAAACTCGCGTGTGCTATTATGCCTCGGCGAGTCGAGCCTGTCTCGCAGACCGCAGCACGCCATGGGAAAAGTCGGGCAGCACGATTGCTCTCGGCCTTTCCGCGAGCTCAGCAGCGGCGTGCCAGCGTGCGAGAGCCGGTTTGGCCTGCGCCGCACGCAACGCAGTGAGAGGACATGTGCCTCTGCCGGAAGAGTATCAGAGGAACTCGCCTGGAGGTGCTGCTCAAAATCCGCTTGATACGACCACAACCAAATGACCGGCGCCGCTCGCAACGAGGCTTCGAGTCAACTTGCGGCCGGCACTTGCAGAGCAAAGTTGCGCCGTCGCAAGCAGCACCGATTGCCTCTAGCTCTCCGGAAAGAGCGGCATGGGGCACATCAGGATTTGTACTTTGGCCTCGCCCCAGCGGCAATCCGAAGTCGTCCGACTGATCTCGAACTGCGCGTCCCACTCCGGCAGTTCCTTTGACTGCGCACATCGGATGTAGGCCAGCCTTGCGTCAGGGTTTCGCAGTAGCGACCTCTCGCATATTTAGAACTTAAGGCATTGAGCTTTTCACATTTGATCATGAAGCCTTCTGGATTGCGCGAGCTGGTCAGCTTGAGACTATGCAAGCTGACGCTAGGTACGATTCAAGCTCTTTGGGAGACGATCGTGCAAGGCTGGTTACGGTTGCCTACACATTTCGCGCATGCAGGGCTCGCGAACGCGGTGCTGCACGCCGTGGCTCGGGCGATCCGACCATCCGCCCATGCCCTGATGGCAGCGATCACCTCGCCGAGAAGGTCTTGGTCAAGATTCGAGAGATGGTGCTGCCGAAGATTGAGCGGCACGGCTCAAGTCCGAACCATCGCACCGGCTTTGCAGGAATGGCCAGGCCTTTGGTCGGTGTGGCGCGTCAATTGTGGCCGATGGTGGCGCAAAAAACGCTGCGGTCGCGATGCCTCTCCCTGGACAATTCTTGTCTGTTTATACGAACGGAGCGGTACCAGGAAGTATTGTGGCGAAGCGCGGAAATGGCGCTCTTGTTCAAATCGGACAGAGCAAGCGAGAACAGATTTCGTTCAAAGGTCGGCCCCTCCGTGAACAGAGCCTAGCCTACTGTGAATGTCCTCGTCGCAGCAGAAGCATCCGCAGTTCTCTCTAATGGAAGTTGGAGCGATGTTTTGGCAACGTCGGTCCATCCGCGCTGACCTTCGCTCCGCCGCCGAAAGGCGGACGGACACTCTTTATTCTCAACCGAATGAGAAACAGAGTCCCGAGCTTCGGCTTTGTCCTACATCGCGAGTTCGGCGCTCAGCACGGGGGATCTCCCCCTCCGGTCGAGGGGGTGCGGTGCGCGCCCACTGAGAGAGACCGGCAAGGCCGGAAGCATATCGCAAAATGCACACCGGAAGAAATCGCTTGAAACTCACGTCGCGTCAGGTCGTAGGTTGACTCACGACCAAACTTTCACAAAGCAAACGTCGAACGATGCAAGCCGGATAACGGACATGGTGCGGTCAAGCAGTCGAATGTGGCGGCGCCGGATCGCGACTTTCTGAGCTGATCGACCGACAGCAAAAGGTTGTAGGAATGAAACACCGCGTAATGATGACGGCATTGCTCGCTCTCATCACATCTCCGGTTTGCGCGGCGAAACTCAGCGGCCCGCCGCACATCGTCGACGGCAATACGATCGAGATCGAGCAAACCAGAATTCGGCTCTCGGATATCGAGGCGCCAGAGACTGATCAGATTTGCCTCGACGCCCATGACCGGAAATGGGCTTGCGGCGTAGCTGCTCGCGACGCGCTTATCAAGTACTCGAACGGACGAACGTGGGATTGTCAGACCGCGGGAGTAGACAAGTACGGGAGGTCACTCGGCAGTTGCTTCATCGAAGGCCAGGACGTGAACGCCTGGATGGTAAGCTCGGGCTGGGCACTGTCATCGGGTCCATCTTCCCATACTTACACTATCTATGAGGTGATAGCGAGCAATGCCTACGCGGCTCTGTGGTCGGGGGCGTTCATCGCGCCCTGGGACTGGCGTCGCCGCAACAAGGGGACGATCATCGTCGGCGCGAGCTCGGTGCCGACCGACGCGCAGGAACTCCTGCTTGGATCCGCTCTGCTATCGGACCCGCCCTCGCCCGAGTGTCTGATAAAGGGCACCGTGGGCCGCAACGGCGAGCGCACTTATCACTTGCCCGGGCAACTCAGTTACGGACAAATCGACATGACGAAAAAGCCGGCTGAACGCTGGTTCTGCAGCGAAACGGAGGCCGAAGCCACGGGATGGCGTAGGGCCTCGCGATGAGGTGAACACGCATGCATGCAGGTCGTTCCCAGAACACGTCCTATCCGGTCACGATCGCGCCTTCGCGGCGCTCGCTGTTGCTTTTGGCTGTTTCGGCGGTTGGCCGGCTTGGTGACAATATTGTCGACGCGAATCTGCTCTCGCCGGAGGCTGCGCTGAAGCGGCTAATGAAAGGTAATGATCGCTATGTCCAGGGCGCATCACGAGGTGGCCATTTCAAAGGCGAGCGCCAGGTTTTGGTCGATGGGCAAAATCCATATGCGGCGGTTCTGAGCTGCGCAGACTCTCGTGTGGTACCCGAACTTGCCTTCGACAGCGGACTTGGTGATCTGTTTGTCTGCCGCCTCGCCGGCAACTTCGCCAACGACGACACGCTCGCCAGTATGGAGTATGCGGTCGCCGTGCTGAGCACGCCGTTGATCCTGGTACTTGGTCACGATCATTGCGGCGCGATAGACGCCACGATCAAGTCGCTCCACGAGGGTAGGCCCGCGCCGGGGCATATTCCATCCATCGTCGCTGCGCCTGCGGTAAAAGGATCTTGCCAGAAAACCGGAGATACGTTCGCCGATGCGACCCGGCAAAATGTGATTGACAACATCAATAAACTCAAATCGGCCAGCCCAATTCTGAGCTCAGCAATTGAGCAAAACAGACTGAAGATAGTCGGAGGTCTATATCGGCTCGACACCGGCAGGGTCGATCTGCTGGGCTGAGCTGGCACTTTCGCACGGCCGCCCAGTCGTGTGCGGCCTGGCCGGACTTCCGTTGACTGCTGCGAAATTCACTCGTCGATCGGGCTGCAGCAAATGCACCGGATGTGATCCGCACCATGATTGTCATAGCTTCGGGAAAAACTCTGGTATGCGCGGTCTCTTGATCCTCCTCATATTCTTCGTACTTATGTTGGCAATGCGCGGCCGGCACCAGGAAAAACTCATACCGCGGCCGGCAGCGTCCATGCCTCCACGTTGGAGCCCAAAGTCAACAGAGTTGATTTGAGCGGCAGATTGCGCCGCAGGACGCGCCGGAATCTCAGCCAGGCCTCCGGAACAGGCGAGAATTCCAGCAGAATCCCGGCCTATCCGCCCTGACACCGATACAGATGGTCCAGCTCAGGTCAACCGGCTCAACCAGGGCTGAAGATCACATAGAGCAGGATTACGACCACGACGGCTGCCCAGCCGGCCGATGCTAAGAAAAATGCTACTCGCGTCGGCATCGGACGGCCTCTCCTGCATCAACCAACGAAGAGACCGCAGTGTCGGAAGAGCAGCCTCGTTGGATCTGTCCAGAGCTCGTACTTTGGATCCACATATACCGGAAGTGTCGCCCGTACAACTATTGCGATCATCGATTGTAGTAGATAACAATCTTCTGCACCCTCGCCTGAGTTCATCAAGCCTGCAGTCCCGATCGACAGACGCCTTGAGGTGCCATCCACAGAGCCCTCCTGGCTCGGCGCAGGTGCGGGCTTGTCATTGACATTTCCCAAGTGCGCCATCGAAAAGGAGCATCTGCGCGCCGGCGCGCACGTTTGAAGATTGCTTTAGCGATCCGGACATCAGCCTCACGATGATGATCGGCGACCTCATCGCACGTCGCCCCAGGTCTCTTCGACCAGCGCATCAATCATATCGGATACATCATCTTGTCCGACATCAAGCGTCAGCGACATCCGCAACCTTGCCGTTCCCACAGGCACTGTTGGCGGCCGTATCCCGCGGATATCAAAGCCACCCGCCTGCAGTGCAGAGGCGAGCCGCATCGCGCGGGACTTGCCGCCCACGAGGTAAGGAATGATCTGTGAGTTCGAACGGCTCGGGCGGCCGCACACAATGAGCTGCCGATGTGCAAAATCGATAAGGTCGATCAGGCGTTGCTGCCGCTCAGGCTCGTCCTGCAGGATCAAGAGTGCTTCTCGGACAGCGACGGCTATCAGGGGCGACGGCGCGGTGGCGCAAGTGAATGGACGGCACCGATTGACCATGAAGTCGCGCAATACGCCGGAAGCAGTGACAAGCGCCCCCGCTGCACCCAGCGCCTTCCCGCAGGTGTGGATCACCAAGAGATCTTCGCGTCCCTCATAGGGCGCGGTGAGCGCCCGTCCCTGATCGCCGTAAACGCCTGTGGCATGGGCCTCGTCCACGACCAGGAAGGCCTCGTAGCGCTCGGCGATTGCGACCAGATCTTCAAGCGGCACGAAGTCACCGTCCATACTGTAGAGGCTCTCCACCACGATCCAGACGCGCCCACTCCGCCCCTGGCGTGCCAGTCGCCAATCGTGTCTTCAATCGACTGGGGATCATTATGGGCGCTTATCCGAAACTCGGCTCGGCCCGCTCGAGCGCGTTCATGAAGGCTGGCGTGCACGAGCTAATCGACAACAAGCAGATCGCCCCGTTGCGGCAGTGTTGTCAGAACAGCGAAATTTGCGATGTAACCGCCGCCAAAGAAAAGCGCTGTCTTCGCCCGGAAGAACTGCGCCGCCTCCGCTTCGAGAGCTCCGTGCCCCTCGCAATTGCCGCGCAGGAGCCGTGACCCACCAACGCCGACGGGCGTGCCGGCGTCGAGCGCGGCGAAGAGAGCCTTCTTCATACGCGGCGCGCTCGCCAGCGCCAGATAATCGTTCGAGGCAAAATCAGTCCCTGCGCGCGGCTTCAGGGCGCGCAGCCGATCGGCTTCTTTCAAGGCCACCAGAGCCACAGCATAGCCGTCAAGCTTGCCTGTATCGGTTAGGTTCATTGCTCAATTCGCCCAATACCACAATCCTGAAGCGACGATGATGGCTCCAAAAAAAGAAAGATGGATGATCCGCCGTGCACTGTTCAGCAGGGCAGACGCAGCTGTCTTCAATCAACCAGCAGGACGCGCGGACTGCACGTTTTTCTCTCCCTCGAAGGACGCATAACTGCAGCAAGTCGCACGCCCACTAATCAAACACATGATTCCCGACTCGGGAGTGCTTCGATCACGCAGGTGACCGCGCCTTGGTCGATTTTTTGTAAGTCGCGTCGTGCCCGTTGATCAACTATCCTGCCCGCGCGGCAGCGCGCGCATATATCGGCGCGAAAGCACCTCGAGTTCGCGTTCGGGCAAGCGTGACGGATCGACGTTGAGTCCTCCCCTCGCGCCGCCATACGGCAGTGCGACCAGTGCGCATTTCCAGCTCATCCAGATGGCCGGTGCCGCGACTTCGCCGAGATCAACGCTCGCCGCGAGCCGCGCACCACCTTTTGTGGGGCCAAGCGTCAGGTGATGCGGCACACGATAGCCTTCGAAGACGGCCGTCGTGCCGCCATCGCGGTGAGTCGGATAAGAGACCGTGACCGGGCGCTTCGGCATCAGGAGCCGGGCTCTCGCGTCCTGCGATATGGACAGGTCGTCTGCGATTACTTCGAATTGCTTCACGGCCATGTCAAAGACTGGCCCACGGTATGCCGTCACGTTCGCTTGCCTGGTGTGAAGGTTATATGCTGATCAAGCGGTGGAGCAGTATCGCAACTTTCGAATATTTCATCCGGCCTGCGACAGACGCGCTCCCTGTGGGGGCAACAATTGTTGGCCTCGGCCTCAGTGGCCCGATCTGTTGCACCACTTTGCGTTCTCGATGGGGATCCTTCGCTGCGCATCTCGCGGTATGGGGGTAGACCGGGCGCCCTACACTGACACGTAAAAGCTCACCGATCGACAGCAAGTTCCGCCAACGCTGCATCGCTATGTGAACTATCGATAGTCCGTGACATGGCTTTCGGCTACATGGGCTTTCAGCTCCCTAGCAGTGAGAGCGTGGTTCACCGTATCTCGCGACAAATGATTCCGCACTCGTGGACCTCGCTCGTTGGTCCGTTACGTACAAGGTTTTGCACGCGGGCGACGCACCGTCTGTCAACGTGACCATGCAAGCGACGCGCTGGAGCGAATAGGCATGATGCAGACCTAACTCATTCGATCGACAGCGCGCCGTGCGCTACGATTGGAAAAGGTTCTTACTGGAATAGAGGATCGGCAGCCGGCAGAACACCGTTATGCGATCGGCGCGTCTCATTCACGACCATGCCAGGGTCGCGATATCGCGCCGGGAACATCCTTGTGATCCGCACCAGAATCAAATCATGGTAGATCAACACGATCCGACATGACCGATTCAGCCAAAGTCCAGTCGCGTAGCGCCCACGGCATCACGGCGCCTCTGCGGCACGCGACGTTCCGCCGTATCTGGCTTGCGAGCCTCCTGTCTAATATCGGCAGCTTGATTCAAGGTGTCGGTGCAGCCTGGGCGATGACGCAGATGACGTCCTCGGCTGACAAGGTCGCGTTGGTGCAGACCGCGCTGTTGCTGCCAGTGATGCTGATCTCGATGCCAGCGGGCGCGATCGCTGATATGTATGATCGCCGCGTCGTGGCGCTGGTTGCGCTTGGCATCGCGCTCGCCGGCGCAACCGGCCTGACGGTAGCCGCCTGGCTTGGCTTGGCCACACCGAACGTCTTGCTCGTACTCTGCTTCGTTGTCGGCAGCGGCATGGCGCTGATGGGACCGGCCTGGCAATCATCGGTAAGCGAACAAGTGCCGTTGGAAGCGCAGCTGCCTGCGGCCGTCGCGCTGAATGGCATCAGCTACAATATCGCACGGAGCGTAGGCCCGGCGATCGGCGGCGTGGTGGTGGCTAGCGCCGGTGCAGTGGCCGCATTCGCGCTCAACACGTTGCTCTATCTGCCCCTGATCGCCGCGTTATTCCTTTGGAAACGCGTCAGCGCCCCTTCACGCCTGCCGCCCGAAAGATTGAGCCGCGCGATGGTGTCTGGCGTGCGCTACATCAGCAATTCGCCATCGATCAAGGTCGTGCTGCTTCGCACTCTGGTGACCGGCGTCGGCGGCGGCGCGATCACTGCGCTGATGCCTCTGGTGGTGCGGGATGTCTTGCATGGCGACGCCCAGACCTACGGTATCATGCTCGGCGCCTTCGGCCTGGGTGCCGTGGTCGGCGCGCTGAACATTGCCGAGATCCGCAAGCGGATGAGCGGCGAGGCCGCGGTTCGCGCCTGCGCGTTGTCCATGGGCGCGGCGATGGCCGCCGTCGCGCTCAGCCGCGAGCCGGTATTGACCGCGGCGGCACTGGTCCTGGCTGGAGCCGTCTGGATGCTGACATGGGCGGTGTTCAACATTGGGGTGCAGCTGTCGGCGCCGCGCTGGGTGACCGGACGCTCGCTTGCGGCCTATCAGGCGGCGAGCTCGGGCGGGATTGCCGTCGGCAGCTGGGCTTGGGGCCATCTCACCGATGCGGCCGGAGTTGAAACCGCGCTGCTGGTTTCGGCCGCCCTGATGCTGGTCTCACCACTCATCGGCCGGTGGCTGCCCATGCCCCGTGTCGGCGCGCGCGGCGAGGAGGCTGAGCTGCTCGCCGATCCCGAAGTACGGCTCGCCTTGACCGGACGCAGCGGACCGCTTGTCGTCGAGATCGAATACCGGATTGCGCAGGAGAATGCCCGCGCGTTTCACAACGTCATGCAAGACGTGCAATTGTCTCGCCAGCGCAACGGCGCCTATGGCTGGTCAATCGCGCGCGACATTGCCGACCCCGAATTATGGACCGAGCGCTATCACTTTCCGACCTGGTTCGACTACTTGCGCTGGCGCAACCGCTCGACCCGGTCGGAACGTACCCTGGAACAGCGGGCAATTCAGTTCCACATCGGCCCTGCGCCGGTACGCGTGCGCCGCATGCTGGAGAGGCCATTCGGCTCGGTACGCTGGAAGGACGACACGCCCGAGCATGCGACGGCGGGAACGCGGCCGGAGATGGCAAGCGCGGCAAAAGCACGCAACCGGCCGCTGCGGCGGACCAAGTAGCCCGGGTTGCCGGGAGCCCGGAGCCTTCGCCGACGGATATGCTCGAATATCGAGAAGGCTGACTTTCTGGCAAAACTGTGCGGCCAGTTCAAAGTGTGACGAGCCGGCTACCAGCGAATCCGATTTCCTGGTCAAAGGCCAGCCTCGTCTGACGTGCCAATCGAGCATTGATGCATTTTCTGGGAGTTTCGAACTCCATCCGACCTTGTTACGCAGCATTTCAACGAGCTACGGCAGCAATAGCGCTGCAAAAATACACCATCACCCAGACAAAGCAGGAATAGAGAGCCGGCTCCGGAAATCTGAACAGGGCGATAAGTGGAGTTTCTGCCTGACGGCGGGCAAGATTGTCCCGCGAATCAGGAGAGACGATGACGAG
>NZ_JBNDLA010000033.1:0-71837 GCF_050435825.1 Bradyrhizobium sp. I1.14.4 | reverse complement strand
ATCCGTTCGTTCATCCCACAACTAAGCCCAAGCGAATGCGCCAACTATTTCGCTCACGCAGGCTATGTTTCAAAATGACCGGAATCCGCTTTAGGCCGGGACGACAGCAGTAGCTGCAGCTCGCAACGTGCGCCACCTCGACGGCTTGCCCTACTGCCGCCCCAGCTGCGTCGCCTTCTCCACGCGATCGAACCGCTCCAGCGTCAGGATCGCATCCGCGAGCTGGTCGGCGCGCTTGTCGAGCACCGGGCGGGCCAGCGTCAGAAACTTCTGCTGCATCGCCTGCGCATCGGGGAACGAGGTCGGCTCGCCGGAGGGATCGGCGTAGAGGCGCTCATGGGTGCCGTCATCGGTGGTGATCGAGACGCGGGCGCCGAACGGGTGGGTGCGGCCGACCTCGAGACGGTCGTCCTGCACCACGTCGAACTTGTCGGCCAGCGCGTCGATCGCCGCATCACCGAGCCGGTCGTAGTCGTCCCAGCCGAAATGGCCCTGATCGAGCGCGATCGCGCCGGTGAAGAACATCGAGAACTGACCGCCGACCACCGAGGTCGGGTGGCGCTTGGTGGCGGCGTCGCCGGTCAGCGTGATGCCGTTGCGGTGCAGCCCGATCTCGACCTTCCTGATCTGATCCGGCGTCAGATTGTGCTCGCGCCGCATCGCGATCAATGCGTCGATCGCGGCATGGGTATAGCGGCAACTCGGATACGGCTTCACGCCGATCTTCAGGGTCTCATAGGTGTGGCCCAAGCCCGCCACCGCCTTGTCCGGATGCGCGTCGTCGCTGTAGCCGACCAGAAGGCCGTGCTTGCCCTCGACCGCCTCACTCGAGCCGACGAAGTCGTTGCGCGCCAGGGTCGCGGCGATCACGCCGTTCATCGCGGCGGCGCCGACCTGGTAGCGCTTGTTCCAGGCGCCGTTGACCAGGAATTGCAGCGAGCCGGCGGCCTGGCTGCCGGAGACGCCGAAGGCGGAGATGATCTGCGCCTTCGACAGGGCGAACAGCTTGGCCGCCGCCGCCGCGGCGCCATAGGTGCCGGCGGTCGCGGTCGGGTGGAAGCCGCGGGCGTAATGCGAGGTTGGGTCGAGCGCGTTGCCGAGCCGGCAGCACACCTCATAGCCGGCGACGATCGCGGTCAGCACGTCGCGGCCGGAGGCGCCGACCATCTCGCCGACCGCAAACGCGGCGGGCACCACGGGGGCGCTCGGATGCAGCGAGGAATCGGCGTGGGTGTCGTCGAAATCGAGCGAATGGCCAAGTGCGCCGTTGAGCAGCGCCGCGACTGCCGGCGTCCAGGTCTTGGTGTCGCCGAACACGGTGGCCTCGCCCTTGCCGTCCAGCGCCAGCGCCTCCAGCATCTTCATCAGCGAGGGCGTCGATTCCGCATCGCGGCTGGCGCGGATGGCGCTGCCCAGGAAATCCAGCGTCAAGACCTTGGCGCGCTCCAGCACCTGCAGCGGGATGTCGGCATATTTCAGGTCGGCGACATAGGCGGCGAGCGTTGCGGTTTCGTGGGCCATTGTGTTTCCTCAATTTTGCGGCGCAGGGTAGGCGGGCGGGTTTGGCCTTTCAAGCCACCTTGCCGCCGCGGGCAGCAGCCATGCTCCAGTTCGCTTAGCTTCAAGTCGCTTGGCTTCAAGTCATGTAACACGGGCCCTTCCATTGATTGCGGATCACGGCGCATGAGGACCTTCGTAAAACGCATGTTCGACCAGCTTCGGACCCGCAAGACGCAGCTGGCATTGGCGGTCCGGATCGCGTCCGCCGGCGTGGCGGCCTATACCATCGCGGTGGCGTTAAACCTTATGCTGCCGCTGTGGGCGGTGCTGACCTCGCTGATCGTGACCCAGATGAGCGTCGGCCGCTCGCTGAAGGCGACCCGCGACTACATGCTCGGCACCATCGGCGGCGCGATCTATGGCGGCGCGATCGCGGTGCTGATCCCTCATTCCGGCGAGGGCAGCCTGCTGGCGCTGCTGGTGCTGGCGATCGTGCCGCTGGCCTTCGTCGCGGCGCTCAATCCCAGCCTGAACTCGGCGACGGTGACGGCGGTGATCGTGCTGTTGCTGCCGACGATGCATCACTCCAATCCGCTGGACTCCGCGATCGACCGCGTCCTCGAGGTCACGGTCGGCGCACTCACCGGACTTCTGATCTCGTTCCTGGTGCTGCCGTCGCGCGCGGTCAGCCAGATCAGGGTCAATGCATCAAATCTCTTGGAACTGCTCTCGGCGGCGTTCGCCGAATTGCTTGCCGGCCTGACGCGCGGTCTCGACAACGACGCGTTGCACCGGATCCAGGACGGCATCGGCACCGCGGTGGCCAATTTGCACGCGACCGGCCTCGAGGCCGAGCGCGAGCGCTCCATGCATTTGTCATCCGGGCCGGATACCGGTCCGTTGCTGCGGACCATCCAGCGCCTGCGGCATGACGTCGTGATGATTGGGCGCGCCTGCGTCGTGCCGCTGCCGGCCGACATACAGGCCAGACTGGCGCGGCCGCTGGCCGACGTCAGCAAAGCGATCGTGACTTACATGGTGGCGGTCGCGACCGCCTTGCGCGCCGGCAGCGGCCCGGCCGACATGGCGCCGGTCGATGCGGCGTTGCATGCCTACAGCGAGGAGGTCGCCGCGGTGCGAAGGGATGGCCTGATCCGCGGCCTGCCGGTCGATGCTGCCGAGCGCTTCTACGCGCTCGGCTTCTCGCTCGACCAGATGCGGCAGAACCTCAACGACCTCAAGCGCTGTCACGGCAATTGGTGCACGAACGAGGATGTCTCGGAGAAGGTCGTCGCGGACACTCCGGAGAAGAGCGCGGCATGATCCCGGACTATGTCCTGCGGCGCGTCAGGCCCTTGCTCTCCATCCGCCAGATCAGGAGGTCGATACGGTCCTGACCGAAGAACGGTTCGTTGGCGAATACGAAGGTCGGCACGCCCCAGTGGCCGGAGGTGGCGTGCGCGTCCTCGTTGCCCTTGATGACCGCTTCATAGCGATCGGGATCTGCCGCGATGGCCGCATCCATTGCGGCGAGATCGAAGCCGGCGGCATCAGCCGCTTGGGCCAGATGGTCGCCCTCATTCCAGCCCTTCACCGAGCCGTCCCACAGCACGCGGCTGATGGCAGCGGTGAAGGCAAGCGAGCGTTCTTCAAGCTGCGCGGCGGCGCCGAGCCGGGTCAGGCGATGGATGTAGGGCTGACGTTCGGCGACATCGAGCGTCGTCATGTCCTGCACGATCGGGTCCGGACGCGGAAAGCGGAACGGAATGTTCTCATGCTTGGCGACACGGCTGGAGTCGAGCACGACATAGCGGGCGAAGCGCGGATCGGCCTTCTTGAAGAAGCCGGGTACGCGCACGGCAAGCGGATAGACCGGCCGCAGATTCACCGCGACGTCGTAGTCGTCGACCATCTTCAGCGTCTTCGGCAGCGCCAGATAGCTGTAGGGACTGCGGAACGAGAAGAACAGGTCGACCGACAAGGTCATGAACTAGCCTCCGGCCTTGCGCAGCATCGCAGGCACGATCAGGCGGTGGAACGGCAGGATCAGCGCGAGATAGGCCCGCCCGAGCCAGTTGTGGGTGAGCACCAGCGTGGTCGCGGTGATGCTGCGTGCGGGCCCTTCCGGCGCGACGTCGACGACGAGGCGGAAATCGAGATGCTTGTCGTTGAAGCCGGCGACCAGCCGCTCCGGTGTTTCGCTGACGACCGGAAATATCCCGATCATGTCGCGCGCCACGCCCTCAGCCGCGCCCGAGGTTTTCAGGCCGAGCGGTGCGACCAGGAGATTGCGCAGGGCGACCAGCCACTCGATCCAGCGCGGTTGTCGCTCCACCATGGCCTCAGCGGCGTGTCGCGCATCGAGATCGGGGCGCGTGGTCGCAATCCGAAACGCATCGATGAACTGCGCGCCGGCGAGCAGCGCAGCGGAATCCACGTTCGGCGTGACCTCGTCGACCTTCATCCCGCCAGTCTGCGTGCAAGCAGGCGGAAACGCAAGATAAGGAGGGTCGCATAAACCGCAGTGCCGAGCGACAGTCCGATCCAGACGCCGGGAGCCTTGAGTCCGGCCCAGAAGGCGAGCGCGGAGGCCGACGCGAAGCCGATCAGCCAATAGCTGATGACCGCGAACAGCAGCGGCACCTGGGTGTCGTTCATGCCGCGCAGCGCGCCGGCGGTGGTGGTCTGGACGCCGTCGGCGATGAAGAAGGTCGCGCCGATCAGGAGCAGCGCCGCGGTGAGCTGCGCGGTGGCGTCAGAGGCCTCGCCGAGGAACAGCGCCGCGATCTCGAAGCGCGCCAGGATCACTGCGAGCGTCATGACGCTCATGAAGATCCCGCTGAGCGCGACCGCGACAAAGCCGGCGCGCCGCACCGCGTCGGTGTCCCGGCGGCCGACGGCCTGGCCGACCCGCACCGTAGCGGCCATGCTGACGCCGAACGGCACCATGAAGAGGATCGCCGCGATCTGCAGCGCGATCTGGTGCGCCGCCAGCGCCGTGGTGCTGATCACGCCCATCAGCAGGCCGGCCGCGCCAAACAGGCCGTATTCCAGCAGGAAGGCGATCGAGATCGGCGCGCCGACGGCGACAAGCTTGCCCATCAGCGGCCAGTCGATGCGCCAGACGCGGCTGAAGACATGGTATTTGCGGAACGGGCGGCGGCGCGCCGCGAACCACACGCCGGCGAGGAAGGTGCCGAGATTGACGATCGTGGTCGCAAGCCCGGCGCCGAACATGCCGAGCTCGGGCATGCCCCATTTGCCGTAGAGCAAGAGATACACCATCAGCGCGTTGGCCGGAATCGCCGCAAGCGTGATCCACAGCACCGGCTCAGGCCGGTTCACCGCGCTCATGAAGCCGCGGATCGCAATGAACCACAGCGCCGGCAGGATGCCCCAGGCGAGCCCGACCAGATATTGCTGCGCCAGATGCGCGGTGGCCTGGGTCTGGCCGAGCGCGAGCAGGATACGCTCGCCTTGGAACGGCAGCGCCATCAGCGGCAGCACCATGAAGAAGCCGGCCCACAAGCCGACCCGGAGTGCGCGCCGCATCACGCGCGGGTTGCGCGCGCCGAACGCCTGCGCCGCCAATGGCGAGACAGCGGACATCATGCCCATGCCGATCGTGAAGCTGACGAAGTAGACGGTATGCGCCAGCGCCGCCGCGGCGACGTTCTCGCTGCCGAGCCGGCCGATGAAGGCGAGATCGGTCGTCATCATCGCGATCTGCCCGAGCTGCGTCAGCGCAAGCGGCACCGCGAGCTTCAGCGTTTCCGCGAGCTCGGCCGTGAGCAGCTTGCGAGGGACACCGACGGCCGCGCGCGGCGCGGCCGGGTCGATCTTGTCGATGCAGGTCATGGCGGTACGCTTAGCACGGCAAACCGGCCGGAAGGATGGCCAAGCTGCCCAAACGCGACGATCTCACGCAGAGATAATCGCGTCCCAATCTGTCGTTTGAGCATGATCTGACCGGGAGGCCGCTTCACACTCTTCCGGATCATGCCCGGATCACGATCGCGCGGGTATCCGCTTGATCTTGGCGCCGAGCGCGTTGAGCCGCTCGTCGATCCGCTCATAGCCGCGCTCGATCTGGTCGGCATTGTTGATGGTGGAGGTGCCCTCGGCGCACACCGCGGCCAGCAGCATCGCCATACCGGCGCGGATGTCGGGCGAGTTCATCGGCGCGCCGCGCAGCCGGCTGGAACCGGCCACGATCGCACGGTGCGGATCGCACAGCACGATGCGGCCACCCATCGCGATCAGGTTGTCGACGAAGAACATCCGAGATTCGAACATCTTCTCGTGCATCAGGATGACGCCGTCGCACTGCGTCGCAGTGACGATCGCGATCGACATCAGGTCGGCCGGGAACGCCGGCCAGGGCTGGTCCTCGAGCTTCGGCACATGACCGCCGAAATCGTCCTGGATCTTCATGGTCTGGTTCGACGGCACGACGAGGTCGTCGCCCTCGATGCCGCAGACGATGCCGAGTCGCTCAAAGCCCATCCGGATCGAGCGCAGGTGCTCGACGCCGGCGCGCGCGATGCGCAGCGGCGAACGGGTCACCGCGGCAAGACCGATCAGCGATCCGACCTCGATATGGTCGGGTTGGATCGCGTAGGTCGTGCTGCCGAGCGCTGCCGGCCCGTGCACGACGATGGTGTTGGTGCCGATGCCTTCGATCTTGGCGCCGAGCGCGACCAGGAAATTGGCGAGGTCCTGCACATGCGGCTCGGAGGCGGCGTTGCGCAGATAGGTGGTGCCGCGGGCGGCGACGGCGGCGACCAACGCGTTCTCCGTCGCGGTGACGCTGGGCTCGTCGAGGAACACGTCGGCGCCCTTCAGGCGGGTGGCGCGGAATTCAAGCCGGTGCGTCGCGGTGACCGTGGCGCCGAGCTGCTCGAAGGCCAAAAAGTGCGTGTCGAGCCGGCGGCGGCCGATCACATCGCCGCCAGGAGGCGGTAGCGCGACCTCGCCGCAACGGGCGAGCAGCGGACCCGCGAGCAGGATAGAGGCGCGGATGCGCGCGCACAGAGCCGGATCGAGATCGGCGGCGCGGATCTCCTTGGCATGAATCTGCAGCGTGTTGCGCTCGGTCCATTCGGCGCTGGCGCCGACCGAGCGGCACAGCTCGACCAGCGTTTCGGTGTCGCGAATGCGTGGCACGTTGGTCAGCGTGACCGGATGCTCGGTGAGCAGCGCCGCTGCGATGATCGGCAGCGCGGAGTTCTTGTTGCCCGACGGCTCGATGGTGCCCGAAAGGCGGCGGCCGCCTTCGACGATGTATTGGATCGGCGGCACGCGAAATGTCCCCTAACGCAGCATTCAGGCTCGGATTCGAACTTGGCCACAAGAAATTCCGTAACGGAATCAATGGCTGTCCGGCACCGTAACACAATTCGCGGCGCAGCTTCCACACGAAAGGTAACCGCGCGACGGCGCCGATCGCGCTGTTACGGACACGTCATTCTCACCGAGCCATCGCGACGGCACGCGCGTATCCGCCCGACCGAGAGCAGATGCCTGGCTTAAGTGTCGATGGTGGCGCTGAGCGAGTTTTCCTGGATGAAGTCGCGGCGCGGTTCGACCACGTCGCCCATCAGTTTGGTGAAGATATCGTCGGCCTCGTCGACCTCCTTGATCTTCACCTGGAGCAGCGAGCGCGCTTCGGTGTCGAGTGTGGTCTCCCACAGCTGCTCCGGGTTCATCTCGCCGAGACCTTTGTAACGCTGCAGCGAGACGCCCTTGCGGGCGGCGTCGGTCACGGCCTCGAACAGATCGATCGGACCATGAATGATCTGCTCAGCATCCTTGCGCCGGAGCTTGCCCGCCCGCACATAGATCTCCTGCAGCTCGGTCGCGTATTCGTCGAGCTTGCGTGCGTCCGCCGAGCCGAGAAAGGCGGCGTCGATCACAGCCACTTCCTTGACGCCGCGCACGGTGCGCTCGAACTGGAAGCCCTGGCCTTCGGTGAAAGAGCCAATCCAGCCGCGCTCGACTTCGTCAGCGACGGCGTCCAGCCGCTTGGCGATATAGTCGGCCGCTGCGTTCGCGGTGTCGATCTCGCCGGTGATCCTGGGGTTCAGCACGCCCGCGATTGCGGCCTGCTCGATGACCGCGCGATTATAGCGGCTGTGCAGGTTGCGCAGCACAGAGCGGATGACCCGGGCGTCTTCAACCAGCGACAGCAAGTCCCGGCCCGAGCGGTCGTCGCCGGAGGCCGGCTTGAAAACACATTCGTCGAGCCCGGTCGAGATCAGATAATCCTCCAAGGCGCGCTCGTCCTTCAGATATTGCTCGGACTTGCCGCGCGAGACCTTATAGAGCGGCGGCTGGGCGATATAGAGATAGCCGCCGTCGATGATCGAGCGCATCTGACGATAGAAGAAGGTCAGCAGCAGCGTGCGGATATGGGCGCCGTCGACGTCGGCGTCGGTCATCACGATGATCTTGTGATAGCGCAGCTTGTCGACCGAGAAATCGTCGCTGATGCCGGCGCCGAGCGCGGTGATGAGTGTGCCGATCTGCTCGGACGACAGCATCTTGTCGGGGCGCACGCGCTCGACATTGAGGATCTTGCCGCGCAACGGCAGCACCGCCTGGAACTCGCGGTTGCGGCCCTGCTTGGCGCTGCCGCCTGCCGAGTCGCCCTCGACGATGAACAGTTCGGATTTGGCCGGATCCTTCTCCTGGCAGTCGGCAAGCTTGCCGGGCAGCGAGGAGACGCTGAGCGGACTTTTGCGCGTCAGCTCGCGGGCCTTGCGCGCAGCTTCGCGGGCTGCGGCCGCCTGGATCACCTTGCCGACGATTTCCTTGGCTTCCTTCGGATTCTCCTCGAACCAGGCCGCGAGCGCCTCGTTCAGGACGTTCTCGACCACCGGCCGAACCTCCGAGGACACCAGCTTGTCCTTGGTCTGCGACGAGAATTTCGGATCGGGCACCTTCACCGACAGCACCGCGGTGAGGCCTTCGCGGCAATCGTCGCCGGTCAGCGCGATCTTTTCCTTTTTCGCATTGGCGTCGGCATAGCCGTTGACCTGGCGTGTCAGCGCGCCGCGGAAGCCGGCCAGATGGGTGCCGCCGTCGCGCTGCGGGATGTTGTTGGTGAAGCACAGCACGTTCTCGTGGTAGCTGTCGTTCCACCACAGCGCGGCTTCGACGCCGATGCCGTTGGCTTCCGAGCGCACCATGATCGGCGCTGGCACGATCGCCTTCTTGTTGCGGTCGAGATATTTGACGAATTCCTCGACGCCGCCGGAATAGTGCATCTCCTCGCGTTTCTCGACCGCGTGGCGCATGTCGGAGAGCACGATGTGGACGCCGGAATTGAGGAAGGCGAGCTCGCGCAGCCGGTGCTCAAGCGTCGCGAAATCGTATTCGATGTTCTTGAAGGTTTCGGGCGAGGCGAGGAAGGTGACCTCGGTGCCGCGTTTGCCCGGGGCGTCGCCGACGACCTTGAGCGGCGCCACGGCATCGCCGTGCGCGAATTCGATGTAGTGTTCCTTGTCGTCGCGCCAGATGCGCAGCCCGAGCTTGCTGGACAGCGCGTTGACGACGGAGACGCCGACGCCGTGCAGACCGCCGGAGACCTTGTAGGAGTTCTGATCGAACTTTCCGCCGGCGTGCAGCTGGGTCATGATGACCTCGGCCGCCGAGACGCCTTCGCCCTTGTGGATGCCGACCGGAATGCCGCGGCCGTCGTCGTACACAGTGACGGAATTGTCGGCGTTGAGGGTGACCAGGACGCGGCTCGCATGGCCCGCCAGCGCCTCGTCGATCGCGTTGTCGACGACCTCGTAGACCATGTGATGCAGGCCGGAACCGTCATCGGTATCGCCGATATACATGCCGGGCCGCTTGCGGACGGCGTCGAGGCCCTTCAGCACCCGAATCGATTCCGCACCATATTCGGCTGGAACGGGATGCTCAGATTCGGCAGGGGTCTGCCGGGCAGGTTCAGTCATGTGAGGCCTTCGAGGATGTCCCGAATCAGCTGCGCAATATGAGGCGCTGATCCACTTATTTGTGCCACGAAAGAGGAGTTGCGCCTAGCGCAAAGTCTCTGTCTGCAAACTATTGAATAAATAGGATTTTTTAGGCCTGTTTCAAGCCTTTCAAAGGCCGATTCCGGAGGCTCTGAAAAGCCCGATTCGGGGCAGATTCGAAGCCGTTCCGGCGCCGATTCCGCTTCCTCAGCCGCGCCGTGTGGCGCGGCCGGATTCGACGTCGAAAAGCTCGCCGGCCGGGCCGATGTCGGCGAAGGCTGTGGGATCGGCGCCGGTCATCCAGACCTGTGCGCCGAGCTTGGCGAGTTCGTCGAACAGCGCCTTGCGCCGGTTTGGGTCGAGATGTGCGACGACCTCGTCGAGCAGCAGCAGCGGCACGATGCCGGTCATCTCCGCGACCATCGTGGCGTGCGCCAGCAACAGCCCGATCAAGAGCGCCTTCTGCTCGCCGGTCGAGGCGTCGCGCGCCGGCATGTTCTTCGGCGCATAGACCACCTGCAGATCGGTCAGATGCGGGCCGTCCAGCGTGCGCCCCGCGGCGGCGTCGCGCGGACGGCTGGCGCGCAGGATCTCGCGGTAGCGGTCTTCCACTGCGGTCGCGGGCTCCCGCAGCAGCGCGTTCTCCATCCAGCCGTCGAGCATGAGCTCGGCGGACGGGAAGGCCGAAGCCGCGCCGCGCTGGCGCAGCATCGCGGCGAGCTTGGCGGCGGTCTGGCCGCGCGACGCGGCGACTGCGACCGCAAGCTCCGCGGTCTCGCGTTCGATCGCATCACACCAATGGTCGTCAAAGTTGCGCACCTCGAGCAGACGGTTGCGCGAGCGCAGCGAGCGCTCCAGTGCCGAAACGCGGCTGGAATGCTCGGAATCGATTGCCAGTACCAGGCGGTCGAAGAAGCGGCGCCGTTCGGATGCGGCGCCCATGAACAGACCGTCCATCGCGGGCGTCAGCCACACGATGCGCAGATGGTCACCGAATGCGGTCGCGGAACCCACCGGTTCGCGATCGATGCGGCAGCGCCTTGCGCTGCTTGCCTCGCCGGTCGGTGCGTCGATGCCGGTGCCGAGTGTCGCGAGGCCCAGCGCGCCCTCGACTTCCGCCGAGACCGCCCAGGAGCCGTCGCCCTGATTGTCGGCGATGTCTTCCAGCGTCGCGCGGCGCAGGCCGCGGCCCGGCGACAGGAACGAGACCGCCTCCATGCAATTGGTCTTGCCGGCGCCGTTCGGCCCGACCAGCACCACCATGTCGCCCCGCACCGACAGCGTCGCTGTCCGGTAATTGCGGAAATGCGTCAGCGACAGGCGATGAATGCGGGACGGGGTCATGTTTCCTTGTCATTGCCGGGCTTGACCCGGCAATCCATCGTCCGCGTCAGCGGACAATCTCATCATATAAATCTCGCCAATCGGGATTGCCGGCGACGATCAGATCAATTTTCCACTCGCGCGACCAGTGCTTGATGTTTTTCTCGCGCTGAAGCGCTGCGACGATAGTCTCGTGCGCCTCAAAGTAGACCATGGTCTTGATGCCGCATCGTTTCGTAAAGCTCTCCGCCAACCCCTCGCGATGCTCGTAGACGCGCCGGACTAGATTGTTGGTCACGCCGACGTAAAGGGTTCCACCGGGCTTGCTGGCGAGGATGTACACCCAATAAGTCATTTTGTTTGATGGATGGCCGGGTCAAGCCCGGCCATGACCAGAGGATGAAATCACACCCGCATCGGCATCAGCACGTAGAGCGCGCCCTTGCTGTCGCGGTCCTGCACCAGCGTCGGTGAGCCGGGATCGGCGAGCTTCAGCACCGCGACTTCGCCCTCGATCTGGGCGGCGATGTCGAGCAGATAGCGCGAGTTGAAGCCGATATCGAGCGCGTCGGAGGCGTACTCGACCTCGATTTCCTCGGTGGCGCTGCCGGAATCCGGGTTGGTGACCGAGAGCACCAGCTTACCGGCGGACAGAGCCAGCTTCACCGCGCGGCCGCGTTCACTGGAAATGGTCGAGACGCGATCGACGGCGGCCTCGAAATCCTTCTTGTCGACGACCAGTTCCTTGTCGTTGTTCTGCGGAATGACGCGGCCATAGTCGGGGAAGGTGCCGTCGATCAGCTTCGAGGTCAGCACCACGTTGCCGAGGGTGAAGCGGATCTTGCCGTCCGACAATTCGATCGAAATCTCGGCGTCGTCGCCCTCGATCAGCCGCTGCACCTCGCCAACCGTCTTGCGCGGGACGATGACGCCGGGCATGCCGGTCGCGCCCTTGGGCAGCGCGAGGTCGATCTGGGCCAGACGGTGGCCGTCGGTTGCAACGCCGCGCAGGGTCGCCGCCTTGGCGGTGCCGGCCGCGTGCAGATAGATGCCGTTGAGGTAATAGCGGGTCTCTTCGGTCGAGATCGCAAACTGCGTGCGGTCGATCAGGCGCTTGAGGTCGGACGCCGGCAGAGAGAACGAATGCGTCATGTCGCCGGCGGCAAGGCCGGGGAAATCGCTCTCGGGCAAGGTCTGCAGCGTGAAGCGCGAGCGGCCGGCACGCACGGCAAGCACCGAGCGGTCGCCGTCGGCCTCCAGCACGATCTGCGAGCCGTCGGGCAGCTTGCGGACGATGTCGTAGAACATGTGCGCGGGCACCGTGGTCGAGCCGGCGGTTCCGGTCTCGGCGGCCAAGGTCTCCGTCACCTCGAGGTCGAGGTCGGTTGCCTTCAGCGACAGTTTGGCGCCCTCGGCGCGGATCAACACGTTGCCGAGGATCGGGATGGTGTTGCGGCGCTCGACCACGCGGTGAACGTGACCCAGCGATTTCAGGAGTTGCGCGCGCTCGACGGTGACCTTCATTGCAATACCCGCCAGATCCCTCAGATGGAAAAGCCGGGCGGCCGTTCAGGGCAGCACCGCGGCGTTGGAAACCCGAAAAGCCGGATCAATACCGGATTTGATCAAACCCACGGGGGGACCGCAAGGTGGCGCGGATGGGCGGCCGGTGCAAGGGATACGGGCGCGAAACGAGCCCCGTTCCCCACGTTTTGGGCCGGAAAAAACTTTGGCCCTCCCCTCTTGATCAAGGGGAGGGCCGCGCAACGAGCCAGCCAGAAGAGGCGGCCTTATTCCTGCAGTCCTATTCCTGCAATTGACGCTTCAGCGATTCGACTTCGTCTGAGAGCGTCGTGTCCTTGGCGACCAGTGCCTCAATCTTGCGCACGGCATGCAGCACCGTGGTGTGGTCGCGGCCGCCGAAGCGCCGGCCGATCTCCGGCAGCGAGCGCAGGGTGAGCGTCTTCGCCAGATACATCGCAACCTGGCGCGGGCGCACCACATTGGCGGTGCGGCGGGATGACAGCAGGTCGGAGCGGCTGACATTGTACTGCCGGGCGACCACGCGCTGGATGTCCTCGATCTTGATCCGCTTCGGCTCCTGCGGGCGGATCAGGTCGCGCACCTCGCGCTCGGCCATTTCCAGCGTCACCGGCTGGTTGTTGAGCTTGGAGTGCGCCAGCAGACGGTTGATCGCGCCTTCGAGGTCGCGGCCGTTATGGGTGATGGTGCGCGCCAGATAGTCGAGCACTTCCTCCGGGACGTCGAAGCTCGCGTGGTGGACGCGGGCCGCGGCGACCCGCGACTTCAGGATGCCGAGCCGCAGTTCCTCGCCGAGTGAACCCATCTCGACCACCAGGCCGCCGGCGAGCCGCGACCGCACGCGGTCGTCGAGGCTTTCCAGATCCGACGGCGGACGGTCGGCCGCGATCACGACCTGGCGGCCGGCATCGATCAGCGCGTTCAGCGTGTGGCAGAACTCGGCCTGCGTCGACTTGCCCTGCAGGAACTGCAGATCGTCGATGACCAGCACGTCGATGCCGCGCAGCGCCTCCTTGAACGCCAGTGCCGTCTGCGTCTTCAGCGCCGCGACGAAGCCGTACATGAACTTCTCGGCGGTGAGATACAGCACCTTGCGCTCGCCGCCGGAATTGCCGGCCCAGGTCACCGCCTGCAGCAGATGCGTCTTGCCGAGGCCCACGCCGGCATGGATGTAGAGCGGGTTGAACATCACGGGATCGCCGCGGCGTCCTTCCGCGACCTGGCGCGCAGCCGCATGGGCCAGCGTGTTGGATCGGCCGACCACGAAGCTCGCAAAGGTCAGGCGCGGGTCGAGCGGCGAGCCGCCGAGCGCGTCATGGCTCGCGGACACCGGCGCGGTCGCGAACGAGCGCAGTTCAGGCGCAGGACGGCCGTCGTTGCGCTCGATGCGGCGCACTTCGACCGGCGCAACCGCTTCCTTCGCCGGAGCCATCGCGCGGATCGCCGAGCGCACGGTAAGGTCGATGCGATGCACTTCGGGCATCTCGGCCTGCCAGCAGGAGAGTACGCGTTCGGCATAATGCGCCTGGATCCAGCTCTTGAGGAACCGGGTGGGAACCGACAGGTGGACGCTCGCATCGTGCACGCTCTCGAGATCCATCCGCGCGAACCAGCTCGTGTAAACGTCCTCGCCAACGCTCGTCCGCAAACGTCCCTTCACCCGCGACCAGCGATCCTGTTCCGTGTTCGTCATTGCGTTTGTACTTCCAAGTCTGAGAGATAATTGTTGCGAAAGCGCCGTGGAGGTTTCCTGCCACGACGCGACCTCCAGCGGGCGCGGTCCGCTCCGGACAAAGCTCTCCCGTGTGGCGGCCATGCGCCACCCGACAGATCAGCTGTTTGGAGAAGATGCGTCCCGCGAGGTCAGCGCGTACTCGACGGTCGCTGCGGGTAAGAGCCAGCGTCCAAGGGGTTGATTACGGCACCACTGGAAATCTGCACTTGAGCTGTCGTTGGATCGACTGCAGTGATGATACCGTAAGGCATAAGTCCTCCCCCTCCCGCCGCGACGTATCGCGGCAAGTTGCCAACTTGCTGGTGTCTTCAATTTCGAACTGCCGCTACCGAACACCGAAATGCCCGGCGCTTCGCCGCCGCCGTGTCGTCGTCAACCCGTTCGCTTGCTCCGCGTTCCCGCTGCCAGATTCCGACGATTGATCCTGGTCTCTCTTGTTCGATCTCCCGAATTGCCGGGGACATCGCCGGAGAAATTTTGACACAGGTCAGCCGTCCTCATATTGCTATGAGTCACCAATCTAGCTTCGCTTGGAGAGCGTCGCTAACGCGCACACCGCCGCCGATTTGCACGTCCGCCCCTGGGTCTCAAACCGCGCTGATCTGGAGAGCCGTGGGCGTCGCGGACAAGAAATAAATACACCAAGCGCGTTTTCTGACAATCCGTGGATTCGACGGGGAACGAGACTCTTCGCCACTGTTGCGGCGTTGCCGACGCAGAGTTGCGAAAGCAAGTTTTTGAATCAGCGCACAGATTCACGCGCGTCACAAACCACGGTGCAATACCAAAAATTTTTCATAGAAAATTTACATTTGGTCTCGCGCCGGTCATTTTTCCAATCGCTGTTCAGCGCTATGTGCATAAGTAATTCGCGAGACGTGATTTTTCTCGATTACTTTTGCAGGGTAACCCTGCGTGGCAATTTTCAACGCGAAATGCTCGCGCGCTATTCCATCTATCCAGCTTAGCGAAGAACAATCTGTGCGCGAGTGCGGCGCGTTAAGCATGTTGAGCCGGTAGAACTACGGACGCGACGAAACATGGCACGCAGTTCGTTGCGCGGCAACACCGACTTGTTCTCGCGTTGTGAAACTTCCACGACAAAGGACGAGACAAAAACAAAAAGCCCGGCGCGAGCCGGGCTTTGTGACAAAGATGTCTTTCAGTCAGCTTGCTCGTCAGCTCACTTGGCGAGCTTGGCGATGCTCTGCGTGAGGCGTGACACCTTCCGGCTCGCGTGGTTCTTGTGAATGATGTTGCGCTGCGCCGCCTTCATCAGCTCGGGTTCAGCGTGGCTCATCGCCTTGAGTGCCGCCTCGCGGTCGCCGCTCTTGATCGCTTCCTCGACGGTGCGCACCGCGCCGCGCATCTGCGTGCGGCGCGACTTGTTGACGATGGTGCGGCGGGCAATCTTGCGGGTCGCCTTCTTGGCGGAGGTGGTGTTGGCCATGGTTCTCTAACTGTCCTTCGGCGGTGATCGCTCGGTGGTCGGGCTTGCGCGCACCGGCCGGTTCAAATCTCAACTCTGATGTATTTGTCCAAGGTGTCCTTGAGGCGGCCATGCGAAGAGCGCAAAATGCTGCCCCCGCATGCGGCACTGTCCAAAGAACAGCGGCGGCAGGATTGCGCCCGCCGCCATCGGCCGGTCTTATAGATGGCGCAGGCAGCAGCGTCAACGCTTTCGGGACCGAAAAAGGGCCTGAAATCGGGCCTACGAGGGCCGGATAAGCCGCTGAAGAGGTTGAATTTCCGGGAGGCGCCCGGTAAGGCCTGACGACGCGTGGGGCGCGACAGGGAGTTTGGGTGACGCATGATCCGCGGCTTTTTCCGTCTGATCGGCCTTTTGCTGCTGGCTGGCAGCTTCATCTTCATGGTCTATGACGGGGCCCGCTACGTCGCCGACCAGAGCCTGCGGTTCACCCAGTTCGGCCAGTTCTGGAACGATATCCATCAGTCGAGCCAACAGGCATTCCATGCCTGGGTGGATCGCTTTGCGCCTTGGCTCTGGAACGACGTGATCCGCCTGCTTCTGGAGCAGCCGGTGTTCGCGGTGCTCGGCATCGCCGGTGTCCTGCTGATGATCCTGTTCCGGCCGCGCAAGCCGCTGATCGGTTACGCACGCGACTGACCGGGCCCGAGGGCCCCGTAACGGGGCTGCCATCATCCGCGTAAGGTCATATATAGGTGACAGCCGGCCCGCAGGCTGTTGCCGCGTCGGCCGATGTCCCGCCTGGAGGTATCCATGTTGTTCATGCGCAAGACCACCGCGTTGCCAAGCGCCGCCGAGGCGCTGCCGGGCCGTGCCACGCCGATTCCGACGGCGACCACCCATTTCGTCAACGGCAGCAAGTTGACGCCGCCTTATCCGCAAGGTCTCGAGCAGGCGGTGTTCGGGCTCGGCTGCTTCTGGGGCGCGGAGCGCAAGTTCTGGGAACTCGGCGACGGGATCTACACCACCGCGGTCGGCTACGCTGGCGGCCACACGCCGAACCCGACCTATGAGGAGGTGTGCTCGGGACGCACCGGCCACACCGAAGTGGTGTTGGTCGTGTTCGACCCGAAGAAGATCTCCTACGAGAAACTCCTGAAGACGTTCTGGGAGAACCACAACCCGACGCAGGGCATGCGCCAGGGCAACGACATCGGTACGCAGTATCGCTCAGCGATCTACACCTTCAGCGACGCGCAGCGCAAAGCCGCGGACGAGTCGCAGGCGATGTATCAAAAGGCGCTTGCCGCCAAGGGCCTCGGCGCGATCACGACGGAGATCGCATCGGCCGGCGAATTCTACTTCGCCGAGGACTACCACCAGCAGTATCTCGCCAAGAATCCGGCGGGCTATTGCGGGCTCGGCGGCACCGGCGTGTCCTGCCCGATCGGCGTCGGCGCCAGCGCCGCCTGATCGTCCCGTCATGCTCTGAATCGAGGGGGAGGCGGGCTTTCCGGCTCCCCGCTCGGTCCTCGAAAACCCTTTGTTAACCATAAGTGGTGCAAGACTGGGCCTGTCTCGCCGTTGAGGGATAAGTCCGGTGCCGGTTGCACGCGCGTTACGATTGCCGATCACTGCCGTTGTGGCCGCGCTCGCGCTGTCTGGCTGCATGAGCACGTCCGGTCCGGTTGCCGTCGGCCCGCAAGGTGTCGATGCCGTCACCTACGGCCCGGCCTACGCAGCCGCTCCGGTTGCCGATGCAGGCGGCGGTGCGATCAGCGCATTGCGCTCCGCCTTCGCCAGCGCTCCCCCTACCTATGGTTATGCCGCGCCGGCCGCCGCCCCGGTCGTCTATGCCGCTGCGCCGGGTGGACCCGCCGGTTACGACAATGGCTATCATCTCGGCCCGGGCGACAAGCTCCGCGTCGTGGTCTATGGCCAGGAAGGCCTGACCAACTCCTATGCGATCGACGCCGCGGGCGCGATCACCATGCCGCTGATCGGTTCGGTGCCGGCACGCGGCCGCACGCCGGCCGGGCTGGCCGGAGAAATCTCGGCGCGGCTGCGCAACGGCTTCATCCGCGACCCTTCGGTGGCGGTTGAGATCGAATCCTACCGTCCGTTCTTCATCCTCGGTGAAGTCGCCGCCCCCGGCCAATATCCCTACGTGCCGAACATGACCGTCGAAAGCGCGGTTGCGATTGCCGGCGGCTTCTCGCCGCGCGCTCGCCGCGACAGCGTCACGCTGACCCATACGGACGCGTCCGGCTCCGGCCGCTTCGTGGTGCCGCTCGGCACACCGATGAGCCCGGGCGATACGGTGTTCATCGGCGAGCGCTGGTTCTGACCACCACTCGTCGCGCGCGGGCTTGACCCGCGCATCCATCCTCAAAGAAATTCGCTTGATGGATTGCCGGCATAGGCGAGCGGAAGCGACGCCGTCCTTCGGACGGCTATGCCCGGCAATGACCGTCAGCGCAGATGCTTTCCAAAAAATTCCATGCTGCGCGGCCAGGCGATGTCAGCGCTTGTTTTGTCGTAGCTTGCGCGCTCATCGCAATGGAAGCCGTGCTGCGCGCCGGGGTAGATGAAGACCTCGACCTCGGGCCGCTTCGACTTGATGGTCTCGACATCGCCCAAGGGAATGCCGGCATCCTTCTCGCCGAAATGCAGTTGCGTCGGGACGGCCGGCTTGTCGTCGGCGAAGCGAACCACGGCGCCGCCGTAATAGCAGATCGCGGCCGAGAGCCCGGTCAGCTTGGTGGCGGCCGCATAGGCGACGCTGCCGCCGAGGCAGAAGCCGATGATGCCGACCGGTCCGACCGACTTCACCGCGTCGATCGCCGCCTCGCTGTCGCGCAGCATCGCGGCGAAGTCCGGATTGGCGACGAACTTCCGCGCTTCGGCGACTTCGTCGGGGGAGTAGCCGCTCTGGAAGTTCGGCGTGATGCGGTCGAAGATCGAGGGCGCAACCGCGACATAGCCTTCCCTGGCCAACCGGTCGCAGACCGAGCGGATGTGGTGATTGACGCCGAAGATCTCCTGGATCACGACCACCGCGCCCTTCGGCGCGCCGGCAGGATCGGCACGATAGGCACCGAGTTCAAATCCGTCCGACGCCTTGAGTCTGATGTCTTGTCCCATGGTCCATCCTTGTCATGTTGGGGGTTGCATGAAGCGTCTTGATGATCCCTGCGAAAGCCGATCATGCATCGAGCATGAGCTAACGCCACATCCAGTTCTCGCCCCAGTCGGCCTTCCAGCCGGTCAGCCGGTGCTTGCGAAATTGCAGGAAGAGGCGGTCATGATGCGGGAACAGCCCGCTGCCGCCGAGGTCGCGGAAGGTCAGGAAGATCTCGTTGCCGGGCCGCCCGTTGACATAGGTGAAGGGGGTGCCGAGCGCGCGTTGCGCATCCGCGACGCCCATGCCGAACACCAGCGGGGTGCTGTTCGACAGCGTCGCGGTGAAAGCGGATGCGGGCCCGCCGAACGGTGGCCGCCTCTCGGCGCTCGCTTCTGTCGCCGCCACGGTCAGCAACAGGACGACGGCAATCGTCTTCATGGCTTGTCCTTCACTTTCCCGGCGCGCCGGCTTCAAGGCCATCCAGGAACGGCAGCACGGCGGCGATGAAGGCCTGCGGCTGGTCGATGTTGACGGCGTGCCCGGCGTTCGGGATCACCGCCTTCTGTGCGCCCGGGATCTTCGCCGCCATGTAGTCGGACGCCGCCAGGAACGGCGTGTCGTCGGCGCCAACCACAACCAGCGCTGGCACATTGATCTCGGGTAGTGACTCGATCACCCGCGCATCGCGCTGGGCGAGCATGCCGCGCGCGGCAAGCGCGAGGCCCCTGGCGTTGCGATGCGCGACCGACGCGCGCTCGGCGCTCAGGGATTTCAGCACCTCGAGCCCTTCACGATCGAAGCGGTCGCCGGTGTCGCGCGCGCGCCTGTTCCAGGCCTCGCGGGCGTCGTCCTTCTTGAAACCCGGGCCGGTGTCGATGATCAGCAGCGCGCGCACCCGCTCCGGATGCGCGCGATGAAAGGCCAGCGACATGTAGCCGCCGAGCGACAGGCCGCCGACGATCGCCTTGTCGGCGCCGGCGGCGTCGAGCAGGGCGGCGATGTCGCCGACCGTCAGGGCTTCGCTGTAGGCATCCGGATTGTCGGGGTAGTCGGACTGGCCGTGTCCGCGCATGTCCCAGAGAACAAGCTTGTGTTGTTTCGACAGCGCCTCGATCTGCCCCTGCCACATCGCCGAGGTCGACGAATAGCCGTGGGTGAGGATCAAAGGCGGGCCGCTGCCGTGAATCTCATAATAGATATCGACGCCGCTGCGGTTGAGCTTGGCCATTGACGGGCTCCTTCTGTTGTCGCTGTCAGGTCCGGCAGCGCACCCGACCTTGGTAGGAGCTATCGATACGGCATCAATACTGGCATTTCAAAAGCTTCATGCCGTTGCCGCATCGCACAACCAACAGTCTCCGAAATTTATTCTCTTCGAGCAATTCCAAATTGGATTGCCTCCAGCCGGGAACCGGATCATTGTTTCGGCAACTGTCGCTTACCCGGTGGGCGTCAGGCGTGACCCAACAGTGAGTTGCCGCCGTAAGCGGCTTCCGACACCGGAAGGGGAGAGAGATGCCAAATCTCAATATCAACGGACGGAATATGTCCGTCGAGGCGGCCAATGACACGCCGCTGCTTTGGGTCATCCGCGAGCAATTGCAGATGACGGGCACCAAATTCGGTTGCGGCGCCGGTCTCTGTGGCGCCTGCACGGTTCACCTCAACGGCGAAGCGGTGCGGTCCTGCCAGACCTCGGTCGCCGACGCCGTCGGCAAGAAGATCACCACCATCGAAGGCCTCTCCGCCAAGGGCGATCATCCCCTGCAGAAGGCCTGGGTCGCCGAGCAGGTGCCGCAATGCGGCTACTGCCAGTCAGGCCAGATCATGCAGGCTGCGGCGCTGCTGTCGAAGAACACCAATCCGACGAAAGAGGAAGTCGTTGCGCATATGGACGGCAATCTCTGCCGTTGCATGACTTATTCACGAATCCAGAAGGCGATCATGCGCGCTGCGTCCGACATGCGCACCGCATCGGCCACCGGATCCGAGCGGAGGGCAACATGAACAAGCACGTGAAAAGCCTCGCTCTTGATACGACCGACCTCAGCCGCCGTTCCTTCCTGGTCGGCACCGCTGCAACCGGCCTCGTGCTCGGCTACGCCGGGTCCGGCATCGATCAGGCGCTGGCGGCGCCCGCGCCCGCCAGTTTCGAGCCGAGCGTCTGGTATTCGATCGCGCCCGATGGTCTCGTCACCGTGACCTGCGGCAAGGCCGACATGGGCCAGCACGTCGCCTCGACCATGGCGCAGATCGTGGCCGAAGAGCTCGGCGCGAACTGGAAGGACATGCGGGTCCAGCTCGCCTCCAACGATCCGAAGTTCAACGATCCCGTGCTGGGAGCGCAGATCACCGGCGGCAGCTGGTCGACGATGATGAACTTCGATGCCATGAGCCGCGCCGGCGCTGCCGGCCGCATCGCATTGACCGAGGCGGCGGCGGCCTCCATGGGTGTGCCGGCCGGCGAGCTGGTGGTGCGCGCGTCCACGATCAGCCATCCGAAGTCGAAGAAGTCGATGTCGTTCGCCGAGGTGGTGAAGAGCGGCAAGGCGACCAAGACCTTCACGGCGGACGATCTGAAGGCGATCAAGCTGAAGTCGCCCGAGCAGTACACCATGATCGGCGTCTCGGTGCCGCAGCTCGACATTCCGTTGAAGGTCAACGGCACGGCCAAGTACGGCATCGACGTGATGCTGCCGGGCATGGTCTACGGCGCGCTGGTGACCCCGCCGGTGCGCTACGGCGCCACCGTGAAGTCGGTCGACGATAGCGCAGCCAGGAAGGTGCCGGGCTTTATCAAGGGCGTCACCCTGGACGACAAGACCACAACCACGACCGGCTGGGTCGTCGCGGTCGCCAACACCTACGCCAACGCCAAGAAGGCGGCGGCGGCGTTGAAGGTCGACTATGACGGCGGTCCGAACGCGAAGGCGTCGAGCGAATCGCTGCTCGCCGAGGCCAAGCGGCTTCAGGGACTGAGCGATTCCGGCCAGTTCTTCGTCAAGGATGGCGATCCGAATGCGGCCTTCGGCGCGGCGGCAAAGGTGCTGGAGGCGGAATACACCACCAACATCAACATCCACGCGCCGATGGAGCCGATGAACGCCACCGCGGAGTTCAAGGGCGATATCCTGCACATCTATTCCGGCAACCAGTTCGCGACGCGCTCCGGCGCGATCGCAGCCGGCGCCGCCGGGATCGACCCCAAGTTCGTGGTGATGCACCAGATGTGGCTGGGCGGCGGCTTCGGTCGGCGTCTCGACGCCGACATGATGGTGCCCGCAGTGCAGGCGGCGAAGGCCGTCGGCAAGCCGGTCAAGGTCATCTACACGCGCGAGAACGACATGACGATGGATTTCTCGCGTCCGCTGACCTACCAGAAGGTGAAGGCCGGCATGGATGGCGACGGCAAGATCGTCGCGATGAGCCACGACGTGGTCTCGGCCTGGCCGACCCAGCGCTGGGGAATCCCTGATTTCTTGACGCCGTCGGTCGACAAGAAAGGTCCGCTCGACTCCTTCACCGTGAACGGAGCGGACTTCTTCTACACCGTGCCCAACCACTATGTGCGGGCGATCAAGAACGAGATGGCGCACAACGCCACCCCGTCGGGTCAGCTCCGTTCGGTGGCGCCGGGCTGGACGTTCTGGGCGGTCGAAAGCATGATCGACGAGATCGCGCATGCGACCGGCAAGGACCCGGCGCAGCTGCGCATCTCATTGCTCGACGGCAAGGGCAAAAATGACGGCGGCGCGCAGCGCCTCCGTAACACCCTGCTCGCGGCGATGGGTCTCGCCGGCTACGGCACCAAGCAACTGCCCAAGGGCGAAGGCATGGGCGTCGCCTGCGTATCGTCGCAGGAGCGCGCCACGGCGAGCTGGTCCGCCTGCGTCGCCCATGTCGCGGTCGCTCCGTCGGGCGAGGTGACGGTGAAGAAGCTGACGGTTGCGACCGATGTTGGTACGCAAGTGAATCCCGATGGCATCCGGGCCCAGGTCGAGGGCGCGGCGCTGTGGGGCATGTCACTGGCTCTGTTCGAGAAGGCGACGTTGAAGGACGGCGGCATCGAGCAGACCAACTTCGACAGCTACACGCCGCTTCGGATGAGCCAGCTGCCGGAGGTCGCGGTCAACGTCATCGCCAATGGCGAGAAGGCGACCGGCGTCGGCGAGCCCGCCGTGACGGTGGTGGCGCCGGCGATCGGCAACGCCGTCTTCAACGCGGTCGGCGCTCGAGTCCGTGGCCTGCCGATCACCGCGGAGGCGGTGAAGGCGTCGATGAAGGCGTAACTGCCTGAACGAATGAAGACGCCGGGGAGCACAAAGCTCTCCGGCGCTTTTCTTTGCTCCGCGCGTCGGTCGGTGGTGATGGCATCACCATCTTTGACGCCGCAAAATTCATGATCAGCCCGCGATGCTTCCGGCGGCGTTCAATTCTGGCCGGCCTGATTTTGCTGGCGGATTTGGCAGTCCCTCAAATTGTATCCATTGCGCTTGCCAGCCGTTCAGCATCCCCATTAAGCCGGAGGGAACGCATCGTCAGGTAGCGTCCCGGCGTCGGTCGTTACCGCGACGGGGATGTCATGACTGCCTTAGCCAACAACCAGACTTCGAAACGCCGCCTGCTGCTGGCGTCAGATCGAAGCGATCAAAGCAACGAACTCGCCAGCATCCTGCGCTCGGTGGGCGAGGTCGACACCGTTCCGACGTCTGATATCCCCGAGCAGCCGGCCGGCGATCTCTCCGGTATCGTCGTCGACATCAACCTGCGCTCGCCCGAAGCCGTGCAACTGGTCCGCGCCAAGCTGCAGGCGGACGCCTATCGCGAGATGCCGCGGCTGTTCGTGCTGGCGGATGCGCTGCACCACGCCTCGATGCAGGCCTGGGCGCTCGGCGCCACCGACACGATCTCGCGGCCGTTCGATGCGCGCGGCATCCTGCAGCGCATCCGCGCCGCATTTCCCGACAACAGCGGCTATGACGAGACCGACCGCGGCAAGGCGCTCAACCGCGGCGTCGAGGCCGCGCATGGCGTGATGGTCAAGATGTTCGAGCGGATGCGCGCCGGCGAACCGCTCAAGTTCGAGGACATCGTTGCCGCCGAAAACAAGATCCTCAAGGCGATCAAGCACAATTCGCTGCGCGAATGGCTGACCACCGTCGGCTGCCATCACCAGGAGACCTATCGTCACTGCCTGTTCGTGACCGGTTTTGCGGTCGCGTTCGCACAGCATCTCGGCATGCGCGACGACGATCAGCGCCGGCTCACCCGCGCCGCGCTGCTGCACGATGTCGGCAAGGCGTTCGTTCCGGTCGCGCTGCTCGACAAGCCCGGCGCATTGACGGTCGAGGAAATGGCCGAGATGCGCGAACATCCGCGCCGCGGCTACGAGGCGCTGTCCGCGCAGGGCGGTTTCCCGCCGGAAATGCTCGACGTGATCCTGCATCATCACGAATTCCTCGACGGCACCGGCTATCCGAACGGCCTCAGCGGCAACCAGATCAGCGACATCGTCCGCGTCACCACGATCGTCGATGTCTATTCCGCCCTGGTCGAGAAGCGTGCCTACCGGCTGCAGTTCACCCACGCCAAGGCGTTCTCCATGATGGAGGAGATGAGCGGCAAGCTCGATCAGCAATTGCTGCAGGCGTTCCGCCCGGTGGCGTTCGGGCATTATTGAGCGGTCACGGCCTTTGCCGTCATTGCGAGCCAACGGGTCGCGCGAACGCGCGCCCGATGACAGGCTCAGCGAAGCAATCCATGGCTCTGCACCCGCGGATCGATGGATTGCTTCGTCGCTTCGCTCCTTGCAATGACGTCTCCGGCGAGGCATTTAGCCAATCAACGCAAGTCGTCCTCCTTACCTCCGCCTAGATTTCGGCGATCATCGGCGCGACCGATGCTGGGGCGGGTGAGGACGATCATGGACACGACAACGACCGGGGATCTCGATATCCCCGCCAACATCGCGGAAACCCTCGTCGATCCGGTCGCCTATGCCGACGACCGCATCCATGACAGCTATCGCTGGCTGCGCGCCAACAATCCGCTCGGGATCGCGCGGCCTGACCGGTTCGACCCGTTCTGGGTGGTGACCAAGCACGCGCATATCCAGGCGATCAGCCGGCAGAACGAGCTGTTCCACAATGCCGACCGTCCGACCACGCTGACGACACAGGCGCTCGAGGAGCGCGTTCGCAAGATCACCGGCGGGCCCAATCTGGTGCGCTCGCTGGTGCAGATGGATGCGCCCGACCATCCGAAATACCGCGCGCTGACGCAGGGCTGGTTCATGCCGGCCAATCTCGGCAAGTTTGAGGGCCGGGTCCGCGAGATCGCGCGCGCCACGGTGCAGCGCATGCTCGACCGGGGCGGCGCCTGCGATTTCGTCGAGGACGTGGCGCTCGGCTATCCGCTGCACGTCATCATGGAGATCCTCGGCGTGCCCGAGGCGGACGAGCCGCGCATGCTCAAGCTGACGCAGGAGCTGTTCGGTCCGCAGGATCCCGACACCGCGCGCGTCCGCGAGGCGCTGAGCGCGGAGCAGGTCTCGGCGATGTTGCAGGCGATCATCGCCGACTTCTCCGCGTACTTCCGCAAGATCACCGAGGATCGCCGCCGGAACCCGCGCGATGATCTCGCGACCGTCATCGCCAATGCGAAGATCGGCGGCGACTACATGCCGGAGCACGATCAGACCAGCTACTACATGATTGTCGCGACCGCGGGCCACGACACCACCTCATCCTCGACCGCGGGCGCGATCTGGGCGCTGGCCAGGGACCCTGCGGAGTTCGCCAAGGTGAAGGCCAATCCGGAATTGATCCCGGGCCTAGTCGACGAGTCGATCCGCTGGATGACGCCGGTCAAGCATTTCATGCGCTCGGCCACCGCCGATACCGAGCTCGGCGGCCGCAGAATTGCGAAAGGCGACTGGCTGATGCTGTGCTACGCCTCGGGCAATCGCGACGAGGAGGTGTTCGAGGAACCCGATCGCTTCCGCAGCGACCGCAAGCCCAATCGCCATGTCGCGTTCGGCTATGGCGCGCATCTCTGCCTCGGCCAGTATCTGGCCAAGCTCGAGATGCGCATCCTGTTCGAGGAGCTGCTGCCGCACCTGAAATCGCTGTCGCTCGACGGCGAGGTGAAGATGACACAGGCCTATTTTGTCAACGGCCCGAAGAAGCTGCCGATCCGATTCGAGGTGAATTGAAATTTCCCGTCATTGCGAGGAGCTCGCGACAAAATTGCAAAGCAATTTTGCGCTGAAGCGACGAAGCAATCCGTGTCTCCACGACTGCCGAGCTATGGATTGCTTCGCGGAGCCTGTCATCGGGCGCGCGTTCACGCGACCCGTTGGCTCGCAATGACGAAGAGCGCCTACTCCAGTATCTTCCTTAGCTCCGCCTTCGCGACCTTCTCCAGCGTCGAGCGCGGCATCTCGTCGACGAAGCGGATCTCCCGCGGCACCTTGAAGTCGGCGAGCGCGGAGCGGCAGGCGGTCATGACCTTGTCGTGCAGGTCGGCCGGCAAGGCCGCGACGCCGGCTTGCGGGATGATGAAGACGACCGGCACCTCGTCCAGCATCGGATGCTTCTTCGCCACCACGGCGGCCTCGCGTACGCCCGGCACCACCGCGATCACCTGCTCGATCTCGGAGGCCGCGACATTCTCGCCGCCGACCTTGAGCATGTCCTTGGAGCGGTCGCCGAACTTGATATAGCCGCGTTCGAGCATCGTGACGCGGTCGCCGGTGATGAAGTAGCCGTACTCGTCAAAACTCTCGCGCGTGGCCTTCTCGTTGTGCAGATATTCGGCGAACAGCGACAGGCCGGGAATGCCTTTAATCAGGAGATTTCCGGTCTCGCCGACGCCGGTCGCCGTGCCGTCATCGTTGGTGATGCGGATTTCGTATTCCGGCGCGGCGCGGCCGATCGACATCGGCGGGTTGGGCTGATCGACTTCGCCGATAATGCCGTGGGTGATGGTCTCGGTCATGCCCCACCAGCCGATAATCTTGATGCCGAACACCGCGAACGGCGGCGGTTCGTTCACCGCGGTGCCCCAGAGCCGGAACTTGTGATGCTTCGGGACCTCGTGCTCCAGCAGCGCCTTCATGCAGAACGGGATCGTCGAGGTCCAGGTGGAGCCGTGCTCGAGCGCCACCGGCCAGAATCGGCTCGCCGAGAAGCGCGGCTGGATCACGCAGGTCGCCCCGACCCACAGGCTCGCCAGCATGGAATAGGCCAGCGCGTTGGTGTGAAACAGCGGCAGATAAGTCTGGTGCACGTCAAAAGCGTGCAGGTCCTGATGTGCGGCATTGATCTTGGCGCCCCACAGCGCGTTGGCATGCGTCCACAGCACCGCCTTCGGCCGCGATGTGGTGCCGGAGGTGTATTGCACGCTGCAGGATGCGAGCGGGTCGATCGCACGCTGCGGCCGGTCGGCGCTGTCGCCAAATAGCGCTTCGAAGCTGTCGCCCTGCGCGGGCACCTGTGCCGGCGCCTGCCCCGCATCGTGCGAGGTCACTGCGATCCAGCGCAGGCCCTTGCAGTTGGCGGCGATTAGCTCGGCATAGGCCGGCTGGGTGATCGCGGCGACTGCGCCACAATGGCCGGCGAAATATTCGATCTCGGCCGCGGCCGAGCGGGTGTTGGTGGTGACGGCGATGGCGCCGAGCTCGACACAGGCGAACCACGACATGACCGCCTCGATGCAGTTATCGAGATGGATCAGGATATGGTCGCCCTGCCTGATGCCGCGCCTGGCGAGGCCCGCGGCCAGCGCGCCGACGCGCTGATGGAATTCGCCGTAGCTCCAGCGCCGTGCCGGCGCGTCGAACGGCGCCCAGATCAGGAACGGATGATCGCGGCGCACCTCAGCGCGCATTGCGAGCAGCCATGGCACGTCGAGCCCCGCAAACGGTCCCACGATGCCCGGCACTGCTTTTGAATTGCTCATACGTCCTCCCGCGCAGCTTCAGCGGCTGCTTGCTTGTTCTTGTCGAGTATCCTTGTGCCACCGGATTGCGCGATGGGCAAATCCGTATTGGCGTGGCCTATCCACGTTATTGCAAGCCAACGGGTCGCGCGAACGCGCGCCCGATGACAGGTTCCGCGAAGCAATCCATGGGGCCGCCCGCCGAGGCGTGGATTGCTTCGTCGCTTCAGCGCAAAATTGCTTCGCAATTTTGTCGCGAGCTCCTCGCAATGACGGTACTTAGGAGCCGTTAGTTCTCATACGACGAGATCTCGATCAGACTGCCGTCAGGGTCGCGGCAATAGACTGAGCGCAGCGTGCCGCGCGCGCCCTGCTTGGCCACCGGGCCTTCCTCGATCCTGACGCCGTTGGCCTTCAGATGCGCGACCACTTCCTCGGGTGAGCTCGATGTCAGGAAGCAGAGATCGTCGCTGCCGGCCGCTGCATGATCGGCGGTGAACCAATCTACCTTGTCGGCATCGCCCGGCCGCACATTGATCTTCTGGTTGCCGAACACCAGCGAGGTGCGCGGTGTCTTGCCCTTGCCCGGGTCGAACACCTTCACCTCCATGCCGAGGATCCTGCTGTACCAGGCAACCGAGCGCACGACATCGGTGACGTTGATCACGAGATGGTCGAGCCCATTCACCTTGACGGACATGATCGATCCTTTTCGGTCCAGAGCGTTTTCGAACGAAGCCTGTCCCCGCACTTGATGCGGATGGACACCGGTTCGCGCGAAGAAAACGCGTCAAAACAAGAATTCGAAGCTCCGGCTTCTGTTGCAATCAGAGCCGAAGCTTAGTCTTTCGTCGCGGTCGGTGTCGCACGTGTCGCACTGGCCGCATCAGACATTGTTTGTTAAAACTGTGCCGCACGTAACGCAACAGAAACGGGCAGGGGGCCAAACCCTGCTGGATTGGGAGAGACTTCATGATTTCACGCCGCACAGCGCTGGGTCTGATCGGGTCGGGGATTTCGACATTCGCGATCGGCCGGGCTTCCGCAGCCGACTATCCGGCGCGGCCGGTGCGCTGGATCGTGGGTTATCCGCCGGGCGGCGCCACCGACATCATCGCGCGCCTGATCGGGCAGCGGCTGTCGGAGAGGCTCGGGCAGCAATTCGTGATCGAGAACAAGCCGGGTGCCGGCAACAATATCGGCACCGAGGCCGCGATCAATGCTGAGCCGGACGGTTACACCGTGCTGCTGGTCAATCCGGCGAACTACATCAACGCCTCGCTCTACGCCAATCTGAAGTTCAACTTCGTGCGCGACGTCGCGCCGGTCGCCTCCTTCAACCGCGTGCCGAACGTGATGACTGTCAACAAGGATGTGCCGGCAAAGAACGTCGCCGAGTTCATCGAGTATGTGAAGACCAATCCCGGCAAGGTGAACATGGCCTCGTCCGGCAACGGCACCTCGGTGCATCTGTCCGGGGAGATGTTCATGTCGATGACCGGCTGCAAGATGCAGCATGTGCCGTACCGCGGCGCCGCGCCGGCGATCACCGACATGCTCGGCGGCCAGGTGCAGGTGATCTTCGATAACATGCCCTCGATCATCCAGCACATCCGTTCCGGTTCGCTGCGCGCGCTCGGCGTGACGACGACGGATCGCTCCTCGCAACTGCCCGACGTGCCGGCGATCGCCGATACCGTGAAGGGCTATGAGGCGAGTGCTCTGTTCGGCATGGGCGCGCCGAAAAACACCCCGAAGGAGCTGATCGCCAGGCTCAACGCCGAGATCAACGCCGTTCTCGCCGAACCCGACATGAAGAAGCGCCTGGTCGAGCTCGGCGGCGAGCCGCTGATCCAGACACCGGATGCCTTCGGCAACGACATCAAGGCCGAGACCGACAAGTGGAAGAAGGTAGTCGAGTTCGCCGGGCTCAAGGTCGAATAGGCTTCGGGCTGAACATGCGGGACAAGTCCGGCTGCAAGCGGACTTGTCCCGCACCCGGGCTCTTAAAATTGACCGGCCTTGACGTCGAATAGGATGGCGTTCAGGAGCCTAGCCCGATATGCCGCGCTTGATTGACTGCGGCGTCTTGAGAGTCGGAACAGGTTGGATCATGCGCACATCGCGATTGGCAGTGCTTGTCTTGGCAACGATGACGCTTGCCGGTACGGCGGGCATCAAGCCAGCGTCCGCCGACCCTTATGACTATCCGTGGTGCGCGCAGGGGCCCAGCCTGGGCTATCCCGGCGAATGCGCCTATCAAACCTACGAGCAGTGCCTCGCGAGCGTATCGGGGCGCTATCTCGCTTGCGGAGAAAATCCGCGCTTCCTGTTTCGCGAGCCACCGCCGCCGCGCCGCCATCAACGCCGGCACCGGACCGTCTACCCGGATTAGCAGCCGCGCTTTGCAACTGGCTTTGCCGCAAGGTGCCTGTTGCCGACATCCCGGTGTTCGTCCTGACACTGCGCTCGTCCTGACGCGATCGTGAAGGGTCGCGCTTGACGCCGCGCCGTTTGCGTCTATACTAAACCACATGGTTAAGTATAAGGACGAGACGCTGGACCGCACCTTTGCGGCGCTTTCCGACCCTACCCGCCGCGCGCTGCTGGCGCGGCTCGGCGAGCGGGAAAGCCTGTCGGTGAGCGAGCTGGCGCAGCCATTCACGATGTCGTTGCCGGCGATCATGAAGCATCTCGACGTGCTCACCGATGCGGGCCTCGTCGGGCGCGAAAAGACCGGCCGCACCGTGGCGTGCCGGCTCACCGCGAGGCCGATGGAGCAGGCGATGAACTGGCTCAATCGCTACGCGCAATTCTGGTCCGACAATCTCGATCGCCTCGCCGCTTTTGTGGAGGAAGACCCATGGCAAACAAATCCGCAGTCGCAGCCGACGCCGGCCTTGCCGCGCGCCCAAGCCTCACCCTCACGCGGCGCCTCCGCGCCCGGCCGGAAAAGGTCTACGCCGCGTGGACCGAGCCGGAAAACCTAGCGCGGTGGTTCGGGCCGGGTCAGGTCAAACCCGGCACGACGCAGGCCGAGCTCGATGTCCGCGTCGGCGGGCGCTACCGGATCAAGTTCACCGGTTCGAACGGCGAATATCACGAGGTTGGCGGCATCTATCGCGAGGTGGTGCCGAACGAGAAGCTCGTGTTCAGCTGGGCCTGGCATTCGACGCCGGAGCGCGAGTCCGAGGTGACAGTATCGATCAAGCCCGACGCCGGCGGCACATTGCTCACCTTCCATCACGCGCAGTTCGTCGACGAGACCGCGCGCGACAACCACCAGCGCGGCTGGACCGAATTCCTTGGCAATCTGGCACAGTACGTCGACGCCTGAACCGCAAAGGAGCATCTCATGCAACAGCACAAGATCGTTTCACGCGAAGAATGGATCGCAGCCCGCAAGGCGCTGATGGCCCGCGAGAAGGAACTCACCCAGGCCCGCGAGGCGCTGAGCCGGCAGCGCCGCGAGCTGCCGTGGGTGAAGGTCGACAAGGACTATGTGTTCGGCGGGCCGAACGGCAAGGCGACGCTCGGCGATCTTTTCAAGGGCAGACCGCAGCTCGTGGTGCAGCACGTGATGTTTGCGCCGGAGTGGGACGCAGCATGCAAGAGCTGCTCGTTCTGGGTCGACGGCTTCGAGCGCATGGTTCCGCATCTGGCCGCGCGCGACACCACGATGGTCGCAATCTCGCTGGCGCCACTTGCCAAGCTCGAGGCGTTCAAAAAGCGGATGGGTTGGAACTTCGACTGGGTGTCGTCCGGCGACAATGATTTCAACTATGACTATGGCGTGTCGTTTACGCCCCTGCAGATCGACGCAGGGGACGCGCAGTACAATTATGGTACGACCCCGCTCTACGGGCCCGAACTGCCCGGAATCAGCGTCTTCTTTCGCGACGAGGCCGGCACCGTTTTCCACACCTACTCGACCTTCGCGCGCGGCCTCGACATGATGAATGCCGCCTATCACTATCTCGACCTGACGCCGCTCGGCCGCCACGAGGAGGGATTGCCCTATCCGATGGACTGGGTGCGGCTACGTGACCAATACCAACCGGCGCCGGTTCAGGCATCCTGCTGTCACAGCTGACGCGCAACGCGTCACGCGCCCGTCATTGCGAGCGCCGCGAAGCAATCCATAACGCCACAGGCATTGAGATGGATTGCTTCCGCCTTCGTCAAGTCTTCGGCGGACAAGTCGTCGCCTCGCGTCGGGCAATGACAGCAAAAAGGAAACCCCAATGCCATACGTCGATGGTTTCATCGTCGCCGTGCCGAAGAAGAAACTCAAAGCCTATGCGCGTCTCTCGAAGACGGCCGGCAAGGTCTGGCGGGAGTATGGCGCGCTGGATTATCGCGAATGGGTCGCCGATGACGTCAAGCCGGGCAAGCTGACCTCGTTTCCGCAGAGCGTGAAGCTGAAGGCCGGCGAAACCGTCGTGTTCGCCTGGATCACCTACAAGTCGCGCGCCCAGCGCGACAGGATCAACGCCAAGGTGATGGCCGATCCCCGCCTGGCGTCGATGGGCAGTGGCGACGTGCCGTTCGATGCCAAGCGAATGATCTATGGCGGCTTTGCGAGCCTCGTGAAGGTGTGACGATCCTCGTCACTTTCGCTTCTGCGCGGTCATGCTCTCCAGCATTGGCGGCTTGATATCCGTGTTCAGGCTCTTGAGCACGTCGTCGAGCTGGCGGCGATTCTCCGCGGCGCGACCGATGACCGCGCGAAGATCAGCGGCCATCGTCTCGGCCATGCCCGGCGTGTAGTGGCGGCTCGCGAGAAAATTGTCGATCTGCCCTTCGTCGAAATTGAAGGTCACATCCATCGCATCGAGCGTGCCGAGCGAGAGCACCCAGCTCATGGCGGTGTAGGCGTTGTCGCCGAGGGGCTTGAGATCGAACGAGTGAAACTCGGCATTCTCCAATCCGGACGCCCTTGTGTCGGAGACCCGCTTGGCGCCGAGGACGCCGCGCGCACCGCGCGTATGATAGAGACCGCCGATGATTGACGTGACCTCGATTAGGAAGGGCGAGCGCGGCTCGGCCGTCGCCGGCTCGACCTTGACCGGCTTGCCGCCGGTATGCCGTGCGAGATCCTCCTGGCTCATGGTGTCGTCGTTCAGGATCTCGATGATGACGATCTTGCGGGTGCGTCCGGTTCGCTTTAGATAGCGCGCGAGGTCATAGACGGTCTCCATGCCGCCATTCTCGAAGTAGCCGCCATCGATGATACGCCCGTTCGTTGTCTCGCCGTTGACCATGCGTCCCGGCGGACTGACGATCGTGAAGCGCGCGGAATTGAGCACCGCGGTCGACGCGCGGATCGGCGCCGGCGCCAGATCGTAGAAATCGTAGGTGTCCTCGAACGCGTCCGTTTCGACGCGGATCGGCGCCGTGATGATCCGCTTGCCGGTCTCGACATACGTGCCGTTGGCGAGCACGATCGGCACCCATCGGCCGTCGTCGCGCCGCAGCCGGGACTTGCCCCAGATGTCGGTGTACTCGCCGGCAAAGCGTCCCTTCGTCGGGCACGGCGGCTGCTTGCAGGCCGCGGTGAACTGATCCCATCCGATCTCGAATGCCTCCTCCAGGGAAATGGCGCGGTCGGGCAAGGCCGGTGCCGGCAGGAAGCGCTGCAGCAGGTCGGTGAACAGCAGCCCGCCGATGGCGGGCGACAGATAGTCTTTGCCGAAGAAGGTCTGCACGAAATCGCGCCGGGCCTCCTTGGCGGATGCTTCCGAATCCATCGGACGATCGGCGAGCCATGCCGCATAGCCGATCGCGCCGAGGGAGCCGCCCGAGACGCTGCTGACGGCGAATACATGATCGGAGAATTTGCCGTTGCTGCGCTCATCCAGCGCACGCAGGACGGTGCCGGTCCAATATGCGGCGCGTGAGGCCCCGCCGGCCGCCGCGACGAGGACCATCGGCTCGTTGGGCGCGCGACCGGCCTCCCATCGCGCCAGGGCCTGCTCGAGCGAGGGGCGGGCCGACATGTCGGCGGTGGCCGGGAGGCCGCGGACGAGATGATTGTCGTTGAACAGGCTGAACACCACGAAGGCGATGCCTCCCAGCAGGACGATCGGTATCCTCTGCTGCCGCACCAGAAAGATCAGCAGGCTAGTGATCGGGATGATGCACCCGATCGCGCCATAGGCGAGGGCCGCGGGCCCCAAGGCCCAGGCGAATTGGGTGCGGACGACCGAAATCCAAAGCAACACAAAGATCGCCAACGAGATCACGACGGTCGCGGCGATGAAAGCCCAATCGCCGCGCACAAGCCGGATTGCGGCGAAGGGCTGTACGCCCGGCTGCGCACCGAATCGTGCCGTGCGGTAGACGAAGAAGCCCAGGAGAAGAGCGGCGGCTATCGAGAAGAAGGTCAACCGACCCAGGCATCCTGGAAGCCGTGCCGCGCACTGAGCGGCATCGCGACGATTGCGCCCAGCAGAGGTGCAATCCCGAAGCCGCGGCGGAGATAGCGAAACCAAAGCGGCTGCGGCTGCATCTGCCGCGTCTTGTAGAGCAGGTTCGACCAGTACCACGCGTTGACGCCGGACCATACGCAGGCCAGCAGGAATGCAGCCCATCGGCCTATGGTCGGCCATGCATCCTTCGGTATCGTCCAGCTACTCATCGTGGCGTTGGCGCTGTCGACGAGCGCCCGAACAACGTCTCGGCCCTGATCCAGGTACAGCAGTGCGACGCCACCGATGGCGAGGCAGATGACGATGATGCGGAGATCCTCGACCGTGCGATAAAGCCTTCGCAGGCTTCGAAAAAACTGGCCGATGCGATTGAGATGCTGGGCGAGGTTCATGAAAATCTCCCGGCAAAAACCCGTGCGGACCGGCCGCGGAGTGCTCCGGTCAGAGAAATGGTCGCCGCTCTGAAATTGTGCCGAATGCTATCGCAACCAAAGCGTGAATGGCAATCCGGTGTTTACCGTGTTTGAACCGGGCCCGGTCGGCTTTCCGCCCCCGGCGGTCGGCCTTGCGTTTACTTGGCAATCCCGTATACTTTGCGTTACAAAGTGCGGGCGAATCATGCGCGACCTCGACAAGGCGTTGGCCGATATTCTCGCGATCCGCAGCCAGATTGCGGCAGGAACTGCTTTTCGCGGCTACGGTCCCGCGACGGTGGCAGCCACCAGCGGCATCGCCCTCGTCACGGCCCTTGCGCAATATCTCTGGCTCGATGATCCGACCAATCATCCGATCGTGTTCCTGACGGGCTGGGCCGCAGCCGCGTTGCTGTCAGCGTTGCTGATCTGGATCGAGATGCAGGCGCGTTCGCGGCGGCATCATTCGGGCCTCGCCGACGCGATGGTGCAGCAGGCGATCGAGCAGTTCGCTCCCGCGGCGATCGCCGGCGTGCTGCTCGCGATCCTGCAATGGAAATTCGCGCCCGAGACGCTGTGGATGCTGCCCGGCCTGTGGCAGGTTCTGGTCAGCCTCGGTGTGTTTGCGTCGGTCCGCCTGCTGCCGCGCACGATCGCGCTCGGCGGCGCCTGGTACTTCGTGTCGGGCTTCACGGTGCTGCTGATCGCAAGCCAGAGTCACGCGCTGTCGCCCTGGACCATGGGACTGCCCTTTGCGATCGGCCAGTTGCTGCTCGCAGCACTGCTGTATTTCGCTTCCGGAGGCAATGATGCCGAAGACTGACCTGACCACCGCGCCATTCGCCTATGATGGCCTCGACCGCGTCATCCACGAGAAGGCACGGCTCGGATTGCTGACGTCGCTGATGGCGCATCCGAAAGGGCTCGCCTTTGCCGATCTCAAGCAGTTCTGCGGCCTGACCGACGGCAATCTCAGCCGGCATCTCCAAGTGCTGCAGGAGGCCGGCCTCGTCGACGTCATCAAGGGCTATGAAGGCAATCGCCCGCACACCACCTGCCGTCTGACCAAGAGCGGACGCCGCCGATTCCTCGATTATCTCGCGGTGCTCGAGCAGCTTGTGCGCGACGCGGCCAAGGCCGCCGGCAAGCCTGAAAAGGCCGCCGGCAAGGTTGAAAGGGCGGCCGGCAAGGACGAAGGCGCATCTGGCCGCCTTGGTATCCAGCCGGTTTGATCATCCCATTTTTGCCCGGAGACTTTGTGATGCAAAGTAACGTCGCGCTCAAGCCGATGGCCATCGCCCGGTTGCATGTCGGCATCATCATGGACGGCAACGGCCGCTGGGCGACGCGGCGCGGCCTGTCGCGCCTGCGCGGACACGAAGCGGGCGTCGAGGCGATCCGTCGCATCGTCGAGGCCGCGCCGGACCAGGGCGTCGGCACGCTGACACTCTACGCGTTCTCGAGCGACAATTGGCGCCGTCCGAAGGCCGAAGTCACGGCGCTGATGGGGCTATTGCGGTTCTATCTCGCCAACGAGGTCGCCGCCCTCGTGCGCAACGGGGTCCGCCTCACCGTGATCGGCCGCCGCGACCGGCTGCCCGAGGGTATCGCTGCCGCGATCGCGCGCGCCGAGACCGCGACGGCCGGCGGCACCACGCTGCATCTGCGCATCGCAATCGATTATTCGGCCCGCGACGCCATCCTGAACGCCGCGGCGCGCGCGGCCGGCATCGGCGAGCTGAGTCGCGAGACCTTCGCCGATCTCATCACCGGCGAAGCCGGGCTTCGCGACGTCGATCTGATCATCCGCACTTCGGGCGAGAAGCGGTTGTCGGATTTCCTGCTCTGGGAAGGCGCCTATGCCGAGCTGCATTTCACCGAGCGGATGTGGCCTGAATTCGATTCCGACGATCTCGCCGACGCACTCGCCTCCTTCCATGGCCGCGAGCGCCGCTTCGGCGGGCTGACTGCGATCGCGCCGGCGGAGGTGCCCAACCTCTAGCGCGAGCGGTTGCGCCGTATGGTCGGTCACCGCTTCGAATCGGATGAAGGTGCAGCGCGGCCCATCGGCGCGCCGCCGGCCGTTCCGCGAGCCGCGTTGAACCTCGCAGCGTTGCGCGCGACCTAACTTCGGGGCGTGGCTCTGGAGGTCGCAAATGACTGCTTTGGCTCGATCGATCGCACGCGCGTTTCCAGCCAATTCGCTTCGCAGCAGCATCGCCCGGCATGTTGCACTGTTCGCCCTTGCGGTGCTGTTCGTCGCGGCGCTCGGGGCAAGCTACGGCCTCGATCTCAGCGCGGGTTTCTTCTAGCAATGCGCTGGCCGGCCCGTCCAAGCCGGCGGAACAGGTGTTGACCGCACGATAGCGCGGTCGTTTTCGGCGCCGAAACCCGCTAGGTTCCGTTTGACGAAACGGTCCAAAGCGAAACCCGATGCCGCATCCTTCCGATACACAAGCTGCGACCCATGCCGCTGTAACTCTTGCCGACGTGCGCCGTGCCGCCGAGGTCATTCGGGACTCGGTCACGGTCACGGCGTGCAACGAGAGCCGCACGCTGGGCGAGATCTGCGGCTGCCGCCTGTTCCTCAAATTCGAGAACCTCCAGTTCACGGCGACCTTCAAGGAGCGCGGCGCGCTGAATCGCCTGCAGGCGCTGTCCGCCGAGGAGCGCAAGCGCGGGGTGATCGCGATGTCGGCCGGCAATCATGCCCAGGGCGTGGCCTATCACGCGAAGCGGCTCGGCATCCCCGCCACCATCGTGATGCCGATCGGCACGCCGATGGTGAAGATCGAAAACACCAGGCGGCACGGCGCCGAGGTCATCATCACCGGGCAGACGCTGGAGGAATGCTTCGCGTTCGTCGGCGCGTATGCCGCGCAGAAGGGCCTGATCCTGATCCATCCCTATGACGATCCGCTGATCATTGCTGGCCAGGGCACGATCGGGCTCGAAATGCTCGAAGCCGTGCCCGAGCTCGATATTCTGGTGGTGCCGATCGGCGGCGGCGGGCTGATCTCGGGCATCGCCACGGCCGCGAAGGCGCTGAAGCCGTCGGTGCAGATCGTCGGCGTGCAGGCCCAGCTCTATCCATCGATGTACAACGCCATCCGCGGTGAGCAGTTGCCAATGCGCGGCGACACGCTTGCCGAGGGCATCGCGGTCAAGGCGCCCGGTCAAATCACCACCAAAATCGTCCGCGACCTCGTCGACGACATCGTCCTGGTCAGCGAGGACCAGATCGAGCGCGCGGTCGCGACCCTGATCTCGATCGAGAAGACGGTGGTCGAGGGCGCCGGCGCTGCCGGTCTCGCGGCGGTGCTCGCGGCGCCGGAGCGCTTTGCCGGCAGCTCAGTCGGCCTCGTATTGACCGGCGGCAATATCGACACGCGGCTGATCGCTTCGGTCCTGACCCGCGAGCTCGCGCGCGAGGGCCGGCTGACGCAACTGGCGCTCGACATCGTCGACCGGCCCGGACAGCTTGCGGCGGTGTCGATCCTGCTTGCGGATGCCGGCGCCAACATCATCGAGGTCTCGCACCAGCGGACCTTCTCCGATCTGCCGGCGAAGGCGACGCTGCTCGAGCTGGTGATCGAGACCCGCGACCGCGCCCATCTGGAGGACGTGCTGGCCAGGCTCGGCGCCGAAGGATTCGTGGTGCGGGAGAGCTAGCAATGCGATCCGCGCCGAACCGTCATCCTGAGGAGGCCGCAACGCGGCCGTCTCGAAGGATCGACGGCCACCGGCCGGGCCGTGCATCCTTCGAGACGCGCGGAGCCCGTCATCGGGCCGCGCTTCGCGCGGGCCCGTTGGCGCTCCTCGGGACGACGGGTGTTAGGTTCCTGGACTGGGCTTAGTCGCCGCCGCCAGCTCGGCGAGCTTCGCGACCGTGTTGAGGTTGCGCGCGGTGCCCTTGGCGGCGGCGGGGATCTTCAGCTTCGAGTGGCCCATGCCGCTGCCATAGGCGACATAGATTTCGCGCTTGCCGAGCCGCACCTGCTCGTCCTGCTGGCCCTTGATGTCTTCCAGCGCGTTCTTGGGCGGTGGCTCGTCGAGGAAGATCGCAACAGTAGAGTTCGGCGGCGCTTTCGGAAACGGATTGGCCTTCAGCACAGCGGCGATCTCGTCCGCGCTGCGGACCGCGACGCCGACCGGCTTGCCGCCATAGGCGTACAGCCGGTTCTCCAGCGCGGCCTTGACGCTCGCTGCGCCGAGCTTCGAGGAGAACACGACATTGCCGCTGGCGATGTAGGTCTGCACGTTGGCAAATCCCTCGTCGACGCACATCGCCTTCAACTCGGTCATCGGCAACTTGCCGGTGCCGCCGACATTGACCGCGCGCAGCAGAGCGACATAACGCGGCATTACGACCTCACGTCAGCAGCAGCGCCATGCCCGGATCGCCCTTCTGCATCGCGCGCTGATAGGCCGGGCGTGCGGCGATGCGGCCGAGATAATTCCTGATGTCGGGGCAGCGGCCGAGGTCGTAGGGCAGAAAATAACGCATCGTCGTCAGCGAGAAGCCGATCATGATGTCGGCCGTCGTGAACGCATCGCCCGCGAGATAATTGGCGCCGCGCACCCGCGCCTCGATCAGATCGAACGAACGGTCGACCCGCGCTTTGGTTGCCACCAGGATCGGATTGTCGGGTGCGAGGTTGAGGCGGTGCAAGATCATGCTGCGGCCCATCTGTGCCTGCAGTGTGCCGTTGGCGAAGTGAAACCAGTACAGGAACTGCGCAAAGTCAGGATGGTCAGGCTTCAGCGTCAGCCGTCCGTTGCCGTATTTGGCGACGATGTACTCGACGACCGCGCCGGATTCGGCCAGCACCAGCTCGCCGTCGGTGATGACAGGGGCGGTGCCGATCGGGTGCAGCGCCTTGTAGTCGGCCGGCGCGAGCACCGTGACGGGATCTCGCGCGTAGCGCTTCAGCTCATATGGAATCTCCAGCTCCTCGCACAGCCAGACGATGCGCTCCGATTGCGACTTGCCGAGATGGTGAACGGTGAGCATGAGCACTCCCTGGAGCAATTCGAGCGAAGTGGATACCGGTTCGCGTGAAGAAAATGCGCCAAAACAAGAATCTAGCGCCCCGTTCTGATTCAAGCGGAACGGAAAAAGGCTCTTGTCAGGCGTCCTCTTTCTTCTTCGCAGGCTTCTTCTCAGATTTCTTGGCCGGCGGCGGCTCCTCCATCGCCTTCTTCATGGCGCGGGCGTAGGCATCGGCGGCGTTCTCCGCCGAATTCTGCAGCCGCTTGGCGGTCGCGGTCGCGTTCAGCATGGTGCTCTTGGCCAGGAAGCGGAAGCGCGCCTTGATCTCCTTGTCCTTCGCCTTGGCCGCGCGCGCGATCCAGACGGCCTGGCGCTTCTTGGCAGCCGCCATCACGGCCTTGGTTTGCGCTTTTGCGGTTTGCCGGATGACGGCGTCGAGGTCGGCTTCGGCCATTCAGATGCACTCATTGACTGGACGTGCGCCGGGCGGCGCACGGAGGAAGGGGAGCTATCACTAGCGTAACCGGTGCCGTTTGAACACCGGTCAGGCGCTCTATCGGGCGCGCCGCTCGGCATGATATAGCAGCGCGCCGGGCCAGGGCTACGCAGTCCAATCGAGGTTTCGATGCCAGCAATCTGCCGACGGAGCCTGCTTGGCGGGCTTGCCCTGCTGGCGGCATCGCCTTCGCTTGCGGCCGCAACCGCCGAGACGCTGAGTGTGGATGCCGGCGAAGGCCGGGTCACTCTCAACCGTTTTTGCCGCCGGGCGCACCGGCAAGCGGCCGGCCGTGCTTGTCCTGCACGGTTCGCGTGGCTTCGATCTCAGGCCGCAGGCCTATGAGCGTTATGCCAATGCGCTGACGGCAGATGGCATCGACGCCTATTTCGTCCGCTACTACACGCCGGCCGACGAGCAGGCGTTCGAGGTAATGCACACGCGCGAGCGCCGCGAGACCTACGAGGCCGGGCGGTTCGATGCCTGGGCCGCGCGCGTCTCCTCCGTGCTGACCTCGGTGCTGGCAGGCGCGGACAGTTCCGGCCGGATCGGACTGCTCGGCTTTTCGCTCGGCGGCTACGTTGCCGCGGCTGCAGCGGCCCGTGACGAGCGGGTGTCTGCGCTGGCCGTGCTGTATGGCGGCATGCCCGACAAGATTGCGCCCGAGGTCAAGCATCTGCCGCCGATGATCGAGCTGCACGGCGACGCGGACCGCAACGTGCCGCTTGCCAGCGGTGAAAGGCTTGTCAGGCTCGGCAAGTCGGTCGGCGCCGCGGCGGAGATCGTCCGATATCCGGGCAAGGCGCACGGTTTCGACTTCGCGGACAATGACCCAATGACCGCCGACGCGGTCAGCCGTATTGCCGGCTTCTTCCAGGCTCGCCTGAGCACGGCCTAAGCGCCGCGCCTTGTTTGAGCATGATCCTCTCGGAAAACCGCCTCGCACTTTTCCGGATCATGCTTTACTTCGCCGACGAACCGGGCGGCACCTTCGCGCCGGCGAGCAATCCGGCCAGCTCCACCTGTCGGCCCAACCCGGTCTTCGCCAGCACGGCCTTGAACTGGTTGCGCACCGTTTCGCGGGAGATGCCGAATGCGACGGCGATTGCCTCGACGGTTCGGCCTTCGCCGATGCCGCGCGCGACGCGCGCTTCCGCCGGCGTGAGGTCGAACAGACCCTGCAGCACTTCCGCGTTCGGAACCTCGGCCGGCACCACCGGCGTCACGATCACGATCGCCAGCGCGCGATCGAACAGGTCACGTGCAGCACCTTGGACCGGGACCAGATGCACGATCAGCGGCGGCTGATCTTCCTGCGCGGCGATCGGCACTGAGCGGACCTCCAGGCTGATCAGTCCCTGATCGAGCGCCGCCAGCGCCTGTGCGAACAGCGCATCGGCAGTGGTCGCCGCCAGCGTCAGGCGGTCGGCGCGATCCTGCATCACGTCGGGCACCAGGCGGTCGAACAGCGTGTTGGCCGCCATCAGACGGCCGCCGCGCCGGAGCACCGCCGCGGGCAGTCCAAGCATCGCCAGCGACTCGGTAGCCGCCCTGGCGCGCTCCATTCCGAGCCGCGCCGACAGCAGCGCCGCACGCGCCAGATGCGGGCGCAGCGCGTCGAGCTGCTCGATCGCCTCCCGCTCGATCGGTCCGTGCTGGTATTCGCGCTCGACGCTATAGATCAGCACGTCGCCGCTCGGCACCGGGATCGCGGTGCCGGCACCCCATCCGAGCCCGCGCGGGCGGAAGAATTCGCGGATCTGGAAATCCTGCTGCACCTCCTCGGGCGTATCGAACACGTCGATGTCGCGCAGGAAGCCGGCATGGTTGGCCGCGAGCAGGCGCGGCAGCCGTCCGTTGCGCTCGTGCCAGCCGCCTTCGAGATAGGCAACGGTATCGTCGTGCATATCGGGGGATGCGACCCAGCGGACGTCGTGTGGGGCTGCCGTCAACAGCACGATACCGCGCGCACGCGTGATCCCGCCGACCTGATGCAGCACATTCGGCCAAAGCTCGGGGACGACCGCCGCCTCATAGGCCAGTTCAATCAGATGCTCGTGCAGGTCGTTCGCCATCGGCCATCCCGGAAAATTCGTTGCCCAATAGATAAACCCATCGACCGCGGAAATATTGCGTAGAGCAATTCGGCCCGGCCCACGAGTCCGGGCTATTCCGGGGCACTCAAGGCATCGCGAGGCATTCCGGCGTTTGCCGGCTTTTGCGCGCGGGCGCGCGAGCTGCGCCTCGCTTGGCGGCCGCGGCCAAGGTCGCCGGAGGTCAAGCCCAAGACGTAGCAGTCAATATCTGGCGATAGCGTCCCCGCCGCCACGCGCCGCATCGCTGCGTCCCGCGAAATTGAAGTCGCGCGGCGATCGGAAATATTCTGAAGCGTTTCGAAATGCTTTCGGCACGAACGAGGGGGATCTTCAGCCTGCCAGCGTCACACGTTTGCAACGCTGCTCGCGATCGTTCGACCATGAACATCCTTTAATTTGTATCCGTGCAATCCATAGCGCCAGCTAGGCGGTCATCTCTCATTCATTCGAGCCATCGTCGGCTCAGCGAGGGCCGATGATCAGTCGCAGGGCGCTTTCCGGATTGTTGATGACGCTGGTCGGACCCTCGTCCGTCACCGGCAACACGCTGGCGCTGAGCCATTGCCACGGATCGTGCGCGAATATCGACCTGCCGGCCCTTGGCTACGACGAGTTCTGCCGGTCGTTCTTCGATATCGCGGCAAGCGGAAAGCTGCGCGCGGTCGCAACCGGTCCGGACATTCGCACGGAGATGCGGTCTTTGTTCCGGGAGCGGCGGCTTTATCGGCCATCCCGCGACGAGCTCCGGATTCTCCGGCGCGACACGGCGGATGGATTTTCCGTCGTGAAGGTCGAGTTCGATCTGGAATGCGGCGTGCCGGTGCGCGGATGCCTTGGGATTCCCGACGGAGAATTCAAGGGATTGATCCTGCTCGGCCACGGAATGGCGAGCACGCCGGAGCGATGCTTCGATGATGCCGACAAGGATTACATGAATGCGCTCGGCAAGCATCTCTGCCAGGACGGTTACGTCGTCTGGTGTCCTTACATCGTCCAGATCGGAAATCAGGAAAGCCAGAATAATATTGCCGCGATGCTGGCATCCCATGCCGTCTCGGCGCACAATTTGTCGTGCGCCTCGCTCGACGCGGGCGAAATCGTCTGCAGGAAGGTGACCGGAGCATCCGGTCTGAATGTCGGTGTCTACGGGGTGTCCTGGGGTGCGTTTCTCGCGTTGCATCTGGAAGCCGCGACGGGGCGGATGCAGCCGACCGTCGTCTCTGGATATATGCGCGACGAGAAGAAGTTCCTGATGTCATCCGTCATCAGCAAGAACCTCGGCATCGAACTCGCGGCCTACATTCATTTCAGCAACGGCCGCGCCAAATACACCGGCGCAGAGCTGGCGTACCTGCTCTGCCCATGCCCGCTGTTCGTCGAGATCGGCAGCCGCGACGGTGCAAATGCCATGAAACTTGGGCGGGATGAGAAGTTTTCGGAAATGCGGTCCGTCTACGCATCGTCAGGCCATCCGCATCTGATCGACATCGATGTCTTCGATGGCGTGCACGAGGTCGGAGGCAAGCGCGCAAGGCCATGGCTGTACGACCACCTGGCGTCGCCGACCTATCAAGCGACGTCTCGGTTGAAGAACGCCATCGCGTTGTGAGCGGCATGGGCCGCTGCCTCGGCTTTCCGATACGCAGTCAAACACGCGTCATCTTGCAGGCACCACGTCTGACCTCGACCTTACCGAGGTAGCGCTGGCGTGCATCACATTGATGGGAGCCTTCGGTGTGCGCGACATGCTCCGAGCCGGACGGCGCGGTTGCAATCGCCGTACTATCGCAGCGCCGCGACGTTTCTCAAAGCTATCCGTCACCCGGATCACCGGAGCGACGCAACGGGATTGTCGGATTGGGCGCGTTATGATTTCCTGCAAGGCGCCTTGCCCATCCTGACCTTTCCGGTCTGAGGGAACTCGACGTCATATCCGTCTCGTAGAGCTTGTTGGTAGCCGAAGGGTTGGACCGCATGAGTGGTACGGAACGAATGCTCGGTGGATTGGCAGGGCTTCTCGTATCGGCGGGATTGGCGGCGATCGGGATTTCGGCGGCTCACGCTCAGGCGGGCCCGCCCGGGCCTCCTGCCGTGGGCGTGTTCGAGGCGGTGAAGCGGCCGATCACCGAATCCAGCGAATTTCTGGGACGCATCGAGGCCACCAACCGCGTCAACGTGGTGGCGCGCGTCACGGCGTTCCTGGAGAAGCGGAACTTCGTCGAGGGTGCCGAGGTCAAGGCCGGCGACCTGCTCTATCAACTCGAGCGCGGCCCGTTCGAGGCCGATCTTGCATCGAAGAAGGCGCAGGTTGCCCAATTGCAGGCGACGCTGGTCAACGCCAAGCTGACTACCGATCGCGCCAAGGCCCTGATGGGCGGTCCGGCCGGCCAGCAATCCAACGTCGACGCGGCGGTCGCCAACCAGCAGAGCCTCGAGGCGCAGGTGCAGGCCGCGCAGGCGCAGGTCGACCTGTCGCAGATCAATCTCGACTACACCGAGATCCATTCGCCGATCGACGGCAAGATCGGGCGCACCGCGGTCACTGAGGGCAACGTCGTGACGCCGAGCTCGGGAACCCTGACGACGATCGTCAGCCAGGATCCGATGTACGTCACGTTCCCCGTGCCGGTGCGCGAGGCGCTCGATTTGCGCGACCGCTATGCGACGCGCGGCGGCTTCAAGGCTGTCGTCATTCGCGTGCGGCTGCCGGACGGCCGACTCTATGAGAAGGCAGGTGAGCTGAATTTCGTCAACAACACGATCGCGCAGAACACCGATACTATTTCGTTGCGCGGCACGATTCCGAATCCGTCGGCGTACACTTCCGTCGCAGCCGGCGGCGACATCCGCGAGCTCACCGACAATGAGTTCGTGACCGTTCTGCTGGAAGGCGTGCAGCCGGTCGAGGTATTGGCGATCCCTCGCTCGGCGGTGCTGTCGGACCAGCAGGGCGAATATGTCTACGTCGTCGGCGCGGATAACAAGGCCGAACAACGGCGGGTCCAGCTTGGGCAATCGACGTCGACGATTGCGGCGGTGACGAGCGGCATCTCGCTTGGCGACAAGGTCGTCGTCGAGGGATTGCAGAAGGTCAAGCCGGGTGAGGTGGTCGCGCCGGGACCTGCCAGCGCGCTGATCCAGTCGAGCATGAAGGTTTCGGCGGACGGTGGCGCCAGCAGCACGCCGAAATCGACGGGCAACAACCCATGATTTCAGCTGTCTTCGTCGATCGTCCGCGGCTTGCGATCGTCATCGCGTTCGTGATCACGATCGCGGGCGCGCTGGCGCTGATGCAGATTCCGGTCGCCCAGTTCCCCGACATCGTGCCGCCGCAGGTCACGGTCTCGGCCGTGTTCCCCGGCGCGTCGGCTGAAGTGGTCGAATCGAGCGTCGCCCAGCCGCTGGAAGCGCAGGTCGTGGGCGTCGACAAGATGCTCTACATGAAGTCGACCAGCGGCAATGACGGCAGCTACACGCTGACGGTCTCGTTCGCACTCGGCACCGACCCCGACATCAACACCGTCAACGTCAACAACCGGGTGCAGAGCGCGCTCGCGCAATTGCCGACCGAGGTGCAGGCGCAGGGCCTGACCGTGCAGAAGAAATCCTCGGCGGTGCTGCAGTTCATCGTGCTGTATAGCAAGAGTAGCGAGCAGGATCCGCTATTCATCACCAACTACGCCATCATCAACGTGCTGGACGCGATCTCACGCACGCCCGGCGTCGGACAGGCGTCGCTGTTCGCGAAGCTGAACTATTCGATGCGGATCTGGTTCGACACCCAGCGTCTCACCAGCCTCAATCTGGCGCCGTCGGACGTGATCGCCGCGATCCGCGCCCAAAGCGTGCAGGCGCCGGTCGGCCGCATCGGCGCGCGACCGATCAGCAATGACCAGCAGTTCCAGTTCAACGTGCAGACCCAGGGCCGCCTGACCACGTCGGCGCAGTTCGGCAACATCGTGCTGCGGGCCAATCCGGACGGATCGGTGCTGCGGATCAAGGATGTCGCCCGCGTCGAGATCGGCGCGCAGAACATGGACTCGGAGTCGCGGATCGACGGCAATCCCGGCGTGCCGATGGGAATCTATCTCGCGCCCGGAGCCAATGCCGTGACCACGGCCAAGGCGGTGCAGGCCACGCTCGCGCGGCTGTCGGAGCGGTTTCCGCCGGGGCTGACCTACCTCGTGCAGTACGACTCCACGACCTTCGTCTCCGATACGATCAAGGAAGTGATGAAGACGCTCGGCGAGGCCTTCGTGCTCGTCGTGATCGTGGTGTTCCTGTTCCTCGGCAACCTGCGCGCCACGGTGATCCCGGCGGTGGCGGTTCCGGTCAGCCTGATTGGCGCCTTCGCGGTGCTGCTGGCGCTCGGCTATTCCGCCAACACGGTCTCGCTGCTGGCGATGGTGCTCGCGATCGGCATCGTGGTCGACGACGCCATCGTGGTGGTCGAGAACGTCGAACGTGTCATGGAGGAGGAGCCGGATCTGTCGCCGGCCGACGCCACCAAGAAGGCGATGGCGCAGATCACGGCCCCGATCATCGCGATCTCGCTGGTGCTGCTCTCTGTGTTCGTGCCGATCGCGTTCATCCCCGGTATATCCGGCACGCTGTTCCGCCAGTTCGCGGTGACGATCAGCGCCGCAATGGTGATCTCGGCGCTCAATGCGCTGACATTGTCGCCGGCGCTGTGCGCCGTGTTCCTGCGCCATGGCGGGCCGCGTCGCGGCATCATGGGACGGGTGCTAGGCGGCATCGACTGGGTGCGCGACCGCTACGCCGGCGTGGTGCAGCGGCTGGTCCGCGTCGCGGTGTTGTCACTGGTCGCGGTGCTTGTGTTTGCCGGCGCGGTGTTCGGCGTGTCGAAGATCACGCCGACCGGCTTCCTGCCCGAGGAAGACCAGGGCGCCTTCTTCATCGCGGTGCAATTGCCTGACGGCGCGTCGGTGGCGCGCACCAGCGAGGTCACCAAGCAGGTCGAGGCGCTCTTGAAGAAAAATCCGGCGATCGACCATGTGCTGTCGATCATCGGCTTCTCGCTGCTCGACGGTGCCAGCGAGCCCAATTCGGCATTCATGGTGTCGCGCATGAAGGCGTTCACCGATCGCAAGGCCGTCACCGACTCGGTGCAGGCCGCGATCGGGCAGACCTTCGTGGGGGGATCGCAGATTCGCCAGGCGTCGGTGCTGCCGTTCAACCTGCCGCCGATCATCGGGCTTTCGACCTCCGGTGGCTTCGAATATCAGCTTGAGGCGTTGGAAGGGCAGGATCCGGCTTCGCTCAGCAGCGTGATGGGCGGGCTGATCGGTGCTGCGAACCGCAATCCTAGTCTGGCCCGCGTGTTCTCGACCTTCACCGCGACCAACCCATCGGTCTATCTCGATATCGATCGCGCCAAGGCGCAGGCGCTCGGCCTCAACATGGCCGACGTCTTCACCGCGCTGCAGGCCACGCTCGGCGGCATCTACGTCAACAATTTCAACCTGTTTGGCCGCACCTGGCAGGTCAACGTGCAGGGCGATGCGGCCGACCGCCGCGACATCCCTGACATCTGGCAGATCTATGTACGCAACACCGGCGGCGAGATGGTGCCGATCCGCTCGATCGCAAGCCTGCGGATCGTGACCGGACCGCAGGTGATCACGCGCTACAACAATTATCGTTCGGTCACGGTGAACGGCAGCCCGGCGGCGGGCGTGTCGTCGGGCACCGCGATCTCGACGATGGCCGACCTCTCCAAACCAACGCTGCCGGCCGGTTATTCCTATGAATGGACCGGCACCGCCTATCAGGAGCAGGCGGCTTCCGGGCAGACCGGCATCATCCTCGGGCTCGCGGTGCTGTTTGCCTATCTGTTCCTGGTGGCACTGTATGAGAGCTGGACGATCCCGATTCCCGTGCTGCTGTCGGTCACGGTCGGCGTGTTCGGTTCCTATCTTGCGATCAAGCTCGCGGGCCTGAATCTCGATCTCTACGGCCAGATCGGCCTCGTGGTGCTGATCGCGCTCGCCGCCAAGAACGGCATTCTGATCGTCGAATTCGCCAAGGAGCAGCGCGAGGCCGGCAAGCCGATTACGGAGGCCGCGACGATGGGCGCGCAAATGCGCTTCCGCGCCGTCATGATGACATCAATTGCTTTCATCCTCGGCCTGGTTCCGCTGGTGGTCGCGACCGGCGCCGCCGAAATCAGCCGTCGTGCCGTGGGCACCGCGGTGTTCGGCGGCATGCTCGCCGCAAGCTCGATCGGCATTTTCCTGGTGCCGATGCTCTTCGTCACCTTCCAGGGCTGGCGCGAGGGTGCCAAGAGCCGCTTTGGTCGTCGCAGCAAGGCGGAACAGCCAGCGTCGCATTAGCGACGCGAGTGAGAAGCGGCTATACTGGCTTTCTCATCGATGGAGTTCCGGATTGAGCGTTGCCTTCACCAAGGAAGAAAGTGCCGAGACTGCGTCCGAAACGCTGTTGCCGGACCGTCCCATTTCGCCGCATCCCAATCTGGTGACCGAAGCAGGACGCAAGGCGTTGGAGCGACAGCTGCAGGAGGCGCGCGAGGCCTACGAGGCCGCGCAGCAACTGGACGACGTCAACGAGCGGCGACGGCAGTCGGCGGTTCCGTTGCGCGACGCACGCTATCTCACGGAACGGCTCCGCACGGCGCAGCTCGTCCCCGATCCTGCGTCGACCGAAGCCGTTGCGTTCGGAAGCACCGTGACCTTCAGCCGCGCCGACGGCCGCGTGCAGACCTATCGCATTGTCGGCGAGGACGAAGCCGATCCAAAGGCAGGCTCGATCTCCTTTATTTCGCCGGTGGCGCGATCGCTGATGGGGAAGGCCTTGGGCGACGTCGTAGGTGCGGGCGATCAGGAGCTGGAGATCGTCGCGATCGCTTAGCGGATCGCAGCTCCGATCACGCCGCCGGCAGCGCCAGCCGCTCGATCGTCTGAATATGCCGCGCGAGCAGGCTGCAGGCCTGCTCGATGTTGCGTGCGCGCAGGGCCTGCAGAATCACGCGGTGGTCCTGGCTGGGCCGCGGCCGCCAGCCGGCGTTGCGGGCCATCGCGAACACCAATCGCGAATTTGCGAGTTGCAGGCCGTCGAGGCTGGCGAGCAGTCGCGGCATCGCGCAAGGTGCCACCAGCGCGTGATGAAAGGCGCGATTGGCCATCTCGAAATCCTGAATCGTCTCTGCATTGTCGCCTTCGATCAATGCGAGTTCGATCCGTGCCAGATGGGCCGATGTGAATTTGGAAGCGGCATTGCGTAACGCGACCACCTCGAGCGCGGCGCGCATCTCGGCGATCTCTCTCACCGATTTGGTGTCGAGCGGAGCAACCCGCACGCCGCGACGGGGTACCGCAACGACGAGATGCTGAGCCTCCAATTGCCTGAAGGCCTCGCGCACTGGAACGTGGCTGGAATGAAATTCCCGCGCCACATGATCCTGCCGGAGCGGAGCATCCGGCGGCAATGCACCGCTGATGATGCGCTCGCCGATCGAGGCGGCAATGCGCCCGGCGGTCGTCGTATTCTCGCCGTCGTCGGTCATAGATTATCTATCATAAAAACGGGTGCGCTCTCACTCGGCCTCGGCTAGCATCGTTCTAAGGTATCGATCATAGATAATGTTCCAGATTATCTATGATCGATCACAAACAAGAAGGCAAGCCTATGGTTGATGTGGTGGAAATCGAACGGATCGAGAGCCGCGCCTGCGCAGCGCCTCGCAAGACCTGGGAACGGGCCGAGGCTGAGGCGCTCTATAACCGGCCGTTCGCCGACCTGATGTTTCAGGCGCAGGGCGTTCATCGCGCCAACTTCGATCCGAACCACGTCGAAACCGCAAGTCTGCTCAGCATCAAGACCGGCGGCTGTCCGGAAGACTGCGGATACTGCTCCCAGAGCGCGCATTACGACACCGGCCTGAAGGCCACCCGCCTGATGGCGCAGGACGACGTGGTCGCGGTCGCGCAGCGCGCCAAGGATGCCGGCGCAACCCGCTTCTGCATGGCCGCGGCCTGGCGCAGTCCCAAGGACCGCGATCTCGATCAGGTCTGCGACATGGTCAGCGCCGTGAAAGGGCTGGGCATGGAAACCTGCGTCACGCTCGGCATGCTGACGCCTGACCAGGCCGAACGGCTCTCCGAAGCCGGGCTCGATTTCTACAACCACAACGTCGATACCTCGCCGGAATTCTACGACAAGATCATCACCACCCGCACCTTGCAGGACCGCATCGATACGCTCGCGCATGTGCGCGACGCCGGCATCAAGGTCTGCTGCGGTGGCATTATCGGCATGGGTGAGCAGGTCGAAGACCGGCTCGGCATGCTGATGCTGCTTGCCAATCTACCCAGCCATCCGGAGAGCGTGCCGATCAATCTGTGGAACGAGGTCAAGGGCGTGCCGGTCAACGACACCGCCGAGCGTCCCGATCCGATCGCGCTGGCGCGGCTGGTCGCGACCGCGCGGATCATGATGCCGAAGAGCGTGGTGCGGCTGTCGGCCGGACGGCAGTACATGACCGATGAACTGCAGGCGCTGTGCTTCCTCGCCGGCGCGAATTCGATCTTCATCGGCGACGTGCTATTGACCACCAGGAACCCGCAGCGCGATCGCGACGCCAACCTGCTGGACCGGCTCGGCATCAACTCCGCCCTCGCCTGACCGTAACCTTCGGCGCGCGCGGCGCGGTTCGCGCGCGACTAACCGCCTTCCTGAGAGTGAAGCATGAGCGCAATCCATGCGGCCAACGCCGCTGATTACGCCGCGGCCTTGCGCGCCCTGAGCAAGGACGATCGGCTGCGCGGCCTCACGCCGCGCGCAGGCGTCGATTTCGCATCGAACGACTATCTGGCGCTTGCGAGCGCGCCACGCATCAAGAACGCCGTCTCGGCCGCGCTCGCGGCCGGCACGCCGATCGGCGCCGGCGGATCGCGCTTGTTGCGCGGCAATTGCGAGGAGCACGAACGGCTCGAAGCCGATGCAGCCACGTTCTTTCGCGCCGAGACCGCGCTGTTCTTTGGCGGCGGCTACGTCGCCAATTTCGCCGTGCTGACGACGTTGCCGCAACGCGGCGACCTGGTTGTTCTCGATTCCCTGGTGCACGCCAGCATCCACGAAGGCGCGCGGGCCGGCCGGGCCGAGTTCCGGATCAGCGCGCACAATGATCCCCAATCGGTCGAAGACACCATTCGCAGCTGGCGCGCCCAGGGCGGAACCGGCCGGGTCTGGATCGTGGTCGAAAGCGTCTACAGCATGGATGGCGACGTCGCCCCGCTCGACGATCTCGTCGCCATCGCGGAGCGGCACGAGGCATTCCTGATGGTGGACGAGGCGCACGGCACCGGTGTCTATGGCGAGCAGGGGCGAGGGCTGACGGCGCCCTATGAAGGGCGCGAGAATCTGGTGATCGTTCATACCTGCGGCAAGGCGCTGGGCGCCGCGGGCGCGCTGGTCACGGCCTCGACCGTGCTGCGCGACTTCATGGTCAATCGCTGCCGCCCGTTCATCTTCGCCACTGCGCCGTCACCCCTGACGGCGGTTGCCGTGCGTGAGGCACTTCTGATCCTGCAGGAGGAGCCCGAGCATCAGCAGCGACTCGCGAGCCTGGTCGCCTTCACGCATCGCGAGCTCGATCTGCGCGGTTGGCGCAGTCCGTCGCGCTCGCAGATCGTGCCCTATGTCGTCGGCGACAATGCGCGCGCGATGCAGCTAGCATCGGCGCTGCAGGCGCGGGGTTTCGACATTCGCGGCATCAGGCCGCCGACCGTGCCGGCGGGGACAGCGCGCTTGCGCATTGCACTGACCCTCAATGTCGACGAGGACGGCGTGCGCGCGCTGCTCGATGCGCTCGTCGAGGAGACGAAGGGCTGGTCGCGATGAGCTGCCGGATCGTGGTGACCGGCACCGATACCGGAATCGGGAAGTCGATCTTCTCCGCAGGCCTCGCCGGCTTCCTTGGCGCGAGCTACTGGAAGCCGGTTCAGTCCGGCCTCGAGGACGAGACCGATGCGCAACTGGTGGCGCGGCTTGCGGGTCTCGCGGCCGATCGCATCGTGCCTGAGCGTTACCGCCTTCGCACGCCGGCTTCGCCGCATCAGTCCGCCGCGATCGACGGCGTGCGCATCGACCCCGCCGCACTAGACGTGCCCGACAGCGGGGGGCGGCCGCTCGTGATCGAGGGCGCCGGTGGGCTGATGGTGCCGCTGAATGACGACACGCTCTTTATCGACATGTTCGCGCGATGGCGGCTTCCGGTGGTGCTCTGCGCCCGCACGGCGCTCGGCACCATCAATCACTCGCTGTTGTCGATCGAGGCGCTGAGCCAGCGCCGGATCGACATTCTCGGGATCGCATTCATCGGCGACAGCAATCCCGAGAGCGAGCGGGCAATTTGCGAGATCGGGCAAGTGCGTCGGTTGGGCCGGTTGCCCTGGCTCTCTCCGCTTGCGGCAGACTCGCTGCGAGCCGCGTTCAAGGCTTCGTTCCAGCGCGACGACTTCAATCCATGACGTCCCCGCAGAAGTCGCCGATCTGGCACCCGTTCACCCAGCACGCGCTGTACGACAGGATGACGAAGATCGTGCGCGGCGAGGGCGCCTATCTCTACACCGCCGATGACCGCCGGATTATCGATGCGATTGCATCCTGGTGGGTCGTGACCCACGGCCATTGCCATCCGCATATCGTGAGCGCGATCCAGAAGCAGGCGGAACAGCTCAACCAGATCATCTTTGCCGGTCATACCCACGAACCGGCCGAAGCGGTTGCCGCAGAGCTCCTGAAGCTTGCGCCCCGTGGCCTCGACTACGTGTTCTTTTCCGACTCCGGCTCGACCAGCGTGGAAGTGGCGCTGAAAATGGCGCTCGGCTATTGGCACAATATCGGCGTGCCGCGCACGCGCGTCATCGTCATGGAGCACTCCTACCATGGCGACACCGTGGGGACGATGTCGGTCGGCGCGCGAGGCGTCTTCAATGCGGCCTACGAGCCGCTGCTGTTCGACGTCGTGTCAATCCCGTTTCCCGCCGCCGGTCATGAGCAGGCGACGCTCGATGCGCTCGAAGCCGCGTGCCAGAGGGAGAACCCGGCAGCGTTCATCGTCGAGCCGCTGATCCTGGGTGCGGGCGGGATGCTGATGTATCCGCCCTGGGTGCTAACCGAGATGAAGCGCATCTGCGAAGCCTTTAGCGTGCTGTTCATTGCCGACGAGGTCATGACCGGCTGGGGCCGGACCGGCACCTTGTTCGCGTGCGAGCAGGCGGCCATCACGCCGGACATCGCCTGCTATTCGAAGGGTCTCACCGGCGGATCGCTGCCGCTCGCGGTGACGCTTTGCCGTGCCGACATCTACGACGCGCATTATTCCAGCGATCGTTCGCGAACGTTCTTCCATTCGAGCTCGTACACGGCGAATCCGGTCGCCTGCGCCGCCGCAGGGGCGAACCTCGAACTCTGGCAACACGGCGCACACGAGCGCGTTGCCTCGGTCGCCGCGATGCAGGAGCGCCTGATCGCACCATTCCACGCCGATGCACGGTTCGAGAACGTCCGCCGCACCGGGACCATCACCGCGCTTGACCTGAAGGTAAGCGATGCCGGCTATCTCGCGGGCATCGGCCAGCGGCTTCAGGCCTTCTTTGCAGGCCGAAATCTGCTGCTGCGACCGCTCGGCAACACGATCTATGTCATGCCGCCGTACTGCGTCACCGAGTCGGACCTCGGGGAAATCTACGCCGGGATCAGGGCTGCGGCCGACGAACTGGCCTGACGTGGCGCTCTGCGCGCCAGGACCTCCAACGGCTATGATACGACATCGACGTGCCCTTGCAGGCACGCCGATGAGCTGGATCATTGGTGCTTATGCGGCGCCGGATGTGGCCTCGCGGCCGGATGCGGCCGTGGCGCAGGATGGGGCCGCGGTGCTGGCCGCGACACGTGCGGCGGAGGAGGAGGACGGCGTGCAGCCAGTTGCGCGACGTGCGGCGTCGGCGGATGCGCGGCCGCGCGTGGCGGAGGTGGTGCGTGCTGTGCGAGCTGCGGCCTGGGTGCATGCACGGCTGGCGCGGCGACGTGCGGCGCCGGTGCGGGATGTTGGCCAGCGCCGGGCAGGGCGTGCCCTGTCGGCAGCGCGTGTGCCGCCGGGAGAGCGTGTCCCGCAGGCAGGGCATGTCCTGTTGGTGGTGTGTGCGCTGGCGGCAGAGCGTTTCCGCTCGGCAGAGCGTGTGCGGCCGGCAAAGCGTTTCCTGTTGGCAGCGCGTGTCCGGGCGGCAGGGCGTTTCCCGTCGGCAAAGCGTGACCGGTCGTTGGTTGTGCATGCCGGGGCGGCGGCGCCGCGATCGGCTTGCCCGGGCGTGCGGCGATCACGCCCGCGCCGCTGAATCGTGCTGCGTGGGCGGTCGCGGCGATTGCCGGATGACCATGGTTGTTGGCGAGCGTCAGCGCCGGATCCTTCCTTGCCGCTTCCGCATGCCGCGTCTGCTCGCCGGTCGCAGGCACATGGTGCTCGTTCTGGGCAGCGAGCTGCTGCGACGTCGGCCGCACCATGGTGCCACCGGTGCCGCCGTTGTAGCTGACGTTGGTCGTGTTATTGATGACGGTCTTGTTGTAGACGTTGGTGACCGACACATTCGAGATGTTGTTGACGGAGCGATTGTAGAAGAAGCTGCCGCCGCGCCAGTAGCCGCCGTCATAGCCGAGGCCGGTGTAGCCGAAGCCGTAAGCGATGCCGCCGTAGAACCCAACGGTCGCTCCCCAGTATCCGGCGTGGAACGCGTAGACGCCGTCGTTCCAACCCCAGTAGCCGGGTGTCCAGAGCAATGCAGGCGCGGGCGGCAGCACCCATGTGCCGGGGACCCAGTAGTAACCGATATCGTCGCTCCACGCCCAATAGCCCGGGGTCCAGATATAGCCGTCGCCGGGAATCGGCGGCTGCTCGTAAACAGGCAATGGCGGCGGTGCTGCATCGACGCTGATGCTGATGGCGAGCTGCGCGCGCGCTGGCGCAGGCGGTGAGAGACAGCAGAGGCTGAGAGCTAAGGCGAAAGGCAGTCCGGCGATGCGGCGCATGGCGCATACTCCAATCTTTTTCCCCAGCGTTGGAGTCGAATAGTGGCGGCGACATGAACCCGTTGTGAATGTTTGTGCTGACACCGTGATTTCGACATCGCGCGACAGCGGGATCGTTAATGACGGCGTACGCAAGTCAGCTCGGTGTCAGGATGGAACGCGATCGTGCCACTCGCGTCAGCTTCATCACTGCGCCAAATAGTCGAATTTTCGTTTTGAATTGGACGACGACCCCCTGCGCGTCATCAATCGATCATTGGAACATCCGGCTCGCACAAGGCCGGGCAGGGAGGTTTGGAATGGCGCGATCCGCCGACATCGACATCAACGCGGGCGCGCGCCTCGACAGGCTGCCGATCTGCGGATTCCACTGGCGCATCCTGACCCTGATCGGCGCCGGCATGTTCCTCGATGCATTCGACATCTATCTGGCCGGCGGCGTGCTGGGCGCGGTGCTCAAGGAAGGCTGGTCGACGCTCGAGCTCAACGCCGCATTCGTCTCTGCGACCTTTGTCGGAATGACGATCGGGGCCTGGTTCTCCGGCATCCTTGGCGACCGCTTCGGCCGCCGCTTCTCCTACCAGATGAACCTCGCGATCTTCGGCCTGGCATCGATCGCCGCAGCCTTCGCGCCCAGCATGACCGTTCTGATCGGCCTGCGTTTCATCATCGGCATCGGCCTCGGCGCGGAGATCGTGGTCGGCTACGCGACCTTGACGGAGTTTGTGCCGGCCGCCTCGCGCGGTCGCTGGATCGGGCTGCTGGCCGTGATCACCAATTTCTCGCTGTTCGCGTCGTCCATGATCGGCCTGTGGGTGATCCCGACGCTCGGATGGCGCTACATGTTCGCCCTCGTCGGCATCCTGGCGATGATCGTCTGGTTCTTGCGCAAGTCGATGCCGGAATCGCCGCGCTGGCTCGCCGCCAACGGACGCGCCGATGAAGCCGAGAAAATTCTGTCGGCGATCGAAGCGGAGGCTGCGCGAAAGGGAACGCTGGCTCCCATCGCCGCCAGCGCGACGGCGCCGGAGCCTCCCGGTGCGGTTTGGCGTCTGTTCCAGCCGCCCTATCTCGCGCGCACGCTGCTCGGCAGCCTATTGCACATCGTCGTCGGCTTCAGCCTCTACGGGTTCATCGGCTGGCTGCCGACCTTCATGGTCAAGGGCGGCCACAGCGTGGTCTCGTCGCTGGGCTACACCACCGTGATGGCGCTGGGCGGGCCGGTCGGATCGCTGATCGGGCTCGTGCTGGCGGACCGGCTCGGACGCAGGCTCTCGATCGTCTGCTCGTCGATTGCGGCTGCGGTGCTCGGCATTGCCTATCCGTATATGGCGGACGGTGTTGCGCTTGCAGGCGTAGGCTTCCTGCTGGTCACCGCGATCTATGTCATGCTGGCGACCGGGTTCGCGATGCACGTCCCCGAACTGTTCCCGACGCGCTACCGGCTTCGCGGCACGGCGATCTGCGCCACGTCCGGACGGATCGCGACCGCACTGGTCCAGTACGTCGTGGTCGCAATCTTCGCCTGGCAAGGCTTGACCGGCGTGCTCACGACCCTGGCCGGCATCCTCGTCTTCCAGGCCGTGGTGTTTCTCGCGTTTGGATTCGAGACCAAGGGACGATCGCTGGAGGACGCGTCGGCGGTCACGAACGCCGAGGCAGGACATCAGTCGTCGATCGCACGGAGACCGGCGGACATCGGGGCCTAACTCAGATCGGAGCAGGCCGCCCTGAGCCCTTCGCGGAGCCAGCCATTTGCATTGCTCTGATCGTATCTACGATGCCAGTACAACATCCAGTCGAACGGCGCGGACTCGAACGGCAGTTCCTCCATTCGCAGACCGTCGTCCATCAGCACGGCGGCGAGGTGCCGCGGCATCACCGCGAGCAGGTCGGTCTGCTTGAGAACGTGAGGCACGACGAGCCAATGCGGCACATTCAGCGCGATGCGTCGCCGATGGCCGCGTTCGGCGAGCACGTCGTCGACGAAGCGAAGGTCGGTCGGGCTCATCGAGACCTTCATGTGCTCTTGCGCGATGAAGCGCTCGAAGGTCAGCCGTCCGCGCCTGACCTGGTGACCGCTCCGCATCAGGCAGACCATGCGGTCGCCAAGCAGCGTCTCCGAACGGATCGATGCGGAATGCTCGAGCCCCATGCTCACCGCCACGTCGATCTCGTCCCGCTCCAGCGCATCGATCGTCAAAGCGGGCGGCAGATGGATCGTGTTGTAGGAGATCCGCGCATCGGGCGGCCGCGCCGCGGCGAGCCGCGGCAGCAGCAGGCACGCGAGAATGTCCGACATCCTGATCGTGAAGGTGCGTTCGGTCCGGCCTGGATCGAAGCCGGCGTCGCTCGCCATCACGCGCTCGACCTGCCGCAAGACCTGGCGCAGCGGCTCCGCCAGTTCGGTGGCGCGGGGCGTGGGCTTCATCCCGGCCGTCGTCCGTACCAGGAGTTCGTCCTCGAACATCGCGCGCAGCCGGTTGAGCGCGTTGCTCATCGCCGGTTGACTGAGGCCGACGCGGTCGGCCGCCCTGGTGACATGACGCTCGGTCAGCAGTGCGTCCAACGCGACGAGCAGATTGAGGTCGATGGATCGGAGGTTCATGCCGCCATTCATATCGTGAATAGTGAGAGATCACAAATCCATTTCATCTATGGCGGCGCGGCAAGTATCCAGTCGATCTGAAACCAAGGAGGCATCAGTGAGCTTTGAAACCATCAAGCGCGACGTGAAGGTCTGCATGTTCGATCAGTACGGGACGGTCGTCGACATGCAGGGCGGCCTGACCAAAATCGCGGCACCGTTCCTTGCGAAGAAGCGCTGGAAGGGCGATCCGAATTCCTTTGTCACATGGTGGCGCCGCACGCATTTCGAGAACTCCATGATCGATGCGCTGCTGCATCGCGAGCACACGCCCTATCGCGAGATCGGGCATCGCGCGGTGTGCCATGTGATGGACCGCGCCAAGATCGACTACACGATGGACGAGGTGCGCTACCTCGTCGGCGAGATCGAGAAGCTGGTGCCGTTTCCGGAAGTGCCGGAAGCGCTTGCGCGGCTGCAACGCAAATACAAGCTCGTGGTGCTCTCGAACGGCGATCCCGACATGCTCGAGACCGCGAAGCAGTACCACAAGGTCCCGTTCGATCGCGTGATCTCGGTGGCCGAAGCCAATTCGTTCAAGCCGCATGTCGCAACCTATACGAAAGCGGCGGAGATCATGGGCGTGAAGCCCGCCGAGGTGCTGTTCGTGGCCAATCATGCCTTCGACTGCATCGGGGCCAAGTCCGCCGGCATGCGGACGGCTTTCATCGACCGGCGCAGCCGTCCGTTCGGCATCACGCCGCACCAGCCCGATATCCTGGTGCCGACCATGAAGGATCTCGCCGATGCGATCGTCTGATCGCGAGCCGCTGTCCGGCATCAGGGTCCTCGACCTCTGCCGGGTGGTCTCCGGCCCGTTTGCCACGATGCAACTCGGCGATCTCGGCGCCGACATCGTCAAGATCGAGGATCCGCAGAAAGGCGACGAAAGCCGCGGCTACGGGCCGCCCTTCGTCGGCGGCGAGAGCGCGTATTTCCTGTCGGTGAACCGCAACAAGCGCAGTTGCGCCATCGATCTGAAGTCGCCGGCCGGTCGCGACGCGGTGCTCGATCTTGCGTCCGCAGCCGACGTCGTGATCGAGAATTTTCGCCCGGGCACGCTCGACAAATGGGGGCTCGGCTTCGACGCGCTGCGCGCCCGCAGACCGGACATCATCCTGTGCAGCATCTCGGGGTTCGGCCGCACCGGTGCGGACGCCTTGCGCCCCGGCTACGATCTGATCCTTCAGGGCGAATCCGGCGTGATGGATATCACCGGCGATCCGATTGGGCCGCCGACCAAGGTCGGCACGTCGATCGCCGACCTCGTCACCGGCCTTTATGCGTCGCATTCGGTGCTCGCCGCCTTGATGCGGAAGAGCCGGACGGGCGAAGGTGGGCGAGTCGACGTCTCCATGCTCGACTCCATGGCGTCGCTCCTGACATTCAACGCCGGCATGTACTTCGCATCGGGGCAAAGCCCCGGGCGACGGGGCAACGTCCATCCGACCATCAGTCCATACGAACCGTTCGAGGCGAGTGACGGCTGGATCAATGTCGGGGTCGCGAACGACAAGTTCTGGGCGGCCTTTTGCGACGTCATCGGTCGACCGGACCTGCGCGAAGATATCAGTTTCGCAACCGCCCCGAAGCGCGCGGCGAGCCGCAACGATCTCGTCGCGATCCTCGCTCCCATCTTTGCCCGCAGGACCCGCGCCGATTGGCTGCAGGCGTTGGCTGCGGCGGGCATTCCGTGCGGGGCGATCAAGTCGGTCGGCGAAGTCTGCGAGACGCCGCAACTCACGCAGCGGGGCATGGTGCAGACCGTCCGCCATCCAGCCGCGGGGGACGTGAGGTTCATCGCCAGGCCGACGCGGTTCGGCGACGAGCCGCCGGCACCTTCCACGCCGCCGCCAATGCTCGGCGAACACACACGCGAGGTGCTTGCGGAATGGCGCGGCTGGACCGACGATCGGCTCGAGAGATTCGCCGTCGAAGGCGCGTTCGGAGATTTTGGACGGGCCTTCGTGCGGTCGCCCAAGTGAGTATCGCAATCAAGTAAGTGCCGTGATGAGAGATATCGCCGAGCAGATGATGCGTCGCGCCGTCTCTCGCCGCGGTCCGCGAAGGGCGCGTGACCTGTCACGCGACCTTCCTGAAGCGCGGCCGGATGAGCGGAGCCAATCTTGCGCGCCGATCTCGAATTCGCGCAGTTGCAGAATGCCAGTTTGGCGAACTGCAACCTCAGCAAGGCTGACCTTGCGGGAGCAGATCTATCTGGCGCCAATCTCGCCGGCGCCGATTTCACCGAGGCCGACCTTGCGTCGGTCCTCTTGCCGGGTGCGACCGCGCTGGCCGAGCCCGCAATCTGGACAAGGCCCGGAACTTGGACCTGGCGCGGCGCCCAAACTAGCGATCGAATTGCACTGTCCTGTAGCAGGACTTATATTTTATGTTGAGAACCGCGCAGCCGCTCATCGTGCGGCAGGCAGGGACCACGGTGGATGGTTGCATGTCGCACCGGAGGTGATGCCATGACCATGTCTCCCACACTGCACAAATATCTCGCTGCGGAAAACATCGCGTACGACGAGATCCCGCATGTGCTCACGTTGTCGTCAGCCCTGACCGCCCAGGCATGTCACGTCCCGGGTGATCGCCTGGCCAAGGCTGTTGTGTTGCGCCGCAATGGCGGCTACCTGCTCGCCGTGCTGCCGGCATCGCATCACCTCAAGCTGGCGGATCTGAAGGCGAGCTTCGGTGACGATATAGCCATGGCTGCTGAAAGCGAGATCGATCGGCTGTTCGCGGACTGTGCGCATGGGGCGATTCCCGCCGCCGGCATCTGCTATGGGCTCGACGTTATCGTTGATGACAGCATCCAGATGCAGCCCGAGATCTATATCGAAGCCGGCGATCATGAGACGTTGCTTCATCTCGACCGTGCGCAATTCGCGCGCTTGACCGCCGGTTCCCTGCACGGCCGCTTCAGTGCGCACGACTGAGGCGACATGATAGCCGGGCCCTCTGTCGCTGCGCCTTGACCAAGGCGCAGCACGCATGCGGTCACGCCCGATCTGTTGTATAGTTGCGAGCGAGGGGGCGGCTGCCTTGCAAGGGAGGTCCTCCATGAAGGTCAAGGATGTGATGCACAAGGGCGTCGATTGGGTCAGCCCCGATACCCCGATCACTGAAATCGCGAAATTGATGCAAGGGCACGACGTCGGCTGCATTCCGGTCGGGCAAGACGATCGTCTGATCGGGATGGTGACGGATCGCGACCTCGTCTGCAAAGGTCTTGCGAGCAAGGACTTCAACTCCACGCGCACCACAGCGCGCGACGTGATGACCGAAGGCATCCACTGCTGCCGGGAAGACGACGATCTGGCGAAAGCGGTGCATCACATGGAGACGCTGAAGATCCGCAGGCTGCCTGTCATTAACAAGAGCAAACGGATGGTCGGCATGGTCAGCCTGGGGGATATAGGCCGCTTTGCCGGTGCCGATCTGATGTCCCAATGCATGAAGAGCGTGTCGGCTCATCATTGAGGCGAAGCCGGTCTGCCGGAAACCGGCAGACCGGCCGGCACCATGGCCGGACATCGAAGCGGACAAAAAAATCGAAGTGGCGCACCCGACACGATTCGAACGTGTGACCTTTGCCTTCGGAGGGCAACGCTCTATCCAGCTGAGCTACGGGTGCGTGCAGCCACCATTTAGCTGATTGGCTCCGGGTCGGCAACGGCGTTGTCCGGCCGCTCAAGGGCTGTAAACTGCCTGCGCCAATATGACAGGCCTTGCGGAAAAGGCCGTCTTTCGAGGGAGTTTGCCCATGCGTCCGCTGGAATTCGGCTGGTATCTGCCCACGCATGGCGACACCACGGCCTATGGGCTGATGGAGGCGCAGGTCGCCTGGTTCGGCGGAACTCTGCGAGCGTGTGGTTCAGGCCGCCGAGGATGCCGGGTTTGAATATCTGCTGATCCCGGTCGGCTCGGTGTGCTGGAGGCATGGATATCCGGCGCCTTCATGGGAGCAGCTCGCGCGCGACTATGGCGACCTCCTGATGCCGCATCTGTGGATCGGAATCACCAAGGTGCGGCCCGGCGCCGGCATCGCTGTGGTCGGCAATCCCGAGCAATGCGCCGCGACCTTGCAGCGGTTCATCGATGCCGGCTGCCACTCGTTCTGCCTGTCCGTCCATCTGCATGACGAGGAGGCCGAGCGGTTCGGCCGCCTGATTCGCCCGATAGCTGCCGCGAACAATCGCGGGCGGCTCGCCGCCTGAAGTGCGATCGCGGAAGATGTGAGGCGGCTTTCCAAAATTTCATGCGTGAACCGGCGCCCACCGCGCGATGATCGAGCCGGATCGCATCGCGCCTGCTAGGGTGTTTTCGAGCGAAGTGAGTACCGGTTCGCGTCAAGAAAACGCGGTAAAACAAGAATCTCGGCACCAACGGAGTTGAACCATGCATCATCGGGGCTGGCTTGCGGCATTGACGCTGCTCGTCGCGACCGTTCACGCGCCCGTCGCGTCGGCAACGCAGGCGCAGATCGAGCGCGACCAGAAGCCAGTCAAGGAAATCGCCAGCGGCCGCATTGCCGTCGGCAGCGCGACCGTTCCGGTCTACCTCTCGGCCGACTGGTCCAATCCGCTGCCGGACGTCACCCGCGCGGTTCTCGTGCTGCACGGTGTGCTGCGCAATGCCGACGACTATTTCCGCGCCGCGCTGAGTGCGCAGGCCGCGGCCGGCGATGCCGGCAAGGCGACGCTGATGATCGCGCCGCAATTCCTGATCGAGCCCGACGTCGATGCGTTCAAGCTGCCGGCGGAGACGCTGCGCTGGAGCCTCTATGGCTGGCAGGGCGGCGAGCCCGCGATCGCGCCGAACCCGGCGAGCTCGTTCGAGGCGCTCGACGCCATCCTGGCAAAACTCGGCGACCGCAAGCTGTTTCCGAACTTGAAAGAGGTCGTCGTCTTCGGCCATTCCGGCGGAGGCCAGGTGGTGCAGCGCTATGCGATCGCGGTGAAGGGCGATCAGGTGCTGCTGCGCGAGGGGATCGGCGTGCGCTATGTCGTCGCCAATCCTTCCTCCTACACCTATTTCACCAAGGAGCGGCCGGAGCCTGCGATCGCGGCGAACTGCCATGGCTACAATAGCTGGAAGTTCGGCATGGACCACCGTCCGCCCTATCTCGCCGACCCGACCCCGGCGGCGCTGGAGCAGAGCTATGTCGCGCGCCGCGTGATCTACCTGCTCGGAACGCTCGACACCAACCCCAACCATCCCGCGCTCGACAAATCCTGCATGGCGGAAGCCGAAGGACCATATCGTTACGCGCGCGGGCATTCCTACTTCGCCGCGATGCAGGACCGCGACAACGGCACGCCGAACCACAGCGTGTGGGACGTACCCGGCGTCGGCCATGAGGGCGGCAAGATGCTCAACTCGCCCTGCGGCCTGGCCGCCGTGTTCGACATCCCCGGCTGCGGCGCGGCGCGCTGACACACACCGGAATGTGTGCGGGGGGCGGTGGCGAGCGCCAATGATCTAGCCTACGCTAATGGCGAAACGTGAATGGAGCATCACGACCGACGGCGCAATGGAGGACATCATGAGAGCATGTTTGCTCGTGGTTCTGACGGCTGGTGGGTTCCTTGGCTTGACCTCGGCCAAGGCCGCGGAGGGCTGTGGCACCGGTTGCCACAGAACCGTGAACGGCGCTTGTGTGATTGACGGCTGGGGCACCAGCGCGCGGCTGAGGAACGAATGCCCCGCCACTTCGCGCCCGCGTCCGCCCTGTGGTGGCCATGGGTTCACGTGGAGGCGCGACTACCAGGCCTGTTCTCAGACGACGAAGGATTGGCTCTAGCCGCCCGAGCCGTCGACGCGTTACGCCGGCACGATCACCTTGCCGATCGGCCACAATGCGATGCCGGCAAGCTTGAGATGCGCCCAGGCAAACGGAATACCGATGATGGTTACGGCCAGAAGGATGGCGGTGATCACATGGCCGATCGCGAGCCACCAGCCGGCCAGGATGAACCAGATCAGATTGCCGATCACGCCGAGCGGTCCGGTTCCGATATCTGAATAGCCGGTGACTTCATCGCGGCGCATCGCACGCGAGCCGAACGGCAGCAGCGTGTAGACGGCGATGTTGAAGGCGGCGCGCGCCCAGGGCAGCCCGATAATGGTGATAGCCATGATCACCGCGGCGATCAGCCAGCCGAACGCCATCCATGCGCCGCCGATCAGGATCCAGAGGATGTTGAGGAGGATAGACACAGGCTGCATGGCTGACACCTTCGCGTAAGACCGGCCTCAATATAGGCCGGCGCACGGCGCCGCGGTAGGGTGTGGGCCAGGCGCATTGCGCCTTAAAGGGAGAACGACAATGAGAAAAAGACTTGGGCCTAGTACTCTTGGGCCTAACTCTGTTGGGCCTACGACTCTTGGGCGCACGACGTTTGGGGCTGGGACTCTTGGAGTTGGGATTTTGGCGGCGTTGGCATTTTCCGTGCAGGCCGCGCGCAGCGAGGACGCCGTGCGCTTTGCCCCGCTCAAGGCCGAGGAGCTGTCGCCGCCGCAAAAGGCCTGGGCCGACATGATCAGCGCGCCTCCGCGCAATGCCAAATTCACCGCGCCGCCTTATCGCGCCTATATCCGCAATCCCGACCTGGCGCCAAAGCTGTCGAACCTGTCGGAATATCTGCGCTGGAACACCTCGCTGCCGGCGCGGCTCAGCGAGATGGCGATCCTGATCACGGCGCGGCACTGGACCGCGCAATACGAATGGTCCGCGCACTATCCGCTGGCGATGAAGGGCGGGCTCGATCCGAAGCTCGCGGACGCCATCGCCAAGGGCACGCGCCCCGAAGGCATGAAGGATGACGAGGCCGCGCTCTACGATCTCGGTATCGCCATCTATCGCGACAGGAAGGTCAGCGACGCCGTCTACAAGGCTGCGCTGGAGAAATTCGGCGAGCGCGGCATGATGGATATCATCGGCATCATGGGATACTACGACCTGGTCTCGATGACGCTGATCACGATGCAGGCCGGCTCGGCGAACGCCAGCGTGCCGCCGCTGCCGGTGCTGGAGAAGTAGGCGGGAAGTTTGGTCGAGCCTTAGCCGCAACGGGACCGCGCTCCCTCTCCCCGTTCTTACGGGGAGAGGGTTGGGGTGAGGGGCCTGCCTCCGCAAATGCGGTGAGGGTTGTCTGCGCGGAGAATCCCCCTCACCCGGAACGTATCTGACGATGCGTTCCGACCTCTCCCGCAGGCGGGGCGAGGTAAAGTGACAAATAGCCACGGCCTGTTCGATACGAAGTGGTCGGCTAACGCCGAAAACCGCTGGCGCGCGAGTAGCTCTGGCGACCCTCCTGGGCCGGGCGCGCCGCCATGCTGGCGCGGGTCTCGCTGGCGAGCGGCGTCGCCGGCTTCAGGTCCTCGAGGAAGATCGGCCTGGCAAAATAGTAGCCCTGGGCATAGCGGATCTTGGTCGCCGCCTGCAGATAGGTCAGCTCCTCGTAGGACTCGATGCCCTCGGCGATCACGGTCATGCCGAGCGCCTCGCTCAGCGATTCGATCGCGCGCAGGATGCCCTGGCTGCGCGGCCGCTGATGGATGTCGGTGATGAAGGAGCGGTCGATCTTGATCTCGTCGGCGGTGATGTCAGCGAGCGCCGACAGCGACGAATAACCGATGCCGAAATCGTCGATCGAGATGCCGACGCCGATGCCGCGCAGGATCGGCAGGATCTGGTCCTGGAAATGCGACCGGGTCACGAACGCGTCCTCGGTCACCTCGATCATGAATCGTTTCGGGAAACCGGTCTCCTCGATCGCGCGCGCGAACCGGCGCATGAACTCGATATTGGAGGCCTGCTTGGCCGCGACATTGATGCTGATGGTCGCGGTCGGGCCGAACGTGTCGTTGATCAGGTCGATCGACTTGACGATTTCCGCCAGCACCAGAAACGTCAACTCGTCGATCAGGCCGAGCTCCACCGCGAGATTGATGAAGGTGCCGGGAGCCTGGATCACGCCCTCGTCGTCGCGCAGCCGCACCAGCGCCTCGATGCCCTTGACCTCCAGGCTGCGGATATCGACTTTGGGCTGGAATGCGCAGCAGAAGCGCTTTTCCAGGATCGCCAGCCGCAACGACTGCTCGATCTTCATCCGCGCCAGCGCCTCGCGCTCCATGCTGTTGTCGAAGAAGGCGGTCGCACCCTTGCCGTTGTTCTTGACGCGATACATCGCGATGTCGGCATTCTGGCGCAGCGCCTCGTAGCTCCGGCCATGCATGGGGTAGAGGCTGACGCCGATCGAGGTCGAGGCGAAGATCTCGGACTCCTCGATGAAGAACGGCGCCTTCAGCCGGTCCTGCATGACGTGGATGAATTCGGCGACCTCGTCGTTGCTGCTGATCGGGTTCAACAGCAGCAGGAATTCGTCGCCGGAGATGCGCGACAGGATATCGGTGTTGCGCAGCGCATGGCCGAGCCGCTTGGACAGTTCCACCAGCAGCGCATCGCCGATTGCGTGGCCATAGTAGTCGTTGATGTGCTTGAAGTTGTCGACGTCGAGGAAGGCGAGCGCGAAATGGCTCTGCGAATCGTCGCGGATCAGGCCGTTGACGCGATGCTCGATCACCCGACGCGTCGGCAGGCCGGTCAGTTCGTCGTAATAGGCCGAGCGGAACAGCTGGTCCTCGAACGCCTTCTGCTCGCTGATATCGGTCGATGTCGAGATCAGGAGATTGCGACCGGCGATCTGGACCGGCCGGTGCGAGGTGAGAAACACGTATTTGGATGCGCCGCAGGAGAGCACTTCCTCGAGCACCACCGGACGGCCGCTGCGCAGCAGGTCCAGATTGGCGGCGTGGCGCTCGTCGACCGGCGATGGCTGGCTGGCGCTGGCGGCCAGCTGCAACTGGCTCGCTGCCGCTTCATTCACCAGGATGAACTGGCCCTGTTCGTCCTGGACGGTGACGCCCGCCGGCAGCAGTTGGAGAAGGTCGCGCAAGATGCGTAGTTCATTTCCGGAAATGTCGTCTTGGCCGGTCGCTGCAGCGCCCGCCTGAAAATCGTGTTTGGTGAGACTATGCATGCGCCGACCTTGGCAAAGTCCGTTGTAGTTTTGGTTAAGCGGACCTGCGAAATGCCGTGACAGAATGAGACCCGGGCTGCTTTCGCAAGCCGTCGCGGCAATCGTCATTAACAGAGTATCAATGTCGGCTTCGGCCGCCGGTGAAAGCGATTGCGGCGCGCGCGGTTGCACCAATACATGCGCCTGTGCCGGAAAGCCGACTTATCAACAGTTGGGAAGCTCGCACTGCATGGTGCAGTGAACACCGGTCTTCAGGTAGCTGATCTCGGTCTTGCCGCCGAACGGCCGGAGCGCCGACTTCAGGAGTTTGGTGCCGAAGCCGGCTTCGCCGATGACCTCGACCACCGGTCCCTCGGTTTCATCCCAGATCACGTTGAGACGTCCATCGTCCACCGACCATGACACCTGCAGAAACCCGCGTGGCGAGGAGAAGGCGCCGTATTTTCCTGCGTTGGTTGCGAGCTCGTGGAAGATCAGCGCCAGCGAGACTGCGAGCTTGGCGGGCAGGAACAGCTGCTCGCCATTGAGATTGAACCGCACGTGGCCGTAGGGGCCGAGTTCCGAGCGCAGCAAATCCTTGATATCGCAGCCATAGCCATCGACCCGCGCGATCAGATCGTCGGTTGCGGAGAGTGCGCGGATGCGATGGTCGATGCGCTGCCAGACATCGGGGCGGTCCTGCAGCGCCTGATGCAGCACGGCATGAATGGTCGAGGACTTGTTCTTCAGCCGGTGCTGCAACTCGTCGACCACGACCTTGCGGTACTGCTCCTCCTCGATCAGCCGCTTGGAGACTTCGCGCTGCTGCGCGACCAGGGAACGGTAGTGCTCCACGCCCCAGATCGCGACGCCGCACACCGCCCAGAAGATCATCAGAAGTGCAAAGCGCGCCGGATCGGCGTGCGTGCTGTTGAAATTGAGCAGGACCCCGAGCAGGCCGCTTGCCAGCGCCGTCGCGATCCCGATCCGGAAGCCGCCAAGCGCGGTCGCGAAGAATACCGCCGGGAAATAGGGCGTGAAGAACACGTCCGGCCTGATCTGGGCGAGTCCGAAGCGGGCGGCCGTGGCCAAAGCGAGACAAAGCACGGCGAAGGCGACGGCAAGCAGCAGCGAAGGCTGGGAATCGCCTCGCCAACACGCCCTGAAATCGTCGACCCACTTCGCCATCGCTCGTTCCAGTTCACGTGAACAGGCGAACCAAAATAAGGCCGCTGCGACTGAAAAACCGCAGTTGTGGCCTTCTGGCCACAGGCGGACCTCGCCGACCGGCAGCGGCGCCTGCGCTTGCGTTGGTGACAGCGGCCGGGGAATATCCGCAACATCATACGTAAGTTGGGGGACCGGCATGGGACGGCTGGATGGCAAGGTCGCGGTAATCACAGGGGCGACCAGCGGCATCGGGTTGCGCACGGCGGAGGTCTTTGTCGCGGAGGGCGCGAGGATCGTGATCGCCGGGCGCCGCGCGCCCGAGGGCGAGGCACTGGCGCAACAGCTCGGCGAGACTTGCGTGTTTCGTCAGACCGACGTCACGGTCGAGGAGCAGATGCAGGCGCTGATCGCGCTTGCGGTCGAGAAGTTCGGCCGCATCGATTGCCTGTTCAACAATGCCGGCGGCCCGGCGCAGACCGGCGGCATCGAAGGCCTCGACGTCGCGCGGTTCGACGCCGCGATGGCGACGCTGGTGCGCAGCGTGATGCTCGGCATGAAGCATGCCGCGCCGATCATGCGCAAACAGGGTTCCGGGAGCATCATCAACAATGGCAGTATCGCCGGCCGGCTCGCCGGCTTCTCCTCGTCGATGGTCTACGGCGCCGCGAAGGCCGCCGTCATTCATTTCACCAAATGCGTGGCGATGGAGCTCGGCGAGTCCGGCATCCGCGTCAACTCGATCTCGCCCGGTGCGATCGCCACCGGGATATTCGGCAAGGCGCTGGGATTGTCGACCGATGCCGCCGAGCAGAGCGCGGCGGTGATGCGCGAGGTCTATAAGGCGGCGCAGCCGATCCCGCGTGCGGGCCTGCCCGACGACATCGCGCATGCCGCTGTGTTTCTGGCGAGCGACGAATCGAGCTTCATCAACGGCCATGACCTCGTTGTCGACGGCGCCATCACCGGTGGCCGCAACTGGAGCCAGCAGCAGGCAGGCTATGTCGCGCTGCGCAAGGCGTTCGATCAGGGGGCGGGGTAGGCACCGTCGCTCGGGGGCGGAGAGCATGAACGCGAGGCTCGAGCGGAAGCTGCGCACTCTCGGCGCCGTCATTGTGGCCGGCGTTGTGGCGAGTGTCGTGATCAATCTCGCGCAAGGCCGTCATTCGCTGGCGGCGTTCCTCGCGGGATTTGCTTATGCGTTTGTATCCTGCGTGATGCTCGGCGGGATCGAATTGTTCGTCTTTCAGGGCCCGCTGTCGGAGCGACTCAATCGCCTGTCGTTTGTTGGCCTTCTGGCGGTGCGCAGCACGGCCTACGCCGCCATTATCATCGCCATACAGTTGCTCCAGGTGGGCGAACGCGTTGCCGGATTGCCGCTCCAAACCTCCATCAGCGATTTTGGGCTCAGCATCGCCTATTCAGCCGCGATCTCGCTGGTGCTGAATTTCGGTTTCAGCATCGCCACCCTGATCGGGCCACGCGTCTTCATGAATTTCATCACCGGCCGTTACCACTCCCCGGTCGAGGAGAACCGCTTCGTGCTGTTCGTCGATATCGCAGGCTCGACCGGGCTTGCCGAGCGGCTTGGCGGCATCGGTATTCACCGCTTTCTCGATCGCACGTTCCGCCTGCTCACGGAATCGGTCGTCGATTATCGCGGTGAGGTGCTGAACTATGTCGGCGACGAGATCATCGTGACCTGGCCGGAGCATCTTGGTGCGGTCGATTGCCGGCCGCTGCGTTGCTTCGTGGCGATGCGGAGCGCGCTGCAGAAGGCGGCGCCGCAGTTCGAGCGTGAGTTCGGTGCCGTGCCGCAGATACGCGGCAGCCTGCATTTCGGTCCCGTGATCGTTGGCGAGATCGGTGACGTCAAGCCGGCCATCGTGTTCAATGGCGATGTCATGAACACCGCGGCACGGCTGGAGGAATTGAGCCGCAAGGTCGATGGCGGCTTCCTCGCCTCACGCCCGGCGATGGCGCGCTTCGCTGCGCCGCCGCCATTTCCGGTGAGCGATCTCGGCCGGCTCGCGATCCGCGGCCGCGTCGACGGCATCGACGTAGTGGGGATTGGAGCGGTGGCGTAACATTTCACCTCGCCCGCAAGCGGAGAGGCGGCGCTGTCTCGATGCGCTTGTGCAGGAAACCGTATTTGTAAGTTCGTCAACTCCGCTGCGCCTCGAATAGGAGCGTGGAGACCGGCATGGGTGCATGTCGGTCCTGGGCCAGCGGACATGCCAATAAGATCGCGCCCAGGGCATGGGACAACGGGCTGGCTCACCGTGCTGGACAGCACACCAGGCTATGCTAGGGCATGAGCGACGCCGTATAGGCGGCCAGTGCGATCATGTCCTCGATGCTGAGATTTTCAACAACGGGTTTCATGAGTTCACTATTCGCGCCCTTCCGCGCGCCGATCTTGAAGTCGAGAAGCTGCCGGAACGCATACGTCGGCGAACGGGCCGCAATCCTGGGCGCCACGGCCGTCCCTTTAAGATCGGCACCGTGACAAGCGGCGCATTGGAGGCGGAGATCGCTGTTCGTCGCCAACGCCCGCCCTTTCTCAATGCTGCCTAGGGGGACATAGGCGATGAAACGAGCACGCGAGTCCCGACTGACAAAATGTTCGACGTTTTCTGGAATCTCGATGATGCGCTGGCCGATGGGCTCCTTCTCGTCGCCATCGACCCGTGCCAGAAACAAGTCCCTGACGTGTGTCTTCGGGACGGTATCGGTTTCTGTGACCGCAATATTCGGTCTTGGCTTGATCGACGCAAAATACTCCGCGGCTTCCCTGAGTTCTTGATCAGTCACTCCTTTCGACGCCTTGATCATTAGGTCGGTGGCGACCCGCGGCACTGAGTTCGTGCGCAGGCCCGTCTTGAAATCCGCCGTTTGCCCGATGATGTATTCCGCGGAAAGACCGAACAGGCTGGCATTCTCGGGGCCGCCCGGTCCGTCCACCCGGTGACAGACGCCGCAGGCGAACACGTCAGGCTTTCTCCCCGTTGCCACGATTGCCGGCATTGGCGGATGATCTTGGGGGTGCCAGTCGGGCGCGGCGAACAGATCGCGCACTTGCGTGAGCGTAAAGCCGGCGGTGCTGTCTGGCACTTGCCTGATCGTCCCATCGTCGGGTGCGCGTTGAAAATTTGGCGGGTTTACCGGATAGGCCCATGACGGTGGGCTGTCTTCGCTGCGGGCGGGCGACGCCGCCGCAAGCAATACGAATGAAACCGTCAAAAGCGCGCTGCAAATTCTCATGGCTCTCGACCCCCGTGCACGACGGTGAAGCCCAATAATTTCTGTACGGAGGCGAAGATCGGAGGCGGCGATCCTTAACGCTCACGAAGCGTCGGATACGGCGACTTCTCCGACCTCACCCCCAAAGAAGCATTCAACGCCGGGGACTCGATTCCGTCAATATCGATCAGCCGCCTCGGCCAGCCTCGGATCAAGCCCGGAGCGCACGGTGACAAAAAAGGCTAGTCTCGCCGGGGAGCACGAAGTAAGCCGTAAAACCATCGCGCAGGGAAAGCCGGGTTGCTTCCGGTTACACCTGTGGTCCTACCCCCGAGCTTTCTTCCCATTGCTCGGAGCCCATGGGTGCGATCGGCACCCGGCTTTTCCTGCGCCCTCTGATTTCAGCGAGGGCGGAACGAAGAGCAAAGCTCGGACGATTCATGTCGCGAGAACGCGGAAGTATGACTCACCGGCGGTCCAACAAATTCGGTGTCGTCCCTGCGAAAGCAGGGACCCACAGCCACGAATGTCAATTGGGTTGCAGCGCTGGGGCCGCACTCCCGCTCACCACCACGACCAGGGGTTGATGGGGTGGACGGCCCCCTACGGCATCAGTTGTGCCAGAATGAGGTTGTTGCAAATCTCAGACAAGGGAGCCGTCCGTGAGAGAGATTAT
>NZ_JBNDLA010000032.1:0-75292 GCF_050435825.1 Bradyrhizobium sp. I1.14.4 | reverse complement strand
CCTTCGTCCACATGGGCGCCCCTTCAAATTCGGACCGCCTCCCTTGAATCACAAACGATTCCGATGATTCAAGATGTTCTCGGACAGATACTTAGACGATATGTAGGTAGTCGTCCGGATACAGACGCCTTCGCGATCTGGTTATGCAATCTTCAGCCAACAAGAAGAAACGGCATGAAGAAGCTGATCGATCGTCATCGGGATATTGAGTACACACTCACCAACATCGAACCCGACCTCTGGAGCTGGTCATTCGAAATCAACGGCAAGATCAAGCGCGGCACCACGCGCGCGCGGCTCGGCCTGCTGGCGCAGCGACGGGTCTGCACGCTCATCGATCGCGAATTGAAAAGCGCGGAGCGCGAGAAGCCGAAAGAGCCTGACTAACCTGCTCTTCTCATCAATCAGCGCGCGCATCGAAGGCTCTGTTTTCGAACGACAGCAGGCGGAGCCGCACGGCTCACGACAATGCGATGATGGACACAGCGATGTCGAGGCGTGGTCCGGCATATCGCCTGTCGTTCGGCCCACCCTGTCCATGGCCGACGCTCCAGACCGCGGGCCAGCAAAAGCGCTCCAGCCCGGTCGCCGATGCCGCCGCGCACGACGTCCAGTGCGTGTCGCCGCTACGTCGCCACAGCACGCCGCCCGGTCCCATGTCCGGATAGAAGGCGATATCGAGGTCAAAATCCCTGTTAGCGCCGAGATCGGGGCCGACCCAGTAGTGAGGACTACGCCCGCGCTCACGCCCGAGGATCACCGTGAGCGTCTGGTTCGGCCCGCGCAATCCGAGCCAGAGCGGTGCGATCATCTCCGGCTCCGGCGTGCATAGCAGCGTTTGCGGCGCGGCGCTTCCCGCGGCGGTGCGGCCCGACAGTTTCAGGCCGATGACCGTCGCGGGCGCCGGCGTCCCGGACAGTGGCGCAGGGCTGGTCCCGTGCGCCAATGGTGACCACGCGGCCTGGTCGAGAGATGGCAGAGGCCAGGCGAGCTGCTCGCGCACGACGCCCTCGGGATCGAGCACCTGGTAGCGAAGGCCGCCCTGATCGAGCGCCGCCTGCACGCAATGCAGATACTCGATGCCTTCGGGCATCCGGTGCGCGGTGCCCGCGCCTGCCGTGCAGAGCTGCAGCACGCCGCGATGGACCTGAACGTCGAATGCGAGAATGTGGCTGCACAGATAGGCGGTCACATCGGCGCGCACCAGGATATCCCAGAAGCGCTCGCTGTATTCGTGGCCGATCTCGCGCTGATAGCTGCCGCTGTAGCCGTTGATGGGGTAGACGGGATGATGGCCCAGGACGAGCTTGTGCCTGGCATCCCCGTGCTGTTCGAGGACCGCTTGCAGCCAGTCGGTCTCGACGTGCCCCTCGCCGCCCAACCCGCTCCAGAGCGTATGCACGAATACCATCAGCAGATCGCCGCGGCGAACCCAGTAGGACAGGCCCTCCTGACCGGGCGGGCCGTTGCGCGGCAGCTTCAGCACGTCGCGAAACACCGCCTCGCTCATCTCGTCATAGGTGGTGTGGTTGCCGGTCGTGTGCCACAGCGGCACCGCGCACCGGTCGAGCCAGCTCATTTCAGTCTCGAGCCAATGCCGCCATTGCGCGCGCAGCGCGTCGGCATCGGCGGTCAGGCCGATGATCTCGTCGCCGGGAAAGAGGATGAATTCGGGCCGGGGGTGCAGCCGGCGGACCACCTGATTCACCGATGCGAAAGTGCGCTCATGCAGCGCGCCGGGGACGCCCGAGCAGGCATCGGCATAGATCACGAACTGGTGGCCCGAATTTCTCGGCAACAGAGACGGAATTGCATCATGCATCGTCGGACCACGTCCTCGCGAGCCACATCATAGAGGAAAGCAGGCTTATCGCTCAAGGCAGACATTCGCTCACGCGAGATTGCGGCCCGCCTGCGCTTTTGGGATTGTGTGCCGCGCATTGCATCCGTCCGACGATAAGGAGTTCCGGCGTGGCCATCCTCAAGGACTTCACCGTGGGATTCTACAAGATCCCTCTCCCCGTCGTGCTGAGCGACAGCACGCATGGCGAGATCAAGGCGTTCGAACTCGTCACGATCCGCGTCCGCGACGCCGACGGCGCGGAAGGCACCGGCTACACCTACACGGTCGGCCGCAACGGCGGCGCGATCGCGGATATTCTGCGCCGCGAAATCTGTGACGTAGCGATCGAGATGGAAGCCGACGATACTGAGCAGCTCTGGCACAAGGTTTGGTGGGCGCTGCATTACGGCGGACCGGCGGTGCTGGCGCTGTCCGCGCTCGACATCGCCTTGTGGGACCTCAAGGCGCGCCGCGCATCGCTGCCGCTGTGGCGGCTGCTCGGCGGTTTCGACCGCCGCGTGCCTTGCTATGCCGGCGGCATCGATCTCGATCTGCCGCTGGATGGTTTGCTCAAGCAGACCGACGACAATCTCGCCAAGGGGTTTCGCGCCATCAAGATGAAGGTCGGCCGCGCGAGCCTCGCATCCGACGTGGCGCGCGTGAAAGCGATGCGCGGCCATCTCGGCGACGATTTTCCGCTGATGGCCGACGCCAACATGAAATGGACCGTCGAGGAAGCGATCCGCGCCGCGCGCGCCCTGCAGCCGTTCGACCTGACCTGGCTCGAGGAGCCGACCATTCCCGATGACGTTGAAGGGCACGCACGCATTCTGCGCGCCGGCGGCGTGCCGATCGCGGCCGGAGAAAACCTGCGCAGCCTGTGGGAGTTCAAGCCCTATATTGCCGGCGGCGCGCTGTCCTATGCCGAACCGGATGTCACCAATTGCGGCGGCGTGACGAGCTTCATGAAGATCGCGCGGCTTGCCGAAGCCTTCAACATCCCGGTGACCAGCCATGGCGCGCATGACATCACCGTGCATCTGCTGGCGGCGTGCCCGAACCGTTCGTATCTCGAAGCGCACGGCTTCGGCCTCGACCGCTACATCGCAAACCCGCTGGTTCTTGAGCAGGGACTGGCGATTGCCCCTGATCGACCGGGGCACGGCATCGCCTTCGACTGGAAGGGGCTGGAGCGGCTCAGTGCGGGGTGACGCTACGGCGTGAATGATGATTGGCCAATCCTCCGCAACTCGTCATGCCCGGGCTTGTCCCGGGCATCCACGTCTTTGGTCTCTACATAAAGAAAGACGTGGATGGCCGGGACGCGCCCGGCCATGACGAGGCCAAACCAAAATTCAATTACATCACTCATTAGACGTGACGCTGCGGAAACGCTGCTCTGCCGGCGGACGCTAGGCGGCGGCGCGACAAGCTGCTAACCTTTTGCGCTTCAGATTGCCCAAAGCGCGATGGGTTGAATCGTCATCGCGCCTTGGTTCAATGTTTGAGCATGATCTTTTCGGAAAACCGCTTCACACTTTTCCGGATCATGCTCTAGCGAGTTAAGGGACCGAAGCAAATGGACAACCGTAGTGATGTTTGGCGCGGCGTCGACGCGATCAAGCCGCGTTTCATCGAATTGAGCGACCGGGTCTGGGCGATGCCCGAGGTCTGCTACACCGAGGCGCGCTCATCCGCCGAACATCTGGCCGAACTGCGTCATCAGGGTTTTCGCATCACCGAGAACGTCGCCGACATTCCGACCGCGGTAATGGGCGAATGGGGTGAAGGCGGCCCGGTGATCGCCTTCCTCGGCGAATATGACGCCCTGCCCGGCCTCAGCCAGGAAGCCGGCGTAGCCGAGCCTCGTCCGGTCGAGAGCGGCGGCCACGGCCACGGCTGCGGCCACAACCTGCTCGGCTCCTCCGCGCTACTCGCCGCCACCGCGGTGAAGGACTGGCTCGCCGCCAACAAGGTGCCGGGCCGGGTGCGCTATTACGGCTGCCCCGCCGAGGAAGGCGGCGCGGCCAAGGCCTTCATGGTGCGCTGTGGCGCCTTCGAGGACACCGACATCGCGATCACCTGGCATCCGCACAGTTTCTGGGAGGTGGCGGTGATGCCGTCGCTCGCCAACACGCGCGCCGATTTCGTCTTCACCGGGCGAACCTCGCATGCGGCAGCCTCACCGCATCTCGGCCGCAGCGCGCTCGACGCAGTGGAATTGATGAATGTGGGCGTCAACTACATGCGCGAACACATGCCGAGCGATGCCCGGGTGCACTACGCTCTGCTCGACACCGGCGGCATTGCGCCCAATGTGGTGCAGGCCCATGCCCGGGTGCGCTATTCGATCCGTGCCCGCGACCTGCCCGGCATGAACGAGCTGGTCGAGCGCGTGCACAAGATCGCGCAGGGCGCGGCGCTGATGACCGAGACCAAGATGGAGATGAAGATCATCTCCGCGGTCTCCAACATCCTGCCCAACACGCCACTGGAGCAGACGCTGCACCGGATCATGGAGGATCTCGGCCCGCCACATTTCGATGATGCCGACAAGGATTTCGCCGGCAAGATCCGCGCGACCCTGACCGACAAGGATATCGCCTCGGTCTATTACGCAATCGGCATGGAGCCGACCGACCGGCCGCTCGCCGATTTCCTGGTGCCGATCGATGCCAAGCGCAACCCGCTGATCGGCTCGACCGATGTCGGCGACGTCAGCTGGGTGGTGCCGACCGTGCAGGTCCATGCACCGACGGTTGCAATCGGCACGCCGTTCCACACCTGGCAGGTTGTGGCGCAGGGCAAGACGCCGGCCGCACACAAGGCGATGGTGCAGGCCGCCAAGGCGATGGCCGGATTGGGCGTCAAGGCCTTGATGGAGCCGGAGCTGATCGCGGCCGCCAAGGCCGACCTCAAGAAGCGGATCACCCGAACGCCCTATGTCAGTCCGCTGCCGGCGAATGTTGCACCGCCGTTGGATATGTCGGTCGCCTGAGGCCGCATCTGCGGGCCGGGCCCTGCGGTTCGAAGCAAAGCCCGGCCAGAGCCCGTTTCCGATTGGATCGGAATGGGACTCTCGATTTTTCTCTTGACGCGTTTTCTTCACGCGAACTGGCATGCACTTCGCTCGAAACGTTCTTGCGTGACAAAAAAGCATCTCGGAACAAAGGATAACGAACAAATTTTCCGCAGTGCGGGGCGCGCATGAGCGCGCTTTGGCGCCGATATGCTGAACCGGTGTGCGGCCCGGAGAGGTTCTGCACAAGCGATAGCCAAAAGACCTAGGCGCTGAAGGGTGGGAGCCGTTGACCTTCGCGGTCATTCGGTGTGCCATCTGCCGCCAGCACGGCGGCCGGTTCCATGGCCCGCCGCAATCACATTTGAGCCGGACCGAGGGGACAATGTTCGACAACAATCTGCGCGGCATGATCGACGACGTGAAGGACGGGCGAATGGATCGCCGCGCGTTCGTCAAGCGAATGATTGCCGTCGGCCTCACCGCGCCGATGGCGAACCAGATTCTGGCGATCGGCGGCGTCGCGATGGCGCAAAGCCCCAACCCCTACAAGCCGACCAAGCGCGGCGGCGGCGGTCCGCTGAAGCTGCTGTGGTGGCAGGGCCCGACCCTGCTCAATCCGCACTTCGCCACCGGCACCAAGGACCAGGACGGCTCGCGGCTGTTCTACGAGCCGCTCGCGAGCTGGGACGCCGACGGCCATCTCAATCCGATCCTCGCCGCGGAAATCCCCTCGATCCAGAACGGCGGGCTCACCGCCGATGCCAAAACGGTGGTCTGGAAACTCAAGCCGGGCGTCAAATGGCATGACGGCAAACCGTTCACCGCCGACGATGTCGTGTTCAACTGGGAATATGCCAGCGACCCCGCGACGGCAGCCGTCTCGAGCGGCACCTATTCCGGCATGACCGTGGACAAGGTCGACGACCTCACGGTCCGCATCAAGTTCAAGGATCCGACGCCGTTCTGGGCCAACGCTTTCGTCGGTGCCTATGGCTGCATCATCCCGAAACACTTGTTCGCCGAGTACAAGGGCAGCAAGTCGCGCGAGGCGCCCAACAACCTGAAGCCGGTCGGCACCGGCCCCTACAAGTTCGTCGAGTTCAAGCCGGGCGACCTGATCCGTGGCGAGATCAATCCCGACTACCACATGCCGAACCGGCCCTATTTCGATACGATCGAAATGAAAGGCGGCGGCGATGCGGTGTCGGCGGCGCGCGCCGTGATCCAGACCGGCGAGTATGATTTCGCCTGGAACATCCAGGTCGAGGACGAGGTGCTGCTACGGCTCGAAAAGGGCGGCAAGGGCAAGACCCTGTATGCCGTCGGCGGCGACATCGAATTCATCGCCATCAACTTCACCGACCCGAACACCGAGGTCGACGGCGAACGGTCGTCGATGAAGACCAAGCATCCGATCCTGTCGGATCCGGCGGTGCGCAAGGCCCTGGCGCTTCTGGTCGACCGCGACTCCGTCAAGAAGGCGATCTACGGCCGCGCCGGCCGCGCCACCGCCAACTATCTCAACGGCCCCGAGGAGTTCGTCTCCAAGAACACCAAATGGGAGTTCAGCGTCGAGAAGGCCAGCGCGCTGCTCGAACAGGCCGGCTGGAAGGCCGGCTCTGACGGCATCCGCGAGAAGGACGGCAAGAAACTGAAGCTGCTGTACCAGACCTCGATCAACGGACCGCGCCAGAAGACCCAGGCGATCGTCAAGCAGGCCTGCCAGAAGGCCGGCATCGACGTCGAGCTGAAGTCGGTGGTGGCCTCGGTGTTCTTCTCCTCCGACGTCGCCAACCCCGACACCTATTCCAAGTTCTATGCCGACATCGAGATGTTCCAGATCCCGATGACGCAACCCGACCCCGGCCTGCACATGCGCCGCTATCTTTCGCGCAATGTCGCCACCAAGGAAAACAAGTGGCAGGGACAGAACTTCCCGCGCTGGGTCAACAAGGATTTCGACGCCGCGATCGACGCCGCCGACACCGAGACCGATCCGATCAAGCGCGCCGACCTTTACATCAAGTGCAACGATCTGATGTGGCAGGACACCGTGGTGATCCCGGTGATGCACCGCCTCGCGGTGGAAGCCTGCTCCAACGCGGTGCGGCCCGCGCTCTCGGGCTGGGCCAACCAAACCGACAATCTGCAAGACTGGTATCGTGAAACCTGAGACACGGGGACAGGCTTGGAGTTTGCGTAGGTGCATCTTCTCCCTCTTCCCGTTCTTGCGGGGTCGACACGAGCGGAGCTCACTCCTGGAGGGTTGGGGTGAGGGGCTTTAACCGCAACTGCCGTGAAAGATGAGTTCGTGGAGAGTCCCCTCACCCGGAATTCAAGCTGCGCTTGAATTCCGACCTCTCCCCGCACGCGGGGCGAGGTGAAGCTCGCCTTTCGATCGGAAGCAAGATCAACGTGCTCAAGGTGCGAGCGTTAGTTAGATGATCTCTCGATGAGTCAATATATCCTGCGCCGTCTGATGATCGCGATCCCGAGCCTGGTCGGCATCTCGCTCGTCCTGTTCGTCGTGCTGGCGCTCGCGCCGGGCGATCCGTTCAGCGAGCTCGCGACCAATCCGAACGTGCCGCCCGAAGTCCAGGCCGCGCTGCGTGCCAAGTTCGGCCTCGACGACCCGATCTATCTCCGCTACCTGCACTGGCTCGCGGCGATGGCGCAGGGCGACTGGGGCTTCTCCTTTGTCAGCCGGATCAATGTCGACACCCTGATCCTGCAGCGGCTGCCGACCACGCTCTACGTGATCGGCTCGGCGCAGCTGCTGGCGCTAGCGATCGCGATCCCGGTCGGCGTCTATGCCGCCACCCGGCCCTATTCGCTGTTCGACCAGCTTGCCAACACCTTTGCCTTCATCGGCTTCTCGCTGCCGACCTTCTTCACCGGCATCCTGTTCATCCTGGTGTTCTCGGTGAAGCTGGACTGGCTGCCTTTCGTCTACACCGATGTCCCGGGAAGCGGCATTCGCTGGGTGCTGGAGATGATCCGGCAGGCCATCATGCCGGTGATGGTGCTCGGCCTGTTCCAGGCGGCGTCGATGACCCGCTTCGTGCGCTCGGCGATGCTCGACGTGATCCGGCTCGACTATGTCACCACCGCCCGCGCCAAGGGGCTCGGACAGGCCAAGGTGATCGTCAAGCACGTGATGCGCAACGCGATGATCCCGGTCGTCACGCTCATTGCACTGCAAATGCCTGCCGTGTTCGGCGGCGCCATCGTCACCGAGCAGATCTTCCGGATTCCCGGCATCGGCTCGCTCCTGATCTCCTCCATCCTCGCCAATGATACGCCGGTCGTGATGGCCGTGACCTTCGTCTTCGCGTGTCTCGTGGTGCTGTTCAACCTGATCGCAGATGTCCTCTATGGCTGGCTTGACCCTCGCATCTCCTTCCGCTGAGCGGCGCGGCTATTCGCCCTTGCGTGAAACCTGGCGGCGCTACCGCCGGCACAAGCCGGCCGTGGTCAGCGCCGTGCTGCTGCTGCTGCTGATCGCGGCGGTCGTGATCGGCCCGTTCGTCTGGCGCATCTCGATCAGCGACATCGACGTCGTGGCGGGCATGCAGGGGCCGTCGCTGGCGCATCCGTTCGGCACCGACGATCTCGGCCAGGACCTGCTCGCCCGCATGATCTATGGCGGCCGCATCTCGCTTGCGGTCGGCCTCGCCGCGATGCTGGTCTCGGTGTTCGTCGGCACGCTGATCGGCGCGCTCGCCGGCATGTCGCGCGGCGCGCTCGGCTATGCGCTGATGTGGCTGACCGACCTGTTCCTGTCGCTGCCGCAGCTGCCGCTGCTCCTGATGCTGATCTATCTGTTCCGCGACGGGCTGAAGGCCGTATTCGGCCCGGAGGGCGGCATCTTCATCCTGATCGTGCTGGTCATCGGGGGCCTTCGCTGGATGCCGGTCGCCCGCCTGGTGCGCGCCCAGTTCCTGTCGCTGCGCGAGAAGGAATTCGTCGAGGCGGCGCGCGCGCTCGGCGCAAGCCCGGCGCGGCAGGTGGTGCGCCACATCCTGCCCAACGCGCTCGGACCTGTGATCATCGCCGGCACGATCGACGTTGCCGCGGCGATCATCGCGGAATCGACGCTCTCCTTCCTCGGCCTCGGCTTCCCGCCTGACACGCCGACCTGGGGCCGCATCCTCTACGACGCCAAGGACTATCTCGACATCGGCCCGCATTGGGCGCTGTTTCCGGGCGGCGCGATCTTCATCGCGGTCGTCGCCATCAACTTCATCGGCGACGGGCTGCGCGACGCGCTCGACGCCCGCAAGGTGATCTGATGGCGCTGCTCGACATCAAGGGCCTGAAAACCCATTTCACCACCGACGACGGCATCCTCCGGGCGGTCGACGGCGTCGACATCAGCATCAACCGGGGCGAGACACTCTGCGTGGTCGGCGAGTCCGGCTGCGGCAAGACCGTCACCGCGATGTCGATCCTGAAGCTGATCGCGATGCCGCCGGGCAAGATCGTCGAAGGCGAGATCATCTTCGAGGGCCGCGATCTGGTGCCGCTGACCAGCCACCAGCTCGACGACATCAGGGCCAAGGAGATCGGGTTCATCTTCCAAGAGCCGATGACCTCGCTCAACCCGGTGCTGACGATCGGCGAGCAGATCGCCGAGAGCCTGCGCCGCCACGAGGCCGTGACCAGGAAGCAGGCGCTCGAGCGCACCATCGAGATGCTGAAGCTGGTGCAGATCCCCAACGCCGCGGGCCGCGTGCATCACTATCCGCACCAGTTCTCCGGCGGCATGCGCCAGCGCGTGATGATCGCGATGGCGCTGGCCTGCCGGCCCAAGCTTGTGATCGCCGACGAGCCGACCACGGCGCTCGACGTCACCATCCAGGCGCAGATCCTCGATCTCCTGCAGGACATGAAGGAGCGCTTCGGCATGGCGGTGATGCTGATCACGCACGCGATGGGCGTGGTCGCCGAGACCGCGCAGCGCGTCGTCGTGATGTATGCCGGCAAGGTGGTGGAAGAGGCGCCGGTCGACGAATTGTTCGGCAATCCGGGCCATCCCTATACCCAGGGGCTGATCCGCTCGATCCCGCGCATCGATCTCGACGCCGAGCACAAGACCCGGCTGGAGGCGATCGGCGGCTCGGTGCCGATCCTGATCAATCCGCCGCCCGGCTGCCGTTTTGCTCCCCGCTGCAAATTCGCCACGAGCATCTGCACCGAACAGGAGCCGCGGCTGCGCGAGATCGCGCCCGGCCATCGGATGGCCTGCCACCTCGGAGAGGCGTCATGAGCGAACCGCTGCTGCGCGTCAGCAATCTGAAGAAGCACTTTCCGGTACTGGGCGGTCTGTTGTCGCGCGAGGTCGGCCAGGTCTATGCGGTCGACGGCGTGTCGTTCTCGGTCAACCGCGGCGAGACGCTGGGGCTAGTCGGCGAATCCGGTTGCGGCAAGTCGACCACCGGCCGCTGCGTGTTGCGGCTGATCGAGCCGACCTCCGGCGAAGTCGTGTTCGACGGCCAGAGCGTGACCGGTCTGGGCGGCGGCGATCTGCGCGCCATGCGGCGCAACATGCAGCTGGTGTTCCAGGATCCGTTCGCCTCGCTCAATCCGCGCATGACGGTTGGCACTATCCTCGGCGAGCCCTTCATCATCCATAACCTCGTGACATCGGCCAGCGAGCGCGAGGACCGCGTTGCAAGCCTGCTGGTCAAGGTCGGGCTGAAGGCCGAGCACATGCGGCGCTATCCACATGAATTCTCCGGTGGCCAGCGCCAGCGCATCGCGATCGCCCGCGCGCTCACGCTGGAGCCAAAGCTGATCGTCTGCGACGAGCCGGTCTCGGCACTCGACGTCTCGATCCAGGCGCAGGTCATCAACCTGCTCGAGGATTTGCAGGCCGAGCTAAACCTCACCTATCTGTTCGTCGCCCACGATCTTTCTGTCGTGGAGCACATCTCCGACCGCGTCGCGGTGATGTATCTCGGCCGCATCGTCGAGCTCGCCAAGGCAAGCGATCTCTACCGCAACCCGCAGCACCCCTACACCAAGGCGCTGCTCTCGGCGGTGCCGGTGCCGGACCCCAAGGCGAAAAAATTGCGCATGCGGCTCAAGGGCGATGTACCGAGCCCAATGAATCCTCCCAGTGGCTGTCACTTCCACACCCGCTGCCCGATCGCCGAAGAGCGCTGCCGGCAAACCGCACCGGAACTGCGGGAAGGAAGCAACGGGCATTTCGTGGCGTGCCATCTGGCGTAGCCGAGCAACCTCAGCGACGGTCCTGCTTTCGGGCGGGCTTCAGCTTCGTCTTGCTCTTGCTTTTCGCCTTGGCCCCGGCTTTCGCCCTTGGCCGCGCAGCCGGCATCGCCTCCGCCTTCACATCGTCGGCCGCGCTTGCCTCCGCCCGCAGCGTGTCGAGCAGCCAGTCGCGGAAAGCACGCATGCCCGGCGTCACCTCGCGCGACTTCAGCCAGGTCAGCCAATAGGACCCCGCCGGGACCTCGGCCGTAAACGGCCGCACCAGCCGGCCGGATGCCAGTTCATTCCCAAACATCGCGATCGGCACCAGCCCGACCCCGACGCCCCGCGCCGCCGCCTCGGCCATCGCCACCGAGCTGTCAAAGATCGGCCCCTGGATCTTCGGACACGGCGCGCCGGCCACCGCAAACCACAGCGGCCATTCCTCGGCACGGTAGGAACGGAGCAGGAATTCCTGCGCCAGATCGGACGGCTTGCGCAGCCTGATCGCCGTATCGGGGCAGCACACCGGCGAGAGCGGCGCGGACAAGAGATGGATCGCCTCGGTGCCATGCCACGAGCCGTCGCCGAAGCGCAGCGCGAGATCGAGCCCGTCGCCCGCCATGTCGACGCGGTTGTTGTTGGTGAGCAGGCGCAGGTCGATATAGGGATGCGCGCGCTTGAAGCGGTCGATCCGTTGCAGCAGCCATCCGGTCGCAAATGTCGTGACGCAGCCGACGGTGACGACCTCGCGCGCGCCCTTGGCCTCGATGCGGTCGATCGCGGCCCCGATCCGGTCGAACGTGTCCGTGAGCACGGGCAACAGCGCCAGGCCTTCGTCGGTGAGCACCAGCCCGCGCGGCAGGCGGCGGAACAGGCTCGCGCCCAGGAGGTCCTCGAGCTGCTTGACCTGGTGACTGATCGCGGTCTGCGTCACGCGCAGCTCCATCCCCGCGCGGGTGAAGCTCAACAGCCGCGCGGAGGCCTCGAAGGCGCGCAACGCGTTCAGCGGGAGGTGTCGGCGCACGGCGTCATGACCAAGTTTTTCTCATGCCTCGTTGTATAAATGATTGTTTGTCGATCGTCACGCCGTTGGGCAGGTTCGCGCCGCCAACGGAGACGAGAGATGCTGACGAGACGGACATTTGGATTGCGCGCGCTGGGCCTTGCGGTTTCCTGCACGCTGCCGCGGCAAAGTGCGGCGGCGGGACCAAGCGGGCCGGCGCAACGGCTGCAGCAGGAATTTGCCCGCATTGAGCTTGCGACCAGCGGCCGGCTCGGCGTCGCCGCGCTCGATACCGAGACCGGATTGCGCGCGAGCTTGCGCGGCGACGAGCGGTTCCCGATGTGCAGCACCTTCAAGGCGCTGGCCTCGGCCGCGGTGCTGCACCGGGTCGACCGCGGTGAGTCCAGCCTCGACCAGCGCGTGCGGTTCGAGGCCAAGGATATCTTGGCCAATTCGCCGGTGACCAAGGAGCATGTCGCGTCGGGCATGACGCTGGCCGAAATCTGCGAGGCTGCCATCACGCGGAGCGACAACACCGCGGGCAACATGATCCTCCGCGAGATCGGCGGGCCGGCCGGCTTGACCGGCTTCTTCCGCACCATCGGCGACAATGTGAGCCGGCTCGACCGCTGGGAGCTGGCGCTGAACGAAGGGGTATCAGGCGATCCGCGCGACACCACGAGCCCCGTCGCGATGCTGAAGAACCTGCAGCGCGTGGTGCTCGGCGATGTCCTGCAGGTCACCTCGCGCCAGAAGCTCGTGGACTGGATGGTCGCCAACAAGACCGGCGATGCCCGGCTGCGCGCCGGCGTGCCCGGCGACTGGCGGGTTGGCGACAAGACCGGCACCGGCGAGCGCGGCACCTACAACGATATCGGCGTGTTCTGGCCGCCCGGCCGCAAGCCGATCGTGGTGACGGTCTACCTGACCGGGGCAAGTGCTTCTATGGACAGGTGCAACGAGGTGATCGCCAATGTCGCGCGCGCCGTTGCGAATGCGAGCAACGGCCAGACCGGCTAGAGCGGCAAGACAGCGCCGCGCAGCACAACGGCGCTGCGCGGCTTGACTTCGCTGCGCGGCTTGGCAGCAACCAAGGATCATGCGACGCTCAATCCGAATGGCGATGCCGCCAGCAGGCCATACGGAGGACACGTCTTGTATCGCCGCATCGCTCTCGCCGCGCTGTTTGTTGCCGGTACCGTCCACAGCAGCTTCGCGGCGGCCGACCCGGCACGATGCCGCGAGCTGATCCGCAAATACGAAACCGACAAGGCCCAGCTCGGCGCCGTCGAGATATCCCTGTCGCTGTTCGCGGCCGCCAACGCCGATTGCATCAACCTTGCTACCGAGCTGCTCGATCGTGGCGCCTCCTTCGATGCGCGGGACCGGCTGGGCACCAGGCCGCTGAGCCACGCTGCCCGTTCCGGTCATCTCGACATGGTCGACCTGCTGCTGGCACGCGGCGCGCCGATCGACGCCCGCAACCTCGCGGGATCGACCGCGCTGTATTTTGCTGCCGAGCGCGGCCATGCCGCGATCGTGCAGCGCCTGATCGACCGTGGCGCCGACGTCAATCTCACCGGGCGCAGCGGTACTTCCCCGGTCGCGGCTGCCGCCTATGCCGGCCGGGACATGGTGGTGCGCATGCTGCTCGCGCACGGCGCCGACGGCCGCAAGGCTGACGACACCGGCAAGCCGCCGGTCGTGTATGCAGCCGCCGGCGGTCAGCTCGGCATCGTCAGGCAGCTGCTCGCGCTCGATATCGATATCAATGCGCGCTACGCCAACGATCTCACGCTCCTGATGTGGGCAACCGGACCGGATGAGACCGTGCCGGAGGTGCAGGCGCTCGAGGTCGTCTCGTTTCTCTTGGACGCGGGCGCCAGGGTCGACGATCGCGATGCGCGTGGACGCACGGCGCTGATGATCGCCGCCGAAGGCAATCATCCGGCGATCGCGAAAGCGCTGCTGGCCCATGGCGCCGATGCAGCGCTGGCCGACAAGGCCGGCAAGCACGCCGCCGATCTCGCCATCCTGTCGTCGCTACGCGAAGAGCTGACGCCGCGCTGAGTCGTGATGAAGTTAGATTGAACTGCATCGCAAAGGCGGTACGCCCTCTCCCGCCTGCGTGCAGGGCTGTCGCATTTGCGCTCGGTGCCTCCTCAAACTCGTCATGCCCGGCCTTGTGCCCTCCTTCGCTGAAACTTCGGCGAGGCTGACATCGAAGCACGGCGAAGCCTTGGCGTAGCCGCTGCCGGGCATCCTCGTCTTCGTTTCCGCGTGAGAAAGGCGTGGATGGCCGGGACAAGCCCGGCCATGACGAATGTGGAAATGGCAGCGCAAAGCTCTTCGCTGCAATATGCGGTTGCCCTGCCGCACGCGGGCGAGGTCAGGCGGGGCCGCTACAGCCCCGCCAAATAATCCACCAGCGCGGCGAGGTCGTCGGGCGACGTTGCCAACATCAGGTCGGACATGCCGGGATTGTTGCCGCGTGCGCGGGAGCGGAAATCGGCGATGGTCTTGGCGAGATAATCCCGTCCCATTCCGGCAAGCCGCGGCACCGTGCCGTCACCCTGGAAGCGATCGAGGTGGCAGGCCGGGCAACCGACCGAGCGGCTGGCGCTGACCGCCTTCTCCGCGACATCCTTGGGCGCGCGCGGCTGACCCAGGTCAGGCCACGGTTTCTGCGAGATGAGTTCCGCGATCGCCAGCATGTCGTCGCGCTCGAATGGCGTCGCGATCGGCTGCATAATCTCGCTCTTGCGATCGCCGCGCTTGAAATCGCGGAGCTGGATGTAGAGATAGCCGGCCTGCTGGCCCCAGATCGTCGGAATCGTCTTGTCGACGGGCTTGCCGTTCTCGCCATGACACCCGGCGCAGACCTGCACCTTCTCTTCGATCGTCTCCGCGCGCGCCTGTGCGGCCATCAGCAGCAGCGCGATACCGCAAATCGTCATTTTATCAAACATCTGCTCATCCGAAGAAAACAGAAGCGGGACCGAACCGGTCCCGCCTCGCCGTCAATATTTTGCAAGCGTGATGGCGCATCACGCCTCGGCTCAGTCGAGCGTGAAGGCGATGATGTTGTTGCCACGCTTGAAATCGAGCTGGGTGTTACCGCCCGCGCCGACCACGACATATTGCTTGCCGCCGACCATGTAGCTCGACGGCGGCGCGTTGACGCCGGCGCCGGCCCGGAAGCTCCACAACTCCTTGCCGTTGGACGAATTATAGGCCGCGAACTTGCCGTTGCCTTCGCCGGTGAAGACCAGGCCACCAGCGGTGGCGAGGATGCCGCCGATCATCGGCTCGGGCGTGTTGACCTGCCATTTGATCTTGCCGTTGTTGTAGTTCACCGCGGTGATGTTGCCTGCTTGCTTCTCGCTCGGGATCACCTTGAAGGCGCCACCCAGCCACAGCTTGCCATTCGGATAGGCCGAGCTCTCGACGTGGTAGGTCATCGGTTGGTGCAGGTTGATGGCGTAGGCCAGCTCCTGACCCGGGTCGGTCGCGATCGGCGACCACTCGACGCCGCCATTGGCGCCGGGCAGCATGCGCGCACCTTCCTTGGTCGGCAGCACCCACATGTTCTCTTGCGGCACCATCGCCTCGGAGAAGCGGATCAGGCTGCAGTCCTTGCGATCGTGCACATAGATGTGCCCGGTCTTGCCGGCATGAATGACGCCGGGGATCGTCTTGCCGTCCTTGTCCTTGACGTTGACCAGCACGGTCGGGCTGACCGCGTCGAGGTCCCACACATCGTGGGCGATGTACTGGAAGTGGCAGACATACTTGCCGGTATCGAGATCGAGCGAGACCAGCGAGTTGGTGTAGAGATTATCGCCGGGCCGGTTCGAGCCGTCGAGGTCAGGCGACGGGTTGCCGACGACGAAGTAGATCCGGTTGGTCGCGAGATCGACCGACGGGTTCTGCCACACGCCGCCGCCGAGCTTGGCATAGGGATCGCCGATCTTGGCGAGCATGTCCTTCTCGGCCTGGATGTTGCGGTGCATGTCGCGGCCGGTGGCGTCCTTGGTCGCCCAGACACCGACGGAGTTCTCCGGAATGGTGTTGAAATTCCAGAGCTGCTTGCCGGTCTTGGCGTCATAGGCGCGCACGAAGCCGCGAATGCCGTACTCGCCGCCATTGGTGCCGATCAGCACCTTGTCCTTGACCACGGTCGGCGCCATCGTCTCGCTGTAGCCGAGTTCGGGATCGGCGATGTTGGTGGTCCAGACCACCTCGCCGGTCTTGGCATTCAGCGCCATCAGCTTGGAGTCCAGTGTCGCCAGATAGACCCGGTCGCCGAGCACTTGCACGCCGCGATTATTGGGGCCGCAGCAATAGACGGTGATCGGGCCCATCTTGTGGGCATAGTGCCAGAGTTGGTGGCCGGTCTTGGCGTCGAGCGCATAGACATGGCTGAACGACGTCGTGACATACATCACGCCGTCGACGACGATCGGAGATGTCTCGAGCGATTCCTTGACGTCGGTCTGGAAAATCCAGGCGACGTGCAGGTCCTTCACATTGTCCCGACTGATCTGCTTGGCGGGATAAAAGCGCGTCTGGGCGTAATTGCCGTTGGTGAGCAGGAAGTCCCTGGTGTTCTTGTCGGCAGCGTTGAGCTGCTCCTGGGTCACCGGAGGGACGTTGGCGTTGCCCAGAACCGACTGCTGCTTCTCCTGCTTGACTTCCTGTCCGATGGCGGCGCCGGACAACATGCCAACGCCAACCGCTGCGGCGAATGCCGCAAGCTCTTTCAAATACATGATTTCCCCCGTTATTTCTTGGTTGCAATATTAGTGTTAGGGACGGTGTTCGCTACTTCTCCTTCGATGCCTGGCCGCCGTAGCGAGCGCGCACCGTTGGTCGCCTGGTTGCGCTGCAATAGATAATCAAGAAAGGACAACGATAGGTATCGATGGACGGGTTCATGTTAGCGCCGTCTTTCACAAAGACAATGCGCATAATGCTAACCAGAACGGCATGCGTTCGCGCTCCCGAAATGCAGGGATCGCGAGCAGACATCTGTGCAAGCGATATCGGTAGCTTCTGCCGTCATCGCGCATGGCCCGGACGAATTCGCCTTCGCAAGCGCAGCACGCAAAATGAGACAAAGCGTCAAGCGACGGCGTCGCGCCCGAAGCCGCGCCGGCTGAGGCCACGCATGGCCTACCAATAGTCCGCAGGCAATTCCCGGCTCCGCGGCGGATCGGCGCCAGCGCGCGTGCAGGTGAAGGCGGCGCATTTGCAGGCAAAGGACAGCGCGCGGCTGAGCTCGGCCGCGCTGATCTCGCGCAGTTGCTGCCGCGCGATCATGTTCAGCCGATGCAATGCGGCGAGCAGCGCCGCCTGAAAGCTGTCGCCGGCGCCGATCGTATCAACGACGTTCACCACGGGTGACTCGGCCTCGATTGATCCAGCCTTGCGATGCCAGGCAGAGGCGCCATCATTGCCGCGCGTGATGACGACGAGCGATGCGCCGGCCGACAACAGCGCCTCGGCTTTCTCCGCATAGGCCTCGTCGCCGAACAGATAGGTGAAGTCGACGTCGGACATCTTCACAATGTCCGCCTTGCCGCAGAACGCCAGCATGCGCGTGCGATAGGCGTCCTTGTTCTTGACGAGGTTCGGGCGGCAGTTCGGATCGAGTGAGATCGTCACGTTCGCCCGCGCATCCTCGATGAAGGCCAGTGTCTCGATTGCACCCTGGTCATGGACCAGCGTGGTCGAGCCGGTGTGCACGCAGGTCACACCGTCGAGCGCGATCGCCTCGCGCCGGTAGGTCCAGTTCCGCGATGCGGTGTCGGCGTCATAGAAGGCGTATTGCGTCTCGGTGCCGGTCACGCGCGCAAACGCCAGCGTGGCCTGGTGGTCGCTGCGCGTCGCGCGGCTGAGATCGACGCCGGAAGCCGCGGCATGATCGGCGATCATCCTGCCGAATGTGTCGGTCGAGATGCCGCCGACGAAGCCGGTGGGAACGTCGAGCCGGGCGCTGCCGATCGCGATGTTGAGGCAGGAGCCGCCGACTGCGGGCGTCATGGCCTCGCGTCCATCCGCTGCCCTTGACGGCAGGAAGTCGATCAGCGCATCTCCGCAACTCAGCAGCATGGTGCAGACACCTTAACTCGATAACGCCTCGCCGGGCGCCTGCTTCATCGCCTCGCGCGTGCCGCGGTCGAGCTCCCGCAGCATCTTGTGCACACCGCGCTTGCGGCGGTGGAAGTCGGCGAGTTCGGGCCTGGTCGGCTCGCTCAACCGCCCGAGCGCCGACATGCCGGCCATCGCCGCATTGATCGAGTTGTGCGCGCCGCTGGCGACCGCGCCCAGCATCGCAGCGCCCAGCAGCACCGGCTCCTGCGTCTGCGGCAGCGCCACCGCATAGCCCGTGGTATCGGCCATGATCTGGCGGACCAATGGGCTGCGGCTCGCGCCGCCGCCGATCACGATGGTCTTGCCACTGGCGCCGTGAGCCTGCAGGGCCTCGATGACGTCGGCAAGGCCATAGGCAAGCCCGCACAGGCCGGCGACGAACAGCCGCTCCAGCGCCGACACGTCGGTGTCGAGATCGAGCCCCGCGATCACCGCGCGCGAGCCGGGATCGGCATAGGGCGAGCGGTTGCCGAGGAATTCCGGCAGGACGTGAACGTTGCGCGCGAGCAGCGCGGACGCGCCGGCGTTGCCGCTGCGCGCCAGGATGCGCTTTTCGAGGTACTCGATGACATCGACGCCGCCGCCCTTCGCAGCGGCCTGTACCTCGGCATGCGCCGGATGCGACCTGAGCAGGTGATCGATCGCGGCACCAGCCGCAGATTGGCCGCCCTCGTTGAGCCAGAAGCCCGGCACCATGCCCGAAAAATACGGGCCCCAGACGCCGGGCACGAAACAGGGATCGACGGTTGTCGCCATGATGCAGGCCGACGTTCCCATGATGTACGCGAGCCGCTTGCAGACATCGACCTCGGCGCCGGAGCCATCACGGCCTCCGATCGCACCGACGCCGCCGGCATGGGCATCGATCAGCGAGGCGCCGACCGCGGTTCCCGGCAGCAGGTCGAGATCGCGCGCGGCGTCCTCCGACAGCCCGCGGCCAAGCGGCGAGCCGGGCGGCACGATCTCGGTGCCGATCCGGGCAAAGCGGTCGGCTGCGAGGGCCTCTAACCCGACCCGCTTGAGAAAGGATTCGCTCCAGCCGCCCTCGCCCGCGACATAGGTCCATTTGCAAGTGACCGTGCAGGTCGAGCGCGCCAGCGACCCGGAGGCGCGGAACGAGAGATAGTCGGCCAGATCGAAGAAGTGCCCGGCAGCATCGAAGGTCGCGGGCAGATGCCGCTTCAGCCAGAGGATCTTCGGGATCTCCATCTCCGGCGAGATGGCGCCGCCGACATAACGCAGCACCCGGTCGCCGGTCGCGTTGACGAATTCGGTTTCGTCCATTGCGCGGTGATCCATCCAGACCACGACGTTGCGCGCGCGATCGCCGGACGGGCTGACGGTGAGCGGCCGGCCTGCTCTGTCGAGCACCACCAGCGAGCAGGTCGCGTCAAAGCCGATGCCCTTGACCTGCTCCGCCGCGACCGCAGCCTCCCGCATCGCATTGCGGACGGAGGCGACGCAGGCCGCCCAGATGTCATCGGACGATTGCTCGACGATGTCACCGGGCTCATGCCAGACCCGGATCGGATGCCGGGCCGAACCCAGCAGCGCTCCTGTCTCGTCGAATACCCCCGCCCGGGCACTGGTGCTTCCGACGTCCACCCCGATATAGGCTTGCCGCATCGCCGCTCTATCTCTGTTTGAGCATGATCTCCCGGCGCAACCTTACCAGCAAGTGTAGCCGCCATCGACCAAAACGATGCTTCCGGTCATCAGGCTCGCGGCCTCGGAGGCCAGGAACAGCACCACGGAGGCGATCTCGTCGACCTGCCCCATCCGCGCCATCGGGGTTCCGCCGATCCAGGCGTCGTACATTTTGGGGCTGTTCTTCACGAAGGCATTCAGCGGAGTCTCGATATAGGTCGGCGCCACGGCGTTGACGCGGACCCCACGCGCGCCCCATTCAGCCGCGAGCGATTTGGTAAGATGATGCACCGCGGCCTTGGAAGCGTTGTAGAAGCACTGTTCCTGCGGCTTGTTGACGATGAAGCCGGACATCGATCCGACATTGACGATGGTGCCGGACTTCGCCTTCAGCATATGATTGCCGAAGGCGCGGCAGCACCAGAAGGTGCCGTTCAGATTGACGTCGACGACATTGAGCCAGTGCTCGTCGGTCACGGTCTCGGCCGGCGTCTCGCTGCGCGCGATGCCGGCATTGTTGACGAGGATGTCGACCTTGCCGTATTTGCGGACCAGATCGTCGGCGACTGCGGAGACGCGCTTCGAATCCGTCACGTCCATCAGCGCGATATCGGCGTCAAAGCCCTTGGCCTTCAACGCTGCCTGTGCATCGTTGGCAACCTTGGCGTCTCGATCGCCGATGATAACCTTGGCGCCGGCTTCCGCCAGCGCCTCCGCGCAGGCGAGACCGATGCCCTGACCGGCGCCGGTGATGATGGCGGTCTTGCCGCCGAGCCTGAATTTTTCGAGATACATTTTCTTCTTCCTTTGCCTAGAGCCCGCATTTTCGCGGGCATGCCGCCCCGGCCAGAGCGAGATCAATTGTGGAGGTCGTTCGCGTGCTTGCTTCTTGTTTGCGCATGATCCGTTCGGAAAACCGCTTCACACTTTTCCGGATCGTGCTCTACGCGTGGATCGATTTTCCGCTGTCGTCGAAACGATGGATGCGCGCCGGTTCCGGGATCAGCGACACCCGATCGCCGGGATGTAGGTCCAGCTCGCCGACATAGCGTGCGGTCAGCATTCCCAGCGCCCCGGCGTCGACGTAGAGGAAGGTGTCACTGCCGAGATGCTCGGCGACCGCGACGGTGCCGTGCCAGCTGCCCTGCCCGTCGCGCTCGACCTTCAAATGCTCGGGCCGCACGCCGATGGTCGCAGCGCCCTGCTGTTTGGCGAGATCGCCGGTGACGAAATTCATCTTCGGCGAGCCGATGAAGCCGGCGACGAACAGGTTTGCCGGCTTCTCGTAGAGTTCGAGCGGCGAGCCATATTGCTCGATCTTGCCGCCGTTCAGCACCACGATCTTGTCGGCCATGGTCATGGCCTCGACCTGGTCGTGGGTGACGTAGATCGCCGTGGTGCCGAGCTGCTTCTGCAATCGCGTCACCTCGATCCGCATCTGCACGCGCAGCGCGGCGTCGAGATTGGACAGCGGCTCGTCGAACAGGAACGCCTTCGGCTCGCGCACGATGGCGCGCCCAATCGCAACGCGCTGGCGCTGGCCGCCGGAGAGCTCGCGCGGCTTGCGGTCGAGATACGGCGTGAGGTTGAGGGTCGTCGCAGCGGCCTCGACCTTGCGGTTGATCTCGTCCTTCGGCAGCCCGGCCATCTTCAGGCCGAACGCGATGTTGCCGCGCACGCTCATGTGCGGATAGAGCGCGTAGGACTGGAACACCATCGACAGCCCGCGCTTGGCCGGCGGCACGTCGACCACGTTGCGTCCGTCGATCAGGATGGCGCCGCCGCTGACGTCCTCGAGCCCCGCGATCAGCCGCAGCAGCGTGGTCTTGCCGCAGCCGGACGGACCGACGAAGACGACGAAGGAGCCGTCGGCGATGTCGAGGTCGGCGCCCTTGATGATGTGGACCGGCCCGAACGATTTTTGCACACCCTGCAACGTAATCTGACCCATGGCACAAGCCTTTCTGCTACTTGACCGCGCCGAAGGTCAGTCCGCGGACGAGCTGCCGCTGACTGAACCAGCCGAGCACGAGGATGGGCGCGATCGCGAGCGTCGACGCCGCCGACAATTTCGCCCAGAACAATCCTTCGGGGCTGGAATAGGAAGCGATGAACACGGTGAGCGGCGCGGCGTCGAGCGTCGACAGGTTGAGGGTCCAGAACGCCTCGTTCCACGCCAGGATCAGATTGAGCAGCAGGGTCGAGGCGAGCCCCGGCACCGCCATCGGCGTCAACACGTAGATCAGCTCGCGCCCGATCGTGGCGCCGTCCATCCGCGCCGCCTCGAGAATGTCCTTCGGGATCTCCTTGAAATAGGTGAACAGCATCCAGATCACGATCGGCAGGTTACCAAGGCACAGGATGAAGACCAGGCCGCTGCGGGTGTCGAGCAGGCCGAAGGTCCGGAAGATCAGATAGATCGGCACCAGCACGCCGACCGGCGGCATCATCTTGGTGGACAGCATCCAGAGCAGGACGTCCTTGGTCCGCTTGGTCGGCGAGAACGCCATCGACCATGCGGCAGGGATCGCGATCAGCATCGCGATCAGCGTCGACCCGCCGGCGATGATGATCGAGTTGAGCGCGTGGTGGATGTAGTCGCTGCGCTCCTGCACGGTGACGTAGTTCTCCGTCGTCCAGTGGAAGAACAGGAACGACGGCGGGATGGCGAAGGCCTCAAGCTCGGTCTTGAAGCTCGCCAGCACCATCCAGAGGATCGGAAAGAAGATCAGGAATCCGACCAGCCAGGCCGCGGCTGTCGAGATAACCTTGTTTCGTGTCGTGACCTTCCGCGCCATGACGTTACGCCTCCAGATTTCGGCCGACGATACGAACGAGGAAGAAGGCGACGATGTTGGCGAGCACCACTGCGACCAGGCCGCCCGCCGAGGCGCTGCCGACGTCATATTGGATCAGCGCCTGCGAATAGATCAGGAAGGCGATGTTGGTGGTCTGCAGACCGGGGCCGCCGCCGGTGGTGACGAAGATCTCCGCGAATACCGTGAGCAGGAAGATGGTCTCGATCAGGATCACCACCGTGATCGGACGTGCCAGATGCGGCAGCGTGATGTAGATGAAGGTCGAGATCGCGCTCGCCCCATCCATCTCGGCCGCCTCCTTCTGCTCCTCGTCGAGCGATTGCAGCGCGGTCAGCAGGATCAGGGTCGCGAACGGCAGCCACTGCCAGGAGATGATCAGGATCACCGAGAACAGCGGCGCATCGTTGAACCAGTCGATCGCCGGCAGCCCGAACAAATGCGCGATCCAGGCGAACAGGCCCGACACCGGATGCATCAGGAGGTTCTTCCAGACCAGCGCGCTCACCGTCGGCATCACGAAGAACGGCGCGATCACCATCAGCCGGACGATGGAGAGCCCGACCACCTGCTGGTCGAGCAGAAGCGCCAGCGGCACGCCGAGGACGATCGTGATCGCGAGCACCGAGCCGACCAGCACCAGGGTGTTCTGCAGCGAGGCAAGGAAGGCCGGATCGGTCAGGAAGTAGCGGAAGTTCTCCAGGCCCACGAACTGCTCGGAGCCGGGGTCGAGCAGATTGTAATGCAGGGTCGCGAAGTAGATCGTGAGCGCCAGCGGCACGATCATCCAGATGAACAGCAGCGCCACGGCGGGCGAGAGCAGTGTGCGTGCGAGCAGTTGGGTCTGCTGGGTCGCCATCCCCGCCTCCTTCTCTCGGAAAGGAGCGACCATCCCGCTGCGGGACAGGATGGTCGCGAGTGGCCCAGCTCGGGAGGTCTAAGCTGGTCGGGAGGCCAAGGCGTTTGGCACGCCTTGGCTATTGGGTCGCGCGTGGTTTATTTGATGTAGCCCGCGCGCTTCATTTCGCGCTCGGTCACGGATTGCGCGGCGGTGAGCGCGGCATCGACTGTTGTCGAGCCGGACAGCGCGGCCGAGAACTGCTGACCCACCTGGGTGCCGATGCCCTGGAATTCAGGGATCGCCGCGTATTGAACGCCGACATAGGGCACAGGCTTCACCGTCGGCTTGTTCGGATCGGCGGCGTCGATCGAGGCCAGCGTCAGCTTGGCAAAGGGAGCAACCTTCAGATAGTCGGGGTTCTTGTACAGCGAGGAGCGCGTGCCGGGCGGCACGTTGGCCCAGCCTTCCTTCGCGGCGACGAGCTTGGTGTAGTCCTTGCTGGTCGCCCAGGCGATGAACTTCTCGGCCGCCTCGACCTTCTTCGAGCCGGCAGGGACCGCGAGACTCCATGCCCACAGCCAGTTGGCATTCTTGCCGAGCCCGGTGTTCGGCGCCAGCGCAAAGCCGACCTTGTCGGCGACCGTGGATTCCTTCGGATTGCTCACGAACGATGCCGCCACCGTGGCATCGATCCACATCGCGCATTTGCCGGCATTGAACAGCGCGAGGTTCTCGTTGAAGCCGTTGGAGCTGGCGCCGGGAGGGCCGGCCTGCTTCATCACGTCGACATAGGTCGTGAGCGTCTTCTTCCATTCCGGCGAATTGAACTGCGGCTCCCACTTCTCGTCGAACCAGCGCGCGCCAAACGAATTCGCCATTGCGGTCAGGAACGCCATGTTCTCGCCCCAACCGGCCTTGCCGCGCAGGCAGATGCCGTAGACGCCGCCCGACTTGTCGGTCAGCTTCTTGGCGGCGTCGACCACGAAGTCCCAGGTCGGGCTTTCCGGCATCTTCAGGCCGGCCTTGTCGAACAGGTCGGTGCGGTACATCACCATCGAGCTCTCGCCGTAGAACGGCGCGGCGTAGAGCTTGCCGTCGACCGACACCGCGTCCTTGATCTTCGGCAGCAGGTCATTGACGTCGTAATCGGCGCCGAGCTTGTCGAGCGGCACCAGCCAGCTCTTCTTGGCCCAGATCGGCACCTCATAGGTGCCGATGGTGAGCACGTCGAACTGGCCGCCCTTGGTGGCGATGTCGGTGGTCACGCGCTGGCGCAGCACGTTCTCCTCGAGCGTCACCCATTTGACTGATATGTCGGGATTCTTCGCGGTGAATTCGCTGGTAAGCCCCTGCATGCGGATCATGTCGCCATTGTTGACGGTCGCCACCGTCAGCGTGGTCTGGGCGATCGAGGGGGCAGAGATCAAAACAGCAGCCGCGCCCGCAACGGCGCAAAGGACGTTTTTCAAGGTGACCTCCCTTATGTCACGTTGAGCATATGCCCACGTGTTGAGCGTATGTTCATCCTGTCGTTAAAGTTTGTCAAGCGCGCGGTGCGCCCCGTCCCACGCATTGCGGTTCCACCGCAGCCTGGAATGAAGGTTTTTGCGAAAGCGAAGAGAGCGACTAGCGATCCAGAACTGCGCGTGCGGTGGCCTCATCGGTGATGAGGCCGTTGATCACCCGGCCCGCCAGCGCGGCCTTGATCGACGGCACCTTGGCGACGCCGACAGCCGCCGCGATCGTGGTTGATTCCGCGGGGATCTGCGGCGGGATGCTGGTCAGGCGCTTGTTGGTGCCGCCTTTGATCAAACGGCCCTTGGCGTCATAGGCCCAGCCGGTCACCTCGCCGACCGCGCCGAGCCGTATCATCTCCAGGAGCTCCTCGCGGGTGACAAAGCCGTCGACATGGACCTGGGCCTTCTGATCCATCTGGCCGATGCCGATCAGCCGCAGATCGGCCTTGGCGGCGACCGCCCTCACCCGCGCGATCGGGTCGATGCGAACCATGCGGTTGCGCTCGTCCTCGCTCGACATCAGGAACGGCAGCGGCATCGGGTAATGGCGCGCACCGGTGCGGTCGGCGAGCCGCCCCACCGTGTCGTAGAAACTCGCCGAGCCGTCGGCGGAGATGTTGCCGACCAGCGAGACGATCTGGTGATCGGGCCGCTCGATCGGCGAGACCCGCTCGACTGCGGCGCGCACCGCGCGGCCGGTGCCGAGCGCTACGATGACGGGGGTTTCCGAGCGCAGCGTCATCTCCAGCAGATTGGCGCTGCGCTCGGCGATCCCTGCATTCGACAGCGGCGCCGCCGGATCTGATGGCACGACGTCGCAATGCACCAGATCGAACCGCGCCTTCAGCCGCGATGCCAGCTCCATGCAGGCCGCAATGGGGTGTTCGAGACGAAACGTGATCAGCCGCTCCGCAAGACACAGCGACACCAGGCGCTGCGCCGAGGCGCGCGACACCTGCAGCATTTTTGCAATTTCGTCCTGGGTATGGCCCGCGATGAAATAGAGCCAGCCGGCGCGCGCCGCATCGTCGAGGCGAGACTTTTCGTTGTCGGGCGCAGCCATCGTCTTGCGTCAGCCTTCCATCCAGAAATCCGTCATCGAGGCGAAGATTCGATCCGCCCCGGCCTGCCGCAGCAGAGCACTGCCATCTGCCAACCGATAGTGGGCGCCGCCGACAAATCCCCACACTTTCATGCCGGCGGCCTTCGCGGCCGTCACCCCGCTGACGCTATCCTCGATCACAAGCGTGCGGCGCGGTTCGGCCCCCATCGCGCTTGCCGCATGTAAAAACAGATCCGGCGCCGGCTTGCCGTGCTTGACCATCTGCGAGGTGTAGAGCCGCTGCCCGAAGCTGGTCGCAAGACCCGTCAGCTCCAGCGAGAACTTCACTCGCTCAAGATCGCTCGACGAAGCGACACAATATGGCAGGCGCAATTCCGCGAGCACGGCAGCAATGCCCGCAATCGGCTTGAGCTGCGAGCGGAAGGTCTCGCGCACCTGGTGCGCCAATTCAGGCAGAAAAGTCGCGGACAACGGCTTTCCCACGCCCCGGCAGTACTCGACCAAAGCCGTGGTGCTGCGCCCGAGGAAAAGTTCGAGCGCCTGCTCGGTGCTCATCTCGATGCCGGCCTGAATCATCGCCTCGGCGAGACAGCGGCAGCTCAACTCCTCGCTGTCGACGAGAACACCGTCGCAGTCGAAGATGACCAGATCGGTCTTGGGAAGCCGCGGATCCATCCCGGCATGAGATCATATGCTCAGGCCATGAGCAATAGATCAGAGTTCCGCCGTGTGACACCCCGCCTCAATTGGTCGCGGTGCATCGCCAATGATGCCGTGCGACAACGCGAAATGCCGCATGACACACCTCTGATCGCGACCATCGTCGCGGGCCTCGGACTCGCTTTCGTTTTCGGAACCATCGCCCAGCGCTTTCGGGTTCCGCCGCTGGTCGGTTATCTGCTCGCAGGCGTTGCCGTAGGTCCCTTCACGCCCGGCTTCGTCGCCGATCAGGCGCTGGCCACCGAGCTCGCTGAGCTCGGTATCATTCTCCTGATGTTCGGCGTCGGCCTGCATTTCTCGCTGAACGATCTGCTGTCGGTGCGAGCGATTGCGGTGCCCGGTGCAATTGCGCAGATTGCGGTCGCGACGCTGATGGGCCTCGGCCTCGCGCTATTGATGGGCTGGACCGTCGGCGCGGGCCTGGTGTTCGGCCTTGCCCTATCCGTTGCGAGTACCGTCGTGCTGTTGCGCGCGCTGCAGGAGCGCCGGCTGATGGATACCGAACGCGGCAAGATCGCGGTCGGCTGGCTGATCGTCGAAGATCTCGCGATGGTGCTCGCACTGGTGCTGTTTCCGGCGGTGGCGAGTTTCCAGGGCGGCGATGGCGCAGCCCTCACCGCCGACCCGCTCGCCGCCCGTTTCGGCCTCGGGCTGACCGGCGTGCTGGTGCTGACGCTGATCAAGATCGCCGTATTCATCGCGCTGATGCTGGTGGTCGGACGCCGGCTGATCCCATGGGCTCTGCACTACATCGCGCATACCGGATCGCGCGAGCTGTTCCGGCTCGCCGTGCTCGCGATCGCGCTCTGCATCGCGTTCGGCGCGACCAAGCTGTTCGGGGTTTCGCTGGCGCTCGGCGCCTTCTTCGCCGGGATGATGCTGCGGGAATCGCCGCTCAGCCAGCGCGCCGCCCAGGAAACCCTGCCGCTGCGCGACGCATTCGCGGTGCTGTTCTTCGTCTCGGTCGGCATGCTGTTCGACCCGCTCAGCATAGTTCGTGAGCCCTGGCCTTTCGTCGCGACGCTGTTCGTCATCGTGGTCGGCAAGTCGCTTGCTGCGCTTCTGATCGTCGTGCTGTTCCGTCATCCGATGGCGACCGCCCTGATGATCTCGGCGAGCCTTGCCCAGATCGGCGAATTCTCCTTCATCCTGGCGGAGCTCGGCGTTGCGCTCGATCTGCTGCCGAAGGCCGGCCGCGACCTGATCCTGGCCGGCGCGATCTTCTCGATCATGCTCAACCCGCTGGTGTTCGCGGTCGTCGACTGGCTGACATCGCGACTCGAGAAGCCGCAGGCCTCCTCGCCAACTGCAACAACCGCCGAGCCGATCCCGGTCACCGAATTGCAGGATCACACCATCCTGGTCGGCTACGGCCGGGTCGGCAGCATCGTGGGCGATGCTCTGCATCAGCGCAACGCACCGTTTCTCGCGGTCGAGGCGTCGGACGACATGGTCGCCAAACTCAAGCAGTGCGGCATCGAGGCCCTGATGGGCAACGCCGCGCGCGCCAGCGTGCTGCGCGCGACCAACCCGGCCGGCGCGCGATCGCTGGTCATCGCGATTCCCGAAGCGTTCGAGGCCGGGCAAATCGTCGAGCAGGCGCGCGCCGCCAATGCCGATATCCAGATCATCGCGCGCGCGCATTCGGACGCGGAGGTCGATCATCTGAAAGGCCTGGGGGCCGACATCGTGATCATGGGCGAGCGCGAGATCGCCCGCGGCATGATCGAGGAGCTTGACCGGGGGCGGCCAGCAGCTGCCATGCAACATGCGCAGGCTGCCACGGAAGATTCAGCAGCCTAGGGTAACGTCGCCCACGGGCCAGACGCGGTGAGCCCGCGCCCGCGCGGGATGAATGGAGATGATGAGATGGCGTTCAAGAGCCCGCACGTTTCGCTGGTGTCGTTCTCGATCGAGATCGGCGCTGAGGCCACGACCAATGTAATGCAGATCGAGACCGATCTGCATCTGAACACCCGTCATCCGAGCTATGACGCCGCGGCAATCGAGCGGCTGGTGCGCGATGCGCAGTCCTATCTCGCCGGCAATGCCGACCAGATCACGCAAATCCGGCTGGTCTCCAACCGCAGCGGCCAGACCTGACGAAATCAGCCGCCGAGGAATGCGGGCGCCAGATCTTCCTGCACGATGATGTTGGCGGCTTCCGTCGTCAGCTCGCTGCCGACAAGGTCCAGGTTTTTCGCAGCCTCGAACAGCATCGCGCGGACGTCGTCCGGCGTCAGCACGCCCTTTGCGATCAGCTTGCGCACCAGCGCCTGCAGGATGAGAACGTCGATCTCGCCATGGGCCAGCGGCGTCGGCTTGTCCATCATGATCGTCTCCCAGGCTGAGTGCGTCGTTCGGCGCGTGAGCAAGGCTGCTAGCGCGATGGTGACGCAATATCCTTGTGCAATTGCTCGAACGCGCGGCGCAAGCCGTGAAGCTGATCGACCAGATGGAGGATGACATCGATGCCCTCGTCGTTGACGCCGAAGTCAGCCTTCAGGTCCCGGATCAGATGCGCGCGCGCCACGTCGGTGTCGGAGAAACTGACCTCGTGAGCGGTCTCGTCCGGAACGAGCCATTGCTGCTCGATCCAGAACTCCAGGGTCTGCACCTCTAGACCCGCATCGATGAGGAACTGCTGCTTGTTCATGATGCACCATCCTCACGCGGATTGAATGCCTTGCGATCCCAGTTCGACACAAACGCCTCGAGCGCGGGATCGGATCCCTTGGGCAGGACCACCTTGAGCTTGACGAACTCATCGCCGTGACCGCCGCCGACGCTGGGCGCGCCCTTGCCGCGCAACCGCATCGTCGTGCCGGTGTTCGAGCCCTTCGGAACCGTCATGGTCACGGCGCCCGTCGGCGTCGGAACGCGGACCTTTCCGCCGAGTACCGCCTCGGATAGCGAGATCGGCAGTTCCAGCGTGATGTCGTCGCCCTCACGGGTGAAGCGCGGATCGGGGCGAACCTCGACCTCGATCAGCGCATCGCCAGGACCACCTTTGCCGCTGCCGGGCATGCCCTTGCCGCGCAGGCGAATGATCTGGCCGTCGACGAGGCCCGGCGGGATCGTCACGTCGAGCGTGCCGCCGTCGGGAAGCGTCAGGCGCTTGCTCGCACCGGTGATCGATTCCGCGAAGTCGATGGCAAGGCTGTAGTGTAGGTCGCGGCCGCGCCGGTTCGCACGCGCCTGCTCGCTGCGCCGGAGCAGCTCGGCGAACGCGTCGTCCTGGTCCATATAGTCGGCATAGCCCGAACTGTCGGCATAGGGATGCCCCTCGTCGGCGGTGGCGAAATCTCGATAATAACGATGCTGCGGCCGCTCGGCACCGCTCGCGTCGATCTCGCCGGCATCGAAGCGCTTGCGCTTCTCGGCATCAGAGAGCAGATCGTTCGCAGCAGCGACTTCCTTGAATTTTTCTTCGGCCGCCTTGTCACCTGGATTGAGATCCGGATGCAGCTTCTTTGCCAGCTTTCGATATGCCTTCTGGATATCGACTGAGGACGCCGTCGGGGTAACGCCAAGAACCTCGTACGGATTTCTCACAACCTGCTCCGCAACACCGTGAGTGCACCTGCAATCATGAGGACGCAAAAGCAGACGATTTGCAAGTGCGCAGACGCGCTGCCCAGGAACGGGCGACGCAGCATGTGTTCACGTCATCGTCGCTTATGAGGTATGTCCGGGGTCGAGATAGTTCGGCATGTTCTTTTTCTGCTGCGGCGTCATCTTGGCGGTATCCGGTTTGCCCGGCACGCCCCTCGGACCGAGCAGAGCTCGCTGCATGTCGTCCTCGCTCAGGCGGGGCTTTCCATCGTCAAGCTGTCCGTCGCCACCGTGACTCTGTGCCAATAACTGACCTCCAGTGATGATCGCTTGCGCATGGGCGAAAGAGATAGCGCGCTCCGCCGGAATGAGCCGGCGGAGCGCGATCTTACCTCAGTGTTGCTCCTGGCGCTTCTCCTCCGCAGGATGACCTGCCGCAGGCGCACCATGCGGCGGCGTCTGAACGTGCGGCGCCTGAGCGTGCGGCGCCGCCTGGACGTGCGGCTCCGGCCGCGCCGCCGGCTGCGGATGCGCCTCAGGGCGCGCCATCGTCTCCGGGTGCGCTTCCGGCCTTGCCGCAGGCTCCGGCCGCGGTTCGGGCCTTGCTGCCTGCTCCGGCCGTGCGACGGGCTTTGCGGCCGGCTCGGCGGGCCGCGGCTCGACCTTCGGCTCGGCGGCAGGCGCTGCGCGCTTCTGCTCGGCCGCGGGCTTGTTCTCCTGAGCGGGTGGATGCGCCGCAATCCCCTTCTCGGGGACCGGAAGCGCATGCGATCCGGCAGGCGCCGGTGCAGCGGGTCGCGGCTCGACCTTCGTCTCGGGAGCTGGAGCTGCGCGCTTCTGCTCGGCCGCGGGCTTGTTCTCCTGAGCGGATGGATGCATCGCCGGACCCTCCTTCCCCGGGACAGGCAGTGCATGGGAGTCAGCCGGCGCCGGTGCAGTTGCAGCCCCCGGACGCGCTGGCTCCCCGGCCGCCGGCCGCGCGGCGGTGGCAGGCAGCGCCTCGCCCGCCGGCCGCGCGCGAACCACGCCCGGTCCCTTCAGTTCGCCGGGACGCGCCGTTGCGGCGACGGTGGGTACGCCGTTGTTGGTCCGCTTGAACAGGCTCGGATCCTGGCTTGCAGTCTCGACCTGCTTGCGTTGCAACGGCGTCGCCGCGAAATGCTGCTCCTTCGCGACCGTACGTTCGGCGGGAGTCGGCCGCACCTCGATGCCGCCGCGGCCGCCATTGTAGCTGACGTTGTTGACGGTGGTCTGATTGATCGTGACGTTCTTCTCGTAGACGTTGGTGATCCGCGCGCCCTGCAGATTGTTCACAGTGCGATTGTAGAAGAAATTGCCGTGATCCCAGTGGCCGCCTTCATAGCCGGATCCGCCATAGCCGAAACCGTAATTGATACCGCCGTAGAAGCCGACGCGATCACCCCAATAGCCCTGGTGGAAAATGAAGCCGCCGCCGAATGCGCCCCAGTAACCGGGAGTCCACAGCAGCCCGACCCGCGGCGGCTGCACCCAGGTGCCCGGCACCCAATAGTAATCGCCGCGATCCTCATCCCACGACCAATTGCCCGGCGACCACATGTAGCCGGGCCCTGGCACCGGCGGCTGATCGTAGGTCGGCAGCGGCGGCGGCGCGGTCTCGACGGCAGAGACCGGCGCGCATGCCGCATCCTGCGCGATTGCTGACACGGCAGTCGCATAGAACGATGCCGTGACAATTGCTGCACACGACACGGTCGATAGGAGACGAGTTGTCATTGGGAGCCTCTTCGATAAGCACGTTCAACATGAGAACCGGAACAAAAGTTCCGCGTATCGGCAACGCACCGACACACTTCATCGCTAGCGCCTTGACCTTACACCAGCCTGAAACGCATCGACGCAACCGGAAACGCACTCACCCAGCTATTCATCGACGGTTCAGGGCCGCAGTGATGCGGCGCTGCGCGATTCAGTGGAACAACGCGCGACGCTCGCCTGCATCATCGGGTGAGCTACGCAGCGTGCGAGATCACCGTTTCCGAAAGTGCGAATATGACTTTGGCTTTCGTCCGATCGTAACGATCCGTGCTCATCGCGACGCTCGCTTCGCAAAGCACCGCGATCGGCCGGGCCGCTATCGGCGTGAGGCGTGCGAGCGCCCGGCTTGCGCGTGTCCGTAGCAGAGCCATCCGATGAGTGCCAGAGACGAACATCAGCCGTCGCAAGAGCTCAAATGCAGCATGCCAACGGGCGCGCTCCACGATTGACACTCCTCTGAAAGGACCACACGATGCGAGGTGCGGCAGCGTCAGGCCTGCGGTTTCCGTCGGCGCAATTGCACTGGGCTGCCGCATGATGGGTGTCATCGTTCCGCCATCTGTCGCCGGCGGCAATGCGTGGCATACTGGATCTGGACGCCCTGTGTTGCCTTGAGGTGCCACGATGAACATAGAAAAATATACTGATCGCGTTCGCGGCTTCATTCAGTCGGCACAATCGCTCGCGATGCGCGAGGGACATCAACAGTTCTCGACACTCCACATATTGAAGGTGCTGCTCGATGACCCCGAAGGCCTCGCGGCCGGTCTGATCGACCGGGCCGGCGGCAACTCGCGCGCGATCCTCAAGGCGACCGAAGACGCGCTGGCGAAGGTGCCGAAGGTCAGCGGTGCCGGCTCCGGACAAATCTATCTGGCGCCCGAGACCGCACGCGCCTTCGCCGCGGCGGAGCAGGCTGCCGACAAGGCCGGCGACAGCTTTGTCTCGGTCGAACGCCTGCTGCAGGCCCTCGCGGCCGACAAGGACGGCGAGGCCGGCAAGCTGCTGGCCAAGGGCGGCGTCAATCCGCAGAACCTGAATGCGGCGATCAACGCACTGCGCAAGGGCCGCACCGCGGACAGCGCGTCCGCCGAGAATGCCTATGACGCGCTGAAGAAGTACGCCCGCGACCTCACCCAGGCCGCGCGCGACGGTAAGCTCGACCCGGTGATCGGCCGCGACGAGGAGATCCGACGCACGATTCAAGTTCTGTCGCGGCGGACAAAGAACAATCCCGTCCTGATCGGCGAGCCCGGCGTCGGCAAGACTGCGATCGTCGAGGGCCTCGCGCTGCGCATCGTCAATGGCGACGTGCCGGAGAGCCTGCAGGACAAGGCGCTGCTTGCGCTCGATCTCGGCGCGCTGATCGCGGGTGCAAAGTATCGCGGCGAGTTCGAGGAACGGCTCAAGGCAGTGCTGCAGGAGGTAACGTCCGCCGAAGGCGGCATCATCCTGTTCATCGACGAGATGCACACGCTGATCGGCGCCGGCAAGGGCGACGGCGCGATGGACGCGTCGAACCTGCTGAAGCCTGCGCTCGCCCGGGGCGAGCTGCATTGCATCGGCGCCACCACGCTCGACGAATACCGCAAGCATGTCGAGAAAGATGCGGCGCTGGCCCGGCGTTTCCAGCCGGTGTTCGTCTCCGAGCCGACGGTCGAGGACACCATCTCGATCCTGCGCGGCCTGAAGGACAAATACGAGCAGCATCACGGCGTACGCATCGCGGATTCAGCGCTGGTCGCCGCCGCCACGCTGTCGAACCGCTACATCACCGACCGTTTCCTGCCCGACAAGGCCATCGACCTGATGGACGAGGCGGCGGCTCGGCTGAAGATGCAGGTCGATTCCAAGCCGGAGGAGCTCGACTCGCTCGACCGCGAGGTCATCCGCCTCAAGATCGAGCAGGAGGCGCTCAGGAAGGAGACCGATCTCGGCTCCAAGAGCCGCCTGCAGACGCTCGAGAAGGATCTTGCAGATCTGGAAAAGAAGTCAGCCGACATGACCTCGAAATGGCGGTCGGAAAAGAGCAAGCTCTCCGATGCTCAAAAAATGAAGGGCGAGCTCGAGCAGTTGCGCACCGAGCTTGCCAATGCGCAGCGCAGGGGTGAATTCCAGAAGGCAGGCGAGCTCGCCTATGGCCGCATTCCGGAACTCGAGAAGAAGCTCGCTGCGGTCGAGGCCAGCGAGACCTCGTCCGCCAGCGAGACGGTAACCGCCGACAATATCGCGCAGGTGGTGTCGCGCTGGACCGGCGTCCCGGTCGACAAGATGCTGGAAGGCGAGAAGGACAAGCTGCTGCGCATGGAGGAGATGCTCGGCAAGCGCGTCGTCGGCCAGGCAGAAGCGGTCCGCGCGGTGTCGACCGCGGTTCGGCGCGCTCGCGCCGGCCTGCAAGACCCGAACCGGCCGATCGGCTCCTTCATGTTCTTGGGCCCTACCGGCGTCGGCAAGACCGAATTGGCAAAGGCGCTCGCCGAATATCTGTTCGACGACGAGACCGCGATGATCCGCCTCGACATGTCCGAATACATGGAGAAGCACTCGGTCTCGCGGCTGATCGGCGCGCCGCCCGGCTATGTCGGTTATGACGAGGGCGGCGCGCTGACGGAAGCGGTGCGGCGGCGGCCCTACCAGGTCGTGCTGTTCGACGAGATCGAGAAGGCGCACCCCGACGTCTTCAACGTGCTGCTGCAGGTGCTCGACGACGGACGTCTCACCGACGGCCAGGGCCGCACCGTCGATTTCCGCAACACGCTGATCATCATGACCTCGAACATCGGCGCGGAATATCTCGTCAACCAGCCGGAGGGCCAGAGCACGGGCGCGGTGCGCGAGCAGGTGATGAACATGGTGCGGGCGCACTTCCGCCCGGAGTTCCTCAACCGGATCGACGAGATCATCCTGTTCCACCGGTTGCAGAAGAGCGATATGGGCCGCATCGTCGAGATCCAGTTTTCGCGCCTGCGCAAGCTGCTCGAGGATCGCAAGATCGAGCTGGAGCTCGACCCGAAGGCGCGCGACTGGCTGGCGGAGAAAGGCTGGGATCCAGCCTATGGCGCCCGCCCGTTGAAGCGGGTGATCCAGCGCAGCGTGCAGGATCCGCTCGCGGAGATGATTCTGGCCGGCGACGTGCGCGACGGCTCGCAGGTGAAGCTCTCCGCCACCAAGGCCGGCCTCACCTTCAACGGCAAGAAACCGGAGAACGCCGCGGCGGACGAATTCGAACCGGTGTGAGACAAGCCCGGATTGCCGACGGCGCACTGTCATCGCCGCGTCGTCTGGCCGCATCATATGCAAGCTGACCTTCAACCAGGGAGAGCGCCATGACGCAGCAGAACATCAGGGACAACATGGAAGTCATCGGCGCCGATGGCGTCCATATCGGCACCGTCGATCGCATCGAAGGAAACCGCATCAAGCTCAAGAAAAGTGAGAGCGACGGCTTCCACAAAGGCAATCACCACTTTATCGAGCTCGGCTTCGTTGCGGGTGTCGAAGGCTCCAAGGTGCGGCTCTCGGCCAATGCCGCCATTGCGGTGACCCTGGAGGAGGAGAAGTCCGGAAAGCCCGTCGATTGACACAGATACCTCTGCACGAGCGTGAGCCATTCGAGCCCTTGTAAAGGTTCCGGTGACATGCTCCTGTGCCCTGCCTGGACGTTGATCCGGCGTCCAGCACCTGCCTTCTTGTCCTCGTGGAAGTGCCGCTTAGTAAGGAGAGATGCGTGCCATCAGCTGTTCCGCAACCGGTCGCTGCGAAGCTGACGCGCGCGGCCATCTTCCTTGCGGTCATGATCAAGCCCAATCCGGAATATGATGCGGTGGTGCGTTCACTCTGCGCCGACCTGGCTGCGCTGGTGCGCGCCGTGGGCTTCCGCGATCTCGAAGGCCGGCTGTCCTGCGTCATGGGCATCGGCTCCGACGCATGGGACCGGCTGTTCGGCGCGCCGAAGCCGCAAGGCCTGCATCCGTTCCGCGAAATCCACGGCGTCCACCACGCGGTCGCGACGCCGGGCGATCTGCTGTTTCACATCCGCGCGGTGCCGATGGACCTGTGCTTCGAGTTCGCGACACAGATCATGACGCGCCTCGGCGATGCCGTCGCCTCGTCCGACGAGGTGCACGGCTTCAAATATTTCGACGAGCGCGACCTGCTCGGCTTTGTCGACGGCACGGAGAACCCGGAGGACCAGGCGGCAACCGACGCCACCATCATCGGCGACGAGGACGCAGCCTTCGCCGGCGGTAGCTATGTGATCGTACAGAAATACCTGCACGACCTGAAGAGGTGGAACGAGCTACCGGTCGAGATGCAGGAAAAGATCATCGGCCGGACCAAGCTGTCCGATATCGAGCTCGACGATGCGGTGAAGCCGAGCTACGCGCACAACGCCCTGACGACGATCGTGGAGAACGGCGAGGAGCTCGATATCGTCCGCGACAACATGCCGTTCGGCAACATCAGCAAAGGTGAGTTCGGCACCTATTTCATCGGCTATGCCAAGTCCCCGTACCGGATCGAGCAGATGCTGGAGAACATGTTCGTCGGCAAGCCGCCGGGCAACTACGATCGCCTGCTCGACTTCAGCCGCGCCGTGACCGGCATGCTGTTCTTCATCCCGTCGGCGACCTTCCTGGAGGCGGTCGCGAGCGAGGCGCCTGCAGCCTCACCTGCTGAACCGTCTCTGGATGACGCAGCGGCTGACGACACACCCGCACCGAGAATGCCGCCATCCGATAGCTCGCTCGGTATCGGTTCACTGAAAGGAGAGGCTGGACATGAATAATCTTCATCGGGGACTCGCCCCTATTTCGGACGCGGCATGGGCCCAGATCGAAGAGGAAGCCTCGCGCACGTTGAAGCGCCATCTGGCGGCGCGCCGTGTCGTCGACGTCGATGGCCCGAAGGGAACGGACTTCTCCGCCGTCGGCACCGGCCATCTCAAGAAAATTGCGACGCCCGGCGACGGGGTCGAAGCGACGCAACGCGATGTCCGCGCTCTGGTCGAGCTGCGCGTGCCGTTCGAGCTTTCGCGCCAGGCGATCGACGATGTCGAACGCGGCTCGAATGATTCCGACTGGGATCCGCTGAAGGACGCCGCGCGCAAGATCGCCTTCGCGGAGGATCGTGCGGTGTTCGATGGCTACACCGCCGCCGGCATTCAGGGCATCCGTCAGGGCACCAGCAACCCGGTGCTGACGCTGCCGTCGAGCGTCAAGAATTACCCCGCGGTAGTCGCACAGGCGGTCAGCCAGTTGCGGCTCGCCGGCGTCAACGGTCCCTATACGCTCCTGCTCGGCACCGAACCCTATACCGCGATCGGCGGCGCGACCGATGACGGCTACCCTGTGCTGCAGCACATCCAGCGGCTGGTCGACGGCAAGATCATCTGGGCGCCCGCGATCGAGGGTGGCGTTCTGCTCACCACCCGGGGCGGCGATTTCCAGCTCTCGATCGGCCAGGACCTATCGATCGGCTATCTCAGTCACTCGGTGACATCGGTCCAGCTGTATTTCCAGGAGACCATCACCTTCCTGATGCTGACGAGCGAAGCGTCGGTGGTGCTTGCGCCGGAGGCGAAGAAACCGGCCTAGCCTTATCGGCGTTCACTCTTCCAGAAAGTCTCCGGCCTTGCCGGGACTTCCGCTAAACGTGCAACGGAGAGGAGGCGCGCAATGCAGGACTACGATCTCTACATCAACGCGAAGAAGGCGTCGGTCGGCCTTTATGTGCGCAAGGGCGCCGGCCTTCCCGACCTTGCCGACGCCAAGGACTGGGTGTTCGACGGCACCTCGGCGCAGGCCAATCTGCCGCCGCAGCTCGTGAAGGAGATCGAGGCCAACGGTCACGCCTTTCGCGACATGGATTGAGTGCGGGCCGGCGCCTGGAGCCTTTTCCGTTCCGATTGAATCGGAACGGGGCTCTAGAATTTTGTTTTGACGCGTTTCTTCACGCGAACCCGTATCACTTCGCTCGAGAACGCTCTACTTCTCGCCGACCTTCACCGGCGCGGTCTCGGGCATCAGGCTCATCGCCACGATGCCGACCGCGGCCGCGAGCAGCAGGTACCAGGACGGAGCCAGCGGATCTCCCGACACGTGGAGCAGCCACGTGACCACGAGTTGCGCGGTGCCGCCGAACGTCGCGATTGCGACCGCGTAGATCGTGGCAAACACGCCGCCGCGAATGGTCTGCGGCAGCGCTTCGGTGAAGGCGGCATAGAATGCCGTGAACGGCAGCGATCCAATGAACGACAGGATGCCGAAGCCGAACAACAGCGACCATGCGCCGGGGTCATCGACGATCCACAGGAAGGCCGGATAGGTCAGCACGAGCACGACGAGCTGCGGCCAGATCATGATCGGCTTGCGGCCGAGGCGGTCGGCGAGCCAGCCGCCCAGCACCGCGCCGATGATCTGCAGTCCGTTGCCGACCAGCGATACGGTGAATGCGAGAGACGACGATACATGCAGCGTGTTCTTGGCGTAGGTCGTCATGTATTGCGTCACGTAGGTCGAGATCGTGCCGCTGGCCAGGATCATCAGCGCCAGCACGATCACGCGGAGATGGCGGCGCGCCAGCGCGACATGGCTGGAGCGTTCGACCTGCCCAGCAACGTGCTCGCCATGCGAGACCGTTTCCGGTAGCGTGCGGCGCATCCATATGCCGAACGGCAGGCAGACGGCCCCGAGCAGGAACGCGACGCGCCATCCGTAAGCCTGCAGCATGTCGGGCGCCATCGTGCTGCTCAGGATGACACCGACAAGGGCGCCGACCGTCGCCGCAATCTCCTGGCTGGCCGGCTGCCATGCCACCACCAGCGCGCGATTCCTGGGCGCAGCGATCTCGATCAGATAGGCTGTCGTCGGCCCGACCTCGCCGCCGAGCGCGAATCCCTGCACCATCCGCGCCAGGATCACGATGATCGGAGCCACAATGCCGATGGCGGCATAGGATGGCGTCAGCGCGATGGTCAGGATCGCGCCCCCCATCAGCGCGAAACTCAGCAGCATCGCCGGCCGCCGGCCGACGCGGTCGGAGAAGATGCCAAGCACGATGCCGCCGATCGGCCGCGTCAGAAAACCGGCACCGAAGGTCGCGAGCGACAGCATCAGGCTGCCGTATTCGCTATGCGCGGGAAAGAAAGTGCGCCCGATCTCGGTCGCAAAGAAGCTGTAGGTGATGAAGTCGTAGAACTCCAGCATGTTGCCGATGGTCGCGGCAAAGGCTGCGCGCCTGACATCGAATTCCCTGCTCGCAATCTTCGGCAATGCTCACGGTTCCTTGTCTAGCTGTGCCTGGGGAGTATTATTCGTCGGACTGTGTTAGGCAAGGCATGGCACATAGCGCGATCTGCATGTGACACAAACGACAAGAAGGACAGATTGATGCCGGCCGACAAGCTCTTCGTCAATGCCGGGTTCGGCGACGGCAAAAGCCGCGATATGCTGGTTCGCGGCGGCCGCATCATTGCGATCGAAGCGACGGGCGAGCGCCCGGCCGGGGTCGAGATCGTCGATCTCGGCAACGCGCTTGTCGTGCCCGGCTTCGTCGAAGGCCACATCCATCTCGACACCAGCTTCTACGGCGACACCTGGCGACCGCACCGTCCCTGCACCAACGGATTCGACGTCCACGAGCGGGTTGCGTTTCAGGCCGAGAACCTCGCTGCCGCCGCTCCGATGGACGTGCGGGCGCGGAACCAGCTCGACCTCTGCATCGGGCATGGCACGACGCAGATGCGGAGCCACGTCATGGTCGACGGCTCGGTGGGATTGCAGTCGCTCGAGACCATCCTCAAGGTGCGGGACGAATACCGGCACCTGATCGATATCCAGCTCGTGGCGTTTCCGCAGAGCGGGATCCTCAGCAGCCCCGGCACGCCGCAATTGCTCGACGAAGCCATCAAGCTCGGCGCCAATGCCGTCGGCGGGCTCGATCCCGCAAGTTTCGATCGGGATGTCGAAGGGCATCTCAACGTTGTCTTCGGCGTTGCACAGAAGCACGGCGTCGATGTCGACATCCATCTCCATGATGGCGGCATGCTCGGCGCCTTCGAGGTCGAGCAGATCGCGGCGCGGACACGCGCGCTCGGCATGGAGGGTCGCGTCACGGTCAGCCACGCCTACGGGCTCGGCGACATTCCCGCCGACGCGCTGAGGAAGACCGTCGATATTCTGGCGCGCTCGGGCGTGGCGATCATGACGAATGCGCCGGGCAGCCGGCCGTTCCCGCCCGTTGCCGCGCTCAGGAACGCCGGCGTCACCGTGTTCAGCGGCAACGACAACATCCGCGACTCCTGGTGGCCTTATGGCGATGGCGACATGCTGGGCCGCGCGATGATGATCGGATATCGCTCGGGCTTCTACACCGATGACGAGCTCGCGATCGCATTCGACATGGTCACCGCGGCCGGCGCCAAGGCGCTGCGGCTTGAGGACTACGGCCTGCAAGTTGGCGCGAAGGCGGATTTCGTGACCTTGAACGCCGTGCATATCCAGGAGGCGGTGGTCGCACGGCCCTCCGGGCGTTCCGTCTATAAGGGCGGCGTCCTCGTGGCGCGCGACAATCGCGTCATCAAGCAAGCCGGCGGGTTCTGAACTGGACGCCGCGCCCAATCGGCAAGGGCTTAGCGAAGCGGAGGAATGATCGCGCGGAGGATATCCGCCTTCCAGCGTTGCCGGGCGCCGTCGAATGCCGCGAAATCGTGGTCGAACTGCCAATAGGCCCACGCCCAGCCATATCGCTCCGCGCTTCGCGCCACGAACGACAGATACTTCGCCCGGCTCTCCGCCGGAGCGCGCTCGTAAACGCCGAACTCGCCAAGGTAGATCGGTCGCTTCTCTTTCTCCGACCAGGACCTGACCTTGTCGAAATCGGCCGAGGCCCTCGCCTCGTCTTCCGCGGAGCCCCAGCTCAACGGCCCAATCCTGGAGAAAATCGCCGACCATGGCGCGCCTTGATGGGTGAATTGCAGCGGCAGGTAATAGTGGAACGTGACAATGAGGTTTCTGTCGTCGGTCGGCAGCGCCAGCTGGTCGACCGGCAGCTCCTCGGTGTTCAGGATGGCGACCACGACATTGCGCTTCGGATTCGTGCTCCTGACGATGGCAAGGCATTCACCGAGCAGCGCGTTCCACTCGGCCGAGGTCATATTCCCGCCGGGCTCGTTCAGGATCTCGAACACCAGCGCCGGGTATTTTCCCGCGTAGCGCGACGCGATCTGACGCCAGAACGCCTTGAGCTTCGCGGTGCATTCCGGCACGTCGCGCTGGCAGATATCGGTGTCGTGCTCATCGAGGATCGGAACGAGTCTGGTCGCCAGGACCTGCTCGATCACGGCATCGAGGCGCCGCAAAACGGCTTCATCCATGTTGCCGGAATCCATATGCCTGAAGCCGAAGAAGTTGATCCGGACGTGCGAGAAGCCGGCCTTGCGGATGACGGCGAGGTTTTCCAGGCGGAAGGGTGCGTTCTGGTGACCATCCCAGATGCCGTCATAGCCAAGAATATTGATGCCGCGCCCCAATGTCGCGACGCCTGGAGATGCCGCCTGCCCGGCCCCACTCACGAGCGAGATCAGCAAAGCAGAAAGCGCCGCCGCGCGCAGCACGCTTAAAGCTCCTCGCAGAGGCAATCGGAACGGCATCATGGCTGCTCCAACTCACGCGGCTGCGCGCGCGACGACGGCAGCGGCCGGCAAATGGCAAGGAAGAAGGCGATCAACAGCACCGACGTGAACATCGTCGAGCGAAGGAAGACCGTCTCGGTAAAATTGGTCTGGCAGTTGAGGAAGACAAACCCGATGATCAGCGCACAATGCAGGCGGTCGATTGCCCGCGCCGCGATCAGGCAGAGCATCTTGTAGGAAAACAGGAAGACGCTTGCCGTGAACAGGAAATAGCCCAGGAATCCGGTCTCGACGAGAATGGCGATATAACCATTGTGGTAATTATCGAGCACCCAGCCGTGGTTCTGGTTGAAATAGTCGTAGATCGCCGGATTGGTCCAGAACCCGTTGATGCCAACTCCGAACAGCGGCGCATCATCGAAATGGCTGATGGCGTACTGCCAGATGAAGGTTCTCTCCGTGAAGTCGATCGTCGTGTCGAAGACATGGATGGAGTCATATCCGGTCGTGTAGAAATACAGGATCAGCAACACGGCCGCGACGCACATGACACATGGCAGGATGGCGTAGACCTGCATGCACCTGACGGACCATAGCGAAGTCAGGACCAGCGCGCAGGCGACCAGCGCCAAGGCGCCGGCGCCGCGCGACTCCGAGAGGATAACGCAGGTCGAGGCCAGCACGACCGTCGCGAGGAACGGAAGCCATCCCTGTCCGGTTATCTTCCGATAACAGGCAAAGAACATGAGATAGGCCCCGGCGAAGCCCAGGGTTTGCTTCGACTCGAAGACGCCCTGCCACTGCCCCATATGCATCCAGGTCTGGTCGACGCCGATGTCCGGGAAGACCACCGCACAGAACGCCGAGCCCGCGATCAGCACGAAGAGACCGCGGGTGGTCGATTTCACGATGTCGTCGATGTCAAGGCGGGTGATCATGCAGAACGCGCCGAGCGTCGTGATCGCGAGCGCCGCGGCCTTCATGAGGGCTGCGACGCTCAGATTGGTCCAGAACACCGAGATCGTGGCGAAGGCGTAGAATGCGACGATCACGAGCGCGTCGAGATTGAAGGCGAGCCGCAGACAAGGACGGATGAACAGGCTGGCGTAGATCAGTACGCCCCACATCAGCAGCGCGACGGCCTGCTGCAGCAGGGTCAGCGATGTCGGAAGCAACGCAGCGTGGAAGGTTCCCATCGACATGATCACATTGATCGTGATCGACCAACTGACGATGGTCCTCGCGAAGTTTTCGACCTCGATACTGGGCGCCTGCCAGATCGAGCCATCGATCGCGCGTCCGTCCATTCGGTTGTACTCCGCTCATCAGATGAGCCTGCTACTCCGGTGGATCGGACCGGAGCGCAAATTGCACTCGGTACGCTTCAGTCTTTGGTTGACGAGGATCGGGTTGGGTTGAACAAGAGATAGAGAGCGTGCGGATTGGTCGTCAGGTAGCGCCAGAACAGCCGGCGCGGCTCGAGCCAAAGCCGCCAGGCCCATTCGAGGCCGACGATCTGCATCCATCGCGGTGCGCGCGGCCGCGAGCCGGACAGAAAGTTGAACAGTCCGCCCGAGGTCTTGATGACGCCGACATTGCCGAGCCGCGGCATGTATTCGTCGACGAAGGCCTGTTCGTAGGGTACGCCAAGCGCAACCCAGAGAAAGTCGGGCGCCAGGGCGTTGATCTCGTCCACCTTGGCCCGCAGCGCGTCGCCGCGCAGATAGCCATGCGAATGGCCGACGATCTTGAGTGCCGGATACGCCCGGCGCACATTGGCGATGGCTGCCTTGTTCTCGGCCTCGTTCGCTCCAAACAAATAGAAGGTCAACCCGAGCTCCTCCGCCTTGCGTGCGACGTCGTGAAACAAATCCGTGGTCGCGACGCGCTCGGGAAGCGGTTTCGACGACCGGAGCCTGGACACCATGACCAGCGGTTGCCCGTCGGCATTGATCAGGTCGGCGGCCCGGAACAGCCGGTCGGTCATCGGCTCGGTCGAGCAGCGCGACAGCACCTCGCCGTTGGCGGAAGTCAGATAGAGCGGGCGATTGACCCGCCGGTTCGGATACACCGCCTCGACCATGAAGTCGGCGGTCTGCTCGCGATCAAGTACGGCGAGCCGCAGCCCACCGATGGTTGCCCGGGGAACGCTGGCAGTCGCGGCCCTGCCGACAGTATTGGTCCGGCGCTCCCGCATGCCGTTCGGCATCGATGATCCGGCTGGCATATGCGCGGAGGAAACCAGTTGCCCAGTGCTCAAACTGTTGCAAATCCGGACAGATGGAGCAGCCAGATCCGAATTGAGACGTCGAAGCCGTTCGCGATCGGCCTGCGCAGGAGAAATTGCGTCGGAAACGCAGGCTTTATGGCTGTTCGTCAACATTTCGGCAGGGCTCCAGTACTTACGAGCGCTTAACTGCAATATCCGGTCCAGACCGCATGCGATGTCGCGCCGCAGTGTTATTGGAGACGGCCTTAACGGATTGTTAACGATGCCGATCGCTCGGTGCAGCGACAGCATCACACTGGATTCCGTCAACCCGGCGACGTTCGAGCAGCAACACTGCGCAAAGGTCGACGCATTACATTAATACAAATAGTATTCTTCCGGTGCCCGAGGTCATCAGCCTTTGCTATAAGGAGATCACGGCGGCTCGACCGGCGCTTTGAAAAACTCGTTTGTTTGGTCTCACATGAATAAGAATGATGACGCGTTCGATGTCTGCATCGACGACGCATTCGACTTCCTGTCTGAAGAATACGTGACATTGTTTGAAGCCTCGGATGCGACCGCCTTCCAGCATCCGCTGTGGCTCGACAGCCTCTATCGCAAGCTCGCTCCCGCCGCGGCAGCGAAGCCGCTGGTCGTCGTCGTCCGTCACCGCGCCAACAAGGCGCTGGCGGCCGTGCTGCCGTTGCTGCGGGTGCGGCGCGGTCCGATGCGCACGATCGAATTCGCAGACCTTCGCGTGTCCGACTACCTGTCACCGGTCTGCGCCGTTAGGACATTCGCCGACCTGCTGCAGGACCGGCAGGCCTGCGACAAGCTTCGCAAACTGGTCCGGCCGTTCGACCTGCTGCGCATTCCCAAGCTGCTCGATGCCAGGATGCCGATCGAGAATTTGCTCGGGGCGCCTCACCGCAGCCTGATGGATACCAATGCCTATGCGACGGTCCTGTCCGCGCCGTTCGAGCAATGGCAGATCAACGCATTGGGCAAGTCCTATGTGAAGGAGCTGGCAAAGAAATGGCGCCAGATCCACAAGAAGGGCACGCTCACCTTCTCATGCTGCAACGACAGCGCTTCCATCGACGAAGCCATGGACGTGATGAGGAAGTTTCGCGGTCCGCGTTTCCAGGCACACGGCGACGGTGACCTGCTGCAGCGTCCGGAATATTTCGATTTCTACTCGAGCGTCGCACTTCGCGGCATCGGCTCCTTTGCCCGGCTCTACGCCATGAAGATGGATGGCGAGGTCATCGCCACCGCCCTTGGGCTGGCTCACCGCGGCAGCCTCCTCGTCGTCATGACGGCGTTCGACATCGAGGGATACAAGAGCCAGTCGATCGGCGCGCTGACCTTCGAACGTGTTGCCAAGGACTGCATCGAGCGCGGCGATCGGGTGCTCGATTTCACTATCGGTGACGAGCCCTACAAGATGCAGTTCGGCGGTCAGCCCACGCCGATGTCGAGCGTGACGCAGGCCGGCAGCGCGGCCGGCTCGCTTGCATTGTTTGCGCTGAAGCAGGCGCCCTGGATCAAGCAGGCCGCCAAGCGGGTGACCGACTTCAGGCCGGTCCGCACCTCGACCGGCACGCGGTAAGACCGCCGGGAAAAGCCTTACCGCCCCTTTACCGAAGCGCGCTACGAACGCGCATGACCCATCCCGGATGAATCCGGTCCACCTGATGCGTGATAATGCGGCGCAGGAAGTGCAGCTTCCGCTGCATGGTCCAGCGGACATCGGTGTTGGAGGTCAAAGCCTGGCGGAAGCGCGCCAGTTGCAGTGAATGCCGGTCGGCGGCGAGCTTGTCGCGATCGGAATAGAACTGCGCAATCTTCTCCGTGCCCATGCTGTCGGTCTCGAGCCAGCCCGGCACATATTCGGTGCAAAGACGCTCGACATCCACCAGCAGGCGGCTCACGCCGGTTCCGGCCGCCGGGCAGTTGGTCTGGTAGGCATCGCCGATCAGCACGACACCCGGCTGCAGATGGCCCTCGGTTACCGACAGGTCCATGACCCAGTTGTGCACCTGGCCGACGATCTGGAAATCGCCAAGGTAGCGCTCCAGACCCGGCATCAGGCGAAGCAGCGTCCGTCTGGTGTCGCGGCGCAGCTCGCGCATGATCGGATCGGTCGGATCGCGGAACATGAACAGGTTCGCGCGCATGCCGCCCGACATTGGAAACAGGCTGAGATAGTCGACGCCGTCTGCCGCCTCCTTGCCGTAGCAGGTCAGCGCGTCGAAGCCGAATGGCGTGTTATCCGGCCGCGCGATCGTGAAGCCGAACGTGACCGAGTGGCGCGCGGCGATCATCTGCCGGCGCATTCCGAGATTGTAGCCAAGCGCGCTCGCCATGCCGGTCGCTAGAACGACCAGGCGCGAGACGACACGTTTTCCGGAAGCCAGCGTCAGTTGCTGACGATCCTCGCTGCAGCTGACATCGGTCACCTGGTCGAGCAAGAAGCGTGACGTATCGGGCGTCAGGCTGCGGGCCATGTTGACGAGGTTGGCATAGGAAACCCCGTAGGACCGGCCGACGCCGATATCGACCAGCTTGCCGTCCCTGATGTTGAGCACCCGGTCATAGGACGAGGCGATGGCCTCAACGTCGTCGATGAAGCCGAGGCGGCGGAAGATATCGATCTGCCGCCCGGCGATCTTTTCGACGCGGAATTCATCCGGCGGGATCGAGCGCTTGTCGATCAGGACCACCCGATACCCGGCCCGGGAGAGAACGGCCCTCGCAAGCGAGCCCGCCAAACCCGCGCCAACAATGGCGACGTCCGCTTCGATAGTGTCAGCCTCGCAGGATGCGATCGGCTGGGTCATACTTTCCTCGGCAATCATCTTTGTCCGCTCCGACGGCTAATTGACCGTAGAACTGCAATTTCCTTGCCTGCCCTGCCTGCCCTGGCAGAACGAACGCGACGCGTTCTATCGTTGAGGTTAACGAGAGCGCCCGGACCGCGATCAGCAGTGTCCCGGCACATGGCTTGCACCAAGAACTGTCATGAAACCGAACTTTTGGAGCCTCCGCAGCAGAATGGCGGGGCAATCGCCTGGCCGTGGAGCCTCGACGGGTGCCCTTGACGCGCAAACCTGCGTCGACCGACGCGACCCAAGCCATTGGACCGAGCTGCCGGAGAGCAATCCAACCTGCGCCGTATGGAGACAGCACGGACGGCGGCGTTCCAGAATGGAGCAGCAGCGCAACATAGCGGCCAAATTCGCAATTGCACGGAACCCGGAGGCTGGCCGAAAGGAACGGAATCTTAGCAAGAGAACGTTAACACTCCTGACCTCACCGATTGCTACGGTCAACAGCCCGACTGGATATTGAGACGTCTCTGGTGATTGCCTCTGTTCTTCAAATGCTACGGCGCGATGTGACGCGCGGCGTTGCCGGGACCATCCTCCTCAAGGTTGGCAGCGGCGGGCTCGCATTCGCGTTGTTCTCGCTGGCCGCGCGGGCGATGACCCCCGACGCGTTTGGGGATTTTGCGACCTTGCTCTCCGTCGCCCAGATCGCCTCGGTCGTGGGCCTGGTCGGCCAGGAGCTGCTGCTGGTTCGATTCCTCAATGAGTACGAGGTGCGCGGTCAGGCCGAGCTCACCAAGGGTGTGCTGCTGTCGAGCCTGAAGAACTCCGCGATCGGGATGCTGATCTCGATCGCCGCGATCGCGGCGGTCGCGACCATTCGCGGCGAGTGGTGGCTGCTGATCCTCTCGGTCTCGGCATTCACCGCCGTCAATGCCGGCCTGATGCTCGGCAGCCAGATCGCACGATCCCTGGTCAGCATCCTGATGGGCGAAGGCAATCGGGAGTTCTTCTGGCGGGTCGCCGTTGTCCTGGTCCTGATCGCAGCGCTATTCGGTCACCGGCAACTCACCCCCGCCGAATTGTTCACCGCGATGAGCGTCGCGATGGCCATCGGGCTGGTCGTGCAGATCGTGTCGATCGTGCGCGTGCTGCCGAACCTGCGCTCGGTCACGGCACGCTTCGAGACCTCACGCTGGAACCGGAGCGCATTCCGGTTCTGGCTCGCCTCCATTCTCGAAGCGGCGAACCAGTATTTCGACGTCATCCTGGTCTACTGGATGCTGGATCCGGCCACCGCGGGCGTCTATTTCGCCGCCTCGCGTCTGGCGAACATCTTCGCCATGCTCTCGGCCGCGCTCTACACGTTCGGCGCGCGCCGGCTTCCCTCGCTGTATTTCAGCAAAAATCATCGCGAGCTCGAACATACGCTGAAGCTGATGGCCGAGGTGACCGCGCTCTGCGTGCTCAGCGGGCTCGTCATTGTCTGGGTAGGCGCTCCCTTCCTGCTCGGCCTGTTTGGGCCGCACTTCGCTGCGCAGCAGTGGGTGTTGATCGTTCTCGCAATCGGAACGGCCTTCCAGGCGGCCGGCGGCCCCTCCGCTGCGGTCCTGCAGCTGACGGGGCATGAGCGCGATTACGTTCCGGTCGTTGCTGCCAACGTGGCGTTGCGGCTGGTGGGGTTTGTCGTGCTGATCCCTTGGCTCGGCGTGCTCGGCGCAGCGATCTCGGCGACGGTTTCACTGGTGCTCGCCACCATCGCGCTCAATGTGCTGTGCCGCCGGCGGACCGGCGTCGACCCGTCAATTCTGGTGCTGTCGCATCTATCGTCCTGGAAGCGCGACGCTTACGCGGTCCGCGTTGCGGATAGCAACGATTAGAGCCTCTGGTCAGACGTTTTCTTCACGGGAACCGGTGCCCGCTTCACTCGAAAACGCATTGCGCAGCCAAACCGACTTCAGCTTGCCAATCCCAGGGCTTCACCCTGAGGACCGCGAACGGCGGCATTGACCGCCACGCGATTGACGACGAGCGCGGTTGGAACCGAACCGAACCTGGATAGATCAGCCCGCGCCTTGCCGATCGCAGCCGAGTTGGCGGCCTCGCGAACCACCAGGATCACCAGATCGGCATGGGCGGCCAGCGCGACTGCGGCCGGCTGCATGGCAAGCGACGATGCGTCGACGATGATCAGGCCGAAATCGGCGCGAATATCGTCCGGCGGATAAGGCGGCGCTTTGCTGCTGCCGCCCAGCAATTCGACCACGGACGGCAAATCGGCCTTGATGATCCCTGCGCCTTGCGGCGGCGCGGCCTCGGTCCGCCTGGCTTCCATCTCGATCAAGACGCTGAGCATCCCGTTCTTCACGGCGGACCGGTTGAGCGACCGTGCGACGGTGCTGCCGCCTGCACCCGCCTCGACCGACAGCAAGAGCGCTACCTTGCCGTGGTCCCCCGGAAGCTGCTCGATGTTCTCGATCAACAGTTGAAGATACGGACTGAGGTCAGGCTCGACTGTTGAGGAAATCGGAGTCTGCCAGACGCTCCTGACGGCATCCGGCGACGCCATGTTGGGAATGCGGGCCAGCACCGGCAATCCCGGCGGCAGCGCAGGTTGCGGCGCGGTCGGCGCGGGTGCCTCGGCACGACGCAGCGGCGAGATGGTCTTGATCGGAAGTTGCTTCAGACCGGGAACGGCGACAATCGCCGTCGATGTCAGCAGCGAGACGATCGCGAGCGCAGCGAGCAACAGAGGAAGCGGCGGAAGCGTCGAACGCACCGGTGGTGTCGCGGGCGACGCGACCTTGGTCTGCGAACTCTGCAGGCCGCGCTGCTCGTCGGTCGTCCTGTAGCGCGACAGGAACTGCTCGTAGATATTCTTGTTGGCATCGGCATCGCGCTGCAGCTCCTGCAGCTTGACCAGTGCCTGGCCGTCGACCAGGATCTGCTGCTCGACCGCCTTGAGTTGATCTTCGAGCGCCTTCTGCTGGTCGCGCTGCGCCTCGTATTCCGACTTCGCGGTGTCGATGTTCTTCTTCCGCTCGATCTCGATCTGCCGGTTGAGGTCGCTCAACTGGCCAAGCGACATCACGAGGTCGGGATGGCGGTCGCCGAGAACCGCGCGCTTCTGCGCGATCTGGTCGTTGAGCGCGGACCGCTGGGCGCGCAGCACACTCAGGAGATCCTGCTTGACCGGCCCATCGACATTCGCCTTCAGGTCGCGTTGCAACTGCTCATAGCGCGCCTTGGCCTCCTCGGTACGGGCGCGCGCGGCGGCAACCTGCTGCGTCAGATCGGTGACGCGCAACTGCTGCGTGGTCGATTCCTTGCCGGCGTTGACGATCCGGTGCTCGAGCTTGAACTTGGCAACGGCATCTTCCGATGACCGCAACCGGTCGTTCAAGGTCTTGAGCCGGCTCTTCAGCCAGTCGGCGGCCTCGTCGGTTGCCACGCTGCGGGTTCCGCGCTGGCTGGCGACGAACGCCTCGGCCACCGCATTGGCGTAATATGCCGCGCGCTGCGGGTCGTTGGACGTGAACTTGATGGCGATAACGTAAGTCAATCCGCGCCGGGAGATGTCGAGCCGGTTACGAAACCGGTCGAGCAGACGCGTGGCGTCTGTCCTGCCGCCTGCGATGTCGCTGTCCTCGGCGACCTTGAGCTGGTCGATCAACGGCCCGAGAAATCCATCGGATTTGGCGATCTCAACGTAGCTCTGCAGTGCTGCTGCATCTTGTCCGATCCCCGGCAAGACGTCCTGTTCGGCGGTCACGCGCTGCTCGCGCGGGTCGAGAACGACGAGCGCCGTCGCCGCGTAGCGCGCCGGAATCAACATCAGCAAGATGATACCGACCGCGAAGATGACTGCGGCGAGCATCAGGATGCGTTGACCGTTCTCGCGGAAAAAGGCCACCACGCCGGGTATGCTAAGCATGCCCTTGGTGGTTTCTGCGGAAGATTGGCTGGTCGGCACGCCGGCAGTTTCCCACGACGCTGCGGGTTCCGTGGCTTCGGAACGTCTCGGGCCTACGCGGCTACCGAACTTCATGGGCTCTGACTCGAATTCAACTGACGGCACTGCTCAGTACCGCTCCAACGTAAATATCTATGGTTAATCCGCGGTTACCCCTTCTTGATGCGGCCGTAACCAATTAGTTAACGAGCCAGCTGTACCCTATGTGTGAGACAATGGCTCTCGATTGCTGGCAATGTCTGATCGCACTAAATGAGCAGTAACCTCACCACGCGCTACTCGGTGCACGAGCGCGTTCTGCATGATAAGTACGTGCCCAAAAATGAGGGAGACCAAACCACTCCTTCGACGGGCGAGGAATCCGTGCTCCATTACACGCCAAGCACAGAATTGCGCGAGGCATCGACCGCGTCGCGCGATCGACCGAACGAGAGCAAGCCAAAGCTGCGTGTTGTCCTGGTGCAGACCCAGGCCGAGAACGCCGGCGCGCAGGAGATATCGCGGCTGCTCGGTGCCGGCCTCACCGCGCGTGGCTATGACGTCACCAACCTGTTCTTCTTCCGCAAATCGGATTCCTTCGACGAGCCGCCCAATACGTTCTATTGCGCGCCGAGCCGTCCGGGAAATCCGGTGGCGCTGTTACGCATGCTGTGGACACTCGCCGGTCATCTCAGGACCGTCAGGCCCGACATTGTCCTGACCTTCCAGCACTTCGGCAATGTGATCGGCGGCGGCGTGTCGCGCCTGGTCAGCCGCGCTCCCGTCATCGCCAACCAGGTGTCTTCGGCGCTGTCGATGAGCATGCCGGTGCGTGCCGCCGACATCATCATGGGCTCTACCGGCTTCTTCCAGTGCATCACGCTGAACTCGCGGGACATGGAGCGGGAATATGCCCGCTATCCCGCGCCCTATCGCTCACGCATGAAGCACGTCCCGCATGGCTTCGACGACAAGTCGCACAGCTTGCCGAAGGACGTTGCGCGGCAGCAGTTCAAGCTGCCGCCAGACCTCACCCTGCTCGGCTGCGCGGCAAGGCTGCACCCGCACAAGCGGCTCGATGCGGCAATTCGCCTGCTGGCTGCCGGCCCATCCTGGCACCTTGCCCTCGCCGGCCAGGGCGCTGACGAGGGGCGGCTGCGAGCCCTGGCGGACGAGCTTGATGTCGCGGACCGGCTGCACTTCATCGGCGAGATTGCACCGCGCCAGATGGCCGATTTCCTGGCGTGCCTCGACGTCTTCGTATTCCCCACGCAGGCCGAAACCTTCGGCCTCGCCGCGGTCGAAGCCGCAAGCGCCGGCATCCCCTGCGTCGTCAACGATCTTCCCGTGCTGCGCGAGGTGCTGTCCTACCAGGGACAGCCTGCGGCGGTGTTCGTTGACGCCGCTGACGAGGCCGAGTTTTCGGCCGCCGTGTCGAAGGTCCTGACAGACCGTTTGTTGAGCGAGCAGCTGCGGCAAAGCGCCGTGGGCCTGAAGTCGCGCTATTCGTTGGATGCCATGATAGAGGAATACGTCCGCATTCTCGGCAATGCCGTGGGAGCGGACGCGCACTAGGAAGTTGGGCTGGACATGATTATCGAGTTTCGCTGCGATCGTCAGCAGGCGCGGCTCTGGATGTGCCGTGAGTCACTGCGCGTCAACGATCAGGATATTTCCGTTCAATTTGCCTGGACCAAAACGCCGGGGCCTCGCCCCACGGGTCTGGAGGCATTGTTCGAGCTCGAACGCATCGTCCTGCGCAAGGGCAAGGCCGGCGGCGCCGACCGGCTGAAGACGATCCCGGAGCGGCCACGCGCAGGCAGCCCCGACGTGGTTGTCGACTTCACCAGTGCCGAGCGGGATCCGAACTGCTCCGCCAGGCTGTATCTCCGCCCACGGTTCAACGGCGGCGCGGGAGAAGGCGCCGCACTGGCGGCCATTCTCGCCGGTGACCTGCCGGTGATTGAAATCGTCAATGAGCGCGACGGCACGGTCATGGACCGCGGCCATCCCTCCGCTGAAATCGCAGCCGGCCTGAGCGGCGGGCTCGAGGCGGTCATGGCACGCACGCTGTCGATGCTGCCGCCGATTCTGTCAGGAGCTCCGCGACTGGTGCCGCAATTGGCTGCCCCGGCGAGCGGCAGCGCGACGCGCAATCCCGCGCCCGTCGTCCTGCGTGGCGTGGCAACTTCAATCGGGAAGGAAATCTATCGTCTCTGCTGCTACGCGCCGCATTGGCATGTCGGTTGGCGCTACGCCGAGAATGCGGATGTCTGGCGCAGCGGTGACTTGTCCGGTCCGGCCTGGAATGTGCTCGGCGATCCCGGCAACCATTTCTATGCCGATCCTTTCCCGGTGAAATGGCAGGGCAGGACCTTCGTGTTCTTCGAGGACCTCGACCACCGGACCGGCAAGGGCATCATCTCCGCGATCGAGTTCGACGGCAGCGGGCCGATCGGCACGGTGATGCCCGTGCTGGAAGAGCCCTGGCATCTATCCTACCCGTTCCTGATCGAGAACAACGGCGAACTCTGGATGATCCCGGAAAGCACCGCGCATCGGGACGTTCCCATCTACAAATGCATCCGCTTTCCGGACAAGTGGGAGCGGCACAGCACGTTGTTGTCCGGGCTCGAACTGGCCGACGTGACGATCACGCGGCACGACGGGCTCCATTACATGTTCGGCGCCTGGCGCGACGGCACCGGCGGGTATTCCGACACGCTGGCGATCTATTACGCCGAGCAGCTATTCGGCCCCTGGCAACCGCATGCGGCCAATCCGATCCTGATGGATCGCGCGACCACGCGGCCGGCCGGAAACTTCGTGACCGTCAATGGAAGGCTATGGCGGCCGGTGCAGGATTGCACCAACGGATACGGCGCGGCGCTCGGCCTTGCGGAAGTGCTCGAACTGTCGCCGACGACGTACCGGCAGGCCGTTCGACACCTGCTCAAGCCTGGGCCGCTGTGGACTGGACGCAAGCTGCACACGCTCAACCGGTGCGGCCAGCTCGAGGTGATCGACGGCTCGCGGGTTCAGCCCAAGACCTCGGCCTTCCTGGCCGGCCTCCGGTCGGGCGACCGATCATCGCAGTGGGACTGGCACAGCGCGCCGGCGAAGCCGATCGCACGACGGCTCCACTAGCGCGTTTTCGAGCGAAGTGGACGCCGGTTCGCGTGAAGAAAACGCGTCAAAACTAGAATCCAGAGCTTCGGTTCTGATTCTATCAGAACCGAAAATGCTCTAGCGCGCCGGCGCTATGTAGCAGCTCAATTCCTGTCGGCACTCAGCACGCCGCCGAACTGCTCCCAAGAGCTTCCGGTCCAGCGCTGCAGCTGAAGCTGCGTATAGGCCATGCTGTTGTCGGGGCCTGTGTTGATCGTGATGCCCGGCATCAAGGTCGGCAGCACGAGCGCTTTGATGTCGCGCGCCTGCTTCACGATGTTCTCGCGCGACAGGTCGTCGCCGCACTGCTTCAGTACCTGCTCCAGGATCTGGCCCTGCTGGGTGCCGAACAGATAGTTGTTGTCGCCGATATCGGCGCCGGGAAGATATTTCTCGAAGTGGCCGCGATACCATTTCATGCCGGGATCGTCGGCCCATTTCCTGTCGTTCGGATCCTTGGTGATGGTCGCCACCACGACCCCCACCGCCTTGTCCGCTCCAGCCGGCACGATGGTCGCAGAGACCGAGCTCGACACGTAATTGACGATGGTGAGCGGCGACCAGCCGATCTCGCTCGCCTTCTTGATCGCTTGCGCGGCGAATTTCGGCGTGCCGGCGATCAGGAACGCCTGCGCGCCTGATGCTTTCAGCGCCACCACGCGGGATTCAATGGTGGGCTCGGTGACTTCATAGGGAGAGGTCACCACCTTGTTCTCGAAGTCGGCCTTCAGCGTTTCCTTGAACGCGGCCACGAAATCGCGGCCGAGATCGTCGTTCTGGTACAGGATCGCGATCTTCGCGTCTGGCGCCGTCTGCGCGATGTACCTCGCGTAGATCTTTCCTTCGGTGTTGTAGCTCGGCAGTCCCGTGGTGGTCAGCGGAAACTCGGCAAAATTCGCAAACTTGGTCGCGCCACTCACGACGAAGAGATGCGGCACCTTCTTCGCGGTCACATATTTGATGGTCGCGCCGATGCCGGGTGTGCCGAGCGGGCTGAACAGGAACGCCACCTCGTCGCTCTCGATCAGCTTCCGGGTCTGCTCCACGGCCTTCGGCGACGTATAGGCATCGTCATAGGTGATGAGGTTGATCTTGCGGCCGTTGATGCCGCCGCGGTCATTGACGGAATGGACATAGGCGATGAGGCCTTTGCCGGTATTGCTGAGCGGGGACGCCGGCCCGCTGAACGGGAATGTCGCGCCGACCTTGATTTCCGATTCCGAGACCCCGGGCGTTTCGGCGCGGACCGTTGCGACCGCAAACGCCGCGAAAACTGCAATCGACATGGCAAACTTCTTCAACATCAAACTCCCCTGCAGCCCTTATGAATTGACCAAATCTTGCGACCGCCGCGCGGCCCTTACCAGGCCTCGCCGAACGGCCTGATCTCGACGTTGAACGACCACGCGCTGCGATCCTGATGAGCGACGTGCCAGACCTCGTCCGCGATCGCCCGCGGCTTGATGAAGAAGTCGTCCGGCCGATCCGGCCAGCGCTTCCGCGTCCACTCCAGATCGATCACCGCATCGATCACGAGATAGGCGACGTGAACGCCTTGCGGCCCCAGATCGCGCGCCATCGCCTCGGCGAGAATCCGCTGTGCCGCCTTGGTCGGTGCAAACCCTGCGAAGCCGGCCTTGCCGCGCAACGCCGACGTATTGCCGGTTGCAACGATAGCGCCCTTGCCCGCGCTGACCATCGCCGGGGCAAACCGCCGTGCCAGATACAACAGCCCCATCGTGTTGACCTGGAAGTTGCGATTGAGAATCTGCGGATCGATCTCGCGGAACGTACCGAACGCACCGCCGACGGCGTTATAAACGACCACGGCCGGATTGCCGAGATCCCGCTCCACGGCTGACGCCACCGCCTCGACCTGCGCGGGATCGGACACATCGCACCGATAGGCCTTTGCGCCTGGCAGCTGCTGCTCGAGCGCGGCGAGACGCTCCTCGTTCCTGGCGAGAAGCGCCACGCGATAGCCGCCCTCGGCGAATCTCCTGGCGAGCGCTGAACCGGTGCCCGGGCCAACGCCGGAGATCAGGCAAACAGGTGCGGTCATGCGATCAACCCTCCGCGTTAAAGCCAACAATCTTCATAGTCAGGCGGCAGCCGCCTTCGACAGCAACTTCTCAACGTACGGCTTAAGATCCAGCCTGAAATGCTGGTGCTCGAGCAGCCGGGCAAAGTGGGCGAACGTCCGCGGATATTCATCCCTTACCCCCGGGTGCAGGATTTTCTCCAGGCCCTGCTTGCGCAATTGCTCGGTCCGCGCGTGCTCGTTCATGAACAACGCGAGCTCGGCGGCAAAGCAAATGTCGGCAATCGAGAGACCGTTCCCGACCAGCGTGTCGCGCTCCGGGGACAATGCCTGCTCGATTCCGGAGGCATAGATCGCGAACGCGTCTTTGGCCCGCGCGTGGATGGCCGCGTCGACCGTGCCGCCCGACAGTGCCAGCAGATAGATCTGCGAGTCCCGTGCAAACACCAGGCTGACATCGAGAAAACTGTCGATCCTCGACGCCTCATAGGCATCACGCCCGTAGAGCGGGAACCTGCTCTCACCGAGCCGCGCCACTGCGCGCATGATGCTGTTCGATTCAAAGATTCCGACCTTGCCGTCGGCGCCGAACGCGGCCGGCACGTTGCCGAACGGCTGCGCCTCCATGAACGCGTCGGTCTTGAAGAGCTGCGCGCCGCTCAATCCGACCCGCCCGGTTCGCGCCAACGATGACAGCGAGGCACGCTCCTGCTCCGCCAGCGGACGGGCATCGTAATCCCACAGCCAGTCGCGCAGTTCCTTGCCGGACGCGCCCCTGACCTCGACGTCGACGCCGCAGAACCGGGCCGCGATGATCGCTTTCCAGACGCGTGGGTTCGGCAGATAGGAGAAGATGCGCAAGGCGGACATGGTCGCTGCTCCAGGTGCTGTTGCCTCAGGCGGCCAGCTTCAGGATCTTGACGACGTCACCGGGCTCGCGGATCGGCTGCGGGTTGGCCCGGGTGAAGATCGACAGCATGGCGTTCCTGCCGATCAGTTCGAAACGGTCTTCGCCGACCCCGACATCGGCCAGCCGCCGCGGCAGGCCGAGCTCCGCGATGAAGCCGGCGAACACCTCGCTGGCGTCGCGTCCTGGCGCACCGAGCGCGGCGGCAATCGACCTCTGGGCGGCTTCCGTCGCGGGGCGATTGTAGCGCAGCACGCTCGGCATCATCACCGCCGTACAGAAGTAATGCGGGACGTCGCAGGTGCCGCCAAGCACATGGCCGATGGCGTGGCTGGCGCCCATCGGCACCCGCGACTGCAATCCGAAAGCCGACAGCCACGAGCCCAATTGGCAATTCAGCCGCGCCGCCTCGTCGTCCGGATTGGCCTTGGTGCGCAGCAGGCCGTCGTGCAGATAGCGCAGCCCCTGCTGGCACACCGCATCGACCAGCACGTTGGGCCGGCTGGAGCAGATCGCCTCGATGCCGTGATCCATCGCGCGCGTGCCGGAACCGAGCCAAAGCTTCTCCGGCGTATATTTCGTGATCGCGGGATCGAGGATGATGCTGCGCGGCATCATCATCGGGTGGTTGAAGATCTGCTTCAGCTTGCGGCTGGTGTCGGTGACCAGCGCGCCGGAATTGTACTCGCCGCCCGACAGCGTGCTGGGGATCGCGATCATGCGGACCTTCGGCGTGCGGAACGGTCCGAACCGGCGGTCGGGTGTCGTCTCGAAGCCGTCGAGCCCCGCCGGCTCGAAGATCTCATGCTCGATGCACATCAGAACGATCTTCGCCGCATCGACCACTGAGCCGCCGCCGATGGCAACCACCAGGTCCGCCTTGGCCTCCCTGGCTTGCCGCGCGATCTCCGTCACCACGTCCCGCGTCGTATGCTGCGGCACGCCATCGAAGGTCGCCGCATGGCGATCGCCGAGCCCATTGCGGATTTTCTCGATCTCGTCGGTCGTGGTGTTCAGCGTCCGGCTGGCGATCAGATAGACACGCCTGGCGTCTAGCCGCTCGGCCTCCTCGCGCAGCGCCTCGGCCGCCGGCTTGCCGTAGATCACGGATTCCATGCTGGGATATTGATGGCTACCGACGACCCGCATGCTGTTCACTCCCTCGATGTGTCCGTGAATTCCGCCGGCGGCGTCAAGCCGACAGCTTGGTGAAATCAGGCTGGCGCCGTTCGGCAAACGCCGCAAAGGCCTCGCGCGCCTCGGGCGTCGTCAGCCGCTCCCTGAACAACACGCCTTCCTCGGCGATCTGCGCCGCGATCCGCTGCTGCTCGCGCATCAGCTTCTTGGTCATGCTGAGCGAACCCGCCGGCCGCTTGGTCAACGCTGTCGCTGCGTCGTGTGCCCGCTTGCGGAGATCGGCCTGCGGCACCACGGCATTGGCGAGGCCCGACGCCAGCGCGCCCTGCGCATCCATCGGCTCGCCGAGTGCGAACATCGCATAGGCGCGCGCATGCCCGATCCTTAAGGGGAGCAGCCAGCTCGACGCCGCCTCCGGCACCAAAGCCAGATTGACGAAGGGCGTGATCAGCCGGGCGTTCTCGGCCAGATAAACCAGGTCGCAATGCAGCAGCATGGTGGTGCCGACGCCGACCGCATTGCCCTGCACAGCCGCGACCAGCGGCTTGCCGACCTTGCTGATGGTCTCGATGAAGCGATGCGCGGGGCTATCGACCGCGCTCTCGCCGCGCGCCTGGCTCGCGAAGTCGGCCAGGTCGTTGCCCGCGGTAAAACTGTCGCCATCGCCCTGGAACAGGATGACACGGACGGATGGATCCGCCTCGGCCTGTTTCAGCGCGTTCGACATAGCGTCATACATGGCGCCGGTCAGGGCGTTCTTCTTCTCGGGCCGTTGCAAGGTCAGCGTCATGACGTCGGCGGCGGTTTCGACTTTGACATGCTCGGTCATGGCACTCTCCCGTCAGGCGACCGCACGGGCCGCTGTGGTTTCAAACTTGCCGTCGAGGAAGCCGGTCAACCGCTGCCGGATAATCTGCTCGGCCTCGGTCATGATGCGGTCGATCAGCTCCTTGACTGTCGGAATGTCGTTGATCAGGCCGACCACCATGCCGCAGCTCCAGGCGCCGGCATCCATCTCGCCGTCGATCATCACCTTCGGGTAGACGCCGGCGACCTGCTCGTGGATGTCCTCGATCTTCAGCCTGGCGCCCTTCTCGCGCTCGATCCCGAGCAGCTCATCGACGCCCTTGTTCTTCAGTACGCGCTCGGTGTTGCGCAGCGCCCGCATCACCAGACGCGTGTCGAGCTCGTCGGCATCGAGCAGCGCCTGCTTCACATTGGCATGGACCGGCGCTTCTTGGGTGGCGATGAAACGCGTACCCATGTTCATGCCGGCCGCGCCCATCGACAGCGCGGCGACGAGGCTGCGCGCATCCGCCATGCCGCCCGACGCCACGAACGGGATCGTCAGCTCGTCCGCCGCGCGCGGCAACAGGATCATGTTCGGGATGTCATCCTCGCCTGGATGGCCACCGCACTCGAAGCCGTCGACGCTGACCGCGTCGCAACCGATCTTCTCGGCCTTCAGCGAATGGCGCACCGAGGTGCATTTGTGGATCACCTTGATGCCTGCTCCCTTCAGCGCCGGCATATACTGTTCCGGGCTGCGGCCGGCGGTCTCCACCGCCTTGACGCCGCCCTCGCGGATCGCCGCGATGTATTCTGGATAAGGCGGCGCGGTGAAGCTCGGCAGGAAGGTGAGGTTCACGCCGATCGGCTTGTCGGTCATGTCGCGGCAGCGCGCGATCTCCTTCGCCAGCAGTTCCGGCGTCCTCTGGGTCAGGCCGGTGATGATGCCGAGGCCGCCGGCGTTGGACACCGCAGCCGCCATCTCGGCGAAGCCGACATAATGCATGCCGCCCTGGATGATCGGATGCCGAATGCCGAACAGTTCAGTGATTGCTGTCTTCACAAGTCTCTCCCGCGTTTCCGATCAGTGAATGATTTCAAACAGGCCCGCCGCGCCCATGCCGCCGCCGATGCACATGGTCACCACGCCGTACTTCGCCTTGCGTCGCCGCCCTTCGATCAGGAGGTGGCCGGTAAGGCGCGCCCCGGTCATGCCATAGGGATGACCGATCGCAATCGAGCCGCCATTGACGTTCAGTCTGTCCGGATCGATGCCGAGCTTGTCGCGGCAATAAATCACCTGCACCGCGTAGGCCTCGTTGAGCTCCCAGAGATCGATGTCGTCGATCTTCAGATTATGTCGCTTCAACAGCCGCGGGATCGCGGCGACCGGGCCAACGCCCATCTCGTCGGGCTCGACCCCGGCGGCGACGAAGCCGCGGAAGATGCCGAGCGGCTTCAACCCCTTCTGCGCGGCGATCCGATCGCTCATGATCACGCAGGCCGATGCGCCGTCGGAGAGCTGGCTGGCATTGCCGGCGCTGATGGTCTTGCCCTCGAACACCGGCTTGATCTTGGCAAGTCCGTCCGCCGTGGTATCCGGCCGCGGGCCTTCATCCCTGGCCAGAGTCACCTGCTGGAAGCTGACCTCCTTGGTGTCCTTGTTGACCACGGCCATCTTGGTCGTGATCGGTACGATCTCGTCGTTGAAGCGGCCGCCCTGCAACGCCGCGCCGACGCGGCGCTGGCATTCCAGGCTGTACTCATCCTGCTTGTCGCGGCCGATCCCGTAGCGCTCGGCGACGACTTCCGCCGTCTCCAGCATCGACATGTACATCTCGGGCTTCATCGCCATCAGCTCGTCGTCGACAGCGTGGAACCTATTCATGTGCTCATTCTGGACTAGGCTGATCGACTCGATGCCGCCGCCGATCGCGATCTCGACGCCGTCTGATATCACCGACCGCGCCGCGACCGCGATGGCTTGAAGCCCGGAGGCGCATTGCCGGTCGATAGTGGTGCCGGCAACGGTAACGGGGAGTCCGGCGCGGATCGCGCCCTTGCGTGCGACATTCATCACCATGGTGCCCTGCTGCATGGCGCAGCCCATCACCACGTCCTCGACCTCGCCGGGCGCGATGCCGGCGCGCTTCACGGCTTCGGCCATCACGTGGCCGGCCAGGGTCGGCCCGTCGGTGTTGTTGAGCGCGCCGCGATAGGCCTTGCCGACCCCGGTGCGCGCGGTGGAAACGATGACTGCATCCTGTGACATGCTTGCCTCTCTGGTTTTATGCGGCCGCGTCGAGCTGCGCATAGCGCAGCACGTGATAGGCGGGATCGCCGAACTGGATGTTGATGGAGGAAATCCGCTTGAAGTAGTGGCCGACATTGAGCTCGTCGGTCATGCCCATGCCGCCGTGCAGCTGCACCGCCTGGTCGGCAACGAACTTGCCGGCATAGCCGATCTTGGACTTGGCGCCCGAGGCAAGCCGGGAGATGCCGGCTTCACCCTCGTTGAGACTGAGGCTGAGGTGCTGCATCAGGGACAGCGCCTCCTGATGCGCAATGAACATGTCAACCATCCGGTGCTGCAGCACCTGGAAGCTCCCGATCGTGACGCCGAACTGCTTGCGCGTCTTGGAATACTCCAGCGTCGCCGCATTCAACTCGCCGATGGCGCCAACCGCCTCGGCACAGAGCGCGCCGATCGCGCGGTTGCGGCAGGCCTCCAGCGCGGCAACGCCCTCGCCTACCCTGCCGAGCAATTCGCCGCGTACGCCGCGCAGGCTGATCTCGGCCGCCCGGCGGCCATCGATGGTCCTGAAGCTTTGCAGGTCAAGATTGGCGGCGCGGCGATCGACCACGAACAGGCTGACGCCGCCGCGATCGTGGCGATGGCCCGAGGTCCGCGCGGAGACGATGAGATAATCCGCCCAGGGCGCGGCCATCACCGCCGTCTTCTCGCCGGTGAGAACATAGTTGTCGCCCTCGCGGCGAGCTGTGGTGGTGACGGTGGCGAGATCGAAGCGCGAGCCTTTTTCGGTCCACGCCAGCGCCCACAACTTCGTCCCGGCGATGATGTCGGCGATGTAGGCCTGCTTCTGCGCGTCTGAACCCACTTGCTCGATCAGGCCGCCGGCCACCACGACCGTCTCGACGAACGGCTCCACGACGAGATGGCGGCCGAACTCCTGCATGATGATCATGGTCGACAGCGGCCCGCCGCCGAGCCCGCCGGCGGCTTCCGAGAACGGCGCGGCGAGCAGGCCGAGCTCGGCGAATTCGGCCCATTGCCTGCGGCCAAAACCGTCCTCGCTCGCGACGATCTTGCGGCGCGCGTCGAAATCATACTGGTCGCGCAGCAGCCGCTGTACGCTGGACCGCAACAATTCCTGCTCTTCCGTGAACTGGATATCCATCCGATCCTCTCGTTGCGTCGTTGCTAGAGACCAAGCACCGCTTTGGCGATGATGTTGCGCTGGATCTCGTTCGATCCGCCGTAGATCGAAAGCTTCCGTGAGTTGAGATATTTCTCCGACGCCGTGTGGCCGTAGTCCGGGCCCGGCATGAAATGGTTGGCGCTGACCGGATGCTCGCGGATCGCAAGCCCATAGTTGCCGATCGCCCGATGGGTCAGCTCGGTGATATCCTGGAAGATCTCGGTACCGCGGATCTTGAACAGCGAGGCCGCAGGTCCCGGATCAATGCCGCGCGCCATCTGGGCGACGACGCGAAGCTCGGTCGCCTCCAGCGCCAGCACATCGAGCTCGACGCGGGCGATGTCCCTGATGAATTCCAGATGCGCCGGATCGTCTTCCGGGATTTCGGCCTTTACGATCTTCTTCAGCCGATCGATGTAGCGGGTCGAGCGGCCGATGCCAGCCATGCTGGTGCGCTCATTGCCGAGCAGGAACTTGGCGTAGGTCCAGCCCTTGTTCTGCTCGCCGATCAAGTTCTCGACCGGGACGCGGACGTCTTCTAGGAAGACGTCGTTGACCTCGTGGGAGCCGTCGATGGTGATGATCGGGCGAACCGTCACGCCCGGCGATTTCATGTCGATCAGCAGGAACGAAATGCCGGATTGCGGCTTGGCGGTCGGATCGGTACGGACCAGGCAGAAGATCCAGTCGGCGTGCTGCGCCAGCGTAGTCCAGGTCTTGTGGCCATTGACGATGTAGTGGTCCCCGTCACGTACCGCCTTGGTGCGGACGGTGGCGAGATCGGAGCCGGAGCCCGGCTCCGAATAGCCCTGGCACCACCAGTCCTCGCCGGACAGGATGCGCGGCAAGAACTTCTTTTTCTGCGCGTCGTTTCCGAAGGTGTAGATCACCGGGCCGACCATGGTGACGCTGAACGCCAGCGGCGGCATCGTGCCGGCGCGCGTCGTCTCCTGTTCGAAGATGAAGCGGCGGGTGATCGACCAGCCGGGCCCGCCATATTCCTTTGGCCAGAGCGGCGCGATCCAGCCCTTGTTGTGAAGGATACGATGCCACAACAGCATCTGCTCCTTGGATAGATCCGTCTCCGGATTGGCGACGCGCATCTCCGCCGGATAATTGTCCTTGATGAACGCGCGAACCTCGTCGCGAAACGCCGCATCTTCAGGGGATAGCGCGAGCTCCATCTGCTGTTCTCCCTACCACTTCTCGCCGAAGGGCCGGATTTCCAGCTCGAAGGTCCAGGCGCTCTTCGGCTGCTGGTAGAGCTGCCAATAGGACGTGGCGACCGAAGCCGGCGGCATCAGGAGATCGGGATCGTCCAGCGCGTTCGGGCCGAGCGCCTCGATGCGGCGCTGCCGCACCCATTCGGTGTCGACGCCGGAGTCGATGATCAGATGCGCGACATGAATGTTCTTCGGGCCCAATTCGCGCGCCATCGCCTGCGCCACGGCGCGCAGGCCGAACTTTGCACTGGCGAAGGCAGCATAGCCGGAACCCCCGCGCAGCGAAGCGGTGGCGCCGGTAAAGAAGATGTTGCCCTCTCCACGCGCCGTCATCAGCCGCGCCGCCTCGCGCCCCGCGAGGAAGCCGGAGTAGCAGGCCATCTCCCAGACCTTGCGGAATACGCGCTCGGTGGTCTCAAGAATCGGAAAGTTCACGTTGGCACCGATGTTGAAGATGCAGACCTCCAGCGGCGCATGCTTGTCGGCGTCGTTGAGGAAGGCGATGATCTCCTCCTCCTTGCGTGCATCAAGCGAGCGCGCGTGGATTTCGCCGCCGGCGGCCTCGATCTCCTTGACCAGCGGCGCGAGCTTTTCGCCGTTGCGGCGGCCGGCGAAGACCGTGAAGCCTTCGGAGGCGAACTTCTTGGCGATCTCGCCGCCGATGAAATCACCGGCACCAATGACGGCCACCGTCCTGTTTCTCTTCTGCATGGTGTACTCCGGTCTTGTTTGAGTGGACTGGCTTGCGGCGGCGGCTCAGCCTCAGCTGCGCAGCGACTCCGCCAGCTTGTGCTTCAACAGCTTGCCCGTCGAAGTCGCGGGCAGCGCATCCATCAGGATAATCTCCGACGGCCGTTTGTACGAGGTGAGTTGCGGGGCAACATGGGCCATCAGGTCCTGCACGGTGGCGGTCGAGCCCTTGATCAGTTGCACAAAGGCGACGACCTCCTCATTGCCCTCGACCGCCCGGCCGACCACGGCGCACTGGACCACGGCGTCGTGCGTGCTCAGCACAGCCTCGATCTCGGCCGGATAGACGTTGAACCCGGAGCGAATGATCATCTCCTTGGTCCGCCCGACGATGTAGAGGACGTCATTCTCGAAGCGGGCCAGGTCGCCGGTGTTGAACCAGCCGTCGGGGTCGATCGCCTTGGCGGTCAGATCGGGCGCGCGGTAATAGCCGCGCATCACGTTAGGGCCGCGAACATGGAGTTCGCCGACTTCGCCTAATGCAACCGGCTTCAGATCACGGCCGACCAGCTTCGCCTCGAGGCCCGGCATGACGGCGCCGACCGCGTGGTCGGCCCGCGGATTATCGGGCCGGACGCCGGAGATGCCCGGCGAGCACTCGGTGATGCCGTAGCCATTGAGCAGCGGCAGCCCGAGTTCCTGCTCGACCCGGGATTTGAGATCGAGGTCGAGCGGTGCGCCGGCCACCGAGATCACACGCAACCGGCCGCGACCAAGCTTCGGCAGGCCGGCATTGCGGCGATATTCGAGCAGGCGTTGATAGGTGGCGGGCACACCGTTGAGGATCGTGATGCCTTCCTCGGCCATGGCCTTGACCAGCGCGGCCGGGTCGTACTTCGCCACCAGGCGCACGGTGGCGCCGACCATCAAGGTCATCGTCAGCAGCGAGATGCCGACGATATGCGAGATCGGCAGCACGCAATACTGCATGTCATCGGCCGCCATCTTGCGGAAGCTAGCTGTGCCGCGGGCGCTGAAGAGGAGGTTGCGATGGGTCAACATCACGCCCTTGGGCGTGCCGGTGGTGCCGGACGTGTAGATGAGGACCGCGACCTGGTTTGCGCCGTCGGCCTCGACCGGCTCGGCCACCGTTGCCATATTCAAGCCGGTGACGGCGACGCGGAGCGGGCCGACATCCTGCACATTGGCCTCATAGCGCACGGCATGGGTGGCGGCTTCCTGCGACACGTCAGCAGTCAGCAACACGCGGCGGGCGCCGCTGTGATCCCTGATCTGATCCAGCTCACGCGGCGACAGCCGCGGATTGACCACGATTGACCAGACATCGAGCCGGCTCGCTGCCAGCAGCAGGCAGGCCAGCGGAATGGAATTCTCGCTCACGATCATCATGCGGTCGCCGGCGCGGATACCCAGCGCCCGCAATGCCTCGGCGACGCGACCGACCGCTCCATTAAGCTCGCGATAGGTCAGCCGCGTCTTGTCGTCGATCAGTGCCAGATGATCCGGCGTCGCCGCGACGTGCGGATCCAGCACCTCATGGATGCGGTTCGGCAACCCTTCCACACTTCCTTCAGCAATCTGGGTCGGCGCCTGCATTGAAATCTCCCTGTCCTATCTTTCTTGGCTTGTTGTGTTGAGGAATTTTCCGCTCAGGCGGTCTTGCGCTGCTCCGCGGTCAGCTGCGCGACGATCTCTTCCTCAACCTCGCGCAAACGATCCTTGCCGAAGAAAATCTCGTCGCCGACAAAGAAGGTCGGCGAGCCGAACGAGCCGCGCGCCACCGCATTGCTGGTGTTCTCGATCAGCTTCTTCTTCACCTCGTCCTGCTGGGCACGGGCGATGATGCGGTCGATATCAAGCCCGGAGGACAGGAATGCCTCGCGGAATACCTGCGGATCGTCCATCTTCTTGGGCTCGGACCACATGTGGTGATAGGCGGCGCGGAAATACGGTTCGAACAACCTCTCGAAATCGGCGGCGACGACGCCGCGCATCAGCATCAGCGTGTTGACCGGAAAGAACGGGTTCGACTTGAACGTCGCGATGTTGTGGCGGCGCAGGAAGCGCTCGGTCTCGAGCGCGTTGTATTCCGGCTTGTTCTTGATGCCGCGCAGGGACTCGCCGGGCGACATGTTGCCGGTGGCCTTGTAGACGCCGCCGAGCAGCACCGGGATGTAGTCGAACTTCACGCCGGTACGCTTTTCGATCCCAGGCAACGCGAGTTCGGCGAGATAGGCGTTCGGACTTCCGAAATCGAAGTGGAATTCGACCTTGAGCGGAGCAGCCATGGAACGTCCTTCCCTTCGATTGGCAGCGGCCGTCTGCTCGGCCGGGTTGATCGAGACCTTAAGTTCTGTTTTAGAACTGTCAATATGATATTTGTCATCCAATGGCTTGTTTTCTCGCATCCTGTTGAAATGACGTCAGTTCTGATTTAGAATTTATTCGCGCGCTGTTGCAGACCGCTGGAGACACTTATGAAATGGGATACCCTCGAGGAGGAGCCGTGCTCACTGGCCCGCACCGTGGCCGTGATCGGCGACCGCTGGAGTCTGTTGATCCTGCGCGAATGCTTCCTGCGCATCCGCAGGTTCGATGACTTCCAGGCGTCGCTCGGGATCACCCGGCATCTGCTCGCCGACCGGTTGAAGAAGCTGGTGCGCTTCGGCGTGCTGCGAAAGATCCCTTATCAGGAGGCGCCGAAGCGCTACGAATACATCCTGACCCAGAAGGGCCTCGACCTCTATCCGATCATCATGTCGATCGTGCACTGGGGCAACATCCACATGGTCGACGCGCGCGGCCGGCCGATGCTGCACGAACACAAGACCTGCAACAAGATGTTCGACCCCGTGATGGTCTGCTCGGAATGCGGTGAGCCGTTGACCGCCAAATCCGTCCACGTGCATCCGGGCCCCGGCGCACGGAAGTCGTCACCCGTGCATGCGCGGGCGCAGCAGCGCGCCAAGCGAGCCGCTGCGTCGAGCTAGATATCTTTTGGCGCGCAGCCGATCGAGCTGTCTCGCGGTCCTTATTTGACCAGCGTCGCGCCGGTTTCCGGATGTTGCAGCCAGCCGAGCAGCGCCTCGTGGAAGCGGCCCGGCGCCTGGATTTGCGGCGAATGGCCGAGGTCGGGGAATTCGATCAGCTGCGCATGCGGGATCCGCTTCGCGGCCTGCTTGCCCAGCACCGGATAATTGCCGAGCGTCTTGCGGATCTCGGGCGGCGCGGTGTCCTTGCCGATCGCGGTGGTATCCTTGTCGCCGACAAACAGCAGCGTCGGCGGCTTGATCTGCTCGAACTCGTAGAACACCGGCTGGGTCACGATCATGTCGTAGAGCCGCGCCGAGCTCGATGCCACGGCGGCGCGGCCCGCGCCGCGATACATGCCGGCCAGCATCTGCACCCACGTCTCGTAGGACGGATCCCAGGTGTCGGCATAATAGGTGGCGCGCTCATAGGCGCGGATGCTGTCTGCGGTGACGCGCGTCTCCCGCTGCATCCAGCCGTCGAGGCTGAGCCACGGCACGCCCTTGGCCTTCCAGTCCTCCAGCCCGATCGGATCGACCAGCACCAGCTGGTCGGTGGCCTCCGGATACATCAGCGCGTAGCGCATCGCCAGCATGCCGCCGGTCGAGTGGCCGACCATGATCGCATGCGCGATCCCGAGTGAGGCGAGCAGCGCGCGGCTGTTGCCGGCGAGCTGCTGGAAGGTGAACTGGTAACGTTCGGGTTTAGAGGATTTGCAGAAGCCGATCTGATCCATCGCGATCACGCGATAGCCGGCGCCGCTGAGCGCCTTGATGGTGCCGTCCCAGGTCGCGGCACAGAAATTCTTGCCGTGCAGCAGCACCGCGGTCTGGCCGTTCGGCGTCGCCGGCTTGACGTCGAGATAGGCCATGTCGAGCTCCTGCCCCTGCGAGCTGAAGCGATAATGCTCGACGGGATAGGGATAGTCGAAGTCCTGCAACTCCGGTCCGTAAGCCGGTTCGGCGGCCGATTGCGCCAACGCATCGGATGCAGCGAGCGCGACGATCGCAGTGACAGCAAGATGAAGCAGTGGTTTCAGGTGCATCTCAGGAGGTCCAAAATCGGGGGCGATCCCGTGATGCCGTAGCCGAACGCTCGGGCGGCATCCAGCGCCCAGCGATGATTTGTTCGTGATCCGGCTGGCGAGGCTCCGTTACGCCGGATCGAAGGCGCGGATCGGCGGCAGATTGCCGTTAAAACGCTCGACCTCGACGGTCGTCAGCTGGCCGGTGCAGCCCTGCGCGAAAGACGACGTGCCGATGTCACGCGTCAGCACGTTCGGATTGCCGTGCACGCAGAGCGGCGCCTCCTCCTCGGGGTCCATCGGGTCGTACCAGGCGCCGGTCGGCAGCTGGACCACGCCTGGCGCGATGCCGTCGGTGACATGCGCCGCGGCAAGGCAGGCGCCGCGCGCGTTGAAGATGCGGATAATGTCGCCGTCGGCGATGCCGCGCGCCTTCGCGTCGCGCGGGTTCATGCGCGCGACCTCGCGGCCGCGATGCTTGGCCTCTAGCGAGTGACCGCCGAAGTCGAGCTGGCTGTGCAGGCGCGTCACCGGCTGGTTGGCGACGAGGAAGCACGGTGCGCCAGGCGTCGGCGCGTCGGTCTTCTCGAGCCAGACCGGATGGCCGGGACAGTCCGCGTCGCCATGATCGGCGATCTTCTGCGAGAAAATCTCGATGCGGCCGCTCGGGGTCGGCAACGGCCGCGCGACCGGGTCCTCGCGGAAGCGGCGCAGCGAGCCGCCGTCGTCGAGATGTTGCGGCACGACCAGGCTGCCGCGCTCCCAGAATTCCTCGAAGCCCGGCGCTTCAAGCCCGCGCGCGGCGAGCGCCTTGCGGGTCGGCTCGTAGAGATGCGCCAGCCATTGCCGCGACGTGCGTCCCTCGGTGAAGGGCTCGCGGGCGCCGAGCCGCTCGGCGAGATCGGCGAAGATCTCATAGTCGTCGCGGGCGAGGCCGAACGGCTCGGCGATCCGGTGCATCGCGACCATCAGCGGATCGTTGCTGGAATAGCCGATGTCCTCGCGCTCGAGCGTCATCGTCGAGGGCAGCACGATGTCGGCGTGGCGCGCGGTGGCGGTCCAGGCGAGCTCGTGCACCACCAGCGTGTCGAGCCGCGCAAATGCCTTGCGCAGGCGGTTGAGATCCTGGTGATGGTGGAACGGATTGCCGCCCGCCCAATAGACCAGGCGGATATCCGGATAGACGCGCGTCTCGCCATTGTAGCGATAGGTGGTGCCGGGATTGAGCAGCATGTCGGCGATGCGCGCCACCGGAATGAAGTCGGCGACGCCGTTGCGCCCCTGACCGAGCGTCGGTCCCGGCACAGCGTTGACGCGACGCCCGTAATAGCCGATCGCGCCGAGCGAATAGGCGTAGCCGCCGCCGGGCAGACCGATCTGGCCAAGCACTGCCGCCAGCACCATGCCCATCCACACCGGCTGCTCGCCATGCTCGGCGCGCTGCAATGAGTGGGAAACGGTGATCAGCGCGCGCCGCCCGGCAAGCCTGCGCGCGAGTGTCCTGATCGTGTCAGCGTCGATGCCGCAGATCGCGGCGGCCCACTCGGCGCTCTTGGCCTGGCCATCGGTCTCGCCGGTCAGATAGCGCAGGAACACCGGCCAGCCCTCGGTGTAGCGATCGAGGAAGGCCTGATCGTGCAGGCCCTCGCCGACCAGGGTGTGGACGATGCCGAGCATCAGCGCGGTGTCGGTGCCGGGCACCGCCGTCAGCCATTCGGCGCCGGCTTCGGCAGGCAGATCGTCACGCAGCGGGCTGACCAGGACGAACTGGCAGCCGCGCCGCTGCGCCGCCTCCATCGCGCCGCGCTCGACATGCTTGCTGATCGAGCCGCCCGCCACCATCGAGTTCTTCAGCGCCATGCCGCCGAATGCCAGCACGATGTCGGTTTCGGAGGCGATCTGCTCCCAGGTGACATTGCGCTTGGTGATGTCCTCGTAGCCCGCGATAATCTGCGGCAGCAGCACCGAGGACGCGCCCGAGGAATAGGAGTTCACCGAGCGGACATAGCCGCCGAGTGCGATGTTGAGGAAGCGGTGCACCTGGCTCTGCGCGTGGTGGAAGCGGCCCGCGCTCGACCAACCATAGGAACCGCCGAACACCGCGCCCGGGCCGAGTGTGTCGCGGACCCGCGCGAGCTCGCCGCCGAGCAGATCGAGCGCCTGCTCCCAGCTGACCGAGACGAATTCATCACGGCCGCGACGATCATCGGGACCGGGGCCACGCTCGAGCCAGCCGCGGCGGATCGCAGGCTGCGCGATGCGCGCCTGGTGGCGCAGCGCGCCGGGGAAATTGTTGATGATGCGGTTCGGATCGGGATCGCCGCCATAGGGCCGGACTTCGAGACCCGCCTTGCCCAGACGCGCCGAGAACACGCCCCAATGCGAGGTGTGCGGCTTGAAACCATCGGACAGATCGAGGCCGGGATCGGGGTAGCCAATGGTTTCGGTTTCGCTCATCGAGTTTCCTTCATCCGCAGGCCGGCTGTAAGGCCGCGCCGGTCGCAACGCGCCGGCCAGTATAATGATCCAATCGGCACACGATACCCGCTAGCACGGATATCGCACCGTGCCCTGCCGGCATGACTGCGGGTGACGGTGGCGGAACTGCCCGCCGCAGCTGCGCGCCGCATATGCGCTCAATCCCTCCATAGACTCGTCATGCCCGGCCTTGTGCCGGGCATCCACGTCTTGGTTTCCACCTGAAAAAGGCGTCATGGCCGGGACAAGCCCGGCCATGACGATGTGGAAGCGCCGAGCCCTTCGCTGCCATATGCGATAGCCCTGGCCGCAGGGGCGCGCCGCCAAAATATCGAAAACAACCCCATGCAAAGCAGCCGGCGGCGGCCGGCGTTCGACAGGGCAACTTGACACGTCGGGCAAATCAGGGATACTTTTCCAATATTCCGAAATCGTGTAAGCACCACTCGCCCGCAACAGCGGGCGTGCCGGTCGCGATTGCGGCCGAAAATCCTCCCCCACAATTGAAATTGCACCGGCTCCCGCAGCGAGCGATCGCCTGCGCGCTTGCCGCGCGCGTTCCAGGAAATATCGAGAAATATCGACATGACGACAGCACCTGAAATCACCGTGCCGACGACGGCCGCCGCAACCGGCCAGACCCAGACTCCCGCAACGCCGCGGATAAAGCTCTCGCCGCGCGGATTCGCGATCGACCACCCTGACCCGAAGCTCGGCGAACAGCTGATGGCGAACGCGCTGGGGGCCGCCGATCGCGACGCGATGGACGGCATCCTGCGGCAATTGGTCAAGGCCAGCGTGAACGGCGGCAGCCCCGACGAGGTCAACCTCGCCTTCATGATCTCGATGGTGAAGAGCATTCGCCCACGGGATTCCGTCGAGGCCATGCTCGTGGCGCAGATGGTTTCGGTTCATGTGATGGCGATGCGATGCGCCCATCACCTCGCGCATGCGGACGACCTCGCCCAGCACGACAGCGCCGCGCACGCGTTGGGCCGGCTCGCCCGCACGTTTCCCGCCCAGATCGAAGCGCTGAACCGCTACCGGAGCCAGCGCGAGCCCGCCATCACCGTGCAGAACGTGAAGGTGGAGGACGGCGGCAACGCCATTGTCGGCAACGTCACCCAGCATGCGAGCGTGATCGTTTCCGACAACAAGCCGGCATCCGCGGCGCGGGCACTGAGGCCCGCGGGCTCCAGGCGACGGCATGATGCCGCCGATGCCCAGCAGGACGCCCCGGCATGAGCGGTCACGTCAGCACGACCGGCCCGATGCTGGCGAGCCCGCGCTGTGGCGCCAAAACCCGCACCAGTGGCGCGTGCCGCGCGCCGGCGGTGCACGGCAAGACGCGCTGCCGCATGCACGGCGGCGCACCGGGATCCGGCGCGCCAAGGGCAAACCGGAACGCGCGCAAGCACGGCCTGTTCACCAGGGATGCGATCGCGGAGCGAAGGCAGATAAGGGCGTTGTTGGGGGACGCGCGGAGGCTGCTGGAAGGGATGAAGTGATTAACAGATCACGCTCGTATGAGCTCTCACTTGCTCGCATATATTAGTGCACTGTCACCGTAACTCCACGAACGCACTCCCAAGTTTCCAGCTTCCTAAAAGTCCGCTTTCGCTACAGTTGACTTTCAAGAGCTGCCTCCGCCGCTCTTACATTCTGCGCAATCGCGGCATTATGCTCGTTCGCGTCTTTGCCGTGGGTGACACGCTGATGGCAGTTCGGGCAAACAGCCGCCACGTTTAGTGGATGATCGGCACCTCCTGCTCCGAGCGCGCAGATGTGGTGAACTTCGAGGTAAGGTTCGCCGTTGCGGCGCATGAAGGGCGCGGGATGCTTGCAGCCCTCACATATCCCGCGAGACCGACAGAGTGCATATTGAACAATCACCGCGCTTCGAGTCCTTTGCCACGCTTCGCGCCGCGTTTGCGGCGGCGTCATATCGGCTAGCGTATACGCTTGATCTCGCAACTCCGAAATGCTCGGTGCGGACGCTTGATCAGTCGCTACCAATTCATAGTCATGTGCGCGGCCACTTATCGTTCCCGGCTTTCGCACTGCCATTACCTTAGGATTGGGCGTGTATGGCGGCGAACCTAGTTTCGAGATGCGCGCTGATGGCGCCCAATGGCTTGACCCCACCAAGCTCACAAAATGGATGGCAGAAAAACTGCCAAAATTTGTACTTACACCACCCATCTCGCATCAATGGTTGACCTCGCCAATCCCGAGCGCGTGCGGATCGTTGAGAACCGCGAACACCATCTTGGTATTACCCAAGGCGTTGTTAGTTCGTCGCGCGGGCCTATGGCCGTGATTGAGCGTTCGCTCGGCTTAACGGGCGATCTGAGCGGCATGTTGGGCAATCGCAAGGTCCTCATTGTTGAGGGCGGGACGGACGCGCTAATTTTGCAAAAGCTATCCGGACTGCTTTCTAAAGACGGAAAAGGGCTATCCGATCAAGTGTTCCCGTGGCCGGCACAAACCGCATCAAAAACACCTATGTATGCGGCTTTCGCAATCGGGCAGAAATGGGACGCCGCGGTACTCCTCGATACCGATGCAGAAGGCAACGCGGCAAGGGAAAAGATTAAGACTCTATACCTTGATAAGCTCGCCCAAGATCAGCAGAACCGCTTTCGCGTTCTTATGCTGGGCAAAGCCGCAGGCATCAAAAAGACCGACGCGGGGATTGAGGACATATTTCCCGACGAGTTCTATCTCGAGTGCGTCAATGCTGCCTTTGGCATCGCAATCAAGGTCGGCGATCTTCCGCAAGACGGATCGGACATGATCACTAAGCGTGTCGAGCACGTTTTAAGGGGGCACTACAGCCACACAACCCTCAATAAAGATCGGGTCTTTACGCAGATGCTCCGCAGGTTTGATGAATGGAACGAAGTGGCGGATTTACCAGACGACACCGCCGAACGCGCGGCAGGGCTAGTCGGGGAGGACGACACCGGTGAGGCGAGATGAGTATGATGCAAGTAATGGTATCAGGCATCAATTGAGTGCACTGTCACCGTAATTCCGTAATTCGCGACGGCGGGGACATCGACTGGCTCTCGCTCAATTGAAAAAGAGCAGAGTCCCGTTCACCCACACCTGGATGGGATCGTCGCTGTTCGAATCCGACAGCCTGATTTGACAGGCAAGCGTATTCGGGCCTGAGAAAAAGACGTTGGTCACGAACTGACCCAGAGGCCGTTCCGTCAGATGGGCGCCGCCGTCGGTCACAAACGCTCCCGATACCGATCTCAAGGTGATGAGAGCTCCGCTTCCCGGAGGAGACGTAAACTGGGCGGTCTGCGTGGTCGGACGTCCCGGGGCCAAATTCCCCGTTCCACCCTCATTGAAGAAAAAGAAACTGAAGCCGGCGAAGCCGGCAAGGCCACCCACGCCCGTCCATGGATCCACAGACCCATTGGCCTGATCAAAAGGCCTGATGCCGTGCTTGTCGTCATAGCTGAAGGTGGGGTGCAACACGGGATTTTTCATATCTATCGTCCTCAAATATTCTGTTTCGGAGAAAAGCGGCAACGCCTTGAGGATAAGCGGCACCCAGTCCAGGCCGATGTGAGAAATCCCACAATCACAGCGCGAAATTCATGCCGAGTGTGACGTGCGAGTGAGGCAGCCGATCGAACGGTCACAGCCGCGCAATCAATCTGGAGCAGGCCGGCATCGCGTTTCCGGATCACGGGCGTCCAGGCGTGAGGCTGCGGCTTGTTACGGTGACAGTGCGACGCGTTCACCGTCGCAAAAGCACGGAGCGGCCACCTTGACGCGCGACCGGTCAAGAATAGATGATGCTTATCATATATAAAACAGACCCCGACGCCCGGCAGTCTCGAGTCCCGGCCATGCCGGCTCGCAGGAAGGGCGCGACAGGAGAACCATGCGTCGAATTGTTGTGACGGGCCTGGGGACAGTGTCTCCGCTGGGCTGTGGCACCGAACTGGTGTGGTCGAGGCTCCTCGCGGGGCGTTCGGGACTCAGCGCGCTGCCTGAGTGGGCAGCCGCACTGCCGGCCCGCGTCGCAGGACAGGTTCCGGGCAAGGCCGCGGATTCCGAGGGCGGCTTCGATCCCGACCTGGCGGCCTCGCGCAAGGACCAGAAGAAGATGGACCGGTTCATCCTGTTCGCGCTGCTGGCCGCCGCGGAAGCCGTGGCGCAGGCCGGCTGGATGCCGACCGAGGCGCTTGCGCAGGAGCGCACCGCCACCGTGATCGCATCCGGGATCGGCGGGTTTCCCGCGATCGCGGACGCCGTGCGCACCGCGGAGAAGAGCGGTCTGCGTCGGCTGTCGCCGTTCACCGTTCCCTCCTTCCTTGCAAATCTCGCGGCCGGGCACATCACGATTCGACATGGCTTCAAGGGCCCGATCGGCGCGCCGGTGACCGCCTGCGCAGCGAGCGTGCGGATTCCGATTTATTCCGGCCGGGTATTCCGACTTGAAGCCGGCCACCGTTCCGATTTGAAGCCGGCCACGATTCCGAAATGAAACCGGCCG
>NZ_JBNDLA010000031.1:0-75713 GCF_050435825.1 Bradyrhizobium sp. I1.14.4 | reverse complement strand
CTTCAACCCGCTGCCAATCCGCATGGCGGCCTAACCCCGGCAGAGCCTCCACTTATCGACGCGGAGATTCTGTTCAGACAACCGGGACCAGCTCTTAGTGCAGTCAGAATCGATTAATGATTTGCTTGCGAGTCCCAGGGCAGCGAACTGCCACTCTGTGTCTCTTCATAGGTGCAATCGAGGGTGATTCATGCGCAATCATGACCTTGTCTCCGGTAGCCTCCTCGCACTGACCGCGACCAGCTTCGCGCTCCTCTGCTCAAGCCTGCTCGCCTTTGCCTTCATTTGAAACAAGTGCGCTGGTCGCGGACGGTGTGAGCGATCGCCTCACCTCTGTCTCGGCCGACCGCCTGCCTCTCGCGTGGCGGCGCTTCGGATGCGGCGAGCTCTGTACGTTACGGACCGACCTATTTCTTTCCTAGACGCACGATTCAGCTAGTGTCCATCTAAGGCAACCGTGTGCGTTGATCTAGCGGGGCGGTATGAGATTGGTAATGCGCTGCGAGGATGAGATGGGACGAACGCTTGCACGTTGACGTTGCTCGTTGATACGGCTCTCTGCCCTTGCCTACGCGCCCGGCTCATGGCTCTGCTGGAACGGAATCGGCAAATGTCCATGTACTGTTTTCGAGCGATGAGCTGCCTACCGATAGATCCCCCAATCTTCCATATGGTTCGGCGCGGCGGACGGTTTTCTCACCGAGTCAAGGAGTTGCTGCTCTGTCATGGCAGCGCAATCGAATGATGCGCGACCATGACTTTATCTCCGGCTGCTTTCTGGCACCGACCGCTGCCGGGCTCGCTTTGCTCTGCTCGAGCTTACTCGTCGCTGCGTTCACCCTGTGAGGACCATCCATGAAATCGCTCAAGCTGATCGGCTTTGCACTTGGAGCATTGATTGTGCTGTCCACCGGGGCATTGGCGGAGGACATCACCATCGCCGTCGCTGGACCGATAACCGGCGGTGAGTCCGCCTTCGGGCGGCAAATGAAGAACGGCGCCGAGATGGCGGTGGAGCAGATCAACGCATCCGGTGGCGCACTCGGCAAGACGCTCGCCCTCGACATCGAGGACGATGCCTGCGATCCCAAGCAGGCGCGATCGGTAGCGGAGAAGATCGCCGCCGCCAAGATCCCATTCGTTGCCGGGCACTTTTGCTCTTCGTCGTCGATCCCGGCCTCGGAGGCCTATGCGGACGGTGGCGTCCTGCAGATCACGCCCGCCTCAACCAACCCGCTATTCACTGAGCGCAAGCTATGGAATGTGGCGCGCGTCTGCGGCCGCGACGACCAGCAGGGCCAGGTTGCTGCCCAGTACATCACCAAGCACTTCAAGGGCAAGAACATCGCCATTCTCAACGACAAGACCACTTATGGCAAGGGGCTTGCCGACGAGACGAAGACGGCCCTCAACAAGGCCGGCATCATCGAGAAGATGTACGAGTCCTATAACAAGGGCGACAAGGATTTCAATGCGATTGTCTCGCGCCTGAAGCGTGATAATATCGACCTCGTCTATGTCGGCGGCTATCATCAGGAAGCAGGCCTTATCCTGCGCCAAATGCGCGATCAGGGCCTGAAGACCGTACTGATGTCGGGTGACGCCTTGGCCGACAAGGAATTTGCATCGATCACTGGCGCAGCTGGAGCAGGCACGCTCTTCACTTTCGGGCCCGACCCACGCAAGAAGCCGACGGCGGCTGCCATCGTCAATAAATTCAGGGCCAGGAGTATCGACCCCGAGGGCTACACGCTCTACACCTACGCTGCGGTGCAGGTCTGGATGCAAGCCGCAACCAAAGCCGGCACCACGGATCCGAGGAAGGTGATGGACATGATCAAAGCGGGTTCCTGGGACACTGTGATTGGAAATCTGGAATACGACGCCAAGGGTGACATCAAGCAGCTCGACTATGTCGTTTATAGGTGGGACGACAAGGGCGGCTATAGCGAGACTAACCCGAGCGCGTTCTGACACATTTTAGTCTGACACATCGAAGCTGGCGTGTCCCCCGGGGGCGGTGATCAATGCCGATCGATCGACTACTCCGGGGCAGTAAGCTACGGCCGGAAGAAATTGAATGTCTGAGCTTGGCCTATGCACGGACTCTGCACTCGCTTTGCTTGGTTGATCGAGACGACCCTATCGCCGAGATCGTGGCAAAGAAAGTTATCGAGATCGGCGCAAGCGGGGTTAGCGATCCAGCACAGATATCAAAGCTCGTCGTCGAGGGGCTTGGTATCCGCCGATCGCCACCCGCTTAAGCGAGCACCGCGTGCATACGCTGATCGTTGTATCTTTACCCGATCGATGCACAGTCCGCTCCTGCGGATTCAACGCCTCACGGGTTGGACTCAATGGAGCTTGTTAGGCTTGCCTAGCCAATGCAGATTTTTGAGCGGTCGGCAAGATGAGTCGGCTGCTCGACGGACTGCAGACCCACATGCTTGCGTGGGACACGTATCGCTCATCTCCATCGATCCGCGAAGCGGTTCGACCGGAAATAACGCGACCCCGCCCCATGGAGAACAAGGGCGGGGCCGCTCCCCTACCCCCGGGGGGACGCCGCGCTGCGGATCACAATGGCCATTGTCTAACGTCCATCATCTGCCGATCGATCATTCGGAATACGGCCGAGCGCGTCACCCAGATTGCGACTTTCGGCCCTCGGCATTTTCCGTGACATTGCGCAAGACGAGTTCAGAAAGCTGCACGACCAGCTGTTCGAGACGCGCTATCTCCTGTCTGCACCGCGCCAACTCACGCTGTTCATCTGTCATTATCGACAATTCATAGCGGGTTCCAACCGCATGATTCATGTTGAACCTCTATCCGATCGGGTAACCGCGAACGACGGCTCAAGCCCACGCCTTGCCTAGGATTGTACCGGCAGACCGGTCTTTCTACGCCACTGAACATCGTACGCAGCGACCTAACCGTCTCGCGGCCCAGTTAATGTGCCATTCCTGCTACAGATCGGAGCGTCGCGTACATAAGCTAGCTGGCATGACGGGCACGACATCGAGCGTGTCTCTTCGAGCCGGCTCTCGGACGAATGATCAGATTGGATCTGTATTGCAGCCTGATTTGCAGGTCACATTGCCAACGGGGCCCGTCAAGCTGGAACGATACCCGTCCCAGGTTGACGAGGCGGTCGCTGGTCCACTGGATTGGTTCCAGGGTGTCAAAGCCGAGCGCCTGCGGTGCGGAGGCGCGCTCGGACCAATTCCTGTCCACTCCTGAAAAAAATGGTCATGAGATCGTCGACGCTGGCCGCGCCATTCGGATAGCTAACACTTCAAAATGGTGACTTGAAGATTTAGGGCCGCCAATCAGAGAGCACGTGAGCTTCTGGAAAGACCAACACATGTGAGATCACATAGAGAATATGACGTGCAACGTGCCTTGAGCGCCACGTGGTACAAGCCAATCGACAGAAAGAATGCGACAGCGACACACAGGTCTGGCCCTCGCGGATCATTTAGCTGCTTGTGAGAGGCCATCAGCTTTAATTGTATGCGGGTCACACCAAAAATGCTTGAATCGCACGTGGCGTCACGTTGTACCTTCTCGAAGTAGCTGACAACGGGACTCACCGTTTGCTGCCATTGGTGAGACGATGACGCCAATGCGGTCGAATGTGTACAGCAGGGAGCAATGCCAGTGCGCAAATCATCGCCTATGAGATCGCGCGAACGGGATTGGAGTACTCGCGCGCGAACAAGGTGCCTCTTCGCAGCCCCTCACCCGACGATGTCTACAGGGAATGCTGCCTTGCTGCCGTCTGCGGGCGCCACGTTGACGCCGCAACTGCAGATCGTCTCTATTCGGCTCCGCTCATCCAATCACTTTAACGGTCCCGCGAGGACAACGAAGGATACGCGCTTGCGAGCTTGTACGATCCAGTGTTGAGCCGCATTCCATCAATATCGTCTTCAAAAAGAGGGAAACGACGCCAGATTTGCCCGACATTGATCCTTTCGCAATTCGAGTTTGCGGTGAGAGCCTTACCGCAAATAACCGTCGGCAGCCCTCCCTCTGTCGATGGAAGCTGGCGCGATGCTTAGCAGCCTCGCTCCCCGAGACTGACTTCCGCCCGGCCTCGATGAGGCCGGGCTTTTTTTGCCGTCTATGAAGGGCAGCTTGGGTGTTCTGGCCACCTCCCGTTTTGCCGCCGCATCGGTATAGTGTGCAGGGCCAGTTGATTGCCGATGCTGGCAGACGCCTCGGCCAGCTGCCGTTCCCCACCCCATTGGCGATCAACTCGGTGCCATATCGCGGCCGGCCAGCCTGCCGCTGCGAGGGACCGTGCAACGAACATCTGTGCCGAACCGGCACGAGGGCCGACGCACGCTCGCCGTTCACAGGTGTCGCCCTGCCGCGCGACGCGCTGACGATTGCCTTCGGCAGCAAGGCCGTACGCATCGATCTCGGCAACGTCAGCCGCGCCGATTCGGTGGAATGGGTGGACACTCTCAACCGACAACGCGCTGGGGTCCGCGCCCGCGCTGCGTGGTACTCGCCGGCAACGCAGTGCAGTCTGCCGCCCTCCTGCTACGGTCGGCGCAACGGGCAGCGCCCAACGGCATCGGCAACGCATCCGGCATGGTCGGCAGTGGCATCTCGTTTAAAATCAGCGGCTACCTGTCCGGTAGCACCACTGGCGTTGGCCGGAGAGACACTGGCGAACCAAACAACAATTCCACGCCGTTGCGCCGTTTCACATCCGATACGATCTGCGGTCAATGCGTTCGGTTGGATGGTATGTCGGGACGAGTCCAGTGAGTTTCCGGATGGCCGATACGTTGCCGGAAATGCAGCGCGCCGCCCGGCTCGAACTAAAACGAGCCAAGAAAACCGCTCAGGTGCCATTCTGAAAAGCGATGGAGTTGCTCGGCATCGCACTGCACGACCGCTTCATGGTATCTTATATGGACAATCGGACGGTGCCAGGGTCAGACTGCTGGCCGCACGGCGGACACGATTTCTGATCAGTCGTAATTCTGATGCTTGCGAGACATACCTTTGGGTCAGTCGGTGGCAGGACGGAATTTCCGTGAACTTCCGTTACCCTGGCGCCGCCGTCGCGCGAACCGCGATGGATGACTATCTTGCTGAAGTGGCGGCGCAAGCCCATCTGATTAGCGGCATTCGTCCGCTGCCGCGATTTTCAACTGACTGACCAGGGCCGTGAGTCCGCCTTTTCTGGCCAAGAACCGGCTCGCGTTACCATTACGATCCTTCGGCCTTGGTGATCAAAAGCACCCGAAAGGAGACCGATCGTTAACAATGCCGTTAGCGCCACTTACGCCCGGTCAGCCCTCAGATCTCTGGTTCGGGCGAATGTGCTCGCGGACGGCTTGCGAGAGGTTAGGGCGATGATCAAGGCTATACAAAAGATGAGCGCAGTCCCGACGGTTACAGGCACAGCGCCGACCGGCATGTCAGATCTACAACAACCCGGACCTTGCGGTCTATCGACGAGCTAGCATCCTCACATGCCTTTTTCGCACTGAGCTGGCGATGGCACGGTCCTTGCCAAGCTCTGGGCCTGGAGATGAATTCGTCCCTGCAGGGCCGAGGGGGCCTGCCGGATCATCAGCTGCTGCAGTTATGCTCGCATGGATAGAGGACCATCAAATGAGGCCTGCTACCACCGACTTGTCCGGAGATGCAAACCCATTGGAAAGACTCCAAGAGAGAAGCCAGGGCGCGGCGTGAGCATCAACTACAGCGGTACGGCATCCATGTTGTCGCACTCCCATGAGCTTCGTGGGCGAGAGGCCATGCGACGTGCTGCCTCCGATGAGAAACGACGATCTTTCCAGCACCGCCTCACGGCGATCTTGATCTGGACTGAACAACAAGCTTCAGCTCGCTCTCCCATTGAGCCAACAGTAGCGACACCAAGCGCGTGACGAAATCGGGCCATCTCAAGGAGCTACGAGAACTGCTGCAACTGCTTTGGCATTTGTTCGAAGCAGTACAGCAGCTTCCTAGAGGTCCAGAGCACACAGCAGCCGTTCAGACGCTTAAACGCTTCGAGTGCCGGCTGGTAGTGTTGATCCAAGCATCTGAAACAGCTCGGGCTGCTGACCGCGAAGTCGTCGCTCGTGCCGGCTCGCTAAGCAAGTGACTGTCAGCAACTCACCAAACCTCGCACGTGGACGCGGTCTGCGGGATTTGCGATGGCAGCCGAAAACGGACAGTCGCGAGCCTGTCCCGGCCATCGATACTTGTTCGCCTTATTGATCACTCGTTGTGCAGCTTTGGGCGGCAGACTGCGCTGGTCAGTCTTCCGGAGATCAATAAGGCGCCGGATCCAGGTAGCCGCTAGAAGCGCGTATTTTTGAGCAATACATCACCTTCCACCGCGCGGGGATAATGGGCCGCCATTTCGAATGACGGTAACAGGTCAAGAATGGCTTGCAGGGACAGCCGCCCTTCCATGGAGTTCGCGGTCGCTATATTCCGTGTAGATGAAGCGGGTGTTGTTCAAGGTCTTCTTGCCATCGGCGATGACATCGGCTTCGGCTCCCTGAACATGTGAAATCGACCGTGTTCAGCCTAGCTTCGCTGCACCATGCGGCTCCGATCAATGTAGCCGCCGCCACTGCAATCTTCGAAAAAGCCGTGGGGTCAATGTGGCTGTGTTGACGAAACGCAATGTTATTTTCGCAACAGCTTGGCTGACTGTGTACATGATGGCGTCTATTTCCGAACGAACACACGCGCAGGCCAGGTGTGCGATTCAGCAGAACCGTAGGCACTGATTGGTCCGCTCATCTTTGGCCTGTCTCTTGCTATGACCGGGCTGGTCACAATCTGCTTATCCAAGTTGTTCAAACGCTCAGGAGGCCCGTATGAATTTCCGTCCGCTTCACGACCGCGTCGTGGTCAAGCGCATCGACGCTGAAGAGAAGACTGCTGGCGGCATCATCATTCCCGACACAGCCAAGGAAAAGCCCTCGCAAGGTGAAGTCATCGCTGTTGGCCCGGGCGGCCGCGATGAGACTGGCAAGCTGATTCCGATCGATGTCCAGGTCGGCGACCGCGTGCTGTTCGGCAAATGGTCGGGTACCGAGGTCAAGATCGACGGCGAAGACCTGCTGATCATGAAGGAAAGCGACATCATGGGCGTTCTCACCGATGTGTTTTCCAAGAAGAAGGCCGCCTGACCCGGCGCTCGCACAGCTCACCTCCGGCGAGCGCCTGCCCGGCGCGCCGAAGGGATGAGAGAATAAAAACTGAGGGAATTCCTTATGTCAGCCAAAGAAGTCAAATTCGGAGTAGACGCGCGCGACCGGATGCTGCGCGGTGTCGACATCCTCGCCAACGCCGTGCAGGTCACGCTGGGGCCGAAGGGCCGCAACGTGGTGCTTGACAAGTCGTTCGGCGCTCCGCGCATCACCAAGGATGGTGTCGCCGTCGCCAAGGAGATCGAGCTCGAGGAGAAGTTCGAGAACATGGGTGCCCAGATGGTGCGCGAGGTCGCTGCCAAGGCGGCCGATGCCGCCGGCGACGGCACCACCACCGCGACCGTGCTTGCGGCTGCCATCGTGCGCGAAGGCGCCAAGTCGGTTGCCGCCGGCATGAACCCGATGGACCTGAAGCGCGGTATCGACCTCGCGGTCGAAGCCGTCGTTGCGGACCTCCAGAAGAACTCGAAGAAGGTCACCTCGAACGAGGAGATCGCCCAGGTCGGCACCATTTCGGCCAACGGCGATGCCGAGATCGGCAAGTTCCTGGCCGACGCCATGAAGAAGGTCGGCAACGAGGGCGTGATCACGGTCGAGGAAGCCAAGTCGCTCGAGACCGAGCTCGACGTCGTCGAGGGCATGCAGTTCGACCGCGGCTACATCTCGCCCTACTTCGTCACCAATGCCGACAAGATGCGCGTCGAGATGGACGACGCCTACATCCTGATCAACGAGAAGAAGCTCTCCTCGCTGAACGAGCTGCTGCCGCTGCTCGAGGCCGTGGTGCAGACCGGCAAGCCGCTGGTCATCGTCGCTGAAGACGTCGAAGGCGAGGCGCTCGCCACCCTCGTCGTCAACCGCCTGCGTGGCGGCCTGAAGGTCGCGGCCGTCAAGGCTCCGGGCTTCGGCGATCGTCGCAAGGCCATGCTGCAGGACATTGCGATCCTGACCGGCGGCCAGGCCATCTCGGAAGACCTCGGCATCAAGCTCGAGAACGTCACGCTGCAGATGCTCGGCCGCGCCAAGAAGGTGATAATCGACAAGGAGAACACCACGATCGTCAACGGCGCCGGCAAGAAGTCCGACATCGACGCCCGCGTTGCCCAGATCAAGGCGCAGATCGAGGAGACCACCTCGGACTACGACCGTGAGAAGCTGCAGGAGCGTCTCGCCAAGCTCGCAGGCGGCGTCGCGGTGATCCGCGTCGGCGGCGCGACCGAAGTCGAGGTGAAGGAGCGCAAGGATCGCGTTGACGACGCGATGCACGCGACCCGCGCGGCTGTCGAGGAAGGTATCCTGCCGGGTGGCGGCGTCGCCCTGCTCCGCGCTTCCGAGCAGCTCAAGGGCCTGCGCACCACGAACGACGACCAGAAGACCGGCGTCGAGATCGTGCGCAAGGCGCTGTCGTCTCCCGCCCGCCAGATCGCGATCAACGCCGGTGAAGACGGCTCAATCGTGGTCGGCAAAGTCCTCGAAAACGAGCAGTACTCTTACGGCTTCGATGCTCAGGCCGGCGAGTACAGCAATCTTGTCTCCAAGGGCATCATCGACCCGACCAAAGTCGTGCGCATCGCGGTCCAGAACGCGTCCTCGGTGGCGGCCCTGCTGATCACCACGGAAGCAATGGTTGCCGAGCTGCCGAAGAAGGCCGCGGCCGGTCCCGCAATGCCTCCGGGCGCCGGCATGGGCGGTATGGACTTCTGATCCCGCCTGTCAAAGCGTCTAAAGATGCGGAACCCTGGCAGGAATGCCAGGGTTTTTCGACTTCGAGCGAACTATCCGGACATTTTTTGAGCTGGATCGGCAGGCGACCCGGGATGTCTTTTGCGAGCAAAGCGGCGGGTGACTCGTCGTTGGGAACGGCGTGTACCGTGTGGTCAGCGTGGCGTCGTGGTTCGGAAGCGCTCCGATATCGATCGAGCCGGATTTCGTAAAGATCGATGCGGGGAAATCACCAAGGTACCACTCGGCGGGATGGTGCAGGTCGTCCACGTGGGGGTGCGCCGAGAGCCGAAGCAGCCGAGCCAGCGATTGTCGATAGCCAGCACCGTCGCTTTGATCGAGGCTCCTCCTCCGGTTTGCAGAACCCTGCTGAGACATGTGCCACGAGCCTGCTGCACGCCCTTCACTCACCTGGGAAAAGCGGCAACGCCAGAGTCCTCGGTGGGATGCAATCGTTGCTCCCAAGCCCGCATTCAGCGCGGTTGCGCACACTGGTTTAACGCAGCCAGGGTCCAATCCCAATTCTATCGTTCTGGCCACAATGGGACTGACCGCCACGAGACCTCGCTTTAACCGGATCAGTGTACTGTCATCGCCTCCTGCTTCGCTAGCCTGAGAACCCCTGCACGTTAGACCAGGCGGAAGAACCCGACATATCCTGTTGCGGCGCCGCCTTCTGGCGGCGACGCGCCGCTGCTTCTACACCCGCCCGGCCTCGCCTTCCATGCGGACGATCGTTGACCTGCCTCATCATGCCGTCGCGCTCATCCGCGCAAACAACATTGCCGCTTCCGATGGTCCCAGCCCTACGATGCCTACAAAGCTCGGCGGCGGCATTGGGATGTCCCGATGAGTGGGCCTCCACAGATGCAGGCAATACCGGCTGTTATTCACATACTGCGAATGTGGCGGGTGCAGTTGCATCACGCATTCCTCTTCATCCCAGAACAGGTCTTTGACGAAGCACATCTCTTCCCAATTCGGGCAACGCCGCGGCGTCGAGACAGCGACATGCTCCCAGCCAGGACGGATTAATCCGCTGATCTTGAGTTCACACCCGCAAGGCCCCTGCACAACGAACATGCCGCAAGGGCCCGATCCTGGAACGCTGGCAAACTGGCCGTATTGTAGGCGGCCGGCTTCCAGCTTCTCTATGATCTGCGCCCGCACGCCCCCTCCTTTGCCTCGTTGATCGCCTTGAAGTCGACGTAGATGACGTTCTCTCGCGGCTCACCACGCGGCGTCGGTTCGGTCCTCGGCAAGGCGCTCCAGTACCATTCTTCAGCGAACCATTTGCTGAGAAAGCCGCAGATGTCCATCATCACTCGTTCTCCATTAGTTTTTGGACGCTCACGCCCCGTTCCAGGGAGCCTGCGACCCCTTTCATGGCGCCTTGATTGCCTGAATGCGAGCCGTCGACGATCTGCTCGATAGTGACTCGGCTCACAGGTGGACTTCCCCGCTCATGAAGGCCGGGCAGGTACGCCGGCCCGTTAACTCGATCACCGAACGAGCCCCACGCGGAGCACCTTGCTCATCGACGCCAGCGCACATCGCCGAACAAAGCGCGCTTGCGCACTGGGACCATCTGCCGTTGCGCTATCGCACATGAAACACAAGGTTCATTGCGCGCGCTCATTCGGATCTCGCGGAGATGCACTTGATTATATGAAATCGGCGAATCGCGGCTCGTCACCTCATGGCCAACAGATCGATCGCCACCCTGGCATGCCTCTCCAAAATGACCTTTGGCTCTACATTCCATTATGGCTCGCAACCACGTTTGGCTGCCTATCCTGGCTAACGCTTCTCAAAGGCGATATTGCTGCTTCATCAAGTACTCTGTGACGTTCGCAGCTCTCTGCTCGTCGAACCTGAAACAGTGCCAATGCGTCATCTATGTGACCACGATTGAGTTGTACGAGAGCAAAATCAAAACCGGCTCGCATCAGGCCGCGGCAGTTTGGCATAACGGATCCCTGATTGAGCCGACAACATCCGGGATCGCCCGCCATCTCGGTGACGGCATAAGGTAGCGGTGAGAGAAGCTGATTAGTCTATCTCGACGGACTACAACTGTGGTGCCGTCGGTTGACCTTTTGCCGCGTTACTACGATGCAACTCCTAACGTATTGTTTCTGGCATGTCGCGAGCGAGCTCTCACCTTCTGCCAGTTCCCCGTGTTGTCTTTCGGACATCAAGGTCGCAACTCCGACTATGGGCAGCTAATCCGTGTCGCTAAACCCGACAGACACGCTTCTTAGTTGCGTCAAAGCGGTGCTGGACTTCCCCGCTCATGGCATGCTGATTGCTGTGGTGAAAAGCGCGAAACCAATGGTGGTCTATATCCAGGCATCACTCACAATGGGCTATTGTTTAGTCCTGAGCGATGCAGTGCCGAGCAATCATCGATTGTCGTGGCACGTCCCCTGACCGACGCTGCGCGGCGATATCATCGGCTGGATGCACGTCCCGCAATAGACAAGATTCCGACAACCCTAGCCTTGAAAGAAGACTGCGAACTTATGAATGATACGATGCATCCAAAAACCAACCGTTCTCCGTGGACCAGCGCGGCACGTGGTCAATGACCCATTGGCGCGCAGCAAAGCACCCAATCATCAAGCCGTACGGCGCCGATTGCCGTTGTTTGCAGGCGCAACGGCGACGGAATCTGTGGCCGCTGGCCGCGTTCCTCCTGAATGCGCTGCTTTGGGCCGGCATTTGCTGGATCATCGCAGCGCTCTTATGAGTGAAAGAATCTCGCAGAACTGAGAAATCACAAGAAATGCTGCGTCGGGTCGGCGATGGCTTGTTGATGCCTCTCGCATATCCCGACTTCAACGATCCAATTGACGAATATGCCTACCGTCAGTTAGCAGTGGAGACTTCTTTCACAGGTCTGGTTTACGGTCCAAGCCTGGCGCGGCTAGCTGGATATGAATGCGCCCCGACGCAGATAGCCGGAGGCATGACGCAGATGTCTCGAATTGGCGAGCTGATATACCCGCCAGCTTGATTCTGGGCCATTCGCCCTTCTCCGCGTCCGCAACTGAACCAGGAAGAAGCGCCCCGAGGCGCAGCGAAGCTCTACGAATCTCGCTCGGACCATGCTTCGTCCTCGTTGCTGCGCGTCTGCCACTGCTGGGCACGCCGAGCCAGCTTGTCGTACTCAATGGCAATCTTAAGAAGCCTGTCTCTAGGTTTACCGTAAGCGAGCGCTTCGGCTTTATTTCGCGTTGCTTCCGCGCGGCCTCGCCAGTGGTCGGGCTGGTAGAGTTTACTTTTCGGATTCATGCCATGAGCATGCAATTCGTAGATCAAGAAAATGCGACACCGGCGCTCCGTATAATCACGTAAGGGCCGGTGGCCTCGGTTGCCCAAGTCGGCAATTACCCAATGCTACGCGCTGGCTTTTGCCTGCGCCGCCTCGCGCCATATACCGTCACGGCCGTTGAGAAAATGCAAAGACGCGGCGTCGCAGCCGAGGCTCGCAATGTGCACACCCCAGACAACCTCGGACGATTTGACCCAAGAATGGACTTGAATCGCACCTAGCGTCAGATTGTACGATCCTGGACAAGTCGGGACCGCCTCCGAGATCCAAACGCTTCCTGACAGGTCATGAGAATTGCGAATGCGTCAAACATCTAAGCTCAGCTCACTCAGGATTATAAGCTTCTGCGAATGCGCGCCTGTCTACACTTTATCGGAGGTTGCTTCCGTCGCTGCTGGACGAAACCGCGCGTCTCGAGATCTCCACGGGAGGCGTTCCCATCACGGTCGCCGCGCCGGAGCGCACGCTCGGCAAAGGCTCTTTCTCAGAAATCCCACTCGCCGCTCGCATCAAGTAGAGTACAGGCCGACTGCACCAGACATGACCTGGAGGCGCGCCATCAGGGTTCGCTCTGCACGATCAAGAGCATCATCAGAAATCGCTTGAGCGCACCTAGCTTTTGTCTCATCTCTCCGCCTCGATATACCCAGGTCCCGGCCGCACGTCTTGTTCGATCCCGCGTCGCGCCAGCTATGGCGCTAACTCGTCGGCTGGCGGGTCGGCTGAGCCCAAATACCTTGAGCCGTGCCACGCCCAATCAATGCCTCAGAACATCTAGGCATACCAGACCGACCGCACAGTCACCCGGAAGCTCAAATGATCGCTTACTCGGCCAGCTCAGCTGCCAGTGCCTCCCGTCTGGCCGGGGCTAGGCCCCACTACGGACGGGAGATCCTGTCGTGCCGGCACAGATGACCAGCGCCGTGCGTGGTTACGTCCGCGAAACGGGAACTCGCAGGCATCGCACCAACCAGCACGCGCGTTTGTGGCCCGATTGACAGACCGTGTTGCGCTTTACGCAGGAAAGCGAATACCGCAGACCCACCAACTGAAGGAATGACATGACTCAAGACCAACGGCCCTGTTTGGCTTCGCTCCTCAAAACCTGCTGCGCCATCGCTCTTGCTGTCGCATTGACAGCTGTAATCCCGGAGCAGGTAAACGCCCGCGATCAAGCCGCGACCGCCGAGGAGAGAGAGGCTTGTATGGAGGACGTGTTCCGCCTTTGCAGCAAGCACATACCGGATCACGTCGCTATCAGTGCTTGTCTCAGGTCCAAGCACGCGAGCCTCAGTCAGCAATGTCGCTACGTGATCTCCTCGCGAGATACTGGCAAGAACAACAGCGACTCGAAGTGAAGGATCGGGCGGCCTGTTCGCTTGCCTCACGCCCGGAAACGGTCCTGCCTGAACCTGCAGGACGGTCACGCGAGGCCGCGGGCGGGGCGACGAGCACGGCCGCTCACAACTGACGGACGCTCTGGTCCCATCGCGCTTATCCGGATAGGCAAATGCACAAATTGCCCTTCGATACAGTTCTGATCGCCAATAGGGGCGAGATAGCCGCTCGCATCGTCAAGACGTTACGCAAGCTTGGACTACGTTCTGCAATTGTCTATCACGATGTTGACGCGAAGACCCCCGCCATCTCCATGGCCGACCTGGCGATTCCGATCAGCGGCCACACGCCGATCGCAAGTTATCTGGACATTGCGCAGATCATCGCGGCCGCCCACAAGGCGAGCGCGGGCGCGCTGCATCCAGGTTATGGGCTGCTTTCCGAGAATGCGGAGTTCGCCAGGGCGGTGATAAGGGCCGGCATCGCGTTCATCGGTCCCGCTCCAGAAACCATCGAACTGATGGGTGACAAGATCCGCGCGCGCAATTTCGCTCAGTGCAACGGCTTTCCAGTCGCGCCCTGTGCCATCGAAGAAGATGATCCGGCGACATTTGTTTCGAGAGCGCAGGCGATGGGAGTTCCTTTGCTCGTGAAGCCATCAGCCGGCGGCGGCGGCAAGGGCATGCGGATTGTACGCGACCTTAATACGTTGGAGGCAGCCATCGAGCAGGCGCGCAGTGAAGCGGGCCGCTACTTTGGAGATGACCGACTCTATGTCGAACGATATTTCGAAAGCCCGCGGCATATCGAAGTACAGGTGCTCGGTGATTCCTTTGGTAACCTGATCCATCTGTTCGAGCGCGAGTGTTCGGTGCAGCGCCGTTTCCAGAAGATCATCGAGGAAACGCCCTCGCCTGCGCTATCACCGGAATTGCGGACTCGAATTTGCGATACCGCGGTCGGCATCGCCCGTGCAGCGAACTACCAGAATGCAGGAACCGTCGAATTCATCCTCAACGAAGGAGATTTCTACTTCGTCGAAATGAATACACGCCTTCAGGTCGAGTATCCGGTGACCGAGATGATCACTGGCGTCGATCTGATTGCCGAACAGGTCTATGCGGCAGCAGGCCGCGAACTTGCATTCTCGCAGTCCGACATCGTTTCAAGCGGGCATGCAATCGAGCTCAGGCTGTATGCGGAGGCTCCCGAACGCGGATACATTCCGACCACCGGCAAAGTGCTTCTTCTCGAGTATCCAAATGGCGTACGGATCGACAGCGGCATCATGCAAGGTCAGGACATCACGCCGGCGTTCGATCCCATGCTCGCCAAGATCATCGTGCATTCACCAAGCCGCATAGAGGCTGCTCTGAAAGCCCATCGGGCGGTTCGCGAACTGGTTCTACTTGGGTGCGAGACCAACGCAAACTTGCTCGCCCGGATCCTTTCCGACGAGGCATTTCTCGGCGGTCAATTTCATACGGGATACCTTGAAGAAAACCCGCATCTCGCAGCATGCAATTTTGCTGCCAGAATGTCTGCGTTCCTGGCATCGGCGGCTCTCCTGACGAAGCCGGTGCGCGACTCGGCCGATGCCGTGCCCGAGCTTCACTCAGCGCTCGGCAGTTGGAGAAATTGACGTGTATCACTCATTCGAGGTCGACGGCGTAGATCATAAATTGTGGCTTTCAGCCAGCCAGCAGGGTTACCGCCTCCATTTGCGAGACCAGGTGATTGCCCCCGTCGTGTTCACGCAGCGCAGCGACAGTAGCGGGATCCTGACCATTGCGGGTGAGAGCGAACCGGTCAGGTTCGCGATCGACGGGGAGTTCATCCATCTCCATATCCGCGGCAGAACGCGCATTTTGCGCTACAGCGATCCGCTGCGAACCTGCGCTTCCGGGAATAGCGAGACTCGCCCCCTGGTGGCCCGGGCGCCGATGCCCGGCCTGGTTGTTGCGATCGCGGTTTCGCCTGGTGAATCAGTCTCGGCCGGAATGGCGCTGATGATGATTGAAAGCATGAAGCTGGAAACAATCATACGATCACCCCGGGATGGCATCGTCGAGCGAATTCACGTCAAGGAAGGCGAGAGCTTCGAGCACGACGCCGTGCTCGTCACGCTGTTCAACGAAGGGCTCTGAAATGCAGCGGATTGGTTCTGCCGCGGACGTGAATTCGCAGGAGTTTCGTCGCAACGACTTCCACAACAGACAACTCGCCGCCGAATTGAAGGAGCACCAACGCCTCGCCCGCTTCCACAGACCCGAGCGGGACTTCGAGCGGCTGCGCCGGCAGAATAAACTGTTTGTTCGCGAGCGGCTCGCGGCGTTGCTCGATCCGGAAACTCCGCTCCTGGAGCTTTCCACGCTAGCCGCTAACAAGGCCTACAACGGTGAAGTGCCCGGCGCCGCCCAGGTGGTCGGCATCGGCATAGTTGCAGGTCGCGAAGTGATTGTTCACGCTGACGATTCCAGCGTGAAGAGCGGCGCGTGGTATCCGCTCTCGGTCAAGAAGATCGTGCGAGCCCTGGATATAGCCATCGAAAATCGCCTGCCGGTGGTTCATCTGTGCGACTGCGCCGGCGGCTTCCTGCCTTTGCAGGCGGAGTTCTTCGCTGATCGCTACCATGCCGGTCGCATTCTGCGCAATCAGTCCATTCTCTCGAAGATGGGAGTACCGCAGGTCGCCATCGTCATGGGCCACTGCACCGCGGCAGGGGCCTACGTCCCGGCGCTTAGTGAATATAACATTATGGTCGAAGGTACGGGAGCGATTTTTCTCGGCGGCCCTCCGGTCGTGAAGGCTGCCACAGGCGAACAAGTCTCCGCCGAGGAGCTGGGCGGTGTCCTCATACACACCAGCGTGTCGGGCACCAGTGATTACTTCGCAAGCTCCGAGATCCATGCAATCGCGATTGCCCGCAACGTCGTCGCTCGCTTCCACCAGCCGGCGAAGACCCGGATCGATCATGTAACCCCCGAGCCGCCCGCCTATGATGCGTCCGAACTCTACGGTATCATTCCAACGGACACGCGAGCGCAGTTCGATATGCGGGAGATCATCGCTCGTCTGGTCGATGGCAGTCGATTTCATGAGTACCAGCCACGCTATGCGACATCACTCATATGCGGCTTTGCCCGGCTCCATGGATATCAAGTCGGAATCATTGCCAATAATGGCGTACTGTTCGGCGACAGTGCGCTAAAGGGTGCTCATTTCATTCAGTTATGCGACAAGAACCGGACGCCTCTGCTCTTCCTGCAGAACGTCACGGGCTTTATGGTTGGCCGCGAATATGAGCGGCGTGGGATCACCAAGGACGGCGCCAAGCTGATCATGGCTGTGTCCGGCGCGTCCGTCCCGAAGTTTACAGTCATTTGTAATAGCTCCCACGGCGCAGGAACTTACGCCATGTCGGGACGCGCGTTTGATCCTCGATTTGTGTTCAGCTGGCCGAATTCCCAGATCTCTGCGATGGGTGCCGAACAGGCTGCCGGTGTTCTCACCCACGTCAAGGCGAGACAATTGGCTCGCGCCGGGGGCCACCTCTCGGAGCAGCAACTGGCAGCCATTCGAGAGCCAGTTCTTGAAGAATATCGCGAGCGGTCAAGCGCCTATTATGCGACGTCCGAAATCTGGGACGATGGCATTCTTGATCCTGTCGATACCAGAACCGCCCTCGCAATCGCGTTGAGCGCTTCGCTCAATGCGCCGATCGACGCGCCGCAGTACGGCGTATTCCGACTGTAAAGCAGGACCGAACACTTGCGGCTCGCCCCCGACACAGGCGGATCGGCGGAGGTCTCCATTGCAGTATGAAGGCTGCTGGTGGCGTCCTGCGCACACTCATTTACAATCTGGCGGGGCTGTTTTGTGGGAGCGAGATCAGCACCGATACCGCCGAAGCGGGTGGGAAGCCACTTCAACGCGCCAGGACGGCGGTACCGGCAAGCCGCAAGGCTTCGAAGGATGCGGTGCCGGCAGGAACATCCTGATCAAGAGGCCGCTGCTGACGCGCAAGCGCGGCAGCAGACACTGCCGTCGGCGCTGGCGCCATGCGACTGCACTGTTCTCATCGGCCGACGATCTCTTGTCGAAGGCACCACGAAATGGACAGCTTGACTCTCACGTAACGTCAGGTTGTAGCCTTCCCAGGACGCCGGCGGCCAAACCGACCGATACCTCAAGCGTCAACGACGCATCTGCAGCGCGCGGATGGGTCGGTGACCTTCATCAAGGCAGCCGATGCCATGTTTCTTCAACGAAAGCCCCATCGAACGGAAGAGCCCCAGATTTGGACAAGGAACGTGTGAAGTTCGATGGAAGCGCTTAAATCGATCATCGGCAAAGTTGCCACCGGCGCCACTCTGACGCGTGAGGAAGCTGCGTCGGCATTCGACAGCATGATGTCGGGTCATGCGACTTCCTCCCAGATCGGTGGCTTGTTGATGGGATTGCGAGTCAGGGGCGAAACGGTCGAAGAAGTCACCGGCGCAGCCTCCGCAATGTGCAAGCGAATGCCGCAGGTCGAGGCGGCATGCGACCCCATCGATATCGCTAGCACGAGCGACACCGTTGCCTATTCGGTCGACGTGTCGACGTGCGCCTCCTTTATCGTCGCCGGCGCCGGCGTTCCTGTTGCCAGGCATGCCAACCGCGTTGCGTCCTCAGGTTCAGGCGCAGCAGACGTGTTGGCGCGTCTCGGGGTCAAGGTCGATCTTAAGCCTGAGGCCGTTGCACGTTGTGTGCACGAAGCCGGCATTGGCTTCTTGTTTGCGTCAGCCCACTATCCGGCGGCCCAGCGCGTTGGCCAGATCCGGACGGCACTTGGGACCCACACGATCTTTAATCTGCTAGGGCCTCTGTCCAATCCGGCCAGGGTCAAGCGGCAGACCGTTGGTGTATTCTCTCGCGAATGGATCCAGCCTCTGGCGTACGTGTTGAAGAACCTCGGTGCCGAATCGGTATGGGTGGTTCATGGCTCGGACGGGCTCGGCGAAATAACCCTCACCGGCCCGACCTTTGTTGCCGCGCTTGAGGCGGGTACAGTCCGCGTCTTCGAAGTGACGCCGGAACAAGCCGGGCTTCCCCGCTGCCGCAACGACGCGCTGGAGAGCGGCAGCGATGCCGAGGCTAATGCCGTCGCGTTGCAAAACGTGCTCGATGGCTCACCAGGTCGATTTCGCGACGCAGCACTTTTGAACGCGGCGGCGGCATTGATCGTGGCCGGCCGGGCCTCGACGCTGCAGGAAGGCGTAGCACTTGGACAAGATGCGCTTGACCGTGGCGCGGCAGCCGCTCGACTGAAGCGCTTGATCGCGGTTTCCAACGCGTGACAGCCGAGGAGATGTTCCAAAGTTCCGACGAAGGCCGACGCTCACAAGCGCGCACAGATTGCAGCTACGAATGGGCGTCGCTTCCGCGGGACATCGAGGAGCATGCGCCACCTGCCCGCGCCCAGATCAAAGCAATTCGCGTTAAGGGCGCGGTGCGGGAGCCAACCCTGTTCATCGGCGAGAGCCTATTGCAGTCCCCTATTGCCGAGGTGGGGACCCAACGGCGTGCGCTGCGCTCCAAAGGAGATAATCAGATGATGTCCTCGCAGAACGTGGAAGCACACGGATCTATCGCAATGATCGAACGCATCATTCGGAAGTTTCGCGAATTGATCGATAAAGATAGCTCCATCCCGCCGGAGCTGCGGGGTGTTCTGCACGCGACGCTCGATGAGCATCTTCTCGATGCAAAAAAGCGTGTTCTCTTATGAGTGCATTAAGCGCGCCGATGCCGCAACGCGGCGAGATATTGCACGTCCGTCAGGTCATCATTGAGCTGATCTAGAGGACATCGATGTCATACCCGGTCTCAATCCGTGAACGCTGGTCACACATTGCGACACCGCGCGCCCGATTGCAGGCGCAAGAGGAATCCAAGTCATCTCTGGGTAACGGAGGAATCATAAATGCAGTATAACTCCAGAGGCAGATCATGAGCCAGCAGTTCGTTCCTGTGGTTGGGGACATGCCGTCTGTCCAGCCGGCAGAGTTCCGTCAGGCCATGCGAAATCTGGCCAGCGGTGTGGCCATCGTAACGACCGGAAGGGCCGCCGGACGACGTGGACTGACGGTGAGTTCTGTAACGTCCATCTGCATGGAGCCGCCGTGCCTGCTCGTCGGCATCAATGCCCACTCTGAGGCGCATGATCAGATACTCGCGAGCGGCAGTTTTGGAATCAGTCTTCTCCGCGGTGATCAGAAGGACCTTGCGCTGAGTTTTGGCGGTCGGGAGGAGGCGAAAGGTGTTCACCGCTTCGATACCGCTTCCTGGGATCAGGGCGTCCTCGATGTACCGCTATTGGCGAACGCATTTTGCGCGCTCGAATGCGTTTTGTATGATCATAAGATGATTGGCACACATACGATCTTTATCGGACGAATTGTCGCGGCCCGGGCCGGTCACGGCAATCCATTGATCAACTACCAGGGCGCACTTCGACCCTTGCCGCCTGATCGAGTGCGGTTGTACAGAATGCCGTCAGGACGGCAGAAGCGTTGAACGGACGATCGATAGTGGAGCGGTAGTCATCGAACAATCGTCGGGGCAACTGGTGGATGGATTTGGTCTTTTACAGGGTTCAGCTTGTATTGAAAAGTCCGCGCACCTCGCGACTAACTAACGCCGTACGGCAGCTTGAGCCTGCATAGTCCCGACGAAAACTACCAGCCTTGGTAGCTCAGTTATCGTCGGCAGGCGCGTAGCATCATTGCCGCGGCAAGATCAGGGTTCGAAGTCACACTGCGTCACAACAATCGGCCAATCTGAAGATCTCCGTGCGCGATCCTGATGCGGGCAAGTGGATCGTACCATGATCTTGCGCGAGCGATGAAAGTCGAATTCGAGGGCGCCAGACAACTATGTCCAGCAACCCGTTTGAAACCTCGGCGATCCTCGATGGCATCCGTCGTTGGGTCGAGATCGAGTCCCCGACGGAGCGGCCGGATCAGGTCAACAAGCTGGCTGATCTCGTTACGGCGGGCTATCGCGACCTGCCGGCCAGCGTCGAGCGCGTTGCGGGGCGCAACGGCTGCGGCGATCACCTGGCCGCACGCTCGTCCTGGGGGCAGGACGTTCCGGGCATTCTGGTGCTGAGCCATCTCGACACCGTTCATCCGATAGGATTCATCGAACGGTTACCATTCAAGATCGAAGGCGACAGCGCGTTCGGCCCCGGCATCTACGACATGAAGGGCGGCGCCTATCTCGCCTATCATGCGTTCCGGCAGATCTGCGCCGATGACGCACGCCCGCCGCTCGGCATTACCCAGCTCTACGTATCGGACGAGGAGATCGGCAGCCCCACCTCGCGGACGCTGATCGAGGCCGAGGGCCGCAAGGCCAAATACGTGCTGGTGACCGAGCCCGCGCGCGAGGGCGGCAAGATCGTCACCGGACGCAAGGGCGTTGGCCGCTTCAAGGTGTCCATCAAGGGCGCACCGGCGCATGCCGGCACGCGTCGGAAGGACGGCCGCAGCGCAATCCGGGAACTCGGCAATGTGATCCAGACACTCGAGGCGATGAACGACCTCACGCGCGGCATCACCGTGAATGTCGGCGTCGTCCGCGGCGGCACCAAGCCGAACGTGATCGCCGAAGAGGCGTATGCGGAAGTCGACATGCGGGTGCCGACCATGGCTCATGCCGACGAGCTGGTGCCGAGGATCCTCCGAATGACTTCGCGCACCGATGGCGTCAGCGTGAAGGTGTCAGGCGAATTGAACCGTCCGCCGTATGAAAAGAGCAACGCCGGCGCCGCGCTCTACAAACACGCCAGGCAGCTTGCCGCCGGGATGGGATTCGAGCTGCTCGACGCGTTCAGCGGTGGCGGCTCCGACGGCAATTTCACCGCGCCGCTTACCGCGACCCTCGACGGCCTTGGCGTCGGCGGCAAGGGCGCGCATACGCATTATGAACAACTCTACATCTCATCGATTGAACCTCGCGCGCGGCTGCTGTATCGCCTCTATCAGACACTACGCTAATTCAAGCAACAGGCGAAGTCCGCGACCGCGACGTACGTTGGAAGAGAGCGGGCGGCACATCGCAACGGCTCGTCCCGCGAAGCCGCAAGTGCCATAGGCTGCCCGACCATCACGCCGACCTGATCGAAACGATGATCAGATCCACCACCTGGCACGGCAGCTCGGCTGCGGACAGAAGCGACCGAGCTGTTCAATGGTACAGCGGACGTCGCCGCAATTGGCGGCAGGCAGCGAGCACCCGATCGTGGACGCGCGAACGTTTCCGACAACGGACTTGTCGGCTGCGAAACTAACGGGAGGGCAGACTTTCTGACGCAGATCGCGCGCTGCAAGCTGTCCACTCACACCGGCGGTCGGTCCCGCCAAACCCTTTGGCATGTTCACACAGATTACCAGAAAGGGCTTGAATCGGACCTAACGTTAAGTTGTACGATCTTGAGGTTGGCACGCATCTTCCTCCGCCGCCGGGATTGTGAAGGATTGACGAATGTCTCAGCTGGTCAGAGCCGCCCCGCATTGGTTGGTCGTGATCTTCATTCCCGACGGCGTGTCGGTCGAAACAGCTATGCAGCGCGTCTTGACCGCGACCTTACGGCTCGCAGCTCGCTGCCAATGGTCGAGCATTCCAGAACCGATACTATGTGGCTGCCGTAAGCCGGGTCAGCAGCGAGCAGGTGAGGTCAGAAGAGATCAATGTAGACCTCGATGCAGCGCCCCCGCAGGGCGCCGCCGCTTCCCGACATTGAAGCCGAACCCTCCTCTGGCGGGACACCGCGCCAGAATCAGTTCACCGGACCGGCTTTTCGCTCTGTTCATACCGCCTTCCATGGCAGGGCATTCTCATCGCGCAAATGTGCGACAGACCGTGAGCCTGCGGAGGTTTTCAAAGGGGCCTGAGCTGCAAGTATCGCTCGGCGCGACCGGCGCGGGATCCGAAGAGATTGCCTGGCATTCTGGAGTAGCAGGTTGAAAAAGCCCGACGGCGTCAACAAGGTCCTGTTGTTCGACCATATTGAGGGCCAATGCCGGGCCATCATCGGCTTCAAGGATGGAGATACCAGAGCTGCCTATATGTGCGGCGATCCTGTCTGTCAAAAACCAGGCAAGAAGCAGTCGTCGTGGTGCGCCTATCACCACGCGCAGATGCACACGACCACTGCCGAGCAGAACAGATCGGGTGATCAATCGCCCGAGATTCCTCAAGCAATATCCATTGTTCGTGATCCATGACAACCATCAATAACTGTGTTGTCCTGCCAGGGCTGCGTGATCATAGCCTCTGCAACGGGGAGCCGGAGCATGTCCCGCGAAGCAGTTCCGAGCTCCGGCTGAAGCGCATCGAAACGAACGTATTGTGCGGAGCTGAGGCATACGGGGAATAAGTTGGATCTCTGCACACTGGTTGAGCGCAACGCGGCGTATGCTCCCGACAAAGCCGCGATACGTTTCGAAGGACAGACTCTAAGCTACGCCAGCCTCACTCGACGGATCGAGCGGGTCGCTCGCGCCCTCAAGAGCCAGCTCGGCGTCGAGAGAGGAGACCGGATCGCGATCCTCAGCCTCAACCGACCTGATTATCTCGTGCTGGTCTATGCCTGCGCGCGGCTCGGCGCAATTCTCGTACCGTTAAACTGGCGCCTTGCGGCCGCCGAGCAGCTTTTCATTCTGTCCGACTCCGGGGCACAGGTGCTGGTGCTTGAGCAGGCCTTCGACGCAGTCTTGCCTGTTGTGACGAGGCACCTGCCCGATGCTTCTCTCGTCGGGTTGGACTTTGCGCCTCTCGGCGGAAACAAGCTGGACGATCTCCTAGACGCAGACTGTGGTGACGGACGCAATCGACGTGCGGACCTGTCTTGCCCCCTTCTGATCGTCTACACTTCGGGCACCACAGGCCGACCGAAAGGCGCCGTGCTGCGTCAGGAAGCGTTGCTCTGGAACGGCATCATGAGTCAGCACATGCATGACCTCACCTCGGCCGATCACGCCTTGACTGTTTTGCCGCTCTTCCACGTCGGTGGCCTGAACATCCAGACGACGCCGAGTTTGCATCACGGCGCAACGGTCACTATCCACAGCCGCTTTACACCGGAGACCACGCTCGATGCGTTCGAGCGTGACCGGCCCACGCTGGCAGTCCTGGTGCCAGCCATGATGCAAGCCCTGACCAACAATGCCCGATGGGGCAGCACCGACCTGTCCGGGCTCAGAGCAATCTGTACCGGATCTACTATGGTGCCCCACCACCTTGTCGAGCTCTTTGTCGCACGTGGCGTGCCGGTCCTGCAGGTTTACGGTTCGACGGAGACCTGCCCGATCGCTGTGTATACGAAACTCGGCGGGGGTCTCGTGCCTGAGGGGTCAAGCGGGCTCGCCGGTCTTTGCTGCGAAGCTGCGATCATAGATGATGCTGGCAGCGAGCTGCCGCCCGGTGGTCCAGGCGAGATCGCAGTACGTGGGCCCAACGTCTTCTGCGGATACTGGGAGAATCAAGAGGCAACGCACGAGGCTCTGAATCGGGGCTGGTACCGCACTGGCGACATTGGTCGCCGCGACGCCGATGGATATTTCTGGATCCATGACCGCAAGAAGAACCTGATCATTTCCGGCGGAGAGAATATCTATCCGGCGGAAGTGGAACGTGTGCTTGTGGGCCATCCGGATGTTGCGGATTGCGCCGTCGTAGGTCGACCGCATCCGCGCTGGGAAGAAGTACCGGTCGCTTATGTGATCAGGCGACCGGGCGCCCCGATCGAAGCGGAAGCGCTGATGGCGCATGTCCAGTCACAGCTCGCCCGTTTCAAGGTACCGCGCGAGATCATTTTTACGCAACAGCTACCGAAAACAGCGTTGGGCAAGGTCCGGCATTTTATGCTGAAGGAAGCCGACACCCAATCAAGCTCGAAAGGCGACGGCAATTGAGGTCGGCGGATTGCAGGTTCCGCGTACCTTCCAGCGACACGGCAGGTGACATCGTGACGGCGCGAAATGACCTTTTCGGTCATGGCCACTACAGGTTGCGCGGCAGCCCACTTTGGCCGCCCCTCTCTGATCACATCCGAATGTGCGAAGGTCACTGATGCCGCGGATTATAATCATGAATGCCGGTACGGCCCAGATGTCGGGCTCCGATCTGACAGCAACTCAACTTTCGTTGGCCGCCAACTCGGCTTATCGTTCAGCGTGGTTTGCTCAGGAGGGCGACCTGATAGTCTCCCCGCTATCCATCCCGGCGGATCTGCTCTCCTATGTTGGCGCGACGCTTAATTTCGACGCCTCGAGTCTTTTGTTGCTTGTACCTGAAGGCAGCCGCGAAGTGCCGGTCCTCAATGATTGCACACTGCTGTCCAACAGCATTGTTGAGCGAATCAACAGCCATATTCGTCAGAAATCATCCTGGAGCATGTATCCCTGCTACTCCAGTGAAGGCGTCGCACGCCTGGCGGCCGTGCTGGGCATACCACAGACCGGGGACGACTTCGCTCTGCAGCGAGGGCCTGATCTGTTGAACCGCAAGAGCCACTTCCGCCAACTGGCGACAAGTGTCGCACTTCCGCTGCCCAATGGTTCCATAACGACGAACTCAAACGAACTGTTCCGAGCGGTCAGCTCGCTGCGGTCCGAGACCGGCAGCGTCATCGTAAAGCTGGACAATGGAGCCGGTGGGTCCGGAAATGTCATCCTGACCAGCAATGAAGGCGGTCCGCTGCCCGGGGCAAGAGATACCCGGCGGATTGCCTGGCCGTCGTTTGATTCTGACGCACTTTGGTCTGAGATGACAAATGCATCATGCAAGACGCTGGTCGTTGAATCGTACCACCTGGCGCGATCTCAGTTCTATCTCGAGTATGAAATCGAGGGTGATGGCTCAATCGCTTTCATCAACAGTGGGAACATTCGACTGCGTCGGAGCACGGATCGATCTGAAAGGGCTCTGATCTGGACAGGACTTGAGCTTCCAAGCGACCTGGGGAATGAGCAATGGTTGACTGCCCAGGCGCACGCCTACCGATTTGTGTCCCTTGCTCGTAGACTGGGATATCGCGGAATGATCAACATTGATGCCATTTTCTCGAACGACGGACGGCTGCTGTTTAATGAAGCGAACGGCCGGTGGGGTGGCGGCTCGGTGTTACACAGCATTGCCGTCCGGCTGCTGGGCTTCGACTATTCCGGCTACCACGTTGTTTTATCCGTGAGAAACGTTCGATCAAGCTCCCTCCAGACCGCGCATGATCGTTTCGTCAAGGACGGCTTTCTATTTGACCGCACGCGCAAGGAGGGTGTGATCCCGCTTGCCGCCGACCAAGAGGCTGGCACGGTGGAATGCGTTGTGATTGCGCGCGACAGGCCCGCGTCGCGCGATCTGCAGCACCGGCTGCTGTCGATGGCTTGATTGAGATCACAGGGGCTTGTCAAGCTCCTCCATTCATTCGAACTCGGCCCTGTGCCTGCAAAACCAAATCGAGAGATCAGCGCTCCTCAAGGCGCAGCCTGTGGTCGCGCTCATGCGCGGTTCAGCCGGCCGCCCGGCCTGGTGAGGACGGAATCGGTCCAGTGGCCTCTGTCAGCCCAAACCCCTCAGCCCTGAGCCGGTCCCGAAGTGTGCCGGCCGATCGGCGATGAGGCGCTCGAGGTGCAGCGGCTCATCGTCTGGCCGCTCGCCTTGCGCCAATGGTCCGATCAGCGCTCGCGTGGCGTCGACCACAAACACTCCCCAATCATGGCCGTTCCGATGCTGGGCCTTGCCGGCAGGTTGCAGGCGGGAGCCGAGACGTGGCGAGCTGCTCTGCAACGGTGCTGTTGCGGGAGCCGGAGGAATCATAATGATAGGCAGAGGCTTCAGCTGAGGGATCCGTTTCTGACGAGTGACCCCTGCAACAACCCGATCCCGCAAACGCCGTCGCAAAGCGCCCCCAGCATCCGGCTGTTTTGCGAGTTGTGGTAGCTGTCGAGAACCTGATGACCGCTGGGCTTCCTGCGCCCGGCGCGAGAACACGATCGCGCACGCGTCGGCAAACCTGCCCAGGACAGTGACGATGTCTTGTCCCGATCTTGCCCCGGAGCATCAGGCATCGCGGTTAGCCGCAGGCCGAGCAACATTGGCCTCGCAAAGGACAGCTGGTCGCCGGCCTGTTTGCGGTAACTCCATGAGGCAGAACGCGCAGAGCAGTTGCGTCCCGCCGATAAGCCGTCCACCGGCCACCTTCACGAGCGTCAAAGCAATTTCCATCAAGTGGATCAGCTGAATTGACGGCGCCGTCCAGAGTGTCCCGGCACGCTGGTCGCCTCGCTGCTCGTCGAAACGATGAACCTGGTTAGCGATGTTCGCCTGGTCGAAGAACCCGGCTTCCCGCCTTGAACCAATGTCCCGGCGCCGTTTCGGTCCAGTGGAACTTGGCAAAATCCGGCTGCACTGTTCAATGCGCGAGCCCGCGACACGGATCGTGAAGGGTCAAAGCTTCCGAGCGGCTTCAGCCGACGACCTTTAACGAGCCTGAGCGAAGGCCCATATTGCACAGCGACAGACGCCCCGCAGGACATCCACGGCAAGATGGGTCGATCTGCCGATCTCACCTCTTGAGAGCTCACCCGTTACTCGACTCATTCAAAGGCCATTCCCGCTAACTCACCTCACAGTGGTAGAGCTTTCGATGACGCGGCGGTTTGCACCGCTCCGTTTTGAACAGAAGTAGACCAGCGATCGGCGCTCGCCGGTGTGTACGGGCTTCACCTCATGCCGGAGCCTACATGTGGTAACAAGCACTGCCCCAAATGGCGGTCGAAATACCTGCTGTTCGTACGCGCTTGGATACACCACGAACTCACCCCCCTCGAAGTCTCGCGCGAGCTGCACAATCACTGAGTACTCAAAATCAGGGTCGCTGTCGGCATCCAAATGGATGCCAACGAAAGAACCAGGAGGCATACGATGCATCTGGCATCGGCGAATCACGAAATCTGGCGATCCTCCCAGGATCTTTTTTAGCGCGAAGCTACGGTCTTTCCTTTCAAGTAGTTCGATGATCTGCGCCGGCGCTGTACCGTTCACATTGGCAGGATTGCGACCAGGCGGATCGACCCTCACGCGTTTGACAAAGACGTTGTGCGAGTCACCGGCATCTCCCTGCCGCACTTCTTCTTCGGGAATCTCAGCCTGCAGCTGATCGATCCTCGTCAAGTCATCGTGGGTGAATAACGTCTGGGGGCCGACCACGACCGTACCTTTCACCAACAGCTCTATGCGGTATCTCGTCAGAGCCTCTTCTGATAGAAGACGGGATTTGTCACTCATTGTGCGAGCCATTCGAATTCACCTCCAGGTTTTGATTTTCAAGAGAGCATCCCAGGTCCCGGTGCATCGAGCGGAACGCTTGCTCCCAATGCTCGCCGTCGAACTCGTCTATTGCTATGCTTTCGATCGTTCTTTTATCCAGGCATCGAATATTCACGCTGAATCCGGAGGGGTTCGAGCGCGGCCTGTAGAATGGCTTAACGCCGCAAATCCGGCAAAAGGTGTGCCGAGCAATGTTCTTGTTGAACTGGTACGCAGTGAGGAATTCTTCGCCGCACTCGATGCCAAGCTTATCGCCAGGTACGAGCAGGTGCAGAAATCCGGACATTTGGCAGATTGAGCAATTGCATCGAACTGCAGCGAGCTCTCGCGGCGCTCGGACGTAGAACTTGACAGAACCACAATGACAACGACCACGGTGTTCGATCTCCGCTCGACAATCTCCCTCAAGTGAGACAATTCGGAGCAGATCGCGGCACCACTGCAAGCTGAGCCGATAGGCTCGATCGAATTCATGCAAAAAACAGCGATGACGGTCAGCCGGCACAAGTTCGCCGATGAGCCGGCTTGTCATATCTGCGTGATATTTCTCCGCGGGATCTTCTCCGCCGACATGGCTGCTGAAGTACTCGAGATCGTCAAACCGGGCATCAAAGGTTTTGACCAGAGTGCTCCACAGCGACTGGATCATCTCCGCAGCATGCAGCTCGAAAGCGACCATGCTGGCGCAACGCACCAGAGGGTCTTTCGCTGACAACCCCACGTAGAGCGAATGCAGGTATCGCTTCGTTGTGGCGCTATAGCTGGGCTGTATTGCCTTGCCGAGTAGTCGCGATGCATCCTTTCTAAGCAGGTTTGAGTGGAAGCTTTCAGTCACCAGAATATCAGGTAGCGCCGCCTTGCCGCCCTGGATAACTCGGCTATAACCACCCGTCTCATCCCAACAGATGAAATTTGCGACCACGCTGGTCAGTTCAATGTCCCTCGGAAGATCTCGATTGTGATGCATTGCATCGAATATGAGATCCTTTTGCGACCCCGCCTGCAGGTACGGGAACGCCTGTGACATCGCCAGGTATTCAGGCAGCAGGCTGGCAACCTGCTCTTCGGACATCTCTGCAGCGAACGGATGTGGGCCAAACAGATTTCGCGCGCGCTCAGTCAAATACTCGCAGAATATCTGCGGAGGCTGATCTGGTGTAAATCGAGAAGCTTGAGAAGACGTCATTTGAACCTTGGCCATGAGGAGAGAACGAGCCCTGAAGAAGCGACTTGCCGTCGGCACCAACTACTGGCTAGTCGAGATCAACGGGCTCCGCCGGCTCGATGGGGCTTGTGATCGCGTTCAACCATCCAGGCGAAATTCCCTTCTGCGCACCTTCGCGGCCACAGATAGCGGGGCATCATGAGCCCGGTCCTGTTCACGCATGGGAACCTGTCCATTGATTGAAGCGGCAACGATCCCGTCGGATTCCGATCCAGGGCAGTCCGATGCCGTGAATGGCCCGTGCGGCCAGGCATCGCGTGCAGAATCATGGTGAGATATTGTGCCGCGCACGCCATCGGGAGCGCTCATGCCACATGAGGCAGTGGGATATCTGATCGCGCGAGCGCTTGCCGCTGGGGACCCGTCGTGAAATGGATCAAGCCCTCGCGGTTGCTGCTCACTGCCGGTTCATGGCTCTCTGCGAGCCTGGTACGCCAAGGCCGGAACGAATCGCATCTGCCGGGCTCTTGAGGCCTTCGGCCGTCATCTGCGCGAGATTGTCGGCAGCTGGCCGGCACGAGAGTCTCGAAAAGACCGCCGCTGGTTTTTGCGCGTTCTGCGTCCACTCGTCCGCCCCCGTGTTCCTGTACCTTTCCAGCAATCGCCGTGCCAAACCTGGCCTCAGTCCTTAAGCTTTTGAATTACCTTGATAAAACATTCGCGCCGACTCGTCATTGCAGTGTATCGAGCCTGACAGGATTTGCGTGACTGTGGGAAAGCAAACAGGGAAGAAGTGCAGCCCCTGCCCACGAGGGGCATACGGCATTGATCGCGGAGAATGCTCGAGCATGCCTGATAGCTGGCCATGAGTTGGCGAAAGAAGAACCTCAGGCGCCGTCAAGTTTAATTTGAAGTAGAGCGAGCTTGCGGCGATTGATGGTGAGAAGAGCTGGTTGCTCCGCGAACAAATCCTGAAATCTGTGCACGATTGGCTGTCGCCAAAAATATGCCGAAAAGATCAGGCGCCTTCCGGTCGGTCGGTAATGTCTCCAACGACAAAGTCACGGCCTGATGCAATTGGGCTGGCGTGAGGTTTTCCGCAACCGGCCATTTTTGACGGGAAGGAAACTCGCGTGTCACAAACGTTGATTCAGCACGGGACGGTTAAATCGCGCATCAACGCGATCCTGCGTGCGACCAGCGGCAATTTCCTCGAGCAGTTCGACTTTTTCCTGTTTGGCTTTTACGCCAGCGCCATCGGACAAGCCTTCTTCCCATCGGGGAGCGAAACCGTCTCGTTGCTCAACACCTTCGGCGTGTTCTGGCTGGGCGCCTTAATGCGTCCAGTAGGCGCGATCGTCCTGGGGGCCTATATCGACCAGATCGGCCGGCGAAAAGGCCTGATCATCACACTATCGATCATGGCGATCGGCACTGTGATCATCGCCTTTTGTCCCGGTTATGCGACAATCGGCATTGCCGCCCCGATTGTCGTTCTCGCCGGACGGCTGTTGCAGGGTTTTTCTGCCGGCGTCGAGGTTGGCGGCGTTTCGGTCTACCTGGCGGAGATCGCAACCCCGGGCAATCGCGGGCTCTATACCTCGTTTCAATCGTCCAGCCAGCAGGTCGCGATCTTTGTCGCGGCGACCGTGGGCTACCTGCTGAACCAATCGATGCCGGCGGAAACCGTGGCCTCCTGGGGGTGGCGCATTCCGTTCTTTCTCGGCTGCCTTATCATCCCGCTTATCTTCTTTCTTCGTCGAACATTGGAGGAAACCCCGGAGTTTCTGGCGATGAAGAAGCATCCCAAGGCCCGCGAGATCTTTGCCTCGGCGCTGGTCAACTGGCGCACTGTCGTCCTCGGGATGATGATGGCGACCCTGACCACAACGACCTTTTATTTCGTCACGGTTTACACGCCCACGTTCGGCAAGACCGTCTTGAAGCTGTCTGGCCAGGACGCCCTCTTGGTGACGCTCCTGGTCGCCCTGACCAACTTCATCTGGAATCCAATTGGCGGCGCCGTCTCCGACCGTATCGGTCGCAAGCCAGTTCTGCTCACCATTGCCGGGCTTGCGTTGGTGACCGCGTATCCGGCTTTGAACTGGCTGGTAAGCGCTCCCACTTTCGGCAAGATGCTGGCGGTCGCGATGATGTTCTCGTTCTATTTTGGTACCTATAGCGGAACTATGCTGGGCGCCCTGGTTGAGGTCGTGCCTGCGCATGTGCGCACAACCTGCTTTTCGCTGGCCTTCGCCCTCGCGGCCGCCTTGTTTGGTACCTTTACGCCACTGGCCTCGACCTGGCTCATTGAGCGCACCAACGACAAGGCTTCACCCGGATTTTGGCTGATGTTTGCAGCCGCGCTCGGCATCATCGCGGCACTGACTATCTATCGGGGGACCGCCAAGCCATCCAGAGCTGCGGTGCCTTCGCGCCCTGAACCGCATGATAGCCCCTTGGGCGTGCAAACCGCATCGCGCTAGCATGATGATCCGGCTGCAGACGTGCTCCATCTTCGTCGTCACGACCACGTGCGAAGCTGTGGTCTCGACGCCTGTGAACACGACCATACGCCTGTGCAGTATTGTGCTCTAAATCCATAAGCCAACTGCTTGTCGATGCGGCTGGTCCGCGATGGACCAGCTGACTAGGCCGGGTGACCGCCTGAGCCGCGCCTGGACAGACATCAGGATTGAGGAAACTGACGGCGTCAGAGCAAATTGCGGTCCCTTGTCCAGGCGCCGCTTCATCACAGACGACCCAGCGATGCTTGATCTCTTCATTGATGAACCGCGACCGCCATGGCTTCGACCGATCGAACCGCACCAATATTCATTGTTCACCGCCTTGAGGAATCCGCCATTGTTCTGGTTCCACGGCAGCTTGCTCTTCTTGTAGTTTTCCATCGACTCGTCCGTCGAGGTCGTTGACAGGGTAGGATGGGTGTGCAGCGGCTCATCCACCAGCATTTCATAGACGCGATGGCGGTTGTCCAATTCGTCGCTGCGGTCTTGGTTGCTGTAGAACTTGCGATAGGCGGGCGCCTTGGCCGGCGTAGTGACGGTGTGGAAATAGTTCCAGATCAAATCGGTTTTCCACCAGGGGTCGCGGGTATGGGTGACGGACATGGAGACGTTCCATATTTCCATATAAGGTGTTCGGCTGCGGCGGCTGCGCAGCCTTTTCCCACTGCGGTCAGACCAGCCACGCTAAAAGGTTAGTCCCCGCGCGGTTGATGACGGTTGACCTGTCGCAGTGTGTCGGATTGCCGCAGGCATGAACCCGCTGAACCGCATTCAGTGGGGATGAAGCCCCGGACCTCGACAGCATCATCGCGCGCCAGTGCTCGGAATGGGGCAGATTCGATCGCAAGGAAATGGCAGCTCGTTGGGCGCAGCCTTACGCGAATGATTTTTAGCGTAGATCTCGGACGATCATCGACCGCCCGGCGCTTTCGCTCGGCAGCGGCTGGGCAGGCAGCTTGGCTTTGACGACGCTGCGGCAGCCGTTGGCTTTTCGGATTGAACATAGGTTGCAACGAAGTAGAGCAGGCCGGCGATACACGCGGTCGCCAGGCTCGCGACCAGTACGCGCATCCCACCTTGAAGCAGTAGCTTGCCTAGCTGGATCACCATGCCCATGAGATAAAGCTGAGTCGTTAATTGTCCGTACGACCGAGCCTGTTCGATGCAAGCAGCGAAGCTCCAAAATTCGGATTCGCGCACTGCCGTACGAAGCGGAAATTCTAGTGATTGCGCGTCAGGGACGATGAGGCGAAGCCTAGCGCGCTAGCGTTGGACTACAAGCCGTCCTTCGTCATAAGCGCGGAAACGCTCCTGCCAGACGAGATGATCTCAATCGACCGGAAGGCTGCAAAATGTCGGATTGGCTGTTGAGTACGCTAAGGAATCCGGCGACTTCCAAGCTGAATACACTCCGGGATCAGCGCTCGCTCCTCGGATATCCATCATCAACAAATGCCGGTGTCGGTGGTTGCGTGTCCAGGATTTGAAGTGCGTCAGGAGAAGCTCATGATGTCTAGCGGATGACAGTTCTGCCGAGGTAAGTCTTAGCCAGACGCCTCGTAGCAAGTCTTGGGTCCGAACCGGTAACGGCAGGACCAAGCGTAGACAGCAAGCGTGCAGGGTGTGTATTGGGCCACGTAATGGGATCGTCGCGGTCGCCGAGGCTGCTTCAAAAGTCGAAGGCAACACCGGGATCTGCGCTAAAGGCGAGCAGGTTCTGGGCCGCCGGGGTCGGAGACCACATCACGCGCGCACAGAAATCATGGGAACCTGAGAAACCCTGTCGTGTGCTCCGGCTCGTCACCGGAGGGGGAATTGGCCGAGCGAAAAGCAGAGGCTTCCTCAGGCACGGCGGGGTGGCGGATCGGCGCGTAGTACTGTCGATGGCGGCGAAGGCAACGAGTCGACCGGAGGGAAGGCCCCGACTGATGGGAAACTCCGGTGAGCAAGCACGGGACCGGACACAGAGCCGGGTCATCCTTCAGCCAATCTCACCAGGGTGAATGAGGCGGCCAAACGGTCGCGCCAGACCAGGTTCACGGCGCTGCTGCACCACGTTGACGTCGCTGCGCTCGAAAGGGCGTATCGACGGCTGCGGCGGCAGGCGGCGCCCGGGGCAGACGGGGCGACAGCGGAATCCTACAGGCAAGACCTCGAAGCTAATCTTCGCGATCAAGCCGACAGGGTCCATGGCGGCCGTTATCCTTCGACCTCGTCGAGAAAAACGACGGGGCGAGCTTAAGGCAAGACGCAATTTGGCTGTGTCAGTCCGGGCTCCAAACAAGCATCGCTTGCGTCGCCTCGCTCGCTTGCGCGACTTTGCTGGCCGGTATCACAGGCCGGTGGAAGTTTCAGATTCGGGCCCTGCCGGAAGGCTGCGTGATTTCGCGCATGATTATCCGTGTTGCCGCAAAGCACGTTGCAGACCATGCGCGAAGCAAATTCGCGGAGCGTCTTTCGTGGCTCCGTGAAACGATGGTCGGATCATCCTGGCTGTTCGTACTGGCGTAACCAGCCTGAGCCGCTTCGGGGCGCATAACGCGCATCTGCCTGTCGGGATGGCGCATCCTTCGATCGCTTTGATTTGTCGTCGGCATGGCTCTCCAGATCAAGCATCACGAACTTGACGCCGCAAGGTCGGCTTCGAGCTTGGGTTGGTGCGTGAAGATAGCGTCTATCAACGCCTGCGCCGGTTGCCCTGCTGCCTCCACCAGCGCCGCTTTCTCAGCGCGCGCAGAGGGAGCGAACACTCGCTTGACGACGGTTGGCGAGCCCTTGAGACCGCATTTGGAGACGTCCTCGACGCCGGCATCGTGCGCGCTCCATTTCACGATTGGCGCACGTGCGGCACGTAAGGCATCCGCCATCGCGCCGCGCCGGATCTGGTTTGTTGCCTCCAGCATGGTGATGAGACAGGGCAGCCTCGTCTGCAGCACCTGGACACCACCTTCGGAGCGTCGTTCCGCTTCAATTGTACGTGCGGCGAGATCCAGCGATCTGACCTTGGCGACGTAGGTTAGCTGCAGCACGCCCAGCCGCTTTGCGATGCCGGGCCCAACCTGCGCGGTATCACCGTCGATGGTCTGCTTGCCGGTGAAGATGAGGTTTGTCGGGCCATATTCCTTACCAATTTTTCGGATGGCTGTTGCCAGTGCATACGTCGTGGCCAGGGTGTCGGAGCCCGCAAAGCAACGATCGGTGAGCAGTACGGCGCGATCGGCGCCGTAGGTCAGCGCCTTTCTCAAAGAGTCTTCCGCCGATGGCGGGCCCATTGTAAGCACGGTTATTTCGCCCCCGAACCGATCGCGCAGCTCCAGCGCGGCCTCGAGCGCGAAAAGGTCATATGGGTTGATGATGGTCGGCACGCCCTGACGCATGATCGTATTGGTCACGGGGTGCACGCGGATCTGCGCAGAGTCGGGAACCTGTTTGATGCAGACGACATTGTGCACGGAGTTGCTCCAAAAGTTGCGACAGTTGCGAAGAGAACCAGCAAGTATTGTACCATCCCGGCCCACTTTGGAATCCGCTCGCTACCACAGAGGCTAGGACGAAGCCGATACGGCGCCCTCGCCCGGTGTTCGTGACGAGCAAATACCGACCGACACGCGTCGGGGCTGCGACAGCGCCGTTCCGCCGGGCACGTCAGCCGAGTGACGCCAGGATATCTCGCGGCAGATTACCGTCGTTCATCACGAGCGGCGGCGGATCGGTTGATGGCGAACGAAGCGCACCTGGCATCGGCGTCAGGCCGTCTGGCCTGTCAAGCGAAAGAAACGTCGTGAGGCGGGCGCAACCTGAGAACAAATTTTGGACAAGACAGATTCGATCGCGGCCGCGGCAGCGATGCTCGCGCTCAAGAACGTTCGTAACCTGACGACAGAGGCGACGCTGGGGCGCGGTTGCTCAACGGTGGTGCCGTCCACATTTCAAGCCGCCAGCACTGTCCGCCTCGATCCGCATAGAACCGAAGACGAAGGCAGCATGAGTATTGCCACTCACCAATCCGAGGTCGATCGACGAATTTCCTTGATACGTCGGTTGGTGTCGGTCAGGGGACCATCCGTTAGCTGGACCGTCTCGTGGTGATCTCTGCAGTCGTGGCGAACAAGCCCACCTCTTGCCAAGCCAACTCAACTCGCGTCGCAACCGCGACCCGGGCGGGATCGTTCCGCTCGCACCCAAGGCGACGCCGTGGGGCGAATCGTCCGACCCGGATCGATGAAATTGGACGCACGCAAGCCAGCCAAGATGTCCCCTCACAGCTATTCGCCTCAACTGTGATGGTCGCAGCTTCGACCGCGCTGGCCCTTGCGTTCAGAATCGCTTGATCTCGATTCCGTATTTCCTGAGCGCATAGCCAATCTGGCGCGGCGTTAGTCCCAGCAAGCGCGCCGCCTTTGCCTGCACCCAACCAGATTTTTCCATGGCCGCAATGACCCGCTCGCGATCGGCCATCTTTGCGCCACCTACGAGGGCTGTGCCGGGAGGAGGAGTCAGTGAGGCCAATTCGCTGCCGACGAGCGGACTCGGCGCGGTCGCTTCAGATAGCGGTGTGATGGACCTCGCGGGCACCGGCATGCTCGGTACGGGCGGCATTATCATCTCGTTCGATGTACTTTTCCATAATGTCGCGGAAAAGCACTGGCCGTGGCAACATGCAAAGTCATTTCTCACGATTGATGGTCCGGCGGACAGCGTCGCTGTGCGCTCAATGCAGTTTTCGAGCTCGCGGACATTGCCTGGAAAGCCGCAGTTCATCAGCACATCAATCGCACTCGCCTCCAACGTCAGCGTACGTCCGTTCTTATTGTTGAAATTCCTGAGGAATTCGCTGGCCAGCAGCGGAATATCACTGCGCCTTTCGCGCAGCGGTGGCAGGAGCAAGGGAACGACGTTAATCCGATAGTAAAGGTCTGCGCGGAACTCGCTCCTTACCACGGCCTCTTCAAGGTTCTTGTTGGTCGCCGCTATGATACGAACATCGATCTTGATGGTCTGGTTGCTGCCCACGCGTTCGAACTCCTGCTCTTGCAGGACTCGCAGCAACTTCGCCTGGAACGGCGCCGAGATCTCGCCGATCTCGTCAAGAAATAGAGTCCCTTTGTCAGCGAGCTCGAAGCGTCCCTTGCGCGAGCTGAACGCGCCGGTAAAGGCGCCTTTCTCATGACCAAATAATTCGGACTCCAGGACCGTCTCAGGCAGTGCCGCGCAATTCAGCTTGACGAAGGGCCGCTTGGCGCGAGACGATGATTCGTGAATGGCTTTGGCTGCGAGTTCCTTTCCGGTGCCGGACTCGCCGCGCAGCAGCACCGTGCTGTTCGATTTGGCTATGATCGCGATCTTCTCGAGCAGCCCGCGCAGCGCGGGGCTATCGCCAATGATGCCATGGGCGTGTAGCTTCTTACGCTCCCGCGCAGGCTGCCTAAGCTCAAATAATTGCTTTTGTGGCCGGTCCTTCTCCGCCATCAGTCGCTCGCGGTCGCAGCCGAACAGGCGATGCAGCTTCACTGTCTGTCCCACCAGATTGGCGACCATGGCGAGCAGCCGCGCATCGTGATCGAGCCGCAGACTCGATTTGTCGTCCCGGATACGGTCGACTGTCAGCGTACCTACGACCTTCGGGTCGATGCGAATTGGAACCCCGATGAACGACACTGGCATATTATCGGAGGCGCCGAGCACTTCGAGGTCCGCTGCGCTGAATGCCGGCTCGGCTACCACATTCTCGGCGACAAGAGGCCTCTCCGTCGCGACGATCTGATCGATTGCCTTTGGCAGGCGCATCCGGTAGCGCTCGTCGCTGCCTTCGCTCCACCCGCCGCCCACGGTAATCTCTGGCATTCCGTCATCGTCGAACAGGGAGACGATGCCGTGTCGCATCTGCACGAACGATTGCAGAAGATCGACGACGTTGGCCAACGTGACTTCAAGCCGGCAAGGAGCGGTAAGTATTTTCGAAATTTCGAATATGCCGGTCAGCGCGCTCTCGCACATCGGCTCGATGGAGAGCTCGCGCTCCGTCTCCGGTTGTGATGCGGATCTTTCGCGTGCGGAAGCGATATGCAGCATGAGGCGCTCTCCGTTGTTTTGATCATCCGCCTTGGCACTTTGTTCGGGTTTGCGAGCTTCGTTTTGCATGTCATTCTCGATCTAACGCCAAGTGTTGACGAGATGACATGGAAGCGTAACAGCTTTTCATGGCACGACGGTAAACTGACATTGCCTTGAGTTCATTTTTTTTGCGGAATGGATGCGCGACGTCAGCAGTAGAACTGCTGCAACTCAAGTCAGCTGCATTGCCAGGCCTGGCCAATTCACAGGTGTTGTCCGCCATTGATCGGGACCTCGGCCCCCGTGACGTAGCTCGCGGCATCCGGACATAGGAAGAAGGTGACGACCTTAGCCACTTCATCTGGCGTTCCCACTCTGCGCAGCGGGATGTTCGGTACGAGACGCGCTTCTGTGTCGGGCGACAACATATCCGTCCTGATTTCGCCGGGCGCGATTGCATTCACGCGAATGCCATGCGGTGCATAATCGTGGGCCATTTCGCGCGTGAGGCTTGCAAGCGCAGCTTTCGACGTCGCATAGGCGCTGCCGGCAAACGGGTGCACCCGCGAGCCCGGATCAAAGTCACGTTGACGATCGATCCTGACGCGGATTTCAGCTCGTCAAACAAACCCTGCGCCAGCAGGACCGGAGCCACCAGATTGAGATGGAACACCCGCATCCAGATTTCTGTTGACGTCGTCAGTGACGTCAGCCGGTCACCGTTGGGCGTTTTCGGTGAGATGCCGACATTATTCACCAGCGCGTGCAGAGGTGCGCCGGCCACGCGTTCATTAACCTGGGTGATCACGCGCGGCAGCATTCGATGGTTGCTGAGGTCGACCTCGATATGATCCTCATTCCGTGACTCCCACGGGCACCGCTCGCCGTCGAACGATTGGCGCGCGCAAGAAATAATGCGCCAGCCCGCCTCCGAAAACAGCTTGGCGGTGGCATGACCAATTCCGCGCGATGCCCCGGTCAGCAGCATCGCCTCGCGTTCTCCCCGATGGACGCGGGCTTTATCGGCGTGAAAGGGACAACCCAACTGTGTCTCGGGCAGCGGACCTCCAACCAGATCGTCATTTGGCAGATCGAGACCCACGCCCGCCTCCTCTCCTGTAGCGCCACTGGTAAACGCCTAGCAGGAATTTAGCCACCGCGATGCACACAAACGCGCTCCGGTTTTGCGTCCTAATGTCGCGCTCGCGGAACGCTTGGCCGATTCGAGACATGGTGCGTTTGCTTTGGGACAACGTTGGTGCCTCACCTACACAGCGCCAAGAGCCCACTCGCCTCTGCTAAAATCGGGCGACAGCGCTCCCTTTCGCGATCGCGTGAGCGGAGGAGCGAGGCGATGGACAGCGGCTCTCGTCGGAGCGACGAGCAGTTAGGATAGCCGCCGCGCCTAGTTCCGCGTGCGATCGAAACCTGACGCTACCAGCTTGGTACGTTAGGTTCGCGTCGGCGCTTTTCATCACGCAGCCGACTTTGCGGAAGCATTATTTTTCAAAGCTCAAGTTTCGGGATGTCGCGCGGGACTCGCTTGGCTGCGCATCTCGGCGTCAAGCTTGCCCGCAACTGGTGCTGACTTCACCGCACTGTCGCCTGTTGTGTCCAGCGGTGGCACGTCGCCGCGCAGATTGATTTCGCGACCACGAACTGGCGCACCGAATTTCAGCCCCACATAGTCGATCCCGAATGCGCCAGTCCCCGCAAGCAGTGGCCGGCCGCCGCGACGGAACTCGCCGGGTCAACGGAGAACTTTTCGGAAACTTCGCGATTGGCCACCGAGAAGCTTCCACTTGCGGGTCCGCGCGAGGTGAACACGAAGACGTGTTCCACCTGTTTAGCCGGTGGCAGCACGTTAAGGCCACTGTCGCCGAGTTCGTGCTTCAGCGGACGACATTCGGCCGCCGCATCTTTCTCTTCTCCAGTGGAACGTCGCGTCGGAGCGTCAGTTTGGGCAAAACAATAAATTGCCGCCCAGAAACAAAGTAAAATTACTGCTGGATGCAAAGAGCGGCCATCGGGTCGATGACGCAAGTTGCAACTTTCATACAGCCACGAGATCTTGCGAGGTTTCTTCAATCAAGATCAATCGGCTCGGATCGTTCAAATCGAATTCTATCACGCGCGGCGCAAAGAGGCGCGCATAGCGCGTGAAGGCGCTCGTCGGCGGGAAGCGAATCACAGTGTCGCATCGGGCAAGGAGACACATCTCGATGAGGGCGGAAAAGCCGCCCTCGGCCCCGAGCGCGGCGCTGTGCAACGGCCCGGCCTGAGGCGCCTGGAAACGTTTTGGGATCGTGAAAACATCAGGAAATATAGTCGAAACCTTCTCAAGGACGAGCGCGCTGTCCGTGCACAGGAAAGCCCTCACAGGTTTTGTGTGCGGCAACGCCCTGGCCTTATCAAGGGCATCACAGACCTGTCGCAAGGCGCGCTCCGGGTCGGCCCAGTAGGGAGCATGCCCCATAATATCCTCGCCGTTTCCGTGCCGAACATGAATGCCGATTACGCTGTACGGCGCAAAGTGCTCGCGGTAGACGGCATCAATCCGAGCCTGAATTTCAGATCGCGGTTTAATGCTCCGGAAAATTTCTCGCTCTGCTTCTTCATCGCAGCGCCACATCAGGCAGGCACCACACACAACAGTATTAGCGTCACTATCTTGCTGACTTTGGAACAGTTGATCGAGTTCGTCGCGCTCCCGGAAAATCTGCTCGTCCGGCCGATACACGCAGTCGATCGATGGCTTGTTCCACCAAGCCGGGAAGAATGGTCCCGGAAAAGAGCGCTGATTGATCTCATCGTCGCAAATCACCCGTACGCCGGCAATCTCTTCAACTGGTTCGAAGAACACTGGAAAGGCATTGATGAACGGCTGATCGAGATAGCAGGACCCCCGCCAATCGATGACCAGGTTCCGCCCGGTCCGCTGCGCAAAACGCCAGGCTGCCGCCAGCGACCACAGGCAGTCGCCGAATCCCGTGTGTCGTCGGGAGATAACGAACCGTTCGTTCATCGAACCGCCAAGCATCTGCATTACCTCGTTCCGGGCTCCTGGCTGGGCCAAAGACATCCCTGGAGACATCTCACGTTTCATCTCGTCCGACGTCATGGTCGGCAATCGCGGTGCCGCCGGCGAGTTGCTTCGATAAACCTTCATAGCAGCCGATTCCTGGGATGCCGGCGGATCTCTCGACGCTTTCCGTGTGTTCTTCTACTAAGCCACGTTAACTCGACATACTTGATTGCTGCCGTCGCACGCGGCGCGAGGCGGATGCAACCGCACGCCCCGCTGCTCCCACACGAGCCGCAACTCCTTCACGAGATCTTCACGGTCGGCCCGGCCCGGCGCAATTGCGTCGAGAAGGGTGCCGAGCGACGCCTCGCCCTCGATCTGCATCAGCAACTCGAAGAGTTCGCGTGAGATACGCATACTATCCCGACTCGAATGTCCCGTACGGATTTCGCTGACCGTCTCCTGACGATCTCCCGCCGTGTGAGACCGAACACGATGAAGTGACGCATATGGCGGCAATGAAACGCTCAGTGCACTCCAATCCTGCAGCGTTGCTGTTCGCTTCTTCACCAGGAACGGCCCGACCACAAGTCCGTCCAGGTCGGTCGTCAAGAACGTGACGATCGCATCTGAGACGGAGTCAACGATCGGCTCGGCATTATTGTTAAAGGACGTATTCAGAAGAACCGGGATTCCGGTTCGCTTCTTGAACGCATTGATCAAATCCCAATAGGTCGGATTTGTCTTGCGCGATACTGTTTGCAGCCGAGCGGTGCCATCAACGTGCGTGATCGCACCGAGCACGCTACGCTGGGCTTCACGCACGCGAACCACGAAGTTCATGAACGGGAGCTCGCTTGTGCCGCCTGGAAGCTCAAAGAACTCGCTCGCATCCTCCTCAAGTACAGACGGCGCAAACGGACGATAGCCCTCACGCTTTTTGACCATCGCGTTGATTCGGTTCTTGTTATCCGCTGGCCGTGGATCCGCAAGGATGCTGCGATTACCAAGCGCGCGAGGTCCGAACTCCGAGCGGCCCTGAACCCAGCCAATCACAGCGCCATCTGCCATCCAGTCGGCCGCACTGGCCGCTATGTCATCACTACGTTGAACATCAAGGTGCCCCGCCCATGCATTGAGCTCGTTTTCTACGGCTTGTTCGCTTCCGAGATCGGGTCCCCAATAGACGTGCGGCAGTCGCTCGCGCGGCGCTGGCCTGCCCAACTCGTTTGACATCATCAATGCGGCGCCGAGTGCGCAACCGGCGTCGTGCGCTGCGGGTTGGACGAAAATGTCGTCGAAAAGCCCCGAATAAAGCAGCTTGCCGTTCACCGTGCAGTTGTGGGCCACACCTCCCGCGAGGCACAAACGCGTCATTCCCGTCGCTTCGCGATAGTGCCGCAGGATGTGAAACACGATGCGCTCCAAGGCTTCCTGCAGCGAAGCGCTGACGTCTCGATGCTGCTGTGTGAATGGCATTCCCTTTCGCCGGACCTGGATGTTGCGAAGCAGGGCCGGACCGATTCGATCCAGGTGGACGCGATAGCCACCGTTGTCCAGCAACTCGTAGAACTGCATGAAGAGCTCGCGATAGGAAGCTGGATCACCGTAGGGCGCAAGCCCCATCACCTTGTACTCGTCAAACAACCCGTAGCCGAGATATCGGATTGTCTCGAGATAGAACAACCCCAGAGAGTTATGCTCGGGAAAGCCTGCAAGTTGCGTAATTTCGGTGCCAGATCCCACCGCCAATAGACCCGAAAGAAAATCGCCACCGCCATCGATCGCAAAAATGAGGCTTCGCTCGAACCCGGACATGGCAAACGCGCTCACGGCATGCGCTTCGTGGTGATTAACGAAGGAAACCCGCGACGCATCGATCTCAGCACCGAATTCCCGTGCCAGCAGCTGTCGCAGCAACAGTTTGGCATCCAGCGTGACGGGCTGAGAAACAAACAGGCGCTCGAGCATGGTATTGCAGTAAGCTTCAGTCGCGTAGAACGCGATACGGTCTATCTCCGCAAGCTCAACTCCAGCAGTGGAGAGACAGTATCGGATCGCATTGCCTGGAAACTTGTTGGAATGCTTGACCCGATTGAGGCGCTCCTCCTCGACCGCAGCGATCACGCGGCCATCCCGGACAAGAACCGCAGCGCCATCGTGTAGAAACGTATTCGGCAGGTCAGGCGAGCTTTCATAGATTCTGTCAAGACCGCCACTCACTCCGAGGCACAACATCTCGTTCTCCATCTGATCATGGCAGAACAGCCAACTGCCGTTCCACCAGCGTAGTTTCCATTATCCCGCTCCCTCGGCTGCGCGAACCACCCAGCACGACCAAGGCTCAGCAAAGTCCGTCTCGGCGCCTCGCCACAGGCGCTCTACCGATCGACCGAACAGACGGCGGCCGACGTCGCTTGACCGAAGACCTGAAGGCCAATGCAGCCGCGGCCGTGGCAGTCGGGCGCGCCTCAAAGCGATCGAATGAGGTGTCGTGACACTGCATCAACTGGATTTTCTCTGGCTTTCTCCGGACTTCATGTCAACGCAGCAGGCGGCGCCGAAACAGTGCCGTCGACACGAAGAAAGCCAATACCGCGTAAAGACAAAGCGCAACGACATGCATGCCAGCGCCGCCAGCGCCGCGCTCAAGCATCACCGGGCGAATGAGGTCGACCGAATGTGCGAGCGGCAGCAAGCCGGTCAGGTGCTGAAATGAGCCGGGCAGTTGGCTCATCGGGAAGACCGCGCCACACAAAAACACCATGGGCGTAAGGATAAGGGTCTGGTAAAAGACGAAGTAATCGTAGCTTGGCGCAAGAGATATGACGACCATGGCCAGGCTGGCGAAGACAAGCCCGGTAAGGGCGATTGTTGGAATGACATAGAAAATGGACGGCCAGGATGCATAACCGAGTGTGGCAGCGACAATCCCGATCGCTGTTCCAGCCAGGACGGACTTGCTGGCCGCCCACACCAACTCACCTAGAACGATATCGCCAAGCGTGAGCTGTGTTGACAGGATTGCCTCCCAGGTGCGCTTGGCGTCCATGCGTGCAAACGCTGCATACATCGTTTCAAACGTAGCTGAAGTCATGGCGCTGGTCGCGACCATGCCCGCCGCCAGAAATGCGATATACGAGGTCCCCTCGATGCGTCCGACGACTAGTCCAAGGCCAAAGCCAAGGCCAAACAGATTGGTTATGGGATCCGCGAGGTTGCCGAGAACCGATGCAAGTGCGACTTTCCTCCACGCCAGGAAGTTTCGGCGCCACACCGCGATCCAGTTGTAAGCGTTAGCGGGCATCACCGCCGCATAACTTTCACCCATTGCTCACTTCTCCATCTCGCGTCCGGTCAGCCGCAAAAACACGTCTTCGAGATTCGGTGGGCGCTGCAGAATGCGAAGGCCCGCTCGCCCTCGCAGGCGCGCGCGCACCTGCTCCGGATATGGCGCATAACAAAAGAGCGTCTCGCCGCTCACTTCGACGTGTCGCGCATAGGGCCTGATCAGCTCACAGAGCTCGTTTGGATCGCCGCCATAGACTTCAATCGCGTTGCAACCAATATGCTCGTCGATCAGCGCGTCGGGCTTGCCTTCGGCGATCTTGCGTCCACCCTCGAGGACACACAGTCGATCGCACAGGCGCTCGGCTTCTTCCATGAAGTGAGTCGTCAAGAGAATCGTCTTGCCACGCGCAAGCAGCACTCGCAGGCGTTCCCAGATCAGGTGGCGTGCGTGCGGATCCAGACCAGTCGTCGGCTCGTCCATCACGAGCAGATGCGGGTCATTGATTAGCGCACGCGCCAGGGTCAGTCGCCGTTTCATGCCACCAGACAGCTCAGAGACCCGCGCGTCCGCCTTGCTTTCGAGGCGCGCGAACTCGAGCAGCGATGGTATGATCGCCTCGATCTTGCGAGCGTTCATGCCGAAGTAGCGGCCAAACACCAGCAGGTTCTCTCGTACGGTGAACTCAAGTTCAAGGTTATCGAACTGCGGCACAACGCCAATGCGCACGCGTGCCACACGAGCGCGCGCTGGCACAGGCTCATTGAGTACCGTTATCTTTCCCGCGTCCGGCGAGATCATGCCGAGGAGCATACGCGCGACCGTGCTCTTGCCGGCGCCGTTGGGCCCGAGCAGGCCAAAGCACTCTCCGCGCGCAACCGAGAACGACAGCTCATTGACGATAATCCTGTCGCCAAACGACTTTCTGACGCCGGCAAGGTCGATTGCCAAGGTGGACATGTTCACCTTAGGCTGACAGAAGTCGTTCAGCCGACGATGACTTGCTTACGACCGGTTTGGTCCAGAGCAGGCCGTCGCACCAGACGTGCTCAACACGTCCCCATTGGCAGGCCGCGGCAGCGTCCGGAAAGAATCCACGCCCGTGGAGGTTTGCGCTCGTGTTGCAGAGCAGTGGAATGCCCGTGAGTTGCTCGAATTCAACGAGAAGCTCGGCGATTTTGTGCGGAGAGTTGCGCGAGATTGTCTGTAACCGCGCAGAGCCGTCCAGATGGACGACAGCGGGGATCCTGCCGCACCATTCCGGCCGGGTCTGGTGATCGAACAGCATGTAAGGATCTGGCGTACCCGGGCTGAAGATCTCTGGCGCCCGATCTTCCAGGCAAATCGGCGCCACAGGCCGGAAGTGCTCGCGACGCTTGATGTCATTGAGATGATCCTTCATTGCCGGGGACGTCGGAGCTGCGAGAATGCTTCTGCCACCCAACGCGCGCGGTCCAAGCTCGGCGCGTCCGGACAGGAAGATTGCCGGCTTGTTGTCGGCGAGAATGGCCGCAAGCTCCTGCAGACTGCACGGCGCGGCCTCCCATTCCGACGGAATCTCGCTGGCCTGCAGAGCCGGACCACTGTAAACAGACCATTCCAGTGGTCCAAACCCATTTTGCACGGCCATCGCTGCGCAAGCAGCACCGATTGCCGAGCCGCTGTCATTCGGGAAAGGCGGCACCCACACTTCATCGAACAGTCCCGTCTCGCGAAGCGCACTATTCCACTTGATGTTGAGGCCGCACCCACCGGCTACACATAGATTTCGCGCTCCCGGAAGCGAGGAGTGCCGCAGCAGAACCATCGCAATTTCCTGCACAATAAGGCGTTCCAGGAACACGTGGAACGAGGCAAGCACATCCTCCGCTTGCTTGCCCTTCAGTCGCAGTGCGCTAGCTTCGAAGAAGTCGTGCATAGCTGCAAGTGACGCTTCCGGATTGTTGATGTCCGCGCGGTAGCGACGAGCCTGCTCCGTGTCTGCGGCGAAGCGCTTTTTGTAGAGCTCCTGAAACACCGCGACGATGCTTTCGTCGACAGAGCCAAGCGCGATGTAAGCCATCAGCTTCCCGGCGATACCCAAGTCCCAATTGGTGCGACTCGGTTGCCGGTAGGGCCCGAAGTGAAGGCCCGCGGCGGCATAGGCGTGACCGATCATTGGAAACAGGCATCCAATGAGCCGCGCTCCGCGAGGTTCGACATAGTAAAGACGCGGAAAGATGCAGCCATCCCAGACCAGACAGAACGCCGGTTTTCCGGCACTGGCAAACGGGCTGGTGCTATATGCTGACGCGACGTGGCCCGTGACGTGCGGGTAACTTTTATAGGGAAACACCTTGTCGCTAAGGATCAGGCCAAAGCCGTCGACCGAATCAAGAAGACCCCCGGCATGGCGCTCGACATATGGCGCTCCTTTCAGCGCGATCGGCACGGCCCCGCTAAGCACCTGGAATCGCGATTCAATCTCTCCATCCCAGCCGTCGATGACGAACCGATCAATATCTCGCGGATCCAGGCCGTGCTCCGCCAAAGCAAGCACGACTGCATCGAGATTGTCGACGGATTGATAGCGTGGATTGTTGCCGCGCTTCTCTTGCTCGGTGCAAAAGACAAGCCGCCCGTCCTCGACGACGGCAATCGCCCCGTCATGTGTCAACTTGATGCCGCAAATGCGCATACGACCCCCTGGCCTAATGGCCGAACTTTGATTGTTCTGATGAGTGACTCGAATTCCGGAACAAGACGAGCAAGCAGTCTTCGCTGACCGACCCGGTATGGCAGTGCAGACGCTCGACCTCCGACAGGCGTTCCTTGAAGAGAGCAATCACCGTCTCGGCACCAGCAGCATGACCCCAGTGTTGACACGTGGCATCACGCGCAGACCCGAACACCAGAGCGCCATTTGGAGCAAGCATGCTCATCAAGTTGCAGACCGCCGCGTGCATCTCGGCAACGTCGTTGAGATAGTAGAGTACCTCGGCGACGACGATCAGATCGAACTGCTCAGCGGTCGAGAACTGTTGAATGTCGCAGGTTACCCACGTGATATGTGACCGGCTGCTAGTCCGCACGCGCGCTAGCTCAATCGCCTGCGGCATGACATCGACCACCGTGACGCGTTGGCAATGCGGCGCCAGTATTTCCGTGAATGCACCGGCTGCGCATCCGACTTCGAGGGCATGCGCAACATCCCCGTTACAACACGACATCCGGAGCATTTGCGCGTACCGTTCCTGCTCGAACGAACTGCTGTCGAGGTGCCATGGATCATCCACAGCCAACTCGCGCTCCAGTAGCTGACGGTTCTTGTGCAGGGTCATGAGTCCATCACCTATTTATAGGCAGTCGATCGATCGTCACCGCAAACACTTTCCGCCGCCGCCAAGCGCGATGGACGATCGGGAAACCCCGACTTACGAATCGCGCCGGAAACTCCCCCTGTACTCACAGGGCCTGGTCCAGCTTTCGGGCGCGGCGTGACGGCTTGCTTATCCCCTCCGGTCGGCACGTTGACAACGGTACGCGACAGCCAATCGCTATTGCTCAATGTACAAAGTGCATAGGCTTTCAGGGGAAGCAGGAGAAAGATGTTGATCGGCGTGTGAAGCGAGAAGCCGAGAAACCGCAGTTCTCCCGCGCGAGAGGCTGCCACACTGCACCGGACCATCGTCATCGCTGCGATTGTCAATCCCGTCCACCAGGGCACCGACCCTTCGACTGCAAGCTGGGCGAGTGCAGCCAGTGATGCTAAGGCGAGAAGCAAGGGACCGAGATTCTGTCCGATAACGTCCAGGGTTAGATAGCCATCTAGCTCTGGCAGCAGGCGCAATGCAAGAAAGGTGTCCCGAAAGGTACTGCGTGCCCAGCGGAGTTGTTGACGCAGGTATGGCCCAAGGCTGTCCGGGACAACTGTTGCCGCGATCGCGTCCGGTACATACTCGGTTCGAAACCCCGCCTTGAGCATGAGGATCGTCAGATGGCGGTCCTCGCCGAAATCACTTGGCTTGCCACGAAAGAATTGCGCTTCGTATTGATCAAGCAGCAGAGCGAGCGCAGAGCGACGATACATCGCGCATGGACCACAGCAGCACATAACGGCACCGAAGCGAGCCTGTGCCGCGCGCTCTTCGTTGCACGCCAACCAGTATTCCATGTCGATCAGCTTGGTCAGCCAGGTTTCGCCGCGATTGCTCGCAATCAACTGGCCCATCGCCGCACCGATTTCCTGGTCTTGCATCTTCAATGCAAGCTTCGTGACGACGTCAGCGGCAAGTATCGTATCCGAGTCGACGTTGAGCACCAGGTCCCCGGATGAGCTGCGTATTGCAGCGATCTGCGCCTTGCGCTTTCCAACGTTTCTGGCCAGCAAGATGATGCTGAACCGCGGATCGTTGGCATAGGCGCTGTGTACAGGCTCGACAAGGTCGCGATTTGCGGATCCATCGTCGACCACATAGACTTTCAGTTTTCCCGCGTAGTCTTGACTTGCAAGCGAGTCCAGACATTCGGCGAGCGTGTTTGGATCCTCATTGAAGCAAGGCACGATGATATCCACGCTGGGCGGAGCCAGCTCGGCTTGTTCCGGATCGTCTTGCGGCAATGAGGTGTTCGCCGGCCGCGCATAAAGCGCTTGCGCGCTCTTGTAGACAGTCGAGAGCAGCGCATAAGACGAAACGGCGACAGCGCTGGTTGTAGCGAGCAGGTCCATAGGGTGCCAGTTTTTGTTCAGTGAAGTTGAGGGAGCGGACGGATTACAAACCCGCGCTGTTGTAATGTCGGGATCAGGTATGAAAGCGCCGCCACCGTCTGATCGCGCAGGGCGGCATCAGTGCACGGTGTCTCCTCGCCAGGAGGATGTCCGTCGTGCAGGAGCACAATTGCACCCGGGCGAACGGCCGCCAGCACTGAACGCACAATCCTATCAATCCCAGGACGCGACCAATCTCTCGGATCGACCGACCAGTGCACAGCTGCAAGGCCAGCTCTCGCTGTTGTGGTCAGCACCTGCTGGGTCCATATGCCGTAGGGTGCTCGCATATGCCTGGGTGAGGCCTGCGGGCATGCCGAACGGATCGCCTTACTCGCCGTCAGCAGTTCATCGTGGACCTCTGCTGGGTCGCATCTCGACAGATCCGGGTGCGTCATCGTGTGGTTTGCAACTTCGTGCCCTTCCGCGATCATTCGTCGAATGAGTTCAGGCCGGTCGGCCGCGTACGTGCCGATCACGAAGAACGTCGCCGGCACCTGATGTTGCGTGAGCACGTCAAGGACCTCTGGCGTGCAAAAAGGGTTTGGCCCATCGTCGAAGGTCAAATAGACAGAACGGCCTCCGCTCAGGTCAGCGTAGTCGCAACGGACGGCAGACAGCGGGACGATCTCTTTCACAGCTCAGGCCCGTTCCGATCGATGATCGTGCCGGCAGGCCACTCGCTTAGTGAGCATCCAACCGGGAAAACCAGCACAAGCACCTCTTCGAGGCGGATCGGCGACAAGTCGGAATACACATCCGGATGCGTGGACCGGACGCGGATGCCGGACATGAGGGTTGCCAGCCCCCGCCTTCCAACCAGTCGGGTAAGATGCTTCTCGAGCGCTGGCCGCACAGTACCAAAGCCGAATGGGACCCCAAGCTCTTGCAGCACAGGATACATCACGCGCATTGAGTGGCTAACTCCAAGCCCCTCAAGATCCGGCCGCACCGCATATAGCCCCAGCTCCGCCACGAGTAGATCGACCGCACCAATCTTGATGAACCGTCGGAGTGCTCCGATGTGAGCAGCCACCCCGCGCGCGTCGTAACCAATCGCGCGGACCTCTGGCCTTGCACCGGCCCAACTTCGGTTGCCTTCGAATGGCTGCGCATTGAAAGCACCGGTCGGCCCGTAACTCTTGCGGAAGAACTCGGCGAGCTCGGCATGATCGGCGAGCCGCAGCTCGCTTTCCCAGCGAACGCTCCACTGGACTTGAGAGCGCGCAGAAGGCGCTTGCGCAGTCCGGGATACGGCAATGTTCACGGCGGGCTTCCCTGCGCCAGTGAGGTCAACAACGGAGATGGTCACGTGAGCTCGCTAGTCGCCGAACCGCTGATCAATACTGAAACGCGCGGCCATGCGGCATCGGAGCCCGCTCCCATCGCCAGCACCGCGTCGGAACACACTGCTTGGAATGGCGTCTTCGCTATAGACGAGCTGATCGCACGGTTCGCGCTTATCGTCCCATCCAATGCCTGCCGGAGATATGCCAGGACAGGCCGACGAGGCGATTGGATTGCCCAGAACCTATCTGCAGCATGGAACGGCTCCGCCTCGTCCAAGATCGCTATCGACGCTGCGCAGTCTGAGGACAGGCCTTCGATGCGTGAGACCTCATCGAGGGCGCGTCCGATTGTCAGCAGATCAACCTGGTTCTTATGCATCTTCGACACACCCCGAATGCGATTGACAGGCGAGCCAGTTGAACTGTCGCCGGATGGACTTGGCATCCGCAATTCGCGCCTGCCGCCCGGTCACGACACTAAGGTGAGGTTGGGCGCGCTTCCAAGTGTACGCGGGTAATGAAATACACATACGATGGTTTATCGGGACCTTCCTAGCGTCGCATCGAGCGCTCGTCGCACCGAGAAGACGCACGCAACCCCTATGGTGCGCCGATAGCCGCCGCCTAAACCGATGCGGCAGGTGCTCGCACGTCCATGAGTTTTTCTCGGAGCCCGCGCAACGACCAGCAGCCATCGTGGTATGCCTTTCCAAACTGATGTTTGCTATCGAACATCCCGCAACTTGGTAAAATCGATTCTTTCGATAGAACACATTCACACGATGGATGGACTCACAGCATGCGGTTCAAGGGACTCGATCTAAACCTTCTCGTTGCGCTCGATTCTCTGATGACGGAGCGCAATCTCACAGCGGCGGCGCGCAAGATTAACCTGAGCCAGCCCGCTATGAGCGCAGCAGTCGCGCGGCTGCGCACCTATTTCCGCGATGAACTGTTTACGATGAGGGGTCGCGAACTCGTCCCAACATCTGGCGCAGAGGCCCTTGCGGGACCGGTTCGCGAGGCCCTGCTGCACATCCAGCTTTCGATCATTTCGCGGGACGCCTTCGACCCGATTCAGTCGAGCCGTCGCTTCAGGATCATTCTCTCCGATTTCATGACAATCGTCTTTTTTCGGAGAATTGTGGATCGTATCGCACAGGAAGCTCCCGCAGTCCGCTTCGAATTGCTGCCATTTTCCGATGAACCGGACGAGCTGCTCCGCCGGGGCGAGGTCGACTTTCTCATTCTGCCGGAATTGTTCATGTCGAGCGCGCATCCTAAGGCCACGCTATTCGACGAGACCCTCGTATGCGTGGGATGCCGCACGAACAAGCAGCTGCCACAACAGCTTACGTTCAAGAAATATATTTCGATGGGGCACGTTACGGCGAAGTTCGGACGGGCGCTGAGACCCAACATCGAAGAATGGTTCTTGCTTGAGCACGGCCTCAAGAGACGCATTGAGGTCGTTGTGCAGGGCTTTAGCCTGATTCCGCCGATATTGTTAGACACCTGCCGGATAGGGACAATGCCCTTACGGCTCGCCAGATACTTCGAAAAGCGGATGCCCCTGCGGATCGTCGAGCCACCGCTCCCCCTGCCCGCATTCACCGAGGCCGTGCAGTGGCCTACGTTGCACAACACCGATCCAGCGAGCATTTGGATGCGGCGGATATTGTTGGAGGAGGCATCCAACATGGACTCTGCGCGTCAAGAGCCCCCAAATCGCAGGCGCTGCTAGAGCGGTTTTCGGTTGATCTGGATCGGAACAGTAAGGGGGTTCCCAGAGGCGCGCAAATCAGATTCGAGTTGCTTTGACAGCAACGGCGAGGTCGCGCGATGGCGAAGGGACTCGAGGCACCCTCAGGGCGCGGGCGGTCGCGCTTGTCGAGGACGGCGAGAGCAGACGGGAAGCGGCGCGAGCGCTCGGTCTCGGCGCCTCGACCGCAATCCGCTGGATCGAGCGCTGGGCGACAACGGGTAGTGTCGCGGCACTACCCGGCACGGTCCACAGTCGCTCGCCGCTCGAGGCGCATCGCCAATGGCTGCTTGATCTGGTCGCAGCGGAGCCGGACTTGACGCTCGAAGAGATTCGCGCGCGGCTCAAGTCCGAGAAGCGGCTGAAAATCGGCACGACCTCGATCTGGCGCTTCTACGAACGCCACGATATCACGTTCAAAAAAAACTCTGCACGCCGCCGAACAGGATCGTCCTGATGTCGCTGCAGCGCGTGCCGAGCTGAAGGTCGAGCAATCCAAGCTTGATGCGCCGCGCCTCGTCTTTATCGACGAGACGGCGGTTACGACCAAGATGGTCCGACATCGCGGCCGCTCACCGCGTGGCGAGCGTCTCGTTGCGAGCGTGCCGCACGGCCACTGGAAGACGCTGACGCTCGTTGCCGCGTTGCGCATCAATGGCCTGACGGCGCCTTATGTCATTGACGGCGCGATGGATGGGCCATCGTTCCTCGCTTATGTTGAGCAGATCCTCGCGCCGACGCTGCGCAAAGGCGATATTGTCTTCATGGATAACCGGCGCACCCACAAGATCGACGGCGTTCGCCAGGCGGTCGAAGCGGTCGGCGCCAAGGTGCGCTATTTGCCGGCCCACTCGCCGGACCTCAATCCGATCGAAATGGCATTCTCGAAGCTGACGACGGCGCTGCGCAAGGGTGCCGCTCGCACCGTGACAACGCTGATGAAGCTGATCGGCACGCTCATCAGAACATTTGCACCCCGAGCAGTGCGCGAACTACTTTCGCATGCCGAATACGCGTAGCGGCCCATATCAAGTGGAAAACGCTCTCGGTTTACCAAGAGCCGCTCTCGGCACGTTGCAGGTATACTACTAGGGTCTGTACCTAATAAGCGCCGCGTGATTCGCCTGCCTTGAACGTTTTGATTCGAGGGTGAGCGAATGCGCGCGGGTTTGTTTTGGCTGAATGATAGGCAATGGGCGCGTATTGAGCCTCATCTGCCGACGGGGCTAAAGGGACCGGAGCGGGACGACGACCGCCGCATCATCAGCGGGATCACTCAAATGCTGCAGTCGGGGGCGCGATGGCGCGATTGCCCTCGCGAATACGGTCCTTACGCGACCGTCTACAATCGCTTCAACCGCTGGGCCAAGCGTGGGCGATGGTGCACCATCTCTGACGCACTGGCCAAGCCCGGCAAAGATGCCGTCGCGTTGTCGCTCGACTCGACCTTGATTAAAGCTCACCGGTGTACCTCCGGCGCAAAAGGGGGAGAGCATAACCAAGCCATCGGCCGCTCGCGCGGGGCCGCACGACAATAATCCATGCGCTAAGCGATCCGCTCTGCCGACCGGTCGTCCTGCATCTGCCCCCCGGCCAGGATGCCGCGGCGGCGCTCGATGTTTTGGCGCTCGCGCCGCCGATGAGCGCGCTCCTCGCCGACAAAGGGTATGACAGCGACAACCTTCGCGACGAAATCGTGCGTCGCGGCGCCAAGCCCGTCATTCCCAACAAATCCAACCGCGTCGTCATCCATCGCTTCAACAAGCGCGCCTACAAAGGCCGAAATGTCATCGAGCGCTGCTTTGCAGGCTCGAGGGCCTCCGGCGAATCGCCACCCGATACGACAAGCACGCCCGGAATTTCTTGACCGCTGTTCATCTCGCCGCTCTCGCGCCGTGCGAGACGATGAAATGAGAAGGCGGCCGCGCACGTCGAAGGATCTCTAGGATCGAGACTCAATTGAGCCTGTTTGGCTCGCCAACTAAACCGCTTGAACCTCACACCGCGTCAGGATGTAGGCTACCCGCCGTGACTAACGCTGCGGTACGCGGCCATGGACAGGGACGCATCGGCGAACTTACGGCTCTGGCCCGATACGCACTGGGGCTGGTCTGCCAACAATAAATTGGCCGGGTCGTGTTGCGAGCGTCGCCGGAGCGGCGAGATCGATCAGCTTCAGGGCCCCCGGAGGCTTCCAGGCAACTGGCGGTCAGCCGATCGCTTGCTCGCTGTTCTTGCGATGGTCCGCGCGTGACGAGGCTCCACCATCTGCGCTTCGGGACTAGCGAATACTGACAGAGACTTCGCAAGATCTGTCTCGCCGTTTCCGTAAGGATGCTCGCAAAGTGCGCGAACCTTGTATCCGGACGCGTATCTCAATGCGCGCAATTTAGGCTTGTTGTGCTCGAACCGATTGTTGCTGGATAATGGTCCGGTAGTTTCACTGCATGGATGGCTATCATTGCCGTTGTTTAGCTTGTTCGCACGTCGGCATCGGGCCTGATGTGCGAACGGCGGCTTAAGCCGACTGTTGCCGTTGGTTTTAAAGGGTCCAGCAGCAGAGACGGAACGCGAGGCGCGCGCTGCCTCGCTCAAGCTAGGTCTTTACGTTGCTGCCCTGCCTCCGGGCGCACCAGCCTCGATACACACACCAGGGCCCGCTCGGGCTGCTCGCCGTCAACTCTCAGAATCAGTAGTGCTCCTAATGAGCGGAGACGATTCGGCTTCGCCGGAGTCGCACCATCACGCACGGCGAACGCGGTTCTGATCGATTGAGCAGATGACGACAATTGCCGTGCGCTTTCGAAGCGAAGGATTCACGCACCTGTTGCCCTGTCGCATCACCTTAGAGTGCATCGCATCTTCATTGCGCTGCGCCGCCGGTCTGACTTCTTTTGGCCCCACCGCGGCCAAACGCCTTGACGACGTCCGCTATCCCTGCCGCAACGACAAACAAGGAGCTGAACGTTGGAGCAATACAGCGGTGCATTCGATCCCGAAGAACTCTCCGCCTTGGGAAGCCTTTTTGATGGCGCAGTCACGGCGTTACCGCCACCGATGCGAACTCCTGAAAATCGAACAGTGATCGCCAAACTCATCTTGGAGCGTACAGCGGCTGGCGATTTCCAACTGCAAGGCCTGATGACCTTGTTGGTCGCCATTTCCCCTCAGGGTTGATCGCCCGCCATTATGAGGATAGTCACCACTCTTGCGCTGGAATGGAAGACGATCCAGCTAGAGCTTTGAAATAGCTTGAATCATACGTCACGTCAGGTTGTAGGCTTTGAAATTGAACAACATGAGCAAAGCTACACCACGAAGGCGTCGATGGCGCATTGGCGAACTTGCGGAGGCGACCGGAGTAACGGTACGCACGCTGCATCACTATGAGCACACGGGACTCCTAGCCGCCTCAGAGCGTACGGACGGCGGCCACCGGATGTACGACCGCGAAAGCGTTCAACGGGTTCATCAGATTCGGGCGCTACGTGGGCTTGGCTTCTCACTTGGCGAGATCCGTAAAGCTATGGATGGCACGGCTTCGCTCACGGACCTACTGCGCAAACATTTGGAGGGGATTGAACGTCAGGTCGTTCATGCAACCCTGTTGCGAGATCGTATACGCAACATGACGACAGACAGTGAAATCCAGGTAAGTGTAGATGAGCTGCCTGCCACTTTGGATGCGATGTCCCAGGTCGAGGCGCGTAGTCGGACGTCCCGATGCCCATGCAAGTTAGCCGCAGATCGCGAGGAGCGGTGGCGACGGATTCGCGATGACCTCCGTGATTGCATGGATAGGGGCGAGCCTCCTTGCGGCGAGCGCGCAAAGGCTGTCGCGGCTGCGGCGCGCTTGCTGATCACCGAAATCGCCGGAGCCGATTCACGCGTTTCGACGATCCTGAAGGTCCTTGCACGGTTAAGTGCCCCCCGCAGTCTGGCCGGTTGGGATCCCTGCCTGATGCAATATCTCAATCTCGCCCTCGCCGGATTGGAGGAGCAGCCCTACTGATGGCCTCACGCTGGCTGCGCACATGATTGCCGATTGGCCTTGGTCAAGATGAAAGCGCGATGACGTGTCGATTGATCTGGCGGCTCTGATGTCCGCTGGCAGTTTTACGGCTCAACCGGGCAGATCTTCCCGGCCATGGCCTGTCGATCCGCCCTCCCCTGACGCATTGATCGAACGCTCCCTTCAAAAAGGGGCTTGAACCGCACGTAACGTCAGATTGTAGGCTCTACCGTGGTTGCAGCCTGGCCGAACTGACGCATGGCTTCGCTTGGCAGACCGCATCGACCTGCAGGCACGTCTGACCGCAAGGCTGGCGGTTCACTTCAGGTGAGCATTGGGAGATCTACAATGTTTAATGGGCATTACGCTTCAGCTGCAAGTGCAGCGCTTCTCTTCTGCGTCCGCGGGTAAGGGCATTGCCGATGTGGTTGCGGCACAGCTTCAGAGATCGGGTGCACACATCATTCGGCAAAGCCGATGTAACCGGCGAAAGGGATTATGCGGCGCTGGTCTCAAGACTCCAAGAAGGATGGGGTGGGGTCGCCTATATCGGCGGCAATCACACCGAAATTGGACTGATCGTAAGCCAGTCGTCAGACGCAGCTGCCGGCCTCATCGTCATGGCGAACGAGCCGTTGATGACTTCTGAGTTCTGGGACATCACCAGCAGTGCCGGAACTGACACGTTGTTTACCTTCATGCCTGGCACCACTAAGAATGCCAGTGTGACCGGCATTGCGGCCAGTCTCAGAGCTTCCAACCTTTCCGTCGAAGGCGACACGTTGTACGCCTATCCAGCCGTCCAAGCATGGGCAGAGGCGGTGAAGCGAGCCGGCTCCTTCAATGCTGCGCGGGTCGCCGACGCACTGCGTTCACGGCCGATCGGTACCGCGATTGGCCCGGTCCGGTTCGATACGAGACAACGCGGCCCCTGGTTCTCTCGTTTACCGCTGGCGCGACGGGCGTGTTGAAGCTGTCTCGCACAATTGATCGACACGAACATAGCTTGCCTAAACTCAGCCAGTGACACAGATGATGATACGCTCTCAGGACGTTGGTGCAGCGATACTCACGTGCTCTTTAATACTCGCGGCTTTTGGAGCACTTTTCGCGCTCGCTGCAGCGCTCGCAGCGCTACCCGATGTCGGCGAGGAGGAGCTACGTCCGATGATAGACAGATAGTACCCGTGCCAAGGCTCAGTGTTGCTACTCGTCCTTGCCAAGCCTTTTGATCGGCCGATGTTGGCCGCGTTGGTTCATCGGCTTCTTCTTCAAATCAGCTCATCCATCCTGTCTGCAGCGGTTCTGATGGGCGCTGTCGCGAAGTGCTCGCGGTTATGCTTCACACAACAGTAGCTATGAAACTCGATTTGCAGCGACAATTTCTCTATCGAGCTCGCATGCTGACAAATGCACTTGCACTACGAAACTTTAGGGAGTCCACGTGCTGCGAAACACTGCAAACTGTATGCTTCCATGGCGCTCCGGTGGTCGCCCGTTGGTCGTTCTGCCATACCCCGACATCAATGAGAACCCATTCCCGCTGCCCGACGCCCTAATGCAAGGCTCACTGGTTGCCGCCATCGAACGGCACTGCCGATATCCAAGGGACGACTTCACCTTGAGGCAAACAGCCGCCAGGCCGCCCATGGCGAGGCACCAATCGGGTGGCTTTACAAGATCCAGAATGTTTTCAACATGAATGTGATCAGCCATACCATCGGCCTCCGCATCCCTGGACATCGTTGTGCTCTCGAGGACAACCGTCGGCCTATCCGGCATGAACGGCAGGCAGTTGCAGCCGACTTCGCTGAACTCGAGCTTTCTGTAACGCCTTCCGACACGCGCTTCATGCTAGAGCGTGCGGCAGATGACCTCTCATTGAGTATTTCTTCCAGCTGGAGTGCAAGTCCGGCCCAAAGAATGGCGGACCGATGAAGCAATCAAGATTCACGGAAGAGCAAATTGTCGCGATATTGAAGGAGCTTGAGGCTGGCGCGAAAGCAGCTGATTTAGCTCGCACGCACGGGACCACTGAAGCTGCGATCTACAATTGGAAAGCCAAGTTCTGCGGCATGGACGTTTCTGCGGCCAAGCAGTTGAAGGCCCTGGAAGATGAGAACGCGAATCTCAAGAAGCTTATGGTCGAGCACATGCTCGTTGTGGCGGCGCTTCGCGAGCGGCTATCAGACTAGTGGTCGGGACCGCCATCTGCAGCTCCTCATGACCCAATCACATCGTGCAAGCTCAGAGCGACGCCCCCGAAGAGAACGACCCTAGGCGGTCAAATGACGCACGAAACTGTCTTCGAGCGCGACGGCATGAAGCAACCAGGACTCCCGTCCTACAATCGGAGATGATCGAGTGAAAAGCGGCCTGCCCTTCAAGACTAACCTGCGGCATTTTCGACCACTTGGACGACGACGGCCGCGATGTCGCACGACGATACGAAGATCGTCTCAAGTTGGCGGAGGTGTGCGATTCTCTGGGCTTTTAGGCTTATCACCTGGCCGAGCACCACTGCACGCCACATGGCAGAGGGCCGTCGCCAACTCTGTTCCTATCAAGCGTCGCGCAGCGCACCTTGAGACTGCGCGTTGGTCCGCTTGTCCTGTTGCTCAACCTCTATCATCCATTGCGCGCATTCGAAGAGATCTGCATGCTTGACCAATTGAGCGGCGGCAGGCTCGAGATCGGTGTCGGAGCCGATCGAATGGGGCCATTTCGGCATCAGTGCGGACGCGGCGCCAGGCCGTTATAAGGAGGCCAGCGAAATCCTCAATATTGCGCTGAAGGGCATACGTTATCCTATCAGGGACACCATTTTGAGCTGAGCAAGATTCCTTTAACTTTGAGGCCTCATCAGCGTCCATATCCGCCAACCTGGATCGCGAGTAATCGGGCCGAGTCGGCACATTGGGCCGCTGCAAATGGTGCCAATCTGGCTTGCATAGGCCACTCCTGTGTTGTCCGAAATGTTACGGATGCGTTCCGCTCCCATCGAGCGCACAATGCAACCGCGGACGGGCGAGAGCCGTTTCTTGGGCTGGTTCGCATGATCGTGATTGCGCAGTCTTACCAAGACGCTCATGCGGCCGCCGAAACTGCTTAGCGAAGATGGCTGGAGCGCTTTAAATTCCTTTACTAGCTGAATGCCATTCCGACACCGCCTACCCTGCCGCTGAGCTTCGATGCAGCGCTTGAGAGCGAATTGTGCGTCGTCGGAACGCCGGCTTCCGTCCGATAGCTTCTTCTTGATCAGATGGAGGAAGCAGGTGCCAACTACCTGCTTTGCCAGCTTGCATTCGGGAACCTTCCGCTGGAGGTTTCTCTCTACACCGCAACCACAATCCAATCCGAAATCATGGCTAGCTTTGGCTGATAATGTGGACCGCGCATCGCGACCTCCGTCTATCATCGGCCGTCCTGCCGAAAACGCGTATCGGCCTACGATCAGGGCCACCTGCCTTGCTCAGGTGACGGTCCACAGACGAAAATAAGGACACCGGAGCGCCGCCTCGAGCACCGTCTCCCGGCCACTCGACCGATGTCGCCGGCTGAAGTGCGCCTCGCCACCCTCTTCTCCGGTGCCCCCGGCCTGGAGGAGACGCGGCACCAAACGCACCGGGCAACGCGCAAGAATCGAACAACAGAACGCCCGCACGCCGCGGACACATGTCGGAAAGCAGACGAGCAGTGTCCGAAATATGCCACGCGACTGGAAACCAAGGACCACAATAAGCGGACAGTACTGCGGTTAGAACGCTCCTTATCTTGAGGCTGCGAAAGGTGCTGAACGGTCACTGCGCGATGTCGTTGTAGCAGCGATTAGCACGACCGATCTTCCGATTGCCTAGAAGAGCTACCGCTATTGATCGACTCCAGACAACACGTGAAATCCGGCGGCGAAGCATGCGACAACGTATGTCTATTTCACGCGATGCAGAGCCATTCGACTTGAGTGTGGCATAAAGACGCCCGGTCATCCGAACTTCAACAAGCGCCTATATAATCGTCAGTGTAGGGCCGAGAGCAGCTCGATACGCGAGCGACCCGACCTCTTACGTGCTGGGCCAGCCCACACGCCTCGTATCTGGACCTCGAGTGGAGTTTTGAGATGGACCAGACCTTATCCGAACAAGTCCAAGCGCTAGAGCCTCTCGTGAGCGTTGCGTTTGACAAGGCGTGGCGCTTTGTTGAAAAGGATCCGTTCCTGGCGCACAATCTCAAGACGGTCCTTCATAGCCGATTGCGCGCTTTCCTGGAGCGTTCGGTAAGGAACGGCGAGCGGAATACAGTGCATCTTGCAAACGAGGCAATACGCAATTTACGCGCCGAACTGGCGTCGTCGCCCAAGCAATAGGGTTCCCCGGTACCTCAACTTGCGGGAAAGACCGGCTTCATTACGGTTCGCTGCGGTGTTATGCAGCAGACAAAAGCCGGGATTGGTCGTGTGCGAGCTGAGTTTCCCCCGCTCATATTCTGCGCCCGCTGGAGGCGATCACGTCCTCGACCACAGTTGCGTGTGCATCTCTCGCGGCCCGCGAGATTTAGTCAGCCCGAAGCCAGAGGACCGCTGCGACGAGCCGGCATAGGCGCGCTTCCCTACTTCGCTAGATGACGGATGCGATACTCCTGCCCTTGGTCCAGCACGGACTTGCCCAACGTCAAAGGTGGCGCTTCGTCAAGTGCGCCGCGTCGCCAAGCGACGCTCAGCAAAACAATGGCTAAAGAATGAGCCGGGCTGCAATTCGGAGCATTATCTTTAGTGCCCATCCGAGCGCGTCAAGATCAGGGAACACCATGCAAAACGTCGAACCATCTAGTCCAAAGGTCGAGATCTTTGCGAGTTGGATCGGTGATCGCCGCGCCAGCTCCGATTGCAAACGGTCGCATCGCCGTCGTGCACTTGGGATGAGCTTGATCGCCCCCAAACGCGTGTTTTGATCAGCGCTCTTCGTCTGTGAGGACACTCGCTGAACAGGACCGAGCACCGGCAAGTCTTGCGGAGCTTGGCTTTGGAGCTCGTTAGTGACGTGCGAGCCGAGCACGTCATATGGTCATCATGAATGGATCACGCTCTAAGAAGGAATACGCTGCACGATTGAAGATTGTCGCTCCTTTCAACGTTGTTTGATCTGAATTCGCCTTTCCCGCACTGCGAAGTTGTCTCCCTCTCAGGTCATAGCACCTCGCTCGAGGCTGTGCATGGCGATGGTTGCGCGCTCCACAATCTGACGCGGCGTTCGATTCGACCCACTTCTTCCGAAAGAGTTTTGTGCCGCAGTTTCAGCAATCGCAATGATGTTGTTAAGACGCACGGTGCCGGGGATCAAAAAGAACGACACTCGAAATGAAGAATTTGCTGACCCTGACTGCAAGCATCGGCGCACTCAGTGCGGCCGCTCCCGCATTTGGCGCGGACTTCGCCGTGCAGCCCGGCAACATCAAGGCGCCCCGCGCTGATCGCACCCGCAGTCAACGACTTGACCGGTTACTATATCGGTATCAATGGTGGCTGGGGCTCGAGCCACAATCGCTGGGATTTCAACGGCGTCACTTCCGAGGGCGGCTATAATTCGACTGGCGGCACCATCGGAGGCCATATTGGCTATCGTTGGCAGATCTTCAACACGGTCTATGGCATCGAAGGCAACTGGGCCGACTTCAGCGGCTCAAATGTCAGGACCGCCTTCCCAGCAGACACCATTGGTACCAAGGCAGGTGCCTTCGGCTTGCTCACCGGCCACATCGGCTACGCGTTCAATGCCGTGCTGCTTTACGCCAAGGGCGGTGCCGCGGTGACCAGCAACACCTATCACGTCAACTCAGTGGCTGCTAGGCCGAGATTGCCAGAATCAACGATGTGCGCTGGGGCGGCGCGCTCGGCGCCTGTATCGAAGTCAGCCTCACACCGAGCTAGTCAGCCGGCGTCGAGTACGACCACCTGTCCATGCAGGGCAGCAACGTAACCTTTCTAACAGCCGTTGGCGCCGACCGCATCCGCCGGGACGTCGAGCTCATCACGGCACGACTCAGTTACAAGTTCGGTCCGGTGTTTGCCCAATAGTGATCGCCACGCGGCGGTGAATCGAGAGCCCCGACCATCGGTGGGGGCTCTTCCCTCAGGCACTTCCAACGGCCCCCCTGCTGCACTGTCCGAAGCACCAGGCTCGAGCTGGTCCAAGCTAGATCACTGGCTGGATGGCACGACGTCCCCGGGGCCTCCAACGGTGGCGCTCCAAGTCAGTTGATCCGACACGTCATCGACGTTTACGGAGCTCAACAACCTGACGCGGCGTGAGATTTAATATCGGTTGTCTCGACGGAGCGCTGCGTCTGCAGTTTCGGTAGATAGTATCATGCTGAGACTTGCCAGAGGCAGGGAGCAGCAATTTAGCCAGTTGGCGCTTGCCCAAGAATTTAGAGAACATTGAGGCGAATGGCCATAACGATCGCCTGGATCCGGCTGGTCGCGCCCAGCTTTCGCATCGCATTCTTGATATGAAAATTGACTGTATTCTCGCTGATTTGCAGTATCCTCCCAATTTCCCAAGACGATTTGCCCTCTGACACCCACCGCATGCAACCGATCTCCCGTTGCGATAGTGCAACTTTTTTCTCACCGCTATTATTGCAGGGGCGAGCGATCTCGCCATAGGCGGTGTGAAAGTGCCAGGCCAGTGCGTTAAGATGGCCGATGCGGTCCTGAGGATCAGTATCATCGGACGGCGATGCAAACGACACCACAGATACTCGGCCCAGGGGACCAAACAATGGCACGCTCATGCCATGCTTCAGTCCTGCCTCTCTCGCCTCGTCCAGTACACGCTTCTCGTCGGGTTGAAGTTGATAGTGGTCGGCTAGTTGATCCCACAAAAACGGCCTTGAAAGCATCGGGGTCCGCCGGACCACCGGATCGATAGTATGGTATTTGCGTTTGAAGTATCGGTCGCACCACTCTGGCGGCCACTTCACAGCCACGGTCGGGGGTGGATACTCCGCCAACCGAAGTGGCTCGATGAAGTTGAGGGCGCTGTAAGCCACTTCACTGAAGCCCTCTTCGGTCGCACAGCTTACAAGAAGCTCGAATAGTGCTCTGAGCGAATGCGTCTGGTTTGCGCATTCAGTGAAGCAGAAAAGGTCCATGGTGGGCGCCTCAGGACGCCGATTAAGGTCGGTGTCACGGCGTTCGATTACGCTTGTTTCAGGCGGAGCCAAGTTCCATTGCATGACCTGAACTCTTGGGTTTGCTCTTCGTGAACTCTGCAGCGCTCGCATGCTGCGTCAGACGTCATTGCCGAATTCGTTGCCTGCCGTCAGCTGCGGCGCGTGATCATCCCCATCACACAGGCGGGGTGCCGCCGCTATCTTTCGTCGGAGGCTGCACGCCGAAGCCACAGCGCCGATGCCCATTCAATGTGATCTGTCCGGAGCGCCGATGACGCACTGGCGAAACCGAAAATCGCCGCGGCGTCTGTGTTGATGGTCGGCGCCCTCGATGCCGAGCTGACGCGCAATTGCCCCGTCAATAGCGGCAGTGACAGAAGATCTGACGGCTGGTCTGGCGGAGCTGTCCGACCAGCCGATCGGACACGATCCGACGTCCCCTGGAGACTCAGTTGGCGATAGGCACCAAACAACATCAGCGGCTACGACATCGACACTTCTCAGATTGGATTGCAGGACGCCGGGGTTCTGCCCGAAGAGCGCTTCGCCTTGTCTCAACGCCGAGCACGAGGAGGTCCTGGGCGCTGACCTTCGCGATCCAGGTGAGGTAGAGCACGCTGACGCGATTGGCGCGGCCGAGCTCGACCTGCGGGGTATCGGCATCGACCCTGCCGGCGAACACGACACGAGCGTCATTTGTCTGCCCCATCTTGCGCATGGGCATCGCAAGCCTGTGGTTGTTCCTCCGCCTTCCGGCATCGAGAACGCGCTCGGTGAGCAACAGGGACCAGTCGACGCGGAAGGTAACCGCCCAGCATGATTGCCCGGCGTCTGAGCGGGTCCATTGGGCAGGGCGAGCGCAAATGAACCGAAGGGGTAGATAATGGCCGCGTCAGGGGCGCAACGGGAGATACGCGGAGTCGCGAGACGTGCTTGATGCAGAGGACACTTTGCATGCGCATCTCCAGAAGGGAGAGAACGTGGGATCACAACAGCAAGTGTCGTACCAACTTTTGGGTTCGCGAGAATCAAACGTCCCGACAAGGGCTCGAAAGGCGGACGTTCGGTTCCGTGCATTCAGCGCATTGAAGCAATTATGACATCGGGAGGAAACGCGACAGCGCGATTTGCGCGAGCCGCGGCACTAGTTGACCTTGATCAGGGAGAGTGCAGCTCTATAGCGACGGGCGCCTCGGGTCTCTCTTGGCCTCCAGCTCGCCAGTGCGCCTGCCGCAGCCTTCCAACTCTGACCCGAAAACACGCAGAAGGCCGCGCCAATCTCGTTGCCGGCTCGCGCGTCAACTATGTCGAGAAGCTTGGTGAAGACGGTCTGCAAGCCTTCGCAATCAAGGTTCTGAGCAAGTTAGCTTAGGTCCATGCTTGCGGCCCGCTCGTTATGGAGATGTCAGGGATAATGACGTGCTGGGCGCCAGGAGGTCGCAATCAATTCGAAACTGGCGAAAGATGAAGGCGCGGCAAAGAGCCGCACCGCCACGAAGCAGTCAAATGTCCGCGCACGTCTCTTATGAAATCAGCCGCGCCCCATCCGTTCACCCGACGCGCCCCGCTGACGAGTTCGACGCCTTCGCGCCATTGCAGAACCAGAACGGCGTTTGCTGGCGCATTGTGGATCGACCTCAATCAGCTGGATCTGTGGGATCGTTCTAACCTCGTCCTGCGCCAACGCTCGGGATCTTCCACTTGATGCCGTTGGCACCGAGACGGACGGGATGATCGACGCCTCACTTGGCGGCCCGTGCGAAACAGTGAGAGCTGCATGTGCATCGGATTGATCTGGCATCGCCAATGAGGACCCGCACTGCATAATTGCGCGGGCTCTCGCGAGCATCGATAGCTGCATGAGCGATCGCAGAAACAAATGACATGAAGTGCTGAAGCAGAACAAACTAGCGCAGATAGTGTCCACATGTGAGAAAGCTGGCCGGCTCGTCTTCGCGATAAGCCGGGCCTGAAACCTGGTTGTGAATTGGCGCGCTGCTTGGATTTGGCGACGGGACGCTGCCGAAGCAAGGCGCCCCGACGCACTTTGCAGGGGTTGGAAGTGCGCCGGGCCCGCCCCAACATCATCAGTACATCCGTGACGATGCTTGCGGAAATGAAACAAGCAGCGTGGCGGAACTGAGGCTCATCCATTTTTTTAGCGTGGAGCCAAAAATGTTTTCATGCACGGCTCATAGCGACTTGAATCTCACGTAACGTCAGGTTGTACCATCTCGCACTCGGCGGTTTCACCTAACAGGCAACTTCTTGTCCCGACATCGCCAGGCTTGGAACGGGGTGCATGCTGCTCGTGGCATCGGCCGGAGCGGTGCTGCGCATGGCGACTCGCTTCGCGGACTTGCACTAGACATGCCTCGCTGCGATGAGACGAGATGGCTGGATCGTACCCGCCGCTCGCAGCGCAACAGGCGGTTGGCGGGGGCCGCGCGAAAGTATCTCGTCGCTCAACGTTATCATGGATGATCAAGACGTTCATTTTCGCAGCGAACTTCGATCTTGGTGCTTTTGCCTGGTGGCCTCCGAAGCGCCAGTTGCAGTTCCTTCGCTCACATTAAGACGATCGTAGCGAAACTGGAGAGGCTCGGGCCAGAGCGCAAATGCAGTTTGTGCGATGCTGGCGGCAGTCGATGGTCGGTTGGGCTCCCGAATTCGACGGTAAAGAGCACGAATTGCCCTTGTCAGCGATCTCTCAGATATTACGTGTGTTTCGTTTATTACAGATTGAGATCGCTGGTGGTAGAAACTTCGACCGCCTGAAGATTGAAGGTAGCGATCGCGACAAGACGTGTAAGGAAGCCAACTTTCTGGACCGCGCCGCGATGCTCGAACACGGTGGTCGTTTCGTCATCAACGCTGATGCCACTTGCGGCAGAAATGCCGCCGTCCCTGCTACGTGCCATGAAAAGCATTCTCACAGCGCTGGCTGAAACAGGTGAGGTTCTCCTTCTCAAATCAGACCCCGAGATCTCGCCCGAGAAGGCGGCCGAAATTCTCGGCATCTCACGGCCGCTGGTCTATCGGCGGATGGATTCGGGCGAACTCCCTTTCCCGGTTGGTCGGAACGCACTGTCGGATTCTCGCCAACGACGTCATCATCCTGAAGCAGCTCGAGCATCGCCAGCGCGGCTTCGCGCGGGCGCTTGGTTCTGATGCAGAGGAGGGCGAACCCGCAGGTCCCGCGACGAAATCCGAGGACAACGTCCGACGCTCTTCCAATCGCGCCTGCAGACCAAATAACATCAATCAACTCGTTCTCGGCACCACGAACGCTCGATACCGCCGAACGATGAGTGCGATCGATCGTGTGGCGTGCATCACCGCGATGGATTGGCAAAATTGGATCGCACATGTTGTAATGTTCTTACGGAAGTGCGGCCCGAGCTTGTTTTAGAGTTTGCTCGGCTCCACGCTATTCCCATCCACCACCTGGCTGCCTGTTATGGATCGATCAAGTCGGCCACCGCCGAAAGCAGTCCTGCACTCGAGAGCGCACTGGAAGGGCTGGCGTAAACTGCTTGGCCGAACGCTCGACGGGCTCTCGGACCTCAAGCAGCGGGGCCAGCCGGTCCCCGATTGGGTGCTGGGCGGCGGCAGCAGAGCCCTCATGCTCTGCGCCGATCACCGGCTGAGCCGGGACATTGATGCGTTCATCAACGACCCAATATCTTGCCTTGTTGTCACCAGAGACCCACCGACGTGTGGAACTGCACCGAATGGGACAGGCCGCCCACTATCTCAAGCTCAGATATCCCGAGGGTGAAAATCGACTTCATCGTCAGCGACGCATTTTCGGGCCTTTATCCTGTCGAAAGAGAATTCGACCTGACGTCAATTCGACCGCGATGGAAGGCAAGATTATGGTCGAGCCTCCGGTCGAAATCGCGCTCAAGAAGATGTGCCATCGGGCGACGATGCTGAAGCTTCGTGACATATTCGATCTCGCAGTCGTCAAGAACATCGACGGCGACGCCCTCGTCGCAAATTTAGGTGCAGTCGCTTCGAAGAAGAATGACCTCCTTCAACGTGTCAACAGCATCCGCCTCGACCACCTGAAAGCCGATCTTGCAGAGCTCGACATCAAGCCCGGATGGGAGCATGAGCAGGAAACATGTCTCGACACTGCTCGCGCGCTCGTGGGGCAGATTCCAAAAAAGGCTAATTACGATAAATAGCGCGGGAGCAGAGGCAATCGGCGGCGGCACCGAAAATTGCGAGCGTAGCACCTCAAGGCAAATCGATACTTCAGTTCGGGAACTTTCTTACAGCAGAGCACAAGCAACTAAATTGGCTGGAATCTGTCGAAGATCTCGTCTTCGATGAGATGAAGCCAAGCGCAGGAGATCGGCCATAAATCGAACCACATCTGATACTGCGTGAGCGTTGTGGTTGAAAGAGATTCACGCGGCCCTGCTCTGCTGGACGAGCTCGTATTCGGCGCTGCCAAGCGCAGATTGGCTCGCCGGGCGGGCGGCGCCGTTTATCAACACGTTGAGGTCCAGAAGTATCAAGCTGCAAACATCAAGGCCGCTGAAAACATCACGCCTGACTTCTTTAATCAGGCCTTTGGCGCGAGACTCGCGGTACGCGACGAGATCTCCTATTTCCCGAAAAACAGGTGCGATTTTCGGCTTGCGCCTTCGAACCACGAAACGGGCGATCAGCCGGCGCTCTTCGGCGTGCCGTGAAAGTGCACCGCGCCGTGGATACTTTATCCAGATGACTTTTTCCGATCCCTCAGACCTATCTGCATTTTTCACGGACCACGACGGACCGGGATAGTACCGAGCCATCGCTCTATGCCGCCTCCATTCGCGTCAGGCAATACGGCCGTCCTGTCGTCGAACAGGGGGCGTTCGGCCTCGTCATCGGGTTAAAGACCGAAGGGCGGCACTCGCCGGCAATCTGCAGGCCCGGTTCTAGCGCGACCTCGACCAGCGCGATCGCGCGATCCATCTGTCCGATCTCGTGGTGATACTGAACATTTTCTTTCTCGCGCGTAGCAAGGCACCCGGCAATGGCATTGCGGCGACTCCCGAACCGCGCGAACGCGAGGAGCCCACCCGGCTCGAGCACTGGAACATCGATGTATTCTTAAACGAGTGCTCTATTGCGAGGCGATCGCCAAGTCAGTCTCATCTGGAGAATGCCAAGCGCCTGGTGACCATCGGCGTCCACGCCATCGCCGATGCCGCCAAGGAGGTGCTCAGGCGCGTCGACGGCTGAAACTGGCGCGCGCGGGGACCTCTAGTCGCTTCAGCCATGCTGATGTGGGGAGTTCATTCTACCACCAGCATCCAAATGATTGCCAGCGAGCGGCTCTCGCTGCCGCGCTCTGTCGCTCATCCGCCCGCTGGCGGGCACATCGAGATGGACCCCCGATCTTATGAACAAAATGGGCGGCGCGTTGACATAGCGCAAGGACAGAGGAGACGGCATCGGCCAGCTTTATATTGTATGAGCATGGGAAAGTTAAGCCTTGCAGACTTCACTCCTGAACAAGTATTGCGATGCTCGCGTGCCTTGGTACACCATCTACCCAACCGTACCGGATTTCTCCGCGACGGTCGCCGCCAAGACTTGTGAGACATGGTTGAGTCGGCTGCCACCCGACGAACCCGTATCGCTCTATCTGCACGTTCCGTTCTGCCGCTCGATCTGCTGGTATTGCGGCTTCCCCACGAGCCTCGCTCGCAGCGAACGGCCGATCCGCAATTATTTGGCGGTGCTGCGGGAGGAAATTCGTTTGGTCGCAGAACAAGCGCCGCGCTCTCTGCCCGTCAACGACGTGCATTTCGGCGGCGGAACGCCGACCACTATCGCGCCCGCGGATTTCCTGGCCTTGATGGAGCTGCTGCGCAGCTGCTTCGCGTTTAGCAAATCGGCTATCCTCGCTATCGAGATCGACCCGCGCGCGTTCACGGCCGACATGGCCGAAACCTTAGGAGCGGCCGGGATCGGCCGCGCGAGCATCGGCGTGCAAAGCTTCGACCCCATGGTTCAAAGGGCAGTCAACCGCCTGCAAAGCGAGGCGCAGGTGGCTTCTGCCGTCGAAAGCCTTCGCCAGCATGGAATTAGCCGCATCAACTTCGACCTCCTCTTCGGACTGCCGCATCAGACGGTACAGTCCTGCGTAAATTCCGCGAGGACGGCCGTGGCCATGCGGCCCGACCGGCTGGCCGTTTTCGGCTATGCCCACGTTCCCTCCTATATGAAACGTCAGCGCCAGATCGACGAGGCGGCGCTGCCGGACAGCGTTGCCCGTGCCGAGCAAGCCGCGGCCATGGCAGATACGCTGGTCTCCGCCGGCTACCGCCAAATCGGGCTCGACCATTTCGCCTTGCCGGACGACGAGCTCGCGCTGGCGCAGAAAGCCGGTCAGCTGCGCCGCAACTCCCTGGGTTATTCGGCTGATACGTGCAAGACCGTGATCGGATTCGGTCCGTCGGCCATCGGCCGGCTGCAGAATGGTTACGTCCAGAACGAGATCGCAACCGCTTCCTATAACCAACACATCAGAGCTGGCCGTCTGGCAACCTCAAAAGGCCACCGCCTCACCGCTGAAGATCGCCTCCGGGCCGCAATCATCGAGCGTCTGATGTGCGATTTCCAGGCCGACGTACCGGCGATCTGCGCTGCCCACGGATTTGATCCGATTCCCTTTCTCGATTCAGCTGACCGCCTGGGAATGCTTGCTGACGACGGGATAGTGGACATCAAAGGGGGTTTCATCCGCGTCAAGCAGGAGCACCGTTTTGTCATTCGCGCAGTTGCCGCCGCGTTCGACGCTTACCTCGACCGCATACCCTATTGACAAAGCCACGCATATGAGCAGGTCCGCAACGTAAGAACTCTTCGCGAACAAGCGATCGAAGAAGCGACTCCGGCAGCCAGCCGAGATTTCGAGGATGCAGTGCACTGGGATGACACGATCTTTCAGGTAAGGCCGAGGGCTGATTAGCGGCGCGGCGGATTCCGCCGTGCAGGGCCGTGCCTCGATCATGCGGTCTGCCTACCTGCCCCAGAGTGCTCTCGAACGATGGTGACGTCCTGGGCGAACGCGCCCTTGGGGACGCTGGCGCCCTCGCAAGCTTCGGGTATCTTACGGCCACAAGGCGCTTTGCGAGACTACGGCCCACCCCCTCGAGCGCAGCCAGGGACTCGACCATGCCTGTAGCGTTCCGAGAGATCAAAGCTCGCCTGCCTTCGGTCGTGCGATCACTGGCGCGCCTCCGACGGAAACAGCTCCCTGTAGTTTGGACCGCCCGAGGCGTTTCCTGGCCGGGCTCGAAACCGCCTGGGCCGGCGACGAAGGAGCAACGAAAGGAGCAGAAGTGACAGGTGCCAGATTCTGCAACGAGACGATCCGCAACGTCAGCACGGTGATCTGATCCAGGATCCCTTTGAGGTCCTCCCGCTGGGCATCGATCCGGCGGTTGAGTTCTGCGATCTCATCGCCAGCCTTCTGCTGTGCCCATTTTATTTCGGACAGGGATGCCCTGCCCTCCATTGACAGGCCCATCGTTGAAGCGACTTGGCGGGCTACCGGCGTCTCGACAAACACCTCGAGGTTGGCCCAAAACCATGCGCCAGCAGCACACGAGCCGAGAAGGACAAGTACGAGCACCGAAACCCGGAAAATGGGTCTTGAGGGGCTGTGCAAGAGCGGCGGCAAATCCGAAGCGGCCGCTTGATCAATCATCCCCATCGTCCCTCGCCCAACATCCCCATTCCGATACGCTTGTTTGGTCGACGCGAGAGCTTGCGATGCTCATCGCTCCAGGGCGAAGCGAGCGTCGACAGAATCATTCTTCGCAATCTCCCCCGATGGTTTGAGCCCCTTTTGGGTCCTATAAAGCGCCACTTCTTGAGCAACGCAAACAGAGATTTTGCGCGGGACACCTGGATCATAATGCCACCCGTGAGTAATAGCTCTCGTCTTCGTCGGCGATGTCGCAGCATTTTCCCGTCATTCAGAAGACCCCTTGCAGATTTTCTTACCTTGCCGGCGCCCGAATGCGAGCCGGCCACTGAAGTGTCTTCGCGATGGAGCTCCGCCTTCCGCCTTACCTTGTCCAGCAACTCATCCGGGACGCGCCACGCAAAGCGCGAGCGCTGAGCGCTCGAGCCACAATGCCAGATTGGGCCGGCAAGGATTGCAAATGGTCAACTACCAATCTCGGCAGGTTGCTCGAGATGACGGGCACTGGCAAGCGGGAGCAACGAACGCCGCGCACGTCAAGGACTCGGAATGCAAGACGGATTTGACCGCGCCAACGGAGCCGATGGATTTACCAACTGCTCGCTCGCAGCCATCAAAGCTGCTCGAAGGGTGATTCGTCCGTTCTCCCGTGCCACCATGATGGACGTTGTGGTGCGATCGCCGACAGAACAGCTTGCAACGCTCTCTGGGCTACGCGCCTGTCAATCGTCTCCTCTCGCGGTGATCACGATTCCAACGAAGCTTCATCAAGCCACGCCTCGCGCACAGCGAGCCCTGCTTTTTGCCGACCGGCGTTTCGTCGAGAAAGACGCGTTCCACAAAAAGCCCGGGCCGCGCCAAACTCCTCTACCCAGTGGCCGAGCAAAGCGTTCGCTCGCAATGTCTTGGTGGCAAGACAGCGAGGCTCCGCACGCTCGTCGTCAGCGTCTCGCCGATCCAGCGCGCCGCTCGCTCCCGCGCGACGGCGCATGATGCACAAACAGGTTGCAGACCATGGTCGCGCCCGCGAGTGACGAAATCCACGAAGACTAAGCGGATCTCGCCGAGATCGACGGCCTCTTATTTTAGGGCGACACCCCCCGCCCTCTCACGCGAACAGTTGGGTGTCCACTGGGGGCCAATCAAGCCGGAGTTCAACCCATTCATGGCTAGCAGACACGGACCAGAAGTACACTATGCCTGATTGCCGTCCCAGGACGACATCGCCTCGGACATACTGGGCAACGGCAGCACTTGCTTTGAACTTTCGACCGACCGGGAAGCAACGTGGGCTTTCTATCGCACTTTCACTGGCGGCTTGCCTGGTCGGCAATTCCGCGCCGGCACAAACCGCTAACGAGCTTGAGCCCAAGAGCGACGCTGCGGATCAGGCCAGCAAAAGCAGAACTCAAAGGGCTTCCGATCGGGCCACAAGGTTCCCGACCGGCCTGATCGGTCAGGCAACCGGCCCCCGTGCCTTGGCGCCAGCCGCAAGTCCCGATATGCCTCTCGCAAAGCGCAGCAATGCCGACAGGATTGCTCGGACGAGAGCGCAAAAGACGATCGGCCCCTTCGCAAGCTACGATAATCTGCGTGAAAAAGGGATGTGGCTCAACATACCTGGCCCTGCCGATACGATTGACCAGGACACGGGCGGCGTTAGATCCGCGCTGGCGGATGTCGGCATCGGCTATATCGGCTGGACACATAACACCTTTGCAAACAACCAGCTGCCGAATGCAGCCAGAAGCACTATCGCAAACCAGCTCTATATGGGCCAGAATCCGACATTTGCTTCGGCGAACTTTCTGATCCTCACCTACGATCTCAGCCGGTTTGGTATTCCCGATGGCCAGATTGTCGTAGGAGCCGAGCAGCAGTACTCGACATGGGATCGTCCGGGGCCGGATAGAGTGGGACTCAATACGCTCGCCTACTACCAAACTTTCTTCGACAGAAAACTCGAACTCAAACTTGGTTATCTGAGAAATCAAAATGAGTTCACCGGCACATTGTTCGGAGGGATTACAGGATCGAACATGTCTGCCTTGCTCCAGGCAGGGATGAGCACCAATGCCGCACCCACGCCGGCGGTCAACCTGAAGTACAATTTTGACGATCGCTTGTACAACAAAGTCTCCGTCCAGCGCTCGATCAGTCCAGATGGGCCCTATGCCCAGATAACCGAGAATCCCACCGGCTTGAACTGGAGCACGGCCAATACAGGCATTCTTTTCGTTGATGAACTTGGCTACAAGAGCAAGGCTGCTCCCGGCGTAGCGGACACGTGGCTGCGGGCGGGCGCTGGTTTCAACAGCAGCCGCTACAAGAATTTGGCGGATCCGGATCAACAAAGGCATACCGCGAACGATTTCTACTACATCGCGGCTGATAGGCAGCTCTGGCAGAGTGACGTCCAGGGAACGCCATCTCGCGGCATCTATGGCGGATTCTCCATCATGGGAGCTCCGCCAGACCTAAACAGGATCAGCCAGTATTACGAGCTTCGTCTTTATGCGAAGGGACCTTTTGATAGCCGGCCCAGTGATCTGATTGCTCTCGTTGCCACCAACACCGCCTGGAGCAAGTTTGCAGTGGATGCTGCCTTGGCAAAAGGGCAGCTTGCGCATCGCGATACCACTGCAATTACGGGAACATATACCGCGCATTTCGCTCCGGGGATATATGCAAGCGTCGGACTGTCATACGTGCATAACCCGGCAAGCGTTACACACACGCCCCAAACAGAACACGCCCTCAATCTGTTGGTGTCTACCTTGATATTCTTCTAATTCATCGAGGATGCCCACAATTCGGCTGCCAGCCTCTCGGTTCGGAAAAATTGCGCGCAAGTTCTTTCAACGCACCGACGAGACGAACCAGCAGCCGGCTCTCCAGTGATCTAAGAGCCTCCTGACCAGATTTCGGCTACAGCTCCTTATCCGCAGGCTGCCCCGCTAGACAAGGGGAGCCGGGGTGAGGTTCCAAGAATCAGCTGAGACAGATAGGGAATGTCGCGCACGGTCCGGCGAACCATTAGCGCGACGAGAACAATCGCTGTTCCGAGAATTCCCGCCACGGCCAACCTGGTTGTGAGATCCGAAAGTTCCCCGTACTGCATCGAATCCATAAGACGAAATACCGTGCCCTGGATCAAGTACAGCACCAGCGTGCTCTGTCCCATTTCCACGGCGATAAAGCGGACCACTCGATTTGATCGGCCAACTCTCCAGCATTGAAGGAAGAGCTCAATCATGATCGCTGAGGCCGCTGCAGAGCCAAAGAACATCAGAAGCACGTTTTTTGCCGACTGCATATCTTGGACCAGGACGAGATTGTTGTAGACGTAAGTGTCTTTGCGCCAGGCTAGGAAGCACGCCAAAGCCGCTATCGAGAGAGGCACGATCAAGAGCGGCTTGAGTGATCGCGTTATGCTCTTCCACCAGTCTCTCGACTGCGCAAATGAGTATCCCAAGCAGAAAAACGGGTAAGTATACTTTATGACAGGAAATATGGAGAATGTCAGAGGTGCAAGTGCGACCAGAATGACCGATACGAATAAGACCCAGAGCGACCTATGACTGAAGACCGAAAGAATTTTGACGAGAAGAAAAGAAACGAACGCGGCCCAGATGAACCAGTATGTGCCGGCGAAATCGTTTAGAAATTGCAAAATGTTCCCTGATGCGTCAGGCGCACGGGGAAGCACGGCCAACTTTGCTGTCTCCAGCAGAACGCACCAAAACAGCATGGGCACCAAGAGCTGCATCGCCCGATCACCGATGGCTTGCGTCAACGACTTTCGCAATAGCGCTCGGCAAGAAAGATATCCGCTTATCGCCATAAAGAGAGGCATGTGGAACATGTAGATCCATTTGAACCATGGCGAATCCCAAAAGCCTTCCGCTGGGTAGAGGATATATTGGATCAGGTGACCGACGATCACCAAAATGATGAGCACTCCTTTGGCGAAATCCAAACCTAAATCGCGATCGTTTGCCTCTGGCGTATCAGGCACGGTCGATCCAGTTACATTTCGCGATGTATCAAGCATCTCGGCATCCCTCTTTCCAACGAGCCGGATACCCGTCTGACGTTGGCATAGCTGCTGCCACCAAGTACTGGCCGGAAGCTGCATCATCAAGCCGGTGATCCATCATGCTCATCAATTCGTAGTCGCAAGCCAGCATCAAAGACATCCCTGTCGTCGCAGGTCCACTCTCCGGAACGCGGCTTTGAAGCTAGCCGTTCAGGTCGGCTGGAATATCGGGGCGCTGGCGAACCAGGCGTACGAAGGTCGGCCGCGGCCTGACGGCGTCCAAGACGACGCCAGATCTACCATTTTTCTTAGGGCCAAGTTTCATGAGATGCCGCGCTATACGGGAGCAAGGGATGCCCGGTCCAAGAGAGATAGGCTGAGCGGCCGAACATCGGTATCCGGTGGTCAACCTCCTATTATGAAAAGCACTTCGCCGCTGCCGCTTTTGCTGTCCATCCGACCGATGATCGTGGAGGCAATTGCCATCTAGTACCCCTTTTCTTGGAACGTGAGTCGGGATTCAAGGTCAGAAGGATTCTGAGAGCAAGAGAAGCCCTTCTTTCCCAGACGGACGCGTATCACTCAGCTCTGATTCCGGGTGCTAGCGTCTACGCTCCGATAGCTGGCTGGGCGCCAATGTTCAATTATATGGAGGTGGGCGATCGGTATAAAGAAAGATGGAACGAGCTATACGAGGGTTTACCGATCTAAGTCCACCTCACTTCGATCGGCTCGCCAGATCGAGCGGACATCTTGCAGGGTGTAGCGAGCGGAAGAGTTGTTTGCAACGCACTGCGAGGACTTTCCATAGCGGCAATACCAAACTCGAGCATGAAGGCCTAACCCGCATTTCTCACACGGCGCATTGATCTGCGACGGGTATTGGTGGAGCGTCGCGAAGGCGACGAGGGCCGTGGCGCCGGAGGCGCGGGCGAGGA
>NZ_JBNDLA010000030.1:0-76345 GCF_050435825.1 Bradyrhizobium sp. I1.14.4 | reverse complement strand
TAAAAATTACATCCAACTCCACCGCGCCGATCCAACAACCACCGGCGAGAACACGAAAACTATCCATTTCAAGGTTTTTCAGCAGACTGCTAGACAGGGCGTTGCTCGCCGACCGCGGTGATTTGATGGGTCCGAAATTCGTGACGATACCGAAGGATGATTCCCGGCTGCTGCGCTCGTCTCTACCTATCGTTCGCCCGCGGTGAAGCACTACACCGCAAGAGATACGACTGCTTCATGGTGCCGGTGTGATGAGCGACGGACCCCGGGACGGCTTCACGCTCCCTCCCGCATCGAGATATTCACGCCCGTGGTGCCGAGCTTGGGGAGCATCAGATGGTCGGCGAAGAGCACGTCAGCGATTCGTTGCTGCTCCGCCACGGCGAATTGCCGGACATCCACGGCAGCGGAACGCCCAAGCTCGACCTCGCCGGGCGCGGAGAGAACTCATGCTTCCCTATAAAATGGTGGCGTCGCCATAACGAAGACCCATTGATCGCAAACCGAAAAACAGACTGATACGTATTGGCTGAGTGATCGTAGTCGGGTAGTGGGAAGTACGGCACGGCTTTCGTTGTACGACCGAAGTCGATAATTGGAGCAACTGTTGAAACCTCTGCACTTGACCACGGCCACTATCACTATGAAGGCTGCTAGAGCTGCCAAGCGAATGGTCAAAATCTGCCGCAATCCCGATGACCAATGTTCACGTCTGGTTCCCTGACGCGTGATCCGACGCCCTCCGGGGCAGGAAAGTTAAGGAAATGCCTGAGTTTGATGCTGCTATGTTTTTTCTGGCCGCGACGACGTGCTTTGCGGCCTTTGTAAATGGAGCCATCGGCTACGGGTTTTCGTCGCTCACTGTACCCCTTGCGCTTATTTTCTACACCAATCGCGTTCTTAACCCCGCCATTGTCATCATCGAGGTTTTCGTCAACGTCTACGTCCTCCTCATCAATCTGAAGGGTGTGCCGGCGGTTTGGAGACGAGTGTTTCCCATCTTGCTTGGGCTCTTGCCGGGCATTGCGCTCGGCGGCTATGCGTTGGCATCGCTGCAGCCGGGCTGGATCAGATTCGCTACCTACGCGATCATTCTGCCCCTGATCCTCCTGCAAGCCGCAGGTTGGCGCCGCCCTATCGAAGCAAGCTGGCTGATCGGTCCGCCATTCGGGTCGATGCTGGGCATCCTCTATTCGGTGACGACTATCTCCGGCCCGCCTTTGGCAACGCTGTTTAACAATCAGGGCCTCGTCAAAAGCGAATTTCGCGCTGGCCTAGCCCTGGTTCGCGTGGCGGAATCGGGTGTTACCGCCTTCGTCTATTACAAGCTCGGCTTGTTCATTTTCGAAAGCGGCAGCCTGCTCTATGTCTTTATACCCAGCGTTGTGCTCGGCATCCCGTTGGGATCCTACGTCATCCGCCGGCTTGATCCGGAGATATTCCGACGCGTCTGCATGAGCTTTGATGCTTGGATCGTGGGCTTCGGTCTGTCACGGGTGCTGATCGAGCTCGCTCTAGTGCAGAGCCCCTGGGCTTATAGCGTGATGGTGACGACGATACTGATCGACCTTTGCCTGCTATACTCGTTCTTTACCACGCACAGTCCGATCTGGTCAGAGCGACGATCCCGGCGAGCTGCGGACATAAACGCTTGAGGATGCCGGCGGGCGCCTTGGTATCGAATGCGCGCGCGGCATGGACTCGACCAGGCCGATCGAAAAGGTAATCGATGAGTGCACGCGACCCGACGCCGCCTTTTTCAGCCCCCGAGCATGGTGGCATGGGGGATCTGGTTGATTGCTCCAAGACAACCCAGCAAGACCGGCGCCGGAAACTTGGAATCAGAGAACAACCCTTACCTTTTGCAGGCTGATGTTGCCGCGGTGTCGTTCGAAGTGGTTGTGGTCGTCGCCCGCGAGCGCCAAACGAGAAGCAAACGGATCACTCGAGACACAAGCACACCGAGTGCGGCGTGGGGAGCCACCTGGCAGCCTGCATCCGGGAATGAATATTGGAATTCCACAGGTATCGGGCCGACATTGACGGCTCGCGGGCGATCGCGTCCGGTTCGATAGCCACCCGGACGCATTCCTGCTCTATTCCGGTTGCCCGGAAGCTTTCGGCGGGCACGTGATACGCTCCAATTCTACCGATCCGGATTAGGACCTGCGTTTGCGAGGAGCGACGCGAAAACGCATGAAGCTGCTGGCTGACGGGAGCGCTTTCGGAGAAGCCAGACGCAAAGGCAGAGGCGTCGATCGCGCCGCACGAATAACGGGATCCGAAATGGACCGTCGCGCACCAGTTCACGAGTGACGTCGGCATACTGGGCATAACCGAGCTGTCCTTCGGCCTCCGCGATTGTGCCGAACCAAGTTAGGTGTTGATCTAGAACCCGCTCTGGTGATGTTCGCTGTATTGATCTCGTAACGCTGTGCCGTTGCTTGTGATGACAGCTTCCGGATTGGCTGAAAATGCTGTCATAAAACTTACGGCCGTGTTCGCGCCAATTACGCACAGGGGCTTGGCGCCGTCGGCTTTGTACGTTTTGCGACAAATCTTCCTTGAGCTGTTGCGCCTCCGACTGTCGGAGACTAGCAAAGACTATCGTCATTCGTAGGGCTAGCTTATCCGAGAAGATAGGCGAAACACCGTATCAGGGTGCTCGACAATCACTCTTATTTGACGCTTCCCCACGAGACTTGGCCCAGTTTTGCGACGGCATCGCATTTGCAGGGATGAAATTGTCGACTTGAGGCCATCATCGTCGAGCTGTGGGCCGCTTGCAGGCCACGCTCGCAGGATGAGGGGCGTCGCGCTCACGAGCCCGTTCTCTCAGGAGTGCCTGTGATAATATCCGCCAATTGGTCTGCCGGGCTGCTTGGGACGCGGCTCGCATTTTTTGTTGCCGGATTCGGCCTCGCTGCCTGGGCGCCTTTGGTGCCGCTCGCCAAGGAGCGGCTCGCGGTAGATGACCGCATGCTTGGCCTTCTTCTGCTCTGCCTCGGGACTGGATCCGTCGCCGCTATGCTTTTGACCAGCTTGTCGAATACGCGGTACGGCAGCAAGCCCGTCATCCTCGCGGGTGGACTTGGTGTCGCGCTCATCCTGCCGTGGCTTGCTGTTGCTGGCACACCTCTCAGGCTCGGTGCCACGCTGTTTGCTTTCGGCGTTTCACTCGGCTCGATCGATGTAGCCATGAACATTCACGCGATCGAATTGGCGCGGGCCACCGGCCGTCCATTGATGTCTGGCTTCCACGCCCACTATAGCATTGGGGAATTCACCGGCTCTGCCGCCGTGACCTCGTTCCTCTCGCTGCAGTTTGGCCCGTTTATCTCGTGAGCGTCACGAGAGGATCATCGGTGCCGGGGGCTTGACTTGCGCGGAATGCTCTGGATAGCGCGGTCGGGATGATTGACGCTACCGGCGCGCGGTGATGGGGTGATCCCGGTTCGGAGCGGACAACGGGGATCAGAATGACCAGCGAGTCGCAGCTGCGCGAGAAGCTTCGGAAGATCGAAGCGTTGTTCGCGGGTGCCGGAACCGCTGGTGAGCGCCTTGCGGCGGAAGCCGCGCTACGGCGGGTGCGGGCTCGGGTCGAGGAACTCGCTCGCCACGATCCACCGATCGAACAGCAATTCTCACTTCCCGACCAGTGGTCCCGGCACCTGTTTTTGGCGCTTTGCCGCCGATATGGGCTGCGGCCGTTTCGTTATCGCCGGCAGCGACGCAACACGGTGATGGTCCGTGCGTCACGAGGCTTCGTCGATCGAGTCCTGCTGCCGGAGTTCACCGAGTTGGAGAGTGCGCTGCAAGTGTATCTGCACGAGGTGACGCTGCGCGTGATCCGCGAAGAGATCTACGACGACGCCAGCGATGCGCAGGAAGTTCCAGATGCCCTGCCGTCGAACTGATCAGGCGGCGAGCCTTGCCTGCGAACTATCGCGCTCGGCCTTCCAATTCCACGGCAACAGCATGTGCAGCTGATTGATCTTTGTACGTCCGGAGACGATGCGCTCGAGAACATCGGTCAGATAGTGCCGCGGGTCGATGTCGTGCAGCTTTGCCGTGTTGATGAGCGATGCGAGGGTGGCCCAGGTTTCGGCGCCGCCCTCACTGCCGGCAAACAAGTAATTCTTCTTTCCCAGGCCTATCGGCTTGATGCTGCGTTCGACCGTATTGCTGTCGATCTCGATGCGCCCATCATCGATGAAGCGCGTCAGGCCTTCCCAATGGTTGAGGGTGTAGCGGATCGCCTTGCCAAGGCCGGATTTCTTCGAGACTTCCAGCAGTCGCGCCTCGAGCCAGGGCTTGAAGCCCTCGATCAGCTGTCTGGTGTCGGATTGCCGCACCGCAGCTCGCTGCGTCGCCGGCAAACCGCGAATGCGATCCTCAATGGCGTAGAACATCGCGATCCGCTGCAGCGCTTCCGCGGCAATCGGTGACTTCGTCGCGACGTGAACGTCCCAGAACTTCCGCCGCGCATGCGCGAAGCAGAACGCCAGTTGTACCAGGCGGCCGCCGTTCTTGATCAGTTGCTTGTACCCGGCGTAGCCGTCGACCTGCAGGATGCCGTCGTAATCTCCAAACAGCTGCCTGGCGCGGATCGCCTTGCGATCCTCGGCGAACACGTAGACCACTGCCGGCGGCGCCGGGCCGCCCCACGGGCGGTCGTCGGTGGCGATCGCCCAGAACTGGCAGACTTTGGTTCTGCCACGGCCGGGATCGAGAACTGGCAGCGGCGTCTCGTCGGCAAATAGCCGCGGGTAGGACATCACTGCGCGGCGCAACAGCGCGTGAAGCGGCTTCAGCCACCAGGCGACGCGGCCCATCCACGAGGCCACCGTTTGCCGGTCGAGCGTGATGCCTTGGGCGGCAAACATCTGCTCCTGGCGATACAGCGGCAGCTGGTAGCCGTATTTCATCACCGCGATGTGGGCCAGCAATGCTTCCGTCACCATTCCACCGTCGATCGCCTGGGCCGGCGCGGGTGCCTGCAGCACACCCTGGCGGCATCCCCGGCAGCCGTACCGTGGACGCACAATGCGCTTGACCCGGTACTGCATCGGAATGACGTCGAAGGCTTCCTTGACGGTCTCCCCGATCTTGTGCAGCTGCTCGCTGCAGCAGGGGCAGATGTGGCTCTCGATATCGATCACGACATCGATGCGCGGCAAATGCTCCGGAAGCTTCCCCCGGTTGCGTCGCGCCGGTCGCTTTCCACGGCCCTCCGCTCCGTCAGGCAGCCTGCCTCCGGTCACGTCGTCGTTGGCGGCGGCACGAGCCGCGTGTGCCGTGATGGTGAAGAGAGACAGCTGTCCGAGATCCAGTGTCTCGGAGCGGGGACCGAAGATCGTGCGCTTGTACTGTGACAGGATCATCAGGAGCTTGTCGTTCTCCTGGATCGCAGCGTCGCGTTGGGCGATCGCGGCATCACGCTCGGCCGAAAGCGAGCTGCATTCCGCCGACAACGCCGCAAGCCGTGACGATAGCGCCATCACGGTTTGCCGAAGCAATGCTGGATCGGAAGGCAAATCACCCAAAGTGATTCTACAACAACTCCGCATGAGTGACGAACGACTCTTGATAAGGATCAACCAGCTCGTACTGGCTGATCCACAATTCGCATCGGCACACGCCTCCAGTCCGAGCCATCGAGCAGCACCGAGAGTTGAGCATGAGATAGCGGCATGACGCCTTCCTTGATCGGCGGCCAGGTGAACTGCCCCTCGATTCTTTTGTAGTAAAGCACAAGGCCGCTTCCATCCCAGGTCAGGATCTTCACGCGATCTCGGCGCTTGGAGCGGAAGACATAAAGTCCGCCGTCGAACGGATCGGCACCAAAGGCCTCGCTCACCAGCATCGCCAGCGAGTCCATGCCGCGGCGGAAATCGACCGGCTGCGTCGCAATCCAGATCGACAACCCCGGTCGGAGCCCGATCATCGGCCAACCGTCCCGACCGCCGCAAGCATCTCGCACAGCGCCCGCCGGTCGACTGTCCCCCTGACACGGACCCGAACCGCGCCGACCTCGATCTCGATCGCCGCCTGCTCCTCACTCGGCAATTGGCCCCCGCAGCCGGTGATCGCGACCGGCACAAAGCCAAGTGGCATGCCTCTGTCCCCGCGCTCCGCGACCTGCGCGCGCGTGGCCCGGCGACGCCAGAGAAACAACAGGCTTGGACTGATGTCGTGTCGCCGCGCCACCGCGGAAACGCTTGCACCCGGCGCAAAACTCTCCGCGACAATCGCCGCCTTCGCATCGGTCGACCAGCGCCGACGCCGGCCCGTCCCGGTGATGATTTCGACACGCCGCACCGTGTCGGCGCCGTGTTCGAGGATAGGCGTATGCCTATCCTTATCGCTATCCTTACGCCTATCCTTCGACATTGTGACCTCACGACCAACGATTCCGCGAGATCTTTCTAGCCGACCAGATCAGCCCTCAGCGCGTGGCCCTTGCGTGACGCTCACTTTATCTCGACGTTGGTCTGTTCGGCATTAATGATGATCGCGATTTTGTCGGCTTGGCCGCGGTTGCTCGCGACGGGATTGAGGCAGCAGGGGCCGTTGTTTGTCTTGCCCCATCGCAGTGTGTTGTTAATAGCCGTGCTCGCGGCTATCACCTTTCTTGTCGAAGGTGCAATGCTCGATTGGAGCGCTTTGCGTCTCGTTGGGCGAGATCTTCTCGCGGAGGCGCATGGGGGCCTTGGTTGTATGCTCTTCTCAATCGCGATGACCGCAGGGCGTCTCGGCGGAGATGCCTTGCGTATCGGTGCCGTGCTAAATTAATGCTCGGGACTCTGCCGATCGTGACAGGCTTCTTGGCTGTGGTGGCCGCCCCGGTTGCGTTGATTGCTATGGCGGGGTTCCGGCTTATTGGATTGGGTATTTCAAATTTTGTACCCGTACTGTGTCGGCGCGCCGGCAAACAGAAAGTGATGCCAGTAGGCGTTGCGATCACGGTCATCACGACAGCCGGCTACGCGGGTATACTGGTGGGGCCCGCCAGCATCGGGCTCGTGGCACACATGACCGGCTTGCCTTTGGCATTCGGGATTTTAGGCGCGCTCATGTGTATCGTCATGCTGTCGGCGCGGATGGTGATGGCAGACTCTCGCTAAGACCCTTGGTCGAAAGAAAGGGACCCAGCACGTTTCGAGCTAGTGATCGGCCCGAGTCGGCGTTTGAGGCTGAGAGTCGATCAGGTCTCAACTTGAAGGCAGTAGAACAGCACGTCTCGATCATGACAAGTCGGTTGGCTGAGTCGTCGCTAGAATAACCGGGTCGCCGGGTATTTGGCGTCCGACCGAGCGCTGTTGTTGACGAAGAGCGTTGGTCAACGCGCGGCAAAGTTGATCCGTACTTGAGGGGCAGGCAGCCAGGCTGGGACATTCACCGCCCGACTCATCATCCGATGGGCCCGCTTGTCGGGAACACGCAGATCACTCTGGTGCCGCCCATTTGCTGTCGGCAAGATACGACCGGTATGCCAGCTGAATGCCATCCTCGAGCGAGGTCGTGGCGCGCCAGCCGAGCTTCGCCAGCCGGCCGACGTCGAGCAGCTTGCGCGGCGTGCCGTCCGGCCGCGAAGTGTCGAAGCTGATCTCGCCGCGATAGCCGACGGCGGCTGCGACGACGCGAGCGAATTCGGCAATGGTGATGTCCTCGCCGGTACCGATATTGACCAGTTCCGGCGAGGAATAGGTCTTCATCAGATGGATGCAGGCCTCGGCGAGATCGTCGACATAGAGGAATTCACGGCGCGGCGTGCCGGTGCCCCACACCACGACGTCGCTTGCCCCGGAGATCTTGGCCTCGTGGAAGCGGCGGATCAGCGCGGCGACGACATGGCTGTACTCAGGATGATAGTTGTCGCCGGGACCGTAGAGATTGGTCGGCATCACGCTGATGAAATCGGCACCGTATTGGCTGCGATAGGCCTCGGCCATCTTGATGCCGGCGATCTTGGCGATGGCATAGGGCTCGTTGGTCGGCTCCAGCAGGCCGGTCAGCATCAAGGCCTCGCGCAACGGCTGCGGCGCCAGGCGCGGATAGATGCAGGACGAGCCGAAGAACATCAGCTTCTCGCATCCATTGGCATGGGCCGCCTGGATCACGTTGGTTGAGATCGCCAGATTGTCGTACAGGAACTCGGCCCGCAGCGTGTTGTTGGCGACGATGCCGCCGACCTTGGCGGCGGCCAGGAACACCGCCTGCGGCCGCTTCGCGGCAAACCAGGCGCTGACCGCGGCCTGATCGCGCAGGTCGACCTCGCTGCGTGACACCGTCAGCAGATCGGCCTGCTCGCGCACCAGCCGGCGCATCAGCGCCGAGCCGACCATGCCGCGATGGCCGGCGACGAAAACCGTCTTGCCCTTCAGTTCAAACGCCGTGCTTGCCATTGGCCGCATCCTGCCTGGCCTCGACGAGGTCGCTGGCGACCATCTCCTTCACCAGTTGCGCGAACGGCGTCTTCGGCGCCCAGCCGAGCTTGCCGCGCGCCTTGCTGGCGTCGCCGACCAGAAGATCGACCTCGGTTGGCCGGAAATAGGTCGGATCGATCTGCACCAGGGTTTTGCCCGACGCCTTGTCGACACCGACTTCCTCGACACCCTTGCCGCGCCATTCGATGCTGCGGCCGACCTCCGCAAACGCCAGCTCGACGAATTCGCGGACCGATCGCGTCTCGCCGGTCGCAAGCACGAAGTCGTCGGGCTCGTCCGCCTGCAGGATTTTGTGCATGCCCTCGACATAGTCGCGGGCATGGCCCCAATCGCGCTTGGCATCGAGATTGCCGAGATAGAGCTTGTTCTCCAGGCCGACCTCGATGCGGGCAACGGCGCGCGTGATCTTGCGCGTCACGAAGGTCTCGCCGCGGATCGGGCTCTCATGGTTGAACAGGATGCCGTTGCTGGCGAACATGCCGTAGGCCTCACGGTAGTTCACCGTGATCCAGTAGCCGTACAGCTTGGCAACGCCATAGGGCGAGCGCGGATAGAACGGCGTGGTCTCCCTCTGCGGCACCTCCTGCACGAGCCCGTAAAGCTCCGAGGTCGAGGCCTGGTAGAACCGAGTCTCCTTTTCCATGCCGAGGATGCGGATCGCCTCCAAAAGGCGCAGCACGCCGATGGCATCGGCGTTGGCGGTGTATTCAGGGCTCTCGAAACTGACCTGGACGTGGCTCTGGGCCGCGAGGTTGTAGATCTCTGTCGGCCGGATCTGCTGCATCAGCCGGATCAGATTGGTCGAATCGGTCATGTCGCCGTAGTGCATCAGGAACGGCACATTGCCGACATGCGGGTCTTGGTAGAGATGGTCGACGCGCGCGGTGTTGAGCGACGACGAGCGACGCTTGATGCCGTGCACGGTGTAGCCGAGGCCGAGCAGATATTCGGCGAGATACGCGCCGTCCTGTCCAGTGATGCCGGTGATCAGCGCAACGCGCCGCTTTGAGTCCTGAGCCGCCATGATCTCTCTTAATTGCGCCGGAAAGAAAGCTTCCCTTTGAAACGCTATTTTGCGAATTGGCCTCTCGATAAATCTACATGCGCAAGCGTGCTCCACTCGCAATTAGAGGAAAGCGATCGTTGGCTCTAGTCATACACATCGCATAAGAATGTACACTATATACATAGATTTATACTGGACTGGAGCGCGCCAGTACCATTGAGCTTCAAAAAATGAAAGTCAACTAACCATCGCAACCTGCCTGATATCCGCGATGATCCTAAGCAGGCGAGATGGATGCCAAACGCCGTTAGGCGCGGCCGGGCGCGCTGCCCTAGGCGATACTTCCAACGAGATAGAGGCCAACCGTCTGTGCTCCTTATCTATCTTCAGGCGCACGTGTATGCATTCGATTGGTTTCCTCGTAGCGGGGGAGAGTGACGTGTTGAAGCCGCAGTTGTCGATGCATTCGTCTGAACGATGACACGCAGGGCAGCACACAGTGAAACCTACGCATCAATATCGTAGCCTACAAGAAGCCCGACCCTTCAACCTCCGGACAGAAAGCGCCGTCTGGGCGGCAGCGTCATCGACCACGATCTGTAGCTTCTGCTGACAGCCTGCTCGCGTAGGCAGCGGACGGTCGACGCAAGTACGAAATGGGGAAAAGTAGCAAACGTTGGTATAGTTCCTCGAACGTTTCTATATAGAAAGCTTACGTTCGTACAATAGAGCTTCGATGCCAATCGTTTAGTCTCATCCCGACCAGCATAGCTTGCATCTGTCCGAGTATGATTAGCCTCTTAAACCAGCGCGCCAAAAACTTTCCAATAACATACGACAATTCACGCTAGGACGGCTGCGTGAATAAATCGAGAGCAGGCCATGCGACGGCAGTGGGAGACTGCATCTTTCTATCTGCCCAAGGAGCGCAGCCGATGCGGGATGTGAGCCTCTCGAAGAGTCTCTCAGTGAAACCAAGGGCCTCAGTACACGAAGTGCCATCCGGTCCGGCGGCGTCGCCGCTCACTTTCTTGGGAGTTTTAGCTGAAAGGGTCGTGAACGGCTCATCAGCGATGATGAGTCAAACAAGACATGATGTTCTATCGTAGGATGACTGGTCTACCGATCTGGTTCGAATGTCCTCAATCTATGGCGTCAGCCTACTTGCGCGATATATCCTCGCCGCGGGCTTGCTGCAACGATGACATCCATCGTCGCTATCGAGCGAAGAGTCAGTTTTTGTCAGGCTTGGATTCAGCACCAAGCCGCGCAGGCGAACCTACATCTCCCGATTACCTCGGAGCAGTTATGCCATTCGTAGCCGCATCAGACTATGTACTCGATGGGGGCAGCCAAAAGCGGAATGTAGCTGGGCGAAACGATGACGGTTGAAAGAGAGCTAACTCTCGCTTCTGAATGCGGCGGCGATACAGGCGGCCGCAACAATCTCGAAATTGACCAATTACCACCGGGTAAGCGAATCTCATGGCCAGATTCCTGTAGGGGGAACGTCGGGCTCCGGGAACTTGGGCTGCATTGATCGATATGTGTGGAATTGTCGGCATCTTGGGGCGCGGTCCGGTCGTTGGGCAGTTGGTCGCTTCACTCAAGCGATTGGAGTATCGTGGTTACGACTCCGCAGGCCTCGCGACGCTCGAAGGGCTGCGTATCGAGCGGCGGCGCGCTGAAGGGAAGCTGAGAAACCTTGAGGAGCGGCTGCGCAATTGTCCGCCATCGGGGCATATCGGTATCGGTCACACCCGGTGGGCGACTCATGGAAAGCCGACCGAGAGCAATGCACATCCGCATGCGACTGAAAATGTCGCGGTCGTCCATAACGGGATCATTGAGAATTTCCGCGAGCTGCGAGGTGAACTGGAGCGGAATGGAGCTCATTTTGGCTCAGAGACGGACACCGAGGTGGTGGCGCATCTCGTCGATTCTTACCTCAAAAATGGCTACTCGGCGCAGGATGCGGTACAAGCGTCGCTGCCGCGGCTGCGCGGGGCCTTCGCTCTGGCATTTCTGTTCAAAGGCCATGACGACCTTTTGATCGGTGCACGGAAGGGGGCGCCGCTTGCGATTGGGCATGGTAACGGCGCAGTGTATCTAGGATCGGACGCGATCGCGCTCGCGCCCTTGACCAATACCATTACCTATCTTGAAGAGGGCGACTGGGCCGTGCTTACCCGTAGGATCTGCGTGATCTATGGCGCAGACGGCGCTGTCGTCCACCGCGAAACATCAAAGTCTGACGTGTCGTCACTTCTGGTGGACAAAGCGAATTATCGTCACTTCATGGCCAAGGAAATTCACGAGCAGCCGACTGTGGCGGGCCAGACATTGGCGCATTATCTGGATATGCCAGCCGAGCGCGTAGCCCTGCCGCTCACATTACCGTTCGACTTTAATTTCATTCAGCGCATCTCAATTACCGCGTGCGGGACGGCAAGCTATGCCGGTCACATCGCCAAATACTGGTTCGAACGGCTGGCGCGCTTACCGGTCGATATCGATGTGGCCTCCGAGTTCCGCTACAGAGAGGCGCCTTTGCGCAGGGGCGATCTCGCAATCGTCATCTCGCAGTCGGGGGAAACCGCTGACACGTTAGCTGCGTTGCGATACGCCAAGAGTCAGGGCCTGCATACGATATCTGTGGTCAACGTCCCGACGTCGACGATCGCGCGCGAGAGCGAATCCGCGCTGCCGACGCTGGCGGGGCCAGAAATTGGAGTCGCCTCCACGAAGGCATTCATCTGTCAGCTGATGGTGTTGGCGGCGCTTGCCGTTGTAGCAGGCAAAGAGCGCGGTAAGCTGTCCGAGATCGATGAATCAAAGCTCGTGCGTGAGCTTATCGAGGTGCCGCGGCTGATTGCTGCGGCGCTGTTGATCGAGCCGCAGATCGAGAAACTCGCGCGTGATATCGCCAACTCGAGGCACGTGCTCTATCTCGGCCGTGGCACATCGGCCCCTCTAGCGCTGGAGGGTGCACTCAAGCTGAAGGAAATTTCCTATATCCACTCAGAAGGTTATGCCGCCGGCGAGCTCAAGCACGGACCGATCGCATTGATCGATGAGACCGTGCCTGTGGTGGTGATCGCGCCTTACGACGAGGTCTTCGAGAAGACCGTCTCGAACATGCAAGAAGTCGCCGCTCGTGGCGGCAAGATCATCCTGATCACCGATGCGAAGGGCGCTTCGGAAGCGACGGTGGATACACTCGTGACTATCGTGCTGCCGGAGATGGTCGCAAGCTTTACGCCGATGGTCTATGCCATTCCGGTCCAGCTCTTGGCTTACCACACTGCCCTCGCAATGGGCGCGGACATAGATCAGCCGCGTAATCTCGCAAAATCGGTGACTGTGGAATAGGCCGTAACGTTTATATCGGAGCGCTGCGCTCCGTCGTCGAGCCGTTGGGTGCATTTTGGTTGCGTCGGCTTTGTGGATGACGGAGCCGGACAAGTTTTCAATCGTAAGCGGTTATTTTCCCCCACCTTGTTGTAGGCGGGCTGGCCTGCAATATGCGTTCCGTCATGAAGAGAGCGGATCGCAACATGATTCCGGATGTTGTTGACGAGTTACAGGCTCGGCCGCTGCGCCGTCGTTGGAGCGACGATGTCAAGGCGCAGATAGTGGCGGAATCCTACGCGCCGTGCGCCGTGGTCACGGAGGTCGCGCGTCGGCACGAGATCTCGCCGCAGCAACTTTCGGTCTGGCGCAAGGCGGCCCGCCGCGGCTTGCTGAAGCCGGCGGACGGCACCGAGCCGAAGAGACCCGCCGGAACGGCCGCGATCCAGGATCGGAGTTGGTCAAGCGGCGAGGCTTCTTCCGCGCTCGGCGGCCCAGGCCCAGGGCATCAGTTCGTCCAGACGGGAGGCCGGCCAGAGATTGACCAGCTTGGTGAGGACGTCGGTCAGATAGGCCTGCGGCTCGACGCCGCAGAGCTTGCAGGTCTCAATCAGCGAAGCGATGCAGGCCCAGTTCTCCGCGCCCTGATCATGCCCCGCAAACAACGCGTTTTTGCGATTGAGGACAAGAGGACGGATGCTTCGCTCGACGATGTTGGTGTCGAGCTCGATGCGGCCGTCGTCGAGGAACCGCGTGAGCCCGTCCCAGTGGTTCAGGGCGTAGCGGATATGCTCGGCGATCGTCGCCTTGCCCGAGACGCGGGTGAGCTGCTGCTCGAACCAGGCCTTGAGCGCCAGCACGAGAGGCTTGCTGCGCGTCTGTCGGACGGTGCGGCGCTCATCGGCGCTGCGGCCTGTGATCGTCTTCTCGATGGCATAGAGGGCGGCGATGCGCGCAAGCGCCTCGCTGGCGATCGGCGCAGGGCCGCTTTCTGCGATATCGAAGAAGCGGCGCCGCAGATGACAGAACGCCAGCGTGATCGCCTCGTCAGAGGTGGCGTTGGCAATGGTCTTGTGTAGGCGGCATAGCCGTCGCATTGCACGATGCCGCGATAGCCGTCGAGCAGCTTGAGCGCGTGGACGGCGCCGCGACCGGGCGCGTAGGTGTAGGCCACCGCCGGCGGATCGGTCCCGCCCCACGGCCGATCGTCGCGCGCGATCGCCCAGAAGAAGCCCTTCTTGGTGCGGCCACGGCCGGGATCCAGCACCGGTGCCGTGGTCTCGTCGACCGCGATCTTGTCCGCGGTCAGGATGATCTCGCGCAGCCGCCGCCAGAGCGGATGAAGCTCCGCGGCCGCATAGCCCACCCAGAACGCAAGCACCGCGCGCTTGATGTCGATGCCCTGCGCAAGCAGCATCTGCGCCTGCCGATAGAGCGGCAGATGCCAGGCATATTTGGCGACCAACACATGGGCGACCATCGCCTCGGTCGGCAGCCCGCCCTTGATCAGCCGCTCCGGCGCCGGCGCCTGAACCACGCCATCCGTGCAGGCCCGGCAGGCAAATTTGGGACGATGGGTGACGATCACGCGGAACTGCGCCGGGACGACGTCGAGCCGCTTCGACGTTTCCTCGCCGATCACATGCATCGGCGCGCGGCAGCACGGGCAATTGGTATCTTCGGGCGCAATCGTCACGTCGATGTGCGGCAGATGGGCCGGAAGTGCACCACGATCGGCGCGTCGCTTAGCAGCGCGCTTGCGTGCGCCCGCAGGGTCCTTCTTGTCCTCAGCCGCCTCGTCGCCGGCAAGGGCCTGCTCGATGTCCTCGATCGCCAGCAGCAGTTGCTCCGGATCGAGCTTCTCCGAACGGCGGCCGAACTGCGCGCGTTGCAGCTGGCGCAAGAGGTGGCGCAGCCGATCCATCTGCGACAGCGCGTGGTCGCGCTCGGCGATCGCAGCGTCGCACTTTGCGATCGCAGCGTCGCGCTCCGTGCGCGCCGCCGCCACCAGCAGCGCGTCGATCTCGGTCGGAAGCTGAGCTGCGATGTCATCCACATCAACCACTAAATCTGATTCGCGGGACGTTGTGGCATGCGAAGAGCGGCCTGATTCAGTTGGTCGCAGCGGCTCATGATGTCGCTGTCGGCTGCGCAACGTCGTGGACATGCAGACGCGACCAGTCGAGGCCGTCCATCAGCGCGGCGAGCTGCGCGGCGGAGAGCCGCATCACACCATCGCTGATCGGCGGCCAGCGGAACCCGTTATGCTCCAGACGTTTGTAACTCAGTTGGAAATGCAAGCGGTTCATCAGTCCCGTTGCAGCTTGTGACGGTGACCCATCCCTTTCATCCGTATTCCGGTCAGAGAGGTGCCTGCGTCGGGAGGCGTGGCAACCGCGCGGGCAAGCTGTTGCTGCTGCGCTTTGACGATGGCCGAATTTGCTCTGTTCCGCCGCAATGGACCGATGCAGCAGGCTCCAATCTCGAGGGTGTGGTGGGAGATGGGCGCGCACTATGCAGTCTCGCCGATCTACTGGCTCTCAGCGGCCTTGTAGAGCGTCTCATGTTGCAAGGCAGGTGCGTGACGCCGAAAGGCTGTAAAGCAAATTTTGCCGGAAATGTAAGAGAAATAACGCCGCAAAGCCCATGGACGCTTCGCTGAATGTTACTTATTTGCAGATCATATACATTAGGCGGCAGCGTGGTGCTTGACGATTTAGTCGTTTGCGGCATATTAATAATTACGTTTATTGAGTCGACCTTGGAGAGCGACGCAGGTGTCGGACGGCGTCAAACACAAGCGATCGAAGGTCAGCGCTCTGGCTGCGGATGGGGTGCTCAATCCGGCTCCGGAGAAAGTCGGCGACCCGAAATTCCAGGAGAACGGCTTCTTCGACCCGCGAGACATCGTGCAAGTGAAGTACGAAATGCTGCGGCGCGTATCGGTCGACAAAATGTCGGTAACGGAGGTGTCCGACGAATATGGCGTCTCTCGGCCAACTTTCTATCAGGCCAAAGCGGACTTCGAGGACGCGGGTCTGCCCGGTCTGGTGCCCAGGAAACGCGGACCGCGCGGGCCACACAAGATCCAAGGCGACGTACTGGCCTTCCTCAAGGCACAGGTGGAGCCCGGCGAACCCATTCGGGCGCGCGCACTGGCAAACCAGCTTCGGACCGAGTTCGGCCTCGATATCCACCCCAGAACAATCGAACGTGCGCTCGGCGTAAAAAAAACAGCGTGACCAATCGTGGCCCGGGACCGCATTGCACGATGTCGTCCAACGCCACCGAACAATACGAAATACTGCGCGCAGCCGCGCTCGGCGCCGTTTTACCGCCGGAGGCGCGCAGCGGCCTTACCATCCTTGTGCACCGCGGCATGTGGGCGTGGACGCGTGCGATTTTGCGTGAGCCTTGCCGGCGCCAACCCATTGCCGTGCCGCTGAGGGCTGGCCTGCCCATCGCGGACGAAACTTCCGAGCGACACACAATCATCCACTTGCTCGCCGCCATCGTGATGGCGACTCCTGAACGGAAAACAGCATGAACGAAAAGCTCAAGGTCCAATCGCATCATCTCGAGCGGAGCGCCTATCTCTACATCCGGCAGTCGTCGATGCGACAGGTCATGGAGAACGTCGAAAGCACCAAGCGTCAATACGATCTTCGCGGTCGCGCGATCGGACTTGGATGGCGCGACGACCAGATCATCGTCATCGACAGCGACCAGGGCGAATCCGGCGCATCTGCGTCATGGCGCGAGGGCTTCCAGCACTTGGTGTCCGATGTCGGCATGGGGCGCGCGGGGATCGTCATGGGGCTGGAGGTATCCCGCCTCGCCAGAAACAATGCAGACTGGCACCGACTGCTAGAGATATGCGCCTTGGCTGACACGCTTATCCTCGATGAAGACGGCGTGTACGACCAGGCCAACTTCAATGACCGCCTGTTGCTCGGGCTCAAGGGCACGATGAGCGAAGCTGAGCTGCATGTTATCAAGGCCCGATTACGCGGCGGCATCCTCAACAAGGCGCGTCGTGGTGAATATCGTTGCCCTCTGCCGACCGGCTTTATCTATGATGAGATTGGCGATGTCGTTCTCGATCCGGACGCTCAGATCCGGGAGATGATCTCCCACTTCTTCGAGACGTTCTCGCGGGTCGGGTCGGCTACGCAGACCGTCAAGACGTTCACCAGGGAAGGTCTGCTCTTCCCCTCACGTCTGCGCAACGGCAAACAAGTGGTCTTCCAACAGCTGACCACATCGACCGCCATGCGCATGCTGCACAATCCTCGTTACGCGGGTGTCTATGCCTATGGCCAGCGCCTTTACCGCCGAACCGTCGATGGAAAGAAACAGCTCCGCAAACGGGACCCCAAGGAATGGCTCGCCTGCATTCCGGACGCCCATCCCGGCTATATCAGCTGGGAGCAGTTCCAGCACAACCTCAAGGTACTCGAGGCCAATGGCCAAGGTTATCAAGCCGTCCGCGCTTCGCCACCGCGCGAAGGCGCGGCTTTACTACAAGGGCGTGTCATATGCGGGCGTTGCGGCAGTCATATGAGCGCCCGTTACGCGGCCCGACGCGGCCAGGTGGACACCTGGTATGTCTGTCACCGCGCATACGCCTCTCGCGGCGAACCCCACTGTCAGTCGATCGCAGGCTGGCCTGTCGACGAAGCGGTCGGCGAATTGATCGCCGCCGAAATGACGCCTGCCGCCGTGGAGTTAGCATTGGAGATTCGAAAAGAGATCGAAGCGCGTCATGACGAAGCGGACAAACTCCGGCTCCGTACCGTCGAACGCGCCCAGATCGATGCCGATCTTGCACAGCGGCGGTTCATGCTGGTTGATCCGAACAACCGCCTGGTTGCCGATACTCTTGAACGCGAATGGAACGAAAAACTGCGCGTGCTGGCTGATGTGCGAGAAGAAAGAGAACGTGCTCTGCGCGAAGATCGGGTGACGCTCGACGATGCGATCCGGGATCGATTGATCGCCATGACGGCCGACTTCAAAACAGTCTGGTGTGATCGGACCTTGCCGAACCGCGAACGCAAGCGGCTCCTTGCCTATCTCGTCGAAGACGTCACCTTGCTCAAGTTCCCGGCCGAGGGAGAGACCCGGATCCACATCCGCTTCAAAGGCGGAAAGACCGAAACATTGACCACTCAGAACCCAAAATCCTCCGCACAACAGGTAAAGACCCGGCCCGAGGTGGTCGAACTGGTCGACAAGCTTCTCGACGATCATATCTGCGCCGAAATCGCTGACATCCTGAATGATCGAGGGATCCGCCCCGGCGGCTCAGCACGCCGTGCTAAGGCCGACGCGAAGTTCACTGATTTGCGGGTCATCTATCTTGTTAAACAATATGGTCTGCGCTCTCGCTATGATCGGCTGCGCGAACGGGGGATGCTGACAAAAGCGGAGGCCTGCGCCAAACTCGGTATCACCGAAAGTACCCTGGTCAGATGGGCGAAATATGGCATCGTGAAAAGACATGCCTACAATGGCTATATCGGCCTCTATGAACCGCCAGGACCGCACGTTCCGGCCAAGCAATGCAGCCGATGGAATCAGCTTGCCCACCGCGCTGAGATCATTCGTCAGCTCAACTCTTCAAAATGCACCGATCCCAAAGAAAGGGCTGTAGTATGAAGCCAGTTAGTTCCACAGCAGCACCAGTCCGGACCCGTCCCAGGCCAAAATCTTCAAGCGGTCCGCGCGCTTCGAACGGAAGACAAAAATCGTTCCCGAGAAGGGATCATGGCGGAGTTGCTCGCGCACCAGCGCGGCGAGACCGTCGGCACCCCTGCGGAAGTCGACCGGCCTCGTCGCGACCATAACCTTCACGCCCGCCGAAGCCGCGATCATGTCGCCGCCCTCACGGCCCGCAGCACATCGCGCAGCCATGCCGGGTCGACCCCAGCCGCCGCGCGAACCACCGCTCCGCCAATCTCAATGCTGATCGTTGTCGAGCTCCGCGTTGCCGCTTCCGTGCCCGGCCCAGCGCCACGTAGCTCCGTCACCACCGGAACGAAGAGTGGCGCCTCGTCGGCCGGCAGGCTGAGCACACCGGCACGCGCCGCCTTGCGCCACACGAAAAGATGTTGCGGCGAGATGCCGTGCCGGCGCGCCACCTCCGACACGACCGCGTCCGGCGCATACGACTCCGCCACGATCCGCCCCTTGACCTCGTCGCTCCATCGGCGGCGACGTCCCGCACCGACCTGGATATCCACCCGGCCCCGCGGCCCCGAAGCGTCAACGATATGGTCAACCATATATGCGAACCGTACTGTATGTGACGGCTCGTATCTTGCCGGTCAGCGCGCACCCGACAAGGTGGGGGCAGAGAACCGCTTACTTTCAATCTGCTGTATACGAAGTTGCTCGTAGCTGCCGCATGGCTGCGCGACCTCGGGAACAGCCGACCGGCTGACGCCCTCGCGGCGACGCGGATTGGTACAACAGCAAATACGGTTGTCGGCCAGCGATCGCAATGGATTCCTATCGCGAGGCCGCAGATCTGGTTGACCAAGAGAGCCGCTCCTCATTCTCGGCGCGGGAATTGCTGTCCCGCTCCTCGAACGAACTGCTGTCAGCGCATGTCTGGAGTGGGGCGGCGTAGGCAGCCTCTCTATTTCAAGCGCCTCTCGGCAGGGGCCGGTGCTCTCGTTGTGATCGAGACCAAACTCGTTCTTCGCAGTCTCAACGCTGTCCTCGATCGCCCACCGACGGCCTTCGACCGTCACCGGCGTTTCGATAGACGTTCCCGCTGGACACCAGGTGGTGAAGGAGGCGAGATCGCCACCGGCGATACGACGACGAATCAGCAGACCCGCCTGAGGGGAGCCTAACTGAATGGGCAGCGTGCTCGACTGCCAGGGCGTCGATCGAGATCGTCTCGCATGAGACGCGCTGAGATCGACATGAGGTTGGCGGCCTGCCGATCGTTTCAGGTGTCAGCCCCGCCGCGGTTCTCCTTCAGAGCGGCATCGAGGCGCTCGATCAGGGTATGCCCGGCGAAGGGCTTAGCCAAGAAGCCAATCGCTCCCGCGCTCAGGGCTGAGGCGCGCAAGCGATCGTTGGGAAATGCAGTAATGAAAATGAACGGCGCAGCGTAACCACGAATCCGCATTTCCACCATCAGATCCAAGCCGCTCATAACCGGCATTTGCACGTCCGTGATTACACAGGAGGTTTCGTTCAACCGAGGCGACCTCAAAAGCGCCTCGGCCGACGCAAACGTTTGAACGATGTAGCCACGCGATTTCAAAAGATTCTCTGTCGACGCACGGACCGACGCGTCGTCATCAACCACAGAAATTAAAGGCGTGGACAAGACAAGCCCTCCTGAGGCGGGAATAGCGGCTCCCGAGGCATTAGCCACCCTGGCCGAAAAGTGGGCTTGAGTCGTTAAATTGTAAAATCATACTTAGGTTTGTTCGGAGCGATTGGCGCGGATTCCCAGCGAATCAGTCATTCTGATCAAAGCCGGCAGCGACCGGGCGCCCATCTTTCTCATCACGTGTCCGCGGTAGATTTTGACCGTAATCTCGGCGAGCCCCAGTTCGGCGGCGATCTGCTTGTTCATCAGGCCGGTGGCGACCAGTTTCATCACCGTCTGCTCGCGCGGGCTTAGGGTCTCAAACAGGGACTGCAGGTTCGCGACGGTCTGCTCGGCCTCACGTCTTTTGCGATCGCGCTCGGTCGCCGCGATCACGGCGTCCAGCAGTTCCTGATCGCGAAACGGTTTGGTCAGAAAATCGACCGCTCCACTCTTCATAGCCCTGACGCTCATGGGGATGTCGCCATGTCCGGTAATGAAAATGGTGGGAATACGAATGTTCAATCTGGCTAGCTCAGTCTGGAACTCTAGGCCGCTCAAGCCAGGCAGCCGGACGTCAAGAACCAGGCAGCTAACAACGTCCGGAAGTTTGCTCTGCAGCATTTCGCGGGCCGATCCGAATGCAACGACTTCCAGGCTGACGGATTGAAAGAGGTTCGTAAGCGAGCGACGCATCGAGGCGTCGTCTTCGACAACGAAGACAATCGCATTTGTCGACGCCTCGGACTTGCTGTCTTCGCGCGGGAAGTTGGGGCGCTCGATCACGTGACGACCTCCTTGTGCGACGGCAAGTCAAACCGAAAGCTCGCTCCCGGCGGCTGCTTGGGGACGATCGAAAGGCGCCCTCCGTGAGCTTCCACTATCGAACGGCAGATCGAAAGACCCATGCCAAGGCCATTCGATTTTGTTGTGAAAAAGGGGTCTAACACTCGCTCAGGGTCATTGTCGGCGATCCCGACGCCGCAATCAGTCACGGCAAGCTGCACGTGTCCGATATCGTCCCTAGATGAGTGGATCACCAGTTCGCGGGTCCGGTCCGTAACTGCGTCCATGGCTTCGATCCCGTTCATGACCAGATTGATGATCACCTGTTGCAGCTGAATCCGGTCACCGAGAATTGCTGGCAGCGCTGCCGCCAGTTCCGTTCTTAGCGTCACTCGGTGGCTGACCAGCTCACGTCTCACCAGCGCAATGACGTCCTTAACGACATCATTGATGTCGAGCGGCAGCATCTCGATCTCGCCTTTCTTCGCAAGCGCGCGAATACGACGGATCACCTCGCTTGCCCGGATTGCATCTTCGATTATCCACTCAACCGAAGAGCGCGCGGCGGAGAGATCGGGAGTTTCGCGCCCCATCCAACCAAGGCACGCGTCGCCGTTGTTGATAATAGCGGCGAGCGGCTGGTTGATTTCGTGGGCGATGGAGGTTGTCAGCTCCCCAAGTGTCGTCACGCGCGTCACATGGGCGAGTTCCGCCTGTGCCTTCCGCAGCTCTTGTTCAGCCTGGTCTGCGCGAATTATAGCGGTGATGTCGGTGCTGACGCCGCGGTAGCCAAGAAAATTGCCGTTTACATCAAAAAATGGCTTGCCACTCGTCCGGACGTAGATCGGACATCCGATCCGGTTGACGGTGCGATAGACCAGATCACGGAACGGCAGATGTGCGTCCAGCCTCGCACGATGTTGCCGCCATTTCTCGGGTTCGTCCTCGACGTCGCAAGCAATGTCCAGACCCACCAGTCCTTTGGCCAGGATCCCCGCAGCGCTGGTGTGCTCGGAAAAGTGGGTGACCTGATGATCTGGCCCGGTCTCCCAGAGCCAGTCGGAAGCCGTTTCGGCGTAGTCGCGAAAGCGCTGCTCGCTTTCGCGCAGCGCAGCAAGTGCGTTTTCAAGGCGTTCCCTGGCTGCGTACTGCTCAGTGACATCCATATGTGTTCCGATGAGCTCGCTGACATTGCCTTCGCTGCCAACCGCGACATGGGCCACAGAATGTATGTGCCTCATCGAGCCATCTGGGAGAAGGATTCGAAAATCATATTCGAAACGGCCTTCCTTGTCGTCTCTAGCCAGTCGCTGCACTTCTTGAAGCCGCGGCAGGTCGTCTGGATGGATGCGCGATCGAATGGTCTCTATCGACACGGTCTCTTGCGGATCAAAGCCAAACAGACGATCGACCTCGGCGGAGCGATATATAAAATCGAGACGGTGGGCATCCCAGCACCAACTGCCCGTGTGACTGAGATGCTGGGCTTCGGCCAGATAGGCCTCGCTGCGGCGCAGCTGCTGTTCTGCTTGCCGTGCTGCCGTGACATCCGTCGCTGCTCCGACAAACTCGATGTCACCAGTGGCGGTTGTCGTGGCTCGCGCCCGCGCGTGGACGTGCTTCACCGAGCCATCCGGCAGCAGCAGCCGGTATTCATGCTCGAAATCCTTTGGATCTCGCCTCGCTCGATCGATGACCTCTTGAACCGAAGCCCTATCCTCTGGATGAGTGCGCTCGACGACCAGGTGCGGCGCCGGAACCGTCTGCGGGTCTAGCCGGAAAATTCGAAAGGTCTCCTTCGACCAAAAGGCCTCGCCGGTGGCGACGTTCCAGCTGAAGCTGCCTGTTTGGCTCAGCTCCTGCGCCTGGGCCAAATGTGCTTCGCTGCGCTGCAGGGCAAATTCGGTCCGCTTTCGCTCCGTGATATCTTCGCACGCTATGAGGACAACGGGCCGGTCGTCGGCCCAGAGCATGGCTTTGGCGTTTTCGCGTACCCACAGTACCGAGCCGTCTTTCCTGACTTTCTGGGCCTCCCAGGTTTGCGATCGACCGATATTATCAAGACACGTCCGAATACATTTGCGAGCGAACTCGCGATCCTCCTCCAGAAAGACTCCCAGGACGGATTGACCGATCAGTTCGGAACGCGCATAGCCGAGTTCTGTCGCGCCGAACGTATTGACGTTGAGGACAGTACCGGCTTCATCGGCCATGACGTACATGGCCGGATTGTGCTCAAAGATTGCGCGCCACTGCTTTTCGCGATCCTTCAAATCGGCCGCGCTGCGCCGGAGCTCAGCGGCAGCTTCACGCGCAACCTCTCTCTCCCGCCGGACTTTTCCGATGAGGTGCGTTCCGACAATCGAGACAGTAAAGAATGCGACAACCACTGGAAAGACTTGAGGGTCGTCGATCCTCAGACTGAATGCCGGCGAAGTAAAGTAGTACGACAAAGCAGCCATGGCTAAGACGGAAAGCGCGTACGATGCGATAAAGCTGCCAATCAACGAAAACAGCAATATCACCAGCAAATAGGCGAACGCCGTCGCAGCAAAATGCGTATCAAGGTACAGGGAAGCTAGCGTCATCCCCGCCAGCGTTATGCTGCCGAAAGCAAGCTGCGTGGCCGAACGTTTGAAATTGCTGAACTGGTTATACATTTTTGGACCGTCCGGCCTTTCTCCAGCGGAGAACTATAACATCTTAGGCAAAAATGAGGCAATCCTTCGGCCCAAGACATGCTCGCGGGGTGGTTCGGAGATCGATTGCTTGCAGGGACTCAGCACGCGGCGAAGAAAGACGCATTACAAACGTAGGTATAGTTGTCCTAAACCTTTCGATATGACGCGCTGACGTGCGTACAATCGCGCATGAGACGTCTGTTTTCCTTCGCTGCCTATTACTCTGGCGGCGCCTGAGGCTGAAGGCAGCCGGCCGAGCACAGACAGCTGCGTGGCGGCCAGGCACATCCTACGCGGCAGAAAACGGCTACATCGCGTCAGCTTGGAAGCTGAGGCTGAAACAATAAGGCACGCGCTGCCGAATCTGCAAAGAGCAGCGACAAAGCTGTGGAGGGCGTGACATTAGCTCTGTGAGCTTCATCTCGGCTTGGCGAAGGTGCCAATCTCCGTCGCGGTCCGATGCCCGACATGCACCGGAACAAAGGGATGAATCGAGTTGCGCCAGTGAGATCGCCACCACATGGGCGGGCGACGTTTGCGGTGGTCGCGCACCAGCCGTTTCATGCGCAGCCCAGCTACCTTGGCCGCCAGGGCGGGTGCGTTCTGTCCTAACGTAGTGTCTGACTTGGCCAACCTTGTGCCGGCATTTGGACAGCCAGGAGCTTTCACCTCGAAAGGTGACCTGCAGATGACTGCCGAAAACAATTTCGTTTACGCCCGTGTGAGCGGATCTTTTCAGAGGCCGTTGCCGGGGTGCGGCCTTGATCCAGCGGAGCGGTCCGAAGACCTGGTGAAAAACGCTCCGTTCGCATTCCAACTCGGCTCTACCGACTTGAACAGCGAAGAAGCGTGAATTGGTTACGGTCGAGTTCGACGCTTCTTGTCATCATGCGTAAAATCCGAAGCCTGCCTCCTTCTTCCGTTGGCGGTGCTGCTGGAATCGGTGGGCTGGTTGAGGCGGGCGTGCAGCGTCGCGTGCTGGAGCTCGCCTTCCCACCAGGACACGAACACCGCGGCGATGCCATTGCCGGTGATGTTCGTAAGAGCTCGCACCTCGCTCATGAACTTGTCGATCGAGAACACGATTGCCATCCCCGGCACGAGCGCTGGGTTGACCACCGACAATGTCGCGGCGAGCGTGATGAAGCCTGCGCCGGTGACGCCGCTCGCTCCCTTCGAGGTCAGCATCGCCACGAGCAAGATCGTGAGCTGCTCGCCAAACGTGAGATCGACCCCGAGTGCCTGGGCAATGAACAGTGTCGCAAGCGTCATATAGATGTTGGTGCCGTCTAGGTTGAAAGAGTAGCCGGTTGGCACCACGAGGCCGACCACGGGCTTGGAGCAGCCAAGCCGCTCGAGCTTCTCCATCAACTGCGGCAGCGCGCTTTCCGAGGACGAGGTGCCGAGCACGATCAGGACCTCGTCCTTGATATAGGCGATGAACTTGAAGATCGAGAAACCGACGATGCGCGCGATCAGACCGAGCACGACTACCACAAATATCGCCGCCGTCGCATAGAACAGCGCGATCAGACCGATCAGATTCCCGAGCGCCGCCGGCCCGAACTTGCCGATCGTGAAGGCCATCGCGCCGAACGCACCGATCGGGGCCGCTTTCATGATGATGGCGATCACGCCGAATACGGCGTGCGCGAGGTCATCAATTATGCCGCGCAACCGTTCTCCACGCTCTCCCAGCGCCATCAGCGAGAAGCCGAACAGGATCGCGAACAGGAGCACCTGCAGAACGTCGCCGCGAGCCAAGGCGCCGACCACCGTATCGGGAATGATATTGAGAAAGAAATCGACGGTCTTCGAGGCTTCCGCCTGCTTGACGTAATTGGCGACCGCCGCAGCGTCGGGTTTGACCGCAAGGCCACGGCCGATTTGGACGAGATTGCCCATAACAAGCCCCAACGCCAAGGCGAAGCTGGAGACGATCTCGAAATAAACCAGCGCCTTGACGCCGACACGTCCGACCTTTCTTGCATCTTGAATATGCGCGATGCCGGATGCGACGGTGCAGAAGATGATCGGCGCGATCACCATCTTGATCAGCTTGATGAACCCGTCACCGAGGGCCTTGACCCAGTCGTTGGTCGCGACCGATGGCCACGACCACCCAAGGATGGCGCCAATTACGATTGCGATCAATACCTGGACGTAGAGAATTTTATACCAAGTCTGCGACGCGCGCGCGGGCGCCGTTGTTGCCATGGTGGTCATGACGCTTCCTTCCCGAATGCACTCGAATACGAGCCGCTTCTTCATTGAGAGGCGACGTCATCATACGAGGCTGTCATTTTCGCCGTGGCCGATTGAGGACGGTTCCGAGAGCCGGGCGTCATTGCAAAAGGCGGACGTTCAGTTATTATCGTTTTTCGTCAAGCAAGATATGCGCCACACGTCAACATGCGGCCGATAAGATGGCCCTGTTGACTGAATTGTCGCGCAGCCCGCTCGTGATCCGGCAGGTCGACCGCGCGTCCGCGTTGCCATTCGCCTCGCCAAGCGGCTTTGTGATGACCCAATCCACTCTGCTGGGTGAGCGCCGCACGCTCTTGATTGCGCAAGATCAACACCGCGTCGTGATCGACGCAATCGAAAACCTCGAAGGCGCGCGGACCGAAGCGCTCATGCGCGAGCACGTGCAAGTGGCCGCGCGCAATTTGCGCATGGTGCTCAAGAACACGACGCATTTGATCTGCTGTCAGGACTGGCGCTCATCAGGATGGCAGGCGATTAAAGGAAATCTGCATGCGTTTCATTGAAAGCTGGGCACCCCGCAACCGTCGTCGCGACGCGCGATCTGACGCCTTCGATCCGCGAGCTCCTGATCAAACCGGAAAAGTTTGATGTCGCAGCCTATCCGGTCGGCAAGGCGGCATCGGCATTACGCCACCGGTTGGACCAGCCCAGGCGCTCGCCCGCCGCAATGCCGGTTTCATCCTGCATTATGCTGTGCCTTCCCGCGAGCAAGCCGTCTATTTGGATGTTCTCGCCCCCTTGCTGAACGAGTGGCTTAGTGTCGATGCAGGTAATGAAGGGCGCCGCCTCGATTTCGATAACTTGTTCGCCTCGCTGCCGACTGAAAGCTTCCGGGCGCGCCTTGTAGATTGGGCTGTCGGGATCGAGATTCCGCGCGATCGTTCGTTGCTAGAAGTACTCGGCGAGGCCGGTTACGAGGTGATCGCAGATTGCCGGCGCGGCGCGTGCGGCGTTTGCGCGATCGAGCTCGTCAACGTCGACGGCGAGGTTGACCACCGTGACGTCTTCAACGAGCAACAAAAGCGCGCAAACGAAAAGGATCTGTGCCTGTGTCTCTCGCGCCCGCGGCACTATCACAATCGATATCCTGTTCCGACCGGACGCGTTATAAGGTGTTGTTTTTCGGCAGCAGGTTCCGACCCAGCGCCCGGCAGAATCACGCATGTCCCAAGGTTGCGCCCCGCAAACAATGTGCGCATGATCGCCGGATGAAGGCGGTCGGTGCTTGGATGTCTTTCTCCAAACGATAGTCCGGCAACACTTGAATTTCGGAACTTTCGTAGCCGCGTCCATTCTCGCAAATGGGACTGCGGCGGGTGGTGGCGCTCATATCCGCTTGCAGGATTCTCAATGCGCAGCCAATTCTTCGAAGCATAATGGACGTAAGGATTACATCGCGTGATCATGGAGCGCGGGAAAACCCAACAAGAGTTCCTGGGGGCCGTCAAATCCTGCCGCTGCATCGAGCCGTCGCTGTCTGCTCGGGAACAAAGGTGCCGGAAAACTGACAGAACGTCAGGTCCGCTCCACAGCGACGTCGGCATCTCCGCGCATTTTTCTCACGTTGGAGCATAGGGCGCACCACATTTCGCAAACGGCACGGGCATTGCTGGGTGACGTGCACGGAGCTGCCGGTGAGACCGGTCGAAGCGGCCCTGTCACTGGAGTTTTCGATGAGGCTTGCGATGCTGCTCTTGCTCGCAGAAACGACGCGCGTCAATGTAGCGGCCGCCACTAAGTTCCGCTCGACTAAAAGGCGACGCGCGCCACATCGCCTCGGCGAGCCGGACATGCAGGCGATCACTGTATCGGTATGGCGACGTGCTCTCACTGCCGGGCTGACGGACATGGATGCCGTTTCGGCAGAGATTTGGCAATCCGGTGCGCTCACGATAGAGCTCGCCAGCCTGACGACCATGATCCTCCTGGTGATTGGCGCGCCGCTCGCGTGGTGGCTAGAGCGCTTTCCACTTGATATGGGTCACTACACGTATCCGGCATGTCGAAGGTAGTTCGCGCACTGCTCGGGCGCAAATGTCTTGATGAGCTTGCCGATCAGCTTCATCAGCGTTGCCCCGGTGCGAGCGGCACCCTTGCGCCGCGCCGCCTTCAGCTTCGAGAATGCCATTTCGATCGGATTGAAGTCCGGCGAGTAGGCCGGCAAATGGCGCACCTTGGCGCCGACCGCTTCGACCGCCTGGCGAACGCCGTCGATCTTGTGGGTGCGCAGGTCATCCATGAAGACAATATCGCCTTTGCGCAGCGTCGGCGCGAGGATCTGCTCAACATAAGCGAGGAACGATGGCCCATCCATCGCGCCGTCAATGACATAAGGCGCCGTCAGGCCATTGATGCGCAACGCGGCAACGAGCGTCAGCGTCTTCCAGTGGCCGTGCGGCACGCTCGCAACGAGACGCTCGCCACGCGGTGAGCGGCCGCGATGCCGGACCATCTTGGTCGTAACCGCCGTCTCGTCGATAAAGACGAGGCGCGGTCGGCGAGCAGGTCACTCGACCCGCTCGGCACCCGTGTGTTTGAAATCCTGCGTAGCTTGTCAAATATCGCTGAATTCCTGCGCCAGTCTGGCGACTGTGTCGCAATATCGTTGCGCTCTTCCGACTAGAAAGGCGCTTCAGGCAGGGAGTTTTCAAATGAAGGTCGGAGTTCCCAAGGAAATCAAGGCGCACGAATATCGCGTGGGCCTGACTCCTGGAGCCGTCCGCGAATACGTGGCAGCGGGCCACCGCGTGACGATCGAGACCAATGCCGGCGCCGGCATTGGTGCAACCGATGACGACTATCGCAACGCCGGCGCAGCGATTTTAACTTCCGCACTTGAGGTGTTTGCATCGAGCGAGATGATCGTAAAGGTTAAGGAGCCTCAGCCGTCCGAATGGAGCCAGCTGCGGGAGAATCAGATCCTCTTCACTTATCTGCATCTAGCCCCCGACCCTGAGCAGGCGAAGGGCCTCCTAAAATCTGGATGCACCGCGATCGCCTATGAGACCGTAACTGATGCGCATGGTGGTCTTCCACTGCTGGCGCCGATGAGCGAGGTCGCGGGTAGGCTTGCGATCGAAGCGGCGGGTAGCGCCCTGAAGCGGAGTGCAGGCGGACGAGGGCTGTTGATCGGTGGGGTGCCCGGCGTTCAGCCGGCCCGGATCGTGGTGATCGGAGGCGGCGTCGTTGGTACGCACGCGGCGCGCATGGCGGTCGGTCTGGGCGCAGAGGTGACCATCATCGACCGTTCGATACCCCGGCTCCGCGAGTTGGACGAGCTATTCGAAGGACGCGTTCGCACCAGGTTTTCGGCCATCGATGCCGTAGAGGAAGAGGTATTTGCGGCGGATGTGGTGATTGGTGCGGTGCTCGTTCCAGGTGCGAGCGCGCCAAAGCTGGTCCGTCGGAACATGCTGAGCTCGATGCGTAAGAGGGCGGTACTCGTGGATGTCGCCATCGATCAGGGCGGCTGTTTTGAGACGTCGCACCCAACCACTCACGCTGATCCAACTTACGAAGTGGATGGCGTCATTCATTATTGCGTGGCTAATATGCCCGGCGCCGTGCCGCTGACCTCGAGCCAAGCATTGAACAACGCTACGCTGCCGTTTGGTTTGGCTTTGGCTAACAAGGGTTTTTCCGCCGTGCTCGAAAATCCGCATCTGCGCGCGGGCCTCAACGTCCATCGGGGCCGGCTAACGTACAAGGCCGTGGCCGAGAGCCTCGGGCTCCCTTTCTCACCGATCGAGCAGGTTGCAGCCTGATCCCAGAGGTCCCTACGGGACGTTTCCTCCCTGACTTGGGCCACCCTGCGGGGTGGCCTTTTTCGGCTCTATTGATCTGCTGCGCACCACTTGCATTTGTTTGGAGCGCGAAGGGAAGCCGGGGATCAGCAGGCGGTCCACGGTTGGCGTTCAGCCGTCCTCGCGATGCGGGACAATGTACTTTTGCCCCATACAGGGCCTATAAATGCCGGTTAGCCGGCAATCCGCGGCGATTGAAAATTGCGTGCGGCCGCTCCCCCAGGGGCCCGCGATCACCGGAGCAGCTTTATCTGGCGCGATCGCCGCGACCTTTTCTGGCTGCGCTGTGGAGACGCGGACCGGACCAGCGACGACCGCGCCGGTTGGTCATCTGGTGCTGTCGCTGAATCCGCCGCTGTCCCGGTGAGTAGAACCGATAAGATGCGGTCGACCTGACGCAGCGGCAGAGCCCTTGCGAAGTGGCGAGGCCCATCGATCGTCGCCGCGCCACAGCGGCCATGGGAAGGATCGTAGATCGGTTCCTGCGGCTGGCGAACGCGATTCACCTGGCTGACCGCCGTGAGATCGACGATGCCCAAACTACGGCATCGAGATCAAGCCGCTGTAATGCCAATTGTAGGATTTGCGACACCGTGTCGAGGCGGCGACTTGCGTTATCGGCAATAGCCAAGACAAATCAAGCGTAAACTGTCTGGCACAAGACTTGAAAGCAACAAATTGTCCCGCACCTTTTGCTTATGGAATCGCAGTGATGGCCTACAAGATAATCGCATCCCAGTGCACCGTCTGCGGTGCGTGTGAGTTCGAATGTCCTAACGCCGCGATCAACCTGAAGAACGACATATATGTGATTAATCCGACCCAGTGCACCCAATGTGAGGGGCATTTTGATGCGCCGCAATGCGCCGTCGTTTGCCCGGTGCCCGATACGTGCGTGCCGGCATAGGTAGGTAGCCGAAGTGGAATTCTGGCGCGAAACATGATGAAGACCCTATCGGCGGCTGCCGCCTTTTGGATCCGTCTCCTGGTTCTCTCACTCGCTGGTCCCGAGTTGGCCGCGACTTGCACGATCCGCTCGGAGAGGGCTCGGCGAAATCATCGCCGGCGGGAGTTGTTCTTGCGCGAACGGAGCGGGCAGTGGTAGCTGTACAAGAGACGGTCGAGCGCGTCCGGCGCATCGACGTCGACCAGTATCGTTATGGATTTGAGACGCTGATTGAGTCCGACAAGGCCCCGAAGGGCCTGTCGGAAGACACCGTCCGCTTCATCTCCGCAAAGAAGAACGAGCCGGCCTGGATGCTGGAATGGCGTCTGGAGGCGTATCGCCGCTGGCTGACCATGACCGAGCCGACCTGGGCGCGCGTCGACTATCCGAAGATCGATTATCAGGATCTTTATTATTACTCGGCGCCGAAGCCGAAGAAGACGCTGTCCTCGATCGACGAGATCGATCCGGAAATCCTCAAGACCTACGAGAAGCTCGGCATCCCGCTCCGCGAGGTCGCCATTCTCGAGGGCGTCGAGCCGCCGCCGGGCGGACCGCCGTCGGCCAATCGCAAGATCGCGGTCGATGCCGTGTTCGATTCGGTGTCGGTCGCGACCACCTTCCAGAAGGAGCTGAAGGCGGCCGGCGTGATCTTCATGCCGATCTCGGAGGCGATCCGCGAGCATCCCGAACTGGTGCAGAAATATCTCGGCACCGTGGTGCCGACCTCGGATAATTACTTTGCGACGCTGAACTCGGCGGTGTTCTCAGACGGCTCGTTCGTCTACGTGCCGCCGGGCGTGCGCTGCCCGATGGAGCTGTCGACCTATTTCCGCATCAACGAGCGCAACACCGGCCAGTTCGAGCGCACGTTGATCATCGCCGACAAGGGCTCCTACGTCTCCTATCTCGAAGGCTGCACCGCGCCGCAGCGCGACGAGAACCAGCTGCACGCCGCCGTGGTCGAGCTCGTCACGCTCGATGACGCCGAGATCAAGTATTCGACGGTTCAGAACTGGTACCCCGGCAATTCCGAGGGCAAGGGCGGCATCTACAATTTCGTCACCAAGCGTGGTGACTGCCGCGGCCGGAATTCCAAGATCTCCTGGACCCAGGTCGAGACCGGTTCGGCGATCACCTGGAAGTACCCGAGCTGCATCCTGCGCGGCGACAATTCGAGCGGCGAGTTCTACTCGATCGCGATCTCGAACGGCTTCCAGCAGGTCGATAGCGGCACCAAGATGATCCACCTCGGCAAGAACACGTCGAGCCGGATCATCTCCAAGGGCATCGCCGCCGGCAAGTCGCAGAACACCTATCGCGGCCTCGTCAGCGCGCACCGCAAAGCCACCGGCGCGCGCAACTACACCGCCTGCGACTCGCTCCTGATCGGCGACAAATGCGGCGCGCACACCGTGCCCTATGTCGAGGCCAAGAATTCCTCGGCAACGTTCGAGCATGAGGCGACGACGTCGAAGATTTCCGAGGACGTGCTGTTCTACTGCATCCAGCGCGGGCTCTCGCAGGAAGAAGCCGTCGGCCTCGTCGTCAACGGCTTCGTGAAGGACGTGCTGCAGCAACTGCCAATGGAGTTCGCGGTGGAAGCGCAGAAGCTGATCTCGATCAGCCTTGAAGGTTCGGTTGGCTAATCCATCCCGCTGAAGGGCGCGGCCGCCGCGCGCTTTCCGGATGATGCTCAGGAAGAATGAGATGTCTCTGCTTGAAGTGAAAGATCTGAAGGTCCGTGTCGAGGAGCGTGAGATTCTCCACTGGCTCTCGCTCACGGTGAACCCGGGCGAGGTGCACGCGATCATGGGGCCGAACGGCTCCGGCAAGTCGACGCTGAGCCACGTCATCGCCGGCAAGCCGGGTTACGAAGTCACCGACGGGCAAATCCTGTTCCGGGGCGAGGACCTGCTGGAGATGGAGCCGAACGAGCGCGCGGCCAAGGGCGTGTTCCTGGCGTTCCAGTATCCGGTCGAGATTCCCGGCGTGACCACCTGGAACTTCCTGCATGCCGCGCTGAACGCCCAGCGCAAGGCGCGCGGCGAGGAGGAGATGTCCTCGCCGGCCTTCCTGAAGAAGGTCCGCGATGTCGCCAAGTCCTTGAACGTCCCGCAGGACATGCTGAAGCGCGGCGTCAATGTCGGCTTCTCCGGCGGCGAGAAGAAGCGCAACGAGATTTTGCAGATGGCGCTGTTCGAGCCGGCAGTCTGCATCCTCGACGAAATGGATTCCGGCCTCGACATCGACGCGCTGCGGATTGCGGCGGACGGCGTCAACGCGCTGCGCTCGCCGGAGCGCGCGATGGTCGTGATCACCCACTATCGGCGGCTGCTCGACTACATAATACCGGACGTTGTGCACGTGATGGCGAAAGGGCGGGTCAGGAAGAGTGGCGGTAAAGAACTGGCCATGGAGCTCGAGGCCACCGGTTACGCCAAATTCGAGGACGCCGCCTGACGGCTCTAGTATTTCATGATGAAGCAAGTTTTGGCCAAAAGCGACGCCGGACGCGCAATGGGAAATGTCTTCGCTGCAGCGCTTGGAAGGCTGCCAGGCGTGGGCGCTGTCCCCGATATCCGTGCGAGGGCATTCGAGGCCTACGAGCGTGCCGGCCTCCCGCATCGGCACATGGAGGCATGGAAATACACCGATCTACGCGCCCTGATCGGCAAGGTGCTGCCACTCGCTCCAGGACCGGATGCAGCTGCGCTGGTGCGCGCGAAGGCCTCAGCCAGGCAAGCGGCGTTGGACCAGGCAGTCAAGCTGGTTTTGGTGGATGGCATATTCGCACCTGAGCTATCCGATCTCGGCAGGCTGGAAAATGGGGTCGATGTCGTGTCGTTACGAGACGTTCTGGAGAATTCGGCCAACAGCGCGACGGCCCGTCTGGTGCTATCGACGACGACTGATGCGGTGGTCTCGCTCAATGCCGCAATGGCGACCGATGGCCTGGTGATTGCAATCGCCGAGGGCAATTCGGTGAAGCGCCCGATTCACATCGTTCATGTCGCGACCGGATTGTCGGTATCCAACTTCACGCGTTCCTATCTGCAACTCGGTAAGGGCGCGCATGCGGCCTTTGTGGAAAGCTTCGTCTCGGCTGAGCGCGCGAGCGGCTATCAGACCAACGATGCGACGATCGTCCTGGTTGGTGACGAGGCGAGCCTTTCGCATATCCGAGTGGCAGCCGATGCTGCTGACGCCATGAACATCTCGTCGGGGATCATCGCGGTCGGCTCCAGGGCGAAGCTCAATCTTTTCACCATGACCTGTGGTGGCTCCATTAGCCGCTATCAGGGATTCGTCACGCTGGCAGGCGAGGGATCCAAGCTCTCAGCGAACGGCGTCAATCTCATCAGCCACAAGCAGCACGCCGACACAACAATCGTAGTCGACCACGCTGTGCCACATTGCACCAGTCGGCAGAAGTTCCGCGCGATCGTTGATGATCGCGGCCGCTCGGTGTTCCAGGGCCGAATCGTCGTTCGTCCCGGCGCACAGAAGACGGACGCCACGCTGACGACGCGAGCGCTGCTCCTCTCTGACCAGGCCGAGGCCGACCATAAGCCCGAACTTGAAATCTTGGCCGATAACGTGACCTGCGGCCACGGATCGACATCAGGTGCGCTGGACGGCACTCTCGTATTTTATCTGCGCGCTCGGGGTCTATCCGAGAAGGATGCGCAGATGTTGCTGATTAAAGCGTTCATTGGCGAGTCGATTGAAGATATTGCGGCCGAGAATCTGCGCGATTTTGTGACCGCGCAAGCTGAACACTGGCTGCAGGCGCGGCGATGAGCGCACATCCCGCGGTTAGCAATGGTAGTTACGAGGTCAACCGTCTGCGTACGGACTTTCCTGCGCTGGCCATGACGGTGTACGGCAAGCCGCTTGTTTACCTCGATAACGCTGCATCCGCGCAAAAGCCCAATGCGGTACTTGACCGTATGATGCAGGTATACTCCAGCGAATATGCCAACGTTCATCGCGGCTTGCACTACCTCGCTAACGCGGCGACCGAGGCGTATGAGGGCGCCCGTACGAGGGTGGCGCGGTTTGTGAACGCGCATTTGAACGAAGAGATCATCTTCACCCGCAGCGCCACCGAGGCAATTAATCTGGTCGCCCAGACTTTTGGCCGTGAACGCATCAGCCCGGGTGATGAGATCGTTCTGTCGATTATGGAACACCACTCCAACATTGTGCCATGGCATTTTCTCAGGGAGCGGCTCGGTGCAGTGATCAAATGGGCACCAGTGGATGATGACGGAAACTTCTTGCTCGACGAATTTGAGCGACTGCTGACCCAGCGCACCAAGATGGTTGCAATCACACAGATGTCGAACGTGCTCGGCACGGTCTTGCCGGTGAAAGACGCGGTGAGAATCGCACATGCTCGTGGTATCCCGGTGCTGGTCGACGGCTCGCAAGGATGCGTCCATCTGAGCGCCGACGTATGCGACATTGATTGTGATTTCTACGTCATGACCGGCCATAAACTCTATGGTCCGACCGGGATCGGCGTGCTCTACGGCAAGTCTGAGCATCTGGCATCGATGTCGCCCTTCAATGGCGGCGGCGAAATGATCCGCGAGGTCTCGTGTTCCGGCGTCATTTATTCCGATCCGCCGCACCGGTTCGAAGCGGGTACGCCGCCGATTGTTGAGGCGATCGGTTTGGGCGCGGCTGTGGATTACATCAATTCAATAGGCAAGGTGCAGATCCGCAAGCACGAGAGCGCACTGCTTGCTTACGCGCAGGAAAAGCTGGGGGACATCAACTCCGTGCGCATGATTGGGACTTCGGCCGAGAAAGGGCCGATCATCTCCTTTGATATGAAAGGTGCGCATGCGCATGATATTGCCACCGTCATCGATCGCGCCGGTATAGCGGTGCGGGCGGGAGCTCACTGTGCGATGCCGCTGCTCAAGCGCTTCGGCGTGCAGGCGACGTGCCGTGCGTCCCTCGGACTTTACAACACCCGCGAAGAGATTGATACGCTCGTGCGTGCACTTATCAAGGCGCGGCAGCTGTTCTCGTGATCGACGAGCCCGCCACGTCCAGGTGGGAGGGGGCTTGCATTGAGCTCTGGAGGAGGATGACGTCATGCACCTGAGCATCATCGTCATCGCAGAGGGTAAGCTCCTGTAGGTCTCGGCAAGCAGAGATCGTATTGCAAGTCTGTGTCGGCCAGCTGACCTTGCAGCCGGGTTTCCTTGTTGCGGCCGCCTTCAGCGAGCGCGATCGCAAAGTGCTGCGAACGCGGACACGCGCGGAGAATTGAGCGAGAAATTTTACACGCATCAGCCCTTGTTCCATTTCGAACAGGCCAAACCAAGAGTTCTCCGCGCAAAGCGCGATGTCGCATTCGCAACAACATCCATTGTCACAGCGCGAGACGCGCTAACCGGTTTTGATCGTTCTGTTTTTTGTGCTTACGAGCCGCTGGCATGCTGGTTGCAAAAGTCTTGATCAAGAAGCCGCTCTCGCAACAGCTAACCTTGAAGGACATCAGATGAGTCTCGCCACGACCCAGAGCATCGCAGAAATCAGGGCTCGCAACAAAGAGTTGATCGAGGAGGTGCTGAAGGTCTATCCGGAGAAAACCGCGAAACGGCGTGCCAAGCACCTCAACGTTCACCAAGCCGGCAAGTCCGACTGCGGGGTGAAGTCCAACATCAAATCCATACCCGGCGTGATGACAATCAGAGGCTGCGCCTATGCGGGATCGAAGGGGGTGGTCTGGGGACCGATCAAGGACATGGTCCATGTCAGCCATGGCCCGGTCGGTTGCGGTCAGTATTCGTGGGGCTCGCGTCGCAACTATTACGTTGGCACGACGGGGATCGATAGCTTCGTGACCCTGCAGGTCACCTCCGATTTCCAAGAAAAGGATATCGTATTCGGTGGCGACAAGAAACTGGTCAAAGTTCTGGACGAAATCCAGGAGCTGTTTCCGCTCAACAACGGCATCACCATCCAGTCGGAATGCCCGATCGGACTGATCGGTGACGATATCGAAGCCGTCTCACGAGCGAAATCGAAGGAGTATGGCGGCAAGACCATCGTTCCGGTCCGCTGTGAGGGCTTTCGCGGCGTGTCGCAGTCGCTCGGCCATCACATTGCCAACGACGCGGTGCGCGATTGGATTTTCGACAAGCTCGAGCCGGATGGCAAACCAAAGTTCGAGCCGACGCCTTACGATGTTGCGATCATCGGAGACTACAATATCGGCGGCGATGCCTGGTCATCGCGAATTCTTCTGGAGGAAATGGGCCTGCGGGTGATTGCGCAGTGGTCGGGCGACGGTTCGCTCGCTGAGCTTGAGGCAACGCCGAAGGCAAAGCTCAACATTCTGCATTGCTATCGTTCCATGAACTACATCTCCCGCCACATGGAGGAGAAGTTCGGTATCCCCTGGTGCGAGTATAACTTCTTCGGACCTTCAAAGATCGCAGAATCGCTACGCAAGATTGCGGGACATTTCGACGATAAGATCAAAGAAGGCGCCGAGCGGGTGATTGAAAAGTACCAGCCGCTGGTGAGCGCCGTGATCGCAAAATATCGTCCGCGCCTGCAGGGTAAAACGGTGATGCTGTACGTCGGCGGGCTTCGTCCGCGTCACGTGATTGGCGCATACGAGGACCTTGGGATGGAAGTCGTGGGCACCGGATACGAGTTCGCTCACAACGACGACTATCAGCGCACCGCCCAGCACTACGTAAAGGACAGCACGCTCATCTACGACGACGTCACAGGCTATGAGTTTGAGCGCTTCGTCGAAAAGCTCCAGCCCGACCTGGTCGGCTCGGGCATCAAGGAAAAATACGTCTTCCAAAAGATGGGTGTGCCGTTCCGGCAGATGCATTCCTGGGACTATTCGGGCCCATATCACGGCTATGACGGCTTTGCGATCTTCGCGCGCGACATGGACATGGCTGTCAACTCGCCGGTCTGGAAGAAGACGAAGGCGCCTTGGAAGGAAGCTTCGAAGCCAAGACTCTTGGCTGCAGAATAAAGCTACTAATTCCCGCTCTCGCGGAGAGCTGGGCGATACCAGTGTCGATAACGAAGGATTCCAAAAATGGCGCAGAGTGCCGAACACGTGCTCGATCATCTCGAGCTGTTCCGCGGTCCGGAATACCAGCAGATGCTGGCCGACAAGAAGATATTCGAGAATCCTCGCGATCCCGCTGAGGTCGAACGTACCAAGGAATGGACGAAGACACCCGAATACCGCGAGAAGAACTTTGCGCGGGAGGCGTTGGTGATAAATCCGGCGAAGGCCTGCCAGCCGCTTGGCGCCGTGTTCGCCTCGGTCGGGTTTGAGGGCACGCTGCCCTTCGTCCACGGATCTCAAGGCTGTGTGGCCTACTACCGCAGCCATCTGGCGCGACACTTCAAGGAGCCGAGCTCCTGCGTCTCTTCATCGATGACGGAAGACGCTGCTGTATTCGGCGGCCTGAACAACATGATCGACGGACTCGCCAACAGCTACAATATGTACAAGCCAAAGATGATTGCGGTTTCCACGACCTGCATGGCTGAGGTGATCGGCGATGACCTCAACGCCTACATCAAGACGTCGAAGGAAAAAGGCTCTGTTCCGGCAGAGTTCGACGTGCCGTTCGCACACACACCAGCGTTCGTCGGCAGCCACATCACTGGCTATGACAACGCGCTCAAGGGCATTCTGGGGCATTTTTGGGACGGCAAGGCCGGAACAGCGCCGAAGCTAGAACGCAGCCCCAACGAGGCAATCAACATCATTGGTGGGTTCGATGGCTATACCGTCGGAAACCTTCGCGAGATTAGCCGCATCCTGGCATTGATGGGTATCCAGCACACCATACTCGCGGATAACTCCGAAGTCTTCGATACCCCGACAGATGGCGAGTTCCGGATGTATGACGGCGGCACCACGCTGGAAGACACGGCCAACGCGGTTCACGCCAAAGCGACAGTCTCCATGCAGCAGTGGTGTACGGAAAAGACCCTGCCGTTCGTGTCCGAGCATGGCCAGGAGGTCGTATCTTTCAATTACCCGGTGGGCATATCCGCAACGGATGACCTTCTCCTGACGTTATCACGCATCAGCGGCAAGGAGATTCCGGAACAACTCACGCGCGAGCGTGGCCGCCTGGTGGATGCCATCGCGGACTCCAGCGCGCATATCCATGGCAAGAAGTTCGCGATCTATGGCGACCCGGATCTCTGCTATGGGTTAGCTGCCTTTCTGCTCGAGCTCGGCGCCGAACCAACCCACGTACTGTCCACCAACGGCAACAAGGCCTGGCATGAAAAAATGCAGGCGCTATTTGCGAGCTCACCGTTTGGGGAAGCCTGCCACGCCTATCCGGGCCGAGACCTCTGGCACATGCGCTCGCTCTTGTTTACCGAGCCGGTCGATCTTCTGATTGGCAACACCTATGGCAAGTACCTGGAGCGTGACACTGGAACGCCACTGATCCGCATCGGTTTCCCGATTTTTGATCGGCATCACCATCACCGCTCCCCTGTATGGGGCTATCAGGGGGGCCTGAATGTGCTGGTGAAGATCCTCGACAAGATCTTCGACGAAATCGACAAGAAGACCAATGTTCTTGGCAAAACTGACTACAGCTTCGACATCATTCGCTGATGGCGGGCAGTGCGCGTGCCATCGTCGAAAACACGCGACGATGGCACAAGCGCAAGACGATTGACCTTGCAATTTGCTTCGGCTGAGAGGAAAAACGGATGAGTTCGCTAGCGGCCACGGTCCAGGACATTTTCAACGAGCCGGGCTGCGCCAGGAATGGCAGTAAGTCGGAGGCTGAGCGCAAGAAGGGGTGCACCAAACAGCTGCAGCCGGGCAGCGCTGCGGGCGGCTGTGCTTTCGACGGCGCCAAGATTGCGCTGCAGCCGTTTACCGATGTCGCTCACCTGGTGCATGGTCCGATCGCGTGCGAAGGCAACTCCTGGGACAATCGCGGCGCGGCGTCTTCCGGCTCGAATCTGTGGCGCATCGCATTCACAACCGATTTGAGCGAAACCGATATCGTATTCGGAGGCGAGAAGCGGCTTTGCAAAGCGATCAAGGAGATCATCGACAAGTACGACCCGCCCGCCATCTTCGTCTATCAAACCTGCATCCCGGCGATGATCGGCGACGACATCAACGCGGTCTGTAAGGCAGCATCTCGAAGGTTCGGAAAGCCGGTGATCCCGATCAATTCCCCGGGCTTCGTCGGTTCCAAGAACCTCGGTAACAAGCTCGCCGGCGAGGCCTTGCTCGACTATGTGATCGGGACGCAGGAACCGGACTACACCACACCATACGATATCAACCTGATCGGCGAATACAACCTTTCGGGAGAGCTCTGGCAAGTGAAGCCATTGTTGGACGAGCTTGGAGTTCGGATTCTCTCCTGCATCTCCGGCGATGGAAAATATCGCGAAGTCGCTTCATCTCATCGCGCGCGGGCGGCGATGTTGGTGTGCTCAAAGTCGATGATCAACGTGGCACGCAAGATGGAGCAACGCTACGGGATCCCGTTCTTCGAGGGGTCGTTCTACGGTATTCAGGATTCAAGCGAATCGCTGCGCCAGATTGCGCGCCTATTGGTTGAACGCGGCGCGCCGAACGCTCTGCTCGCGCGCACCGAAGCGGTGATCGCGCGCCAGGAAGCGTGGGCCTGGGCTGCGATCGAGCCGTACAAGCCACGCTTCAAAGGCAAGAAGGCCTTGTTGATTACCGGCGGCGTCAAGTCATGGTCGGTCGTTGCGGCACTGCAGGAAGCCGGGCTCGAATTAGTCGGAACCAGCGTGAAGAAATCGACAAGGCAGGACAAGGAGCGCATCAAAGAGCTCATGGGGCAGGATGCCCACATGATCGAGGACATGACGCCGCGCGAAATGTACAAGATGTTGAAGGACGCCAAAGCGGACATCATGCTTTCGGGCGGCAAGTCGCAGTTCATCGCGCTGAAAGCGGCGATGCCCTGGCTCGATATCAACCAGGAGCGGTGCCATGCCTATATGGGCTATTTCGGAATGGTCAAGCTGGTGGAGGAGATCGACAAGGCGCTCTCCAATCCAATGTGGGAGCAGCTACGGCGACCAGCGCCATGGGAGGCATTGGCGAAGGCGATGGTGCAGATGCGATCGCCAATGGCCGGGATCGCTTGCGATTCGGTGCTCGCCGAAACGGCGCGCCGCGCGAGGAGGATCTGCTTCTGTAACAAGGTCGATCTCGGCACCATCGAGGATGCAATCGACGGGCACGGCCTGAGGAGCGTGGAGGCGGTCAGAGAGCACACCAATGCGGTCGGTGGCTGCTGCAACAGACGCATCGAGGGGATCCTGGTGTCCACGCCGTCGGCCATGCGACAGGCCGCAGAATAGGGAAGTGTCATGGCCAGCCTCACGGCGTCCACAAAAGCCTGTGCCGTCAATCCGCTGAAGATGAGCCAACCGATCGGTGGCGCCTTCGCCTTCATGGGGTTGCGTGGGGCAATGCCGCTTCTGCACGGCTCGCAAGGGTGCACATCCTTCGGGCTCACGCTCTTTGTCCGGCATTTCAGGGAGGCCGTGCCGCTGCAGACCACCGCGATGAGCGAGGTCGCGACCGTGCTTGGCGGCTACGGCAATCTCGAGCAGGCGATACTCAATATCTACAACCGTACCAAGCCAAAAATCATCGGAATCTGCTCGACCGGCGTCACCGAGACCAATGGGGACGATGTCGATGCCTACCTCAAGCTAATCCTCGACAAGCATCCGCAACTCGCGAAATTGCCGCTGGTCTATGTCTCGACCCCTGATTTCAAGGGTGCGTTCCAGGACGGCTGGGAGAAGGCTGTGGCGCGCATTGTGGAGTTGCTGGTTGAACCGGCCAGCGTCAATGGCCTGCGCGATCCCTCGAGGGTGAATGTTCTTCCAGGATGTCATCTCACGCCGGGTGATCTTGATGAACTCCGGGCCATGCTGGAGGACTTTGGCTTGCGGCCGTCCTTCCTGCCTGACCTGGCGGGATCGCTCGATGGGCATATCCCCGATGAGTTTACGGCAACGACCATTGGCGGCATCGGCGTCGACGAAATTGCGAGCATGGGCCGCGCCAACTGGACTATCGCAATTGGCGCCCAGATGCGGCGAGCGGCAGAGGTCATCCAGGCCAAGACCGGCGTGCCATTTCGGCTGTTCGAACGGCTGTGCGGTCTCGGTCCGAACGATGACTTCATCACGTTTTTGAGCGAGATCAGCGGCCGCCACGTACCATTCAAATATCGGCGCCAGCGCGGCCAGCTCGCCGATGCAATGCTGGACGCGCACTTCCATATTGGTGGTCGCAAAGTTGCAATCGCCGCCGAGCCAGACCTCCTGTTTGACCTGTCCGGTATGCTGCACGACATGGGCGCGCAGGTGACGGCGGCCGTGACGACTACTCACTCGGCGGTCATTGAGCGGATCAAGACCGAGGAGGTGCTGATCGGCGATCTTGAGGATCTGGAAGAGCTTGCCAGAACCAAGCATTGCGACCTGCTGATCACGCATTCGCATGGCAGGCAAGCGGCGGCTCGGCTGAAAATCCCGTTCTATCGAGCCGGCTTTCCGATGTTCGATCGGCTTGGCGCAGGGCACCAACGATCCATCGGTTATCGTGGTACGCGCGATCTGATCTTCGATATCGCCAATCTTGTGATCGCGGACCGCGAGGCGAACCATCAGCCTACTCCAGACAGATGGCGGGCTCCGGCCACTGCCACTAAGGTCCGGGAACCACAGCTCCATCAGTGCAGCTGAGAGGTCGATTGCATGAAGGTCGCATTCGCAACTCAAGACCTGAGACGGGTCGATGCCCATTTTGGTTGGGCAAAGAATATCGCTATCTATGATGTCGCGCCAGGCGGGCACGTGTTTCTCAAGGCGATTGAGTTTGAGGGGGATCTCAAGGAAGACGGCAACGACGACAAGTTGGCGCCGAAGATTGAGGCGATCAAGGATTGCACAATTCTTTACGTCGCCGCCATCGGCGGTGCCGGAGCCGCGCGGGTGGTCGCCAACAAAATCCACCCTATCAAGGTGAACGAGCCGGAAAGCATCCTGGTGCTGCTCGAAAAACTCGAGAACGCCCTGAACGGCACGCCACCTCCCTGGCTACGCAAGGCCATGGCAAAGGACCAACGGCGTACGTTCGAGTTCGACGAATGAGGCGATATGAGCACAAAGATGGAGCAGCAGGGCAGCGCCGTCGATGCGCCGTTCCTCATGGAGCTAGTCAAGATTTGGCGCGCTCAGGATACCAACGGAGCCTGGGAGGCCAAGAGCGATCTCGACTTGCTCGAACCCTATACCTTGGACAAGGAAAAGCGGCGCGCATTGCCGATTGTCGGCGATCCTGATCCCGATACGGTGTGGCGGCTTGAGCTGTTCTTCGATGCGGTCGCGCTGTCGATCGAGAGGGTGACCGGTGTGATGATCCAGCCGATTCTGAAGCTGCATCATGAAGGCTTCGGCCGCGTGGTGCTGATCGGAGGCCGGCTGATCGCCGTGAACAAGCAGCTTCGCGATGTGCATCGCTTCGGCTTCGATAACTTCGTAAAGCTCGCGCAGGAGGGTGACAAATATGTCCGCGACGGAATCGACCTGATTCGTAAATTTCCCGAGGTGGCGAAATATTGAGGACGCTCATGAGCGATCGTGAAACACTGAGGGCAGATCTCAAGAAGCTGTCGGCCAAAGCGATACAGGCAAAAATGGATCTGCATGACCTTTCGGAAGAGTTGCCCATCAACTGGGCCTCAATCATGGTGGTGGCGCAGAAGGCGCACGATGCCTATGCCGCGCTCGAGCGCAAGAGCCGCGATTTGAAGGCGCTGGAAAATACTTAAAGGGGCCCGAATCATGTCATTTGCAACGCGCGACGGCCGTGACTGGACGCCAAACTACCTGATCTCGATCGATGCCAAGAAGTGCATCGGCTGTGGGCGCTGTTTCAAGGTGTGCGGTCGAGATGTCATGATGCTAAAGGGAATCAACGAGGAGGGCGAGCTTGTCGACCTCGACGATGATGAGGACGACGACGAGATTGAAAAGAAGATCATGGTTCTCAACGATCAGGGCGCCTGCATCGGTTGCGGCGCCTGCGCCAGGGTCTGCCCAGCCAACTGCCAGACCCACGGTTCGGCCACAGCGGCAGCGGCGTGAGTGACGGCTGGCTCTATCGCGGCCAATCATCTCTGCCTTGATTGGGGTAACTCGCACTTCAGCCGAATATTTTTGGGCTGGCTCTCGATCCTTCTGAGCAGGTCTCACTCGCGAACGACATCGCTGCGCCGACCAAAGGAGCGGTCAGTTCGTGAACTTCGTCGACATGGGGGAACGGGAGGGCGCTTCTCAACAGCGGCAGCGCGGTCAGACGAGTGCTCGCGGGCGCGGATCTGTGTGCGTACAGAGTACGTGCCTGATGATGAGATCATATTGAGTCGTGCGCATCGCCAGTAGCCCAAAGGAATACTCGGATTTCGTCGCAGATAAAGCTGAGCGCGCAGCAACGGTTGCTGGAAGCTTTGCCAACAGTTCCGATGATCCGGACATCCCGGCTCGATTTTTCAGCTATCAGTTGGGTGACGAAGCTGTCGGAATGTTAAGGATGGGAGGCCCAGATCTGATTAAGAGAGAGCATTTTCGGCAGCAGTTTGGGCGAAACGACATCACGTCTCAAGTAGATCTGCGGATTACTCATCCCTGGTCCAGAACGCCGGAGATATTCTACCGGAACATCAGCTGCGAGAAGACGGCGATTACCCGTTGGTCTTGTCACGTCCTGCCTTGCCCGGCATGGAGCCCCGACTCGCGGAAATGGGTTTTTGTTCATGTGGGTCGTAATCGCAGGGTGCGTGATCCTAGCCAGCATCCTGAGGTGTGGACGAAGAACGATAACGACGAGTGGCAGCGGGTAGACAGGCCGACAAAGTATCCTTCCAAAGCTAGCGACGATGGTAGCGTCGATAGTGACTCGTCTGATGATGACCCGTCGTGTTATTTGGATCGGGCCATGGAAAAGCTGGCTAGGGAGCAAGGCGAATCGGACTGCAGCGCCGAAATGACTGGTCTCCCGTCAACGCCAACGCCGGCAAACAGTCTTGGCCTTCAAAAAGCGCTGCGCGCGTCCGAAGCGTGTGCTCCGTTTTGCGCCGCCAGGACGCCAGGTTTACGTTTGGTTGACGGTTCGCCGAACGTGCATTCGAAGACAGCAATCACGTGGCGAACAAGCCGCATCCATAAGTCAGCTTGATGACGGGGAGTGCCGAAATGGGCAAGCTAAGATCGTCGATGTTGCAACAAGCTTGTTCGCAAAGCGCGACGGTTGTCCCAACCCCGGCGATGTGTTCACACTTACGGGGCGGAGCAGCTCAATTCCTTCGGCGAAGATTAATCCGGGTCGCGGCCTTAGTCTTCCGGTCGATTGCAACAGCGGGCGAGACGTGGACATGCAAGTAGTGGCTGCGCGCATCTCAAAGCTGTGCCGGCGTGAAATTGCTAACGCGCTCTGGCTATTCGGCACGACTGCTTTTGCGAGCAGGCGCTGACTTTAGATGTCGCGAACGCTGTCCCTGCGCCGCACGCGCGTGAACGGGAAGCAAGGGTCTGCGAACTGGTCTGAATTGTGCACCCGCACCGATGAGGTGTGCTCGAGTGGTGCAGCCCGCTGCTTGGAATACCAGAACGCCGGTCGTTCCTCCTCCTACGGTCGTTGCAGGGGCGATCGCACCGCAACAATGAAGAATGCCCGAAGAGCAATCAATGCAGCCAGAAGCTATCTATGCAATTTGCGGCTTTGACGACATTCCAAACCGCCACGCCATCGGCGCCCACCTTATAGCTATCGACAACGACGGCGTTCACCGACCATGGGCCATCGTTGTCGTGCGATGGGGCAAAAAGGTGCTTGGCTATATCAACAAGTGCCCGCACAACGGCGTCAATCTGGACTGGGAGCGGAACAGATTCCTCGATCCATACAGCGTCCGGCTGATGTGCGGCAAGCACGGATCGACCTTCGAACTCGGCACCGGGCGGTGCGTCGAAGGTCCATGTAAGGGCAGTGCACTCACGCCGATCGCCTTGACAGTTCTGGATGGTGACGTCTGTGTCGTCGGCGTACGTCTTGTCGAAGACCATGCGTCCCGGAACGAATGAAGTCCGCGCTCAGACCGGCCGGTTCTCGTTGCGGTTCTTCACCGGTTCCATTCTCTTCAGCGCGTCTTCATAGGAGATCTCGTCATAGGACAGATCGAGATCCTTTGCGGCATCGAGCAGGTAATCAAGCTTGCCGCCCGCATCGAGCTTCTTGATGTCGTCCTTGTTGACCCCGACCAGGTCCATCATCTCCTTGCAAACCGTGGATTCATCGCACGGTAGGACGTGGAAGGTAGTATCACCGAGCTTGGTTCGGTATTTTGCCAGCAAATCTATGTTGTTGCAGAACATGAAGTAACTTCCGCCCGGGCTTAAGGCACCATCAAGGACGGTCGCGACGTCAGCAAGATACGCGAAGGAATGCAGGTAGCCGGCCAGGACCGGAATGGTGCGTTCTCCGTCCTGCGCGATCGTCAAAACCTGCTCGATCGAATAGTCCGGCGGCCGTTTCTCGTCCGCGACTTGAGTCTGGAAGTGTAGTGCGATGTCGCCGCGAAAGCCGAACCGGCCCGGCTTGGTCGTCCCGCCTTTGAGTACGGCATTGAGCAGGCGGCCCTCCTTCTCAAGTCTGCTGAGTGCGGTGTTCTCGATTGCAGTCATTAAATGCGTCCTCGATCTGAGCTCTTCACCGACGCCTTGGCCGGTGCCAGATGCAATGCAAATTGCTTGCCGTCGCATGTGTGGCGGCCTTCGGCGGAGCTTAGAAAGAAACCGCGTAAGCGGGCGGCGATCAGTCTCACGTAGCCTTGTCAGAAATCCGACACGGCTTCCAAAGCCGGCAGGCGCGACCGGAAAATGTGAGCATCGTCAAGCGTCTGCGCGCCGGCACATGACTTGCCCTTGGGCAGGCAGACCTAAGCCGACGAGGGGTAAGCCGTGATAAACCTGACGAATAGCGCAGTGAATGCAATCAAGAGCGCGATTTCATCGTCGACGCGGCCGGCTAGTGGTCTGCGCATTATGGTCGAAGCAGGCGGCTGCAACGGGTTCAAATACATGATGGGTCTCGCCGAGGAACCGAAGCCTGAAGACACTGTGATCGAGTGCGACGGTCTGAAGGTATTTGTCGACAACAAGAGCCATGACTATCTCGTCGGTACGACCATCGATTTCGGGATGGCGCTGGAGAACCCTGGCTTCACGTTTCATAACCCGAATGCCACCGCGCGCTGCTCCTGCGGCAAATCGTTCAGCTGATGAAGAAGAGGCGTCGAGGCATGTTGGCCGAAACCGAACAACTGAGGCAATCGTCGGCGACTGCAATCGAGCGAGAGCTGCGCATTCGCAGCGTCATCGAGGAGATCCGCCCCAATCTGCAACGCGATGGGGGCGACTGTCAGCTGATCGGGATCGATGGCAGCAAGATCATGGTCGGGCTGACCGGGGCCTGCACGTTCTGTAAGCTTTCGAGGCTGATGCTGGAAGGCATTCAGGCGCGGCTGGTCGAGAGGCTCGGAGAATTCATCCGCCTGATCCCGGTTGGTGCGGCAGGCAAGACTCCGGATTGAGCGGGGATAAAATGCCGATTTACCTCGACAACAATGCGACGACGCGGACCGATCCGGCTGTCGTGCAAGCCATGTTGCCGTTCTTTACTGAGCAGTTCGGCAACGCCTCATCCACGCATGCCTTCGGCGGCGAGGTCGCGGTCGCGCTGAAGCAGGCCCGGCGCAGCTTGCGGGGTCTGCTAGGGAGCGCCTACGATCATGAGATCGTTTTCACCTCGGGTGCGACCGAAGCCAACAATGCCGCAATCCTCTCTGCGCTTGCGACCCAGGAAGACCGTGACGAGATCGTGACCAGTTCGGTTGAGCACTCCGCCGTGCTTGCGCTAGTCGAGCAATTGGCGACAAGAGGGGTCAAGACGCATATCGTACCCGTGGATTCCCGGGGACGGCTCAACATCGAGGCATTTCGCTGCGCGCTCGGGCCACGCACGGCGATTGCCTCTGTCATGTGGGCCAACAACGAGACCGGCACGATTTTTCCTGTCGAGTTTCTGGCCGGGTTGGCCCGTGAGGCGGGCGCGCTGTTTCACACCGATGCGGTCCAGGCCATGGGCAAGGTGCGCGTGGACCTAAAGGACAGCGCGATCGACATGCTGTCGCTATCCGCGCACAAATTGCATGGCCCCAAGGGGATCGGCGCGCTCTATCTGCGCAAAGGGACAAGATTCCGGCCGCTGATCTGGGGCGGATCACAGGAACGACGGCGCCGCGCTGGAACTGAGAATATTCCGGGCATCGTCGGCCTTGGAAAGGCTGCGGAGCTTGCGGTGGAGCGGCTCGAACCGGAGCGCCTTCGCATTGGTGCGTTGCGCGACCGCCTGGAGCAGGGGCTTTTGCACAATGGCGAGTGCGTCACGCTCGGCGATGTCAGCAACCGGCTGGCGAACACAGCCAATATTGCCTTCGGCCATCTCGAAGGCGAAGCAATCGTCCATCATCTCAATCGTGCGGGCATAGCCGTGTCGCTCGGATCAGCCTGCAACTCCGGCTCAATGGCGCCATCGCATGTTTTGCGCGCCATGCAGGTGCCGGCGTGGAGCATGCGCGGCGCGGTGCGCTTCTCTCTGTCGCGTGAAACCTCCTTCGCGGAGGTCGATGAGGTCGTGTGCGCAGTGTCCGACATTGTGGCTCGCCTGCGCGCCACGTCGCGGGAGTCTGCCGGTCTGGCCAGCTATACGTCACAGTTCAAGGAGTTGCCCTCGTGAAAATTATGATCCGCCGGTCTTTGGACGCGGGCCTGTCGATCTACGTGCCCAAAAAGGATCTCGAAGAACCGATCGTGGAATCCGAGTACGAGACGCTCTGGGGCGGCTGGATCAAAATAGCGAATGGCTGGGTGCTCGATCTACCCGAGATGGCGAGCGACACACGGTTACCGATCACAATCAATGCCAAAAAACGGGGCGAGAACGGGGACGATCCGTGAAGTCGACCCCGCGGATCGATTTCGTCGATGCGGCCAATGCAAAGGCCATTCTCGTGGACGTCGCTGCCGGGCTGAGGGCCGCGAGCGTTGTGCCTTATCTTGGACCTGGCCTCGTCGACTTGTCCAGATGCGATGTGCCGACCACACCCGAGGCGCTTGCCGGCTTCTTCGCCAGCAGGGTAGCGTTGCCGCGACGGGCCAAGGGCAATGCGTGGGCGTCGGCGCAGCATATCGAGATCAGCAAACATCGCTCTGCCGTGACGGCATTGATGACGCAGGCCTTCGCTCGGCCAGTCGAGCCGACGCGCTTGCACCATCATCTTGCGTCCCTGTCGCTGCCCGTCATAGTCGATGCGTGGTACGATGGCGCGATGCGCGCGGCGCTGGGTAAGCGCGATGGATGGGGCGAAGTGCAGGGTATCACCCGCGGCGGCGTTGGCGAGAATCGCTGGTACCGCTTTTATGACTCCGTTGGCCAAGAGGTCGACAGTGTGGTGGCCAGCAGCTGGGCGACGGTGCTGTACAAGCCGCACGGCGGCGTGCAGCCGGCCAACAACTTCCTGATCTCCGACGCTGACTATGTCGAGGTGTTGACAGAAATCGACATCCAGACCCCGATTCCGGACATCATCAAGAAAAAGCGGACCGGACAAACCTTTCTCTTCATCGGCTGTCGCTTCAACGACCAGCTGTTGCGTAGCTATGCGCGGCAGATCATCAAGCGTACGGCCGACACCCGTTATGCGATCGTTGATCCGGATGCGCTTTCACGCAACGAGGTCCGATTTTTGATCGAGCAAGGCCTGACGCCGCTTGCGATTGGGCTCCCTCGTGCGGTGGAGATACTGCTCGCCAATTAACGGCGTTGTAAAGGCCGGATCGCTCACCTCGTCGGCCTATTGTGAGACGCCGCATCGCATCAAACTCGGTCGAGATGGAGCAGGGTTCTCGCGAGCTTAGCGCGAGAACGAAGCGGCCCACCGCGGAGCCTCTTTGTCAGAACGACGGCGTCCGTGTCGCATTTCCAACATGCGCATCATGACTGCTCTACATGCGTCAGGGTCGATCAGTTCTGCTAACTCCTTGACGTATGGCTGCAACGTCATCGTCTCCGCCGTGGCATGTGAGTTGCTACTCATCTTCTTGAAGCTTGCTCAGGGTTGATCCTGGGAAGTCGATGGTGCCTGCAGGGAGAAATGAACATGAACGCGGTCGTCGGGCGCGGAAAATATGCCAAAGCTGCGGTGGATCACGGCAAGATGATGCAGCCTGCCGTCGAGCATAAGGGCTGCCGCACCTCGGCCAAGACTGACCAGGCAAGCTGCGGCTCGCGGGCAGGCCAAGGCGATCTGCCGATCGAAATCTGGCAAAAGGTGAAGAACCATCCCTGCTACAGCGAAGAAGCGCATCATCATTACGCCCGCATGCATGTCGCGGTAGCGCCAGCCTGCAACATCCAGTGCAACTACTGCAACCGCAAATACGACTGCGCCAATGAATCACGTCCGGGCGTGGTGAGCGAGAAGATCACCCCTGAGCAGGCGGTGAGAAAGGTGCTCGCGGTCGCGACCGCCATTCCGCGGATGACCGTGCTCGGCATCGCTGGTCCTGGCGATCCCCTGGCCAATCCAGAAAAGACGTTCAAGACGTTCGAACTGGTCGCCAAGGCGGCTCCCGACATCAAGCTGTGTCTGTCAACCAACGGACTGACTCTGCCGGACCATATTGACACCATCGCCAAGTCCAGAATCGACCACGTCACCATCACCATCAACATGATCGATCCCGAAATCGGAGCCAAGATCTATCCGTGGATCTTCTTCAACCACAAGCGCTACTCCGGCGTCGACGCGGCCAGGATTCTCACCGATCGCCAGCTGCAAGGCCTCGAGATGCTTAGCCAACGGGGTATCCTGTGCAAGGTGAACTCGGTGATGATCCCGCACGTCAACGACCATCACCTGATCGAGGTCAACAAGGCGGTGAAGTCGCGCGGTGCCTTCCTTCATAATATCATGCCGCTGATCTCCGCGCCCGAGTACGGCACAGTATTTGGCCTCAAGGGTCAGCGGGGACCGACGGCGCAGGAATTGAAGGCGCTGCAGGATGCTTGCGAAGGGCAGATAAACATGATGCGGCATTGCCGCCAGTGCCGCGCCGATGCTGTGGGTCTGCTCGGAGAGGATCGCAGCGCAGAGTTCACCACCGACCAGGTCATGAAAATGGATGTCAGATATGACCTCGAGATGCGCAAGGCGTATCAAGACAGGGTAGAGGATGAGCGTGCCGCCAAAGTCGCGGCCGGCCAAGAGGAGGTTACGAAGTTCGCCGGCGAGATGAGCACGATCACGCTTCTTGTGGCGGTCGCAACCAGGGGCTCGGGGCTTATCAACGAGCACTTTGGGCATGCAAAAGAGTTCAAGGTGTACGAACTTTCTACATCCGGCGCCAAATTCGTCGGCCATCGTCGCGTAGACGTTTACTGCCAGGGCGGTTATGGCGAGGATGACAGGCTTTCGACCATCATCCGTGGCATCCATGACTGCCATGCGGTTTTCGTGGCCAAGATCGGCGCCTCCCCGAAAAGCAGTCTGATTAAGGCCGGGATCGAACCGGTCGATCAATACGCGCATGAATTCATCGAGAAGTCGGCGATCGCCTGGTTCAGGTCCTATCTCGACAAGGTGAAAAGCGGTGAGATCCAGCACGCCAAGCGCGGCGACGCCGCGATCCGGCAAGGAGCTCTGATCTCTGCGGCGTAAGGGGGTATGTGCCATTCAAGATCATCGCCTCGCAGTGCACGAGCTGCTCAGCCTGCGACCGAACGTTGCCATCTCGGAGAAGGGGAGAGCTTCTTCATTGAACCGGCGAAATGCACAGAATGTATTGGCTATTTCGGCGAGCCGCAATGTGTCGGCCCCTGGCCGGCCGACAATACCCGCGTCCTTGACACGTCCTTGCCGCGCTACCAGGCGCCAGCCTAACGGGCGAGCCTCATGAACAGCATGCCAAGAGCTGAAGACGTCGCAAGCTTCGTGCTGCGCGTTGGCGGCGCCGTAGACGTCGACGTTCGGTCCTGCCTCACGGACACCGACTGCTCTGGATTGCCCTGCGATAGTGCTGTTGCTCGCGGGCAGCACAGCCGTGGCGGGCTTTTCATTCCGTGCGGAGGTCCAAAGGCGCTTCTGTGTACCGAGAGACGCCTTCCAGGCGGCGCTGTTATCGTCGATGTGACTGACCATGCCGCGCAGATCAGCGCATTTTTCGCGGGATCAGTCGTGCCGCGCCGGAACATCGCCAAGCTCACTCAAGAACAAAGTCGCCAATGAACCTGGATGTAGCATTCAAGCCGCCATCCGGCAGCCAAAGAGCGCTGATCGCGTCCACGCTGTCCGGTGACGATCTTCCGCGCGAAGCTGAGGATCATCTGCCGCATGCCGGGCTGTCCTATCATTTGGACGACGTTGCGGAACAACATCTGCTCGAAGCGCGTGCGCTGGCGCCGGACCATGCCGCGGTCCTGATTGGGCTCTACCGCTTCTACTTCTACAATCTCCGTTTGGTGCGAGGAAGTGACGCCGATGTTGGCCAACAAGGATTATGAAGTTAGTCGCGCGGTCGCGCGCCACGTCGTGTCGCAGCTGCGCATTCAGCCGATCAGTGACGAGGATAGCGAGTTTCGCCGCATCATGACAGGCGATGTTCCCAATGCGTGGCTCCTAGCCATAGCGAGCGACCTGGACACCTGCATGCGGCTCGAGGTCGCACAACGGCCGTTGGCGGAGGCGCGAGCTGCCCTAGAGCGCTGTCCTGACCGGCAGGGGGGGCCGAGCTGCATTGCGGCTGGTGAATCGGCTGGGTTCGTCGAGCACAAAGTGATGCAGGACCTCGCCTGCGCGGGGCCGGGCAGCGTCCCTGCGCGTCCACGAGGGAGCGGTACATGAGCAGCATTGTGCGCGACAGCAACGTCGTCGAGCTGAGCGGGCCGCCTGTCTTTAGCTTCAACGAAAAGGTGCGAGCTAATCGCGCCATCCGCAATGACGGGACCTATCGGGGCAAGGAGATTGGCGACATTTTGGTCAAGAAGGGTGAGGTAGGTTACATCATCTCGATCGGCACATTCCTGCAGCAATTTTACATCTACGGCGTCGAGTTTCTGGAAAGCGGCTACCGCGTCGGCATGAAGCGTAAGGAACTCGATTCGGTGGACGCCTGCGAGGAGATCGATGATCTGCCGTTGCCGGACGAGGCCGTGTCATGACGGAGCCCGGCTTTCCGAAATATCGACGGGGCCAGCGGGTCAAGACCGCTGTCGACCTCATCAATGACGGCTCTTTTCCCAATACGGAGCCCGAGGGAGTCTTGCTCGCCGCCGGAGCGACCGGCGAGGTCATCAGGGTTGCTATCCATACCGAAGCGAACGTACCGATCTACACTGTCGATTTTGGTGAGCAACTGCTCATCGGCTGTCTTGAAGAAGAAATTACAGTGCTTTGAAGGGTGGCTTTGGCAATGAATGCCGCGCTGATGAGGAAGGTAAAGACCGGGCTGGTGGCTCACCCCAACGAGCTCGATCGCAAGCGGATCGAGCGCGGCTTGAGCTCGCGCAAGCGCTATCTCTATGTCGTGCCGAACGTGACGCCGGTGAGGGGCGGCTACCTCGTCGAGAGTCCCTGTTGCTCGCGCAATATCGACGAGGATGGCGGTCTAATTGATGTCGCGCTGATTCTTTATGATGCCGTGAGCGGTATCTGGAAGATGTTTTGCAAGAACCACACGCGAGGAATCTGGGAATTTTACAGCCTTTACAACCGCTTGACTTCAGCAATCGACGAATTGAATGCAGATCCGGAGCGTCTGTTCTGGCAATGACGAACCACCTTTGACGAGTCATAGAGGAGCTACGATGGTGCTCACCGCGGAGGAATTGATCGAAATCGAGCGGCTGCTTGCGGCCGATGATGCCGAGATGGGTCAGTTTGTTGAGCTGCGGCGCCGCTTTCCGCAGCTTGCTTTCGCGCGCTGTGATGCGTCGGATATAGCGGACCAGCCGTTCCGGCAGTTTTCCTCTTTCGATCTTCATCTGCTCGATGGATCGGATCACTGCGTGCAGATTACGGCCGATCCGGCGCGGGCGACCGGCATCGTGTTGGCCAAAAGGAATGTTGGGCGGTGAGCGGCACTAAACTCGCAGAGCATAGGCTTGATGGCGCGCACACTGTGGAGGAAAAGACGTCCTTCATTCCACTGTCCGATCCCGATATCACCTTCGCCGAGCTCTCTGCCGTGGAAACGCTATTGTGTTCGCCCCAAATCTCCAAAGGGCGGATCACTGAGGCGTTCGAGCACGCTTTCGCGGCCTATCTTGGGCGCAGATATGCCGTTGCGGTCTCGAGTGGTACCATCGGGCTCCTGCTTGCGCTGAAGACGCTCGGCATCGGGCCGGGGCAGGAGGTCATCGCCTCGCCCTACTCCTTTCGCGAGACCGCGTATGCCATTAGTCTCGCAGGCGCACGGGCGGTATTTGCCGATATCGACTATTGGTCGGGAACATTGGTCCCAGCGAAGGCGGAAGAGCGCATCACGGCCAACACGCGGGCGATCGTCGCCGGCAACCCTAACGGTCATCCCGCCCCATGGTCGGAACTGCGCGCGATCGCGCAGCGCCATCAGCTGCTGCTTTTGGAGGATTCCACCGAGGCAATCGGATCGAGCTACAAGGGTGAGCTTGTCGGCCGGTTTGGCGACCTGGCGGTGTTCGACTTTGCCCAGCCACTGGCCCTAAGCTGTGGCGAAGGCGCAATGGTGGTGACGGATGATATCGACATTGCGGTTGGCTTGCGTCGCCATCGCGCCCACCGCCTGGACGAGCGCTTCTCCGTTGTCGTCGGTGGCACAGCACCCTACCAGGCCGGCATGAGCGATCTCACGGCTGCCTTGGGGTTGGCGCAGCTCAAACGTCTCGATGAAATCCTGGAGCGGCGTCGGCTGGTCGAGCAGCTCTACAACGCGCATATGCAATCATTTGAGGGCATCAAACCTCCTTATGTTGGACCCCATGTGACGGAGGTGAACTGGCTGCTCTATCTCGTTCATCTGGGGACACGCTTCACGCGATCCGCCCGCGATGCCATTGTCGATGATCTGAACGCCGCAGAGGTTGAATCCGCCGCCTACAGCTACCCGCTGCACTTGCAGCGCCATTATTTCGACCTCGGCTATCGGCGCGGCGACTTCCTGGTTACGGAAAAGATAGCCGATCGCGCTCTGGCGCTGCCGTTTCACACCCATCTCACGAACAACCAGATCGAGTTTATCGTCGAGACCATGAAAGATGCGTCGATCAACGTGGGCGCAGGTGCAGCGATCTACTGAGATCGTCGTCATCCGCGACATGGAAGACTGAGGATTGAATGGCGATGATCGTAGTTGTCATAGCGAGAGATGAGCAAGGGGGGGAGGCGACATCGCTTGCGACGGACGTGCTTAGCGCGCGGATCACCAGCCACGTAAATGCGAGGAGAAGGCCGGATGCCGCTCCAGTCATGTATTCGTCGGGGAGGGCCGCAGGAGAAATGCTCCAACTGCGAGCGTGAAGAAGACCTGTTCGACACAGAAGACGACGTCTCCAAGCCGCGGCTCGAGGTTCACGGGCCAAGGTGCAGGAAACCGGGCACATCACAATCGAGATCCTCAGTCTCGGCTCGGGTCTCTGGAGTTAGCCAAATAGGGGATTGCTATGAACTCGCAACAAGTCATCATTCACGTCCGCTTCGCTCCGAACGGGAGGGTGGTCCAAATCAGTGAGCGCCCGGGGAAGCTCACGCCGAACCAATGGTTTGATGTTCTCAACGCCCGTTCCGGCTCGGCCTATCAGCCGCTCGCTCGTAGCCGTGGCGTTTTTCGGTTGAGCAGGATTGCGGTCGAAGCGTTAAAACAGGACACGACGGGGTCGCGATGAGCGAAGAGACGATCGGCAACCTGATGAGCGATCAAATCGAGGTGTTTGTGGTCTGTCCGGCCGATGCCATCGAGCGGAGTGGCGTCAGGGGCTTTAGCCTGTCGCGGATCGATGATAGCGGCGAGAGCCGGCCATTTCCAATTATTGTGGTGCGCACTTTCGGAAATGACTATTTTGGTTACGTCAACCGTTGTCCGCATGACAGCGTCTGGCTCAACATCGGCTCCGGCGAGTTTTTCTCGGCGGACCGCTCCTTTCTCAGATGCGGCCGCCACGGTGCAAGCTTCGAGATCGACACTGGGGTGTGCATCGATGGCCCCTGCGATGGACAAGCGCTTGAGCCGGTAGCGCTCGCGGTGATCGAAGGTGACGTCTGCCTGTGCGGCGTCAAGCTGCTGGAGGACGATCGGTTTTCCGACCCGTTCGAGGACAGCGACGAAACCATGGATATCACGATCCAGCCGGATTAACAGGCGTATCACCTTGCCGCTACTTGGCTGTCGCGCAAGTTGCCTTGGGCGCTTTGTCACCGGCTAAAGCCGTGGTACGCGTGAGCGTCGGCACAGACGCGTGTCGTCGCTTTTGAACTTGTGAGAGCAAACGAGCAGCCCGCTGAATTGCGGTCATGCCCCGGCGATCTCCGCCGCATCAAGAAGGTGCCCTGGCGCTAGCTCCCCAATGGATCCGGCTGGCAGGACGCGGTCCTTGCTGCCGGCGGGTACAATACGTTCGAGAAGGAAATGCCCTCGGTGGCTAGAAGTCCGCCGAGGGCACCGTCTGGGCTGGGAGAATGGGGAGACCCAGACTGACAGGACCGTTTGGGCAGGAGGAATGACGATCCTGTATTAGAAGTTCTTGGCCGTCCGCCGCAACCGGCGTTATTGCCTGCGCTGCAATTGCAATGCCAGACCTTCGTCCATGCGACGCCCTTAGCGAGTGGCGCGACCATGGTCAGCCGACGGCGCCGGTTTGGGTCGAATGCATGAACGAGCACGTGCTCTTATTCCGCATTAGATGCGGCAAGCGTGTCTTCACGTGTATCGTGCAAAGCGGTGGCGCCCGGACCGCTGTGTTGTCGGTTTGCCGTTGCTGCCAATCAGGATTGCGGCCGGCTTAGCTTGTAGCCTTAAACGCGGCTCGACGATCACCCGTGTCTTTGGGCTCGCGCCAGGCGCTAACCTGTTGAGGCAAACGATGGCAAAACGCGGCGTCCAGCTTTTAGGCAAAGAAGATGCGGCGGGCTCACGCCGGACGATGCAGCCAGCTGATCACGCCAGGGGGGAGCATAGCGCTCTATTTACCGGGCCGATCTTCCAAAATGAAAGCTCCTCGATAGGCCGTACGGGGGATCATGAAGATCTCTGCTCATTTCACGAAATGATAGCGCAAGAGCTAAACGGATAACCGAGACTCCCGCCTATTCTGCGTACAAACTGCGGAAGGCTGAAGCGCGCGATGCGACGCTTGTCGTGTCCAAAACAGAAGAAAACGACATTGTCGCAACCTCGGCAACGGTTGTCAGCTGCGGCGGAGCAGAGCAAGGGACCGTTGCAGAAACGAGCGTTACGCTTCTGGTGTGGAACTTGCTTTGGAGAAGTGGGGTGGTCGAGAAAACGATGCGGAGTAAAAAGATCGCGATGCAGAAGACGTTGAAACTGATCAAGAAGGCTGCTCCAGACGCAGAGATACCTGTCGCTGATCTTTAGCGATGACAATCACCATGGCGCCCGCTCATTTCGCCTGCTTAAGCAAGCACGAGTGGGAATCAGCAGCATTAATGCTCAATGCCGCCTTCAACTGCAATAGATGGGGGGCGACGCGATCGGACTTGCTTCTTTTCAGATGATCACAGGACAGGCGCATGAACGCAGAAACGGAATTCGAGCTTCCTCAACTTTATAGGCATCATGTCTTTGCCTGCCACACGCAACGTCCACCGACTCATCCGCACGGCAGCTGCGGCGCCTCTGGCGCGCAAGCCCTGTGGGAGCGGATGGGCAAGGCAATCGAAGTGCAAGGCCTCAACGATGTCGGCTTCACGATGGCGGGCTGTCTCGGCTTTTGTAGCGCCGGTCCCTTGTTGGTCGTTTATCCAGACGGAGTCTGGTATCGCGCGACAACGCCTGAGGACGTTGATGAAATCGTAAACTCCCATCTCAAGCAGGGCAAACGTGTCAACCGCCTCGTGATGGTGCTAAAGAGAAGCTAAAGGCGTCGCTTAGCGTCGCTTGCGCGGCCTATCAAACAGAGAGATGGCTTATCCGTCCATGAGCTGGCATCTCGATATGTCGAATCGTCCGAGGATGACCGGGCGCCCTCACGCTCCAGGACGCGCGCAACAGCGGGCCACTGAGCTTGTCGTTATGGCTCGGGATTTCATCGCGATGTTCGGTGCGAGGATCCCCGATCAGAGTGCTGCTCTTGATCGGGGTCGGTGAGCCCTGAGCGTCAAGTCCTTTGTGAGGCGGTCGTCTTCACAGAGCGGCGTACCGGCTGGATTTCGGCTCTCACAAGCAAGTGGCGCTTTTGCAGCGCGCTGCGAAACAAGAGCATGATCTGATCGATCGCTGTTGGCTCGAACCGTTTGTGGTTCGTCAGTTCATGCCGTCCCACCCGTAGCTCACAGCGAAAGCAATGCTGCGAGTGGCTCCCGATGCCCGGCGAGACGACGTTTTCTTTGACGCGTCATCTCGCTCGCCGTCGGACTGCGGTGCGGTTGGTGGACGCGCTCGATGACTCGGCGCGTCCGAGTTGATCAAACCGATGCCATTCTCTGAATGCTGTTCGTTAGAACTTGTAAGTGACGCCGCCGCTGACGAGCCATGGGTCGATATTGGCGCGCCCGGTGACGGCAATCGCATTGTTGACGGTCGCGGAATAGTTCGGCCGCAGCCACAGCTTCTTCACGTCGAAGTTAAGGCCCCAGTGGCGGTCAAGCATGTAATCGAAGCCGAACTGGACCGCCGCGCCGAACTGGTTGCTGATGTGCAAATCCGTCACCGCAAGCCCGGCGAAGGACGTATTGGCGGCCGATTGGTTGAAGAATGCGGTGTAGTTGATGCCTGCGCCGATATACGGTTTGAGCGGGCCGAAATCGGTGAAGTGATATTGCAGGGTTAGCGTTGGCGGCAACAGCCAGGCTTTGCCGATATCGAGCCCGCTAAGCGCGCCAGTGCCGCTGATGTGATGACTGGTCACGCCGAGAATAAGTTCGGCGGCAATGTTCTTTGTGAAGAAATAGGTAATGTCAAGCTCCGGTATGGCTTGAGCGCTGATCGACAGTCCAGAACTTGGCGAGGACAGCGGCGGCGCCCCCGCGACGTTGACCGAGCTGCCTGCGGTGTCCGGCAAAACACCGAGCGCGCGCAGGCGGATCATCCATGGATTGAAGGGTTCGATCGGAGGCGCTTTGTAGTAGACTGGTGACGGACCCAGATCCGCAGCCTGTACCGAGATGCTGGCCAACGAGGTCGCGAGCGCGAGGAGCGATGCCGTCGTCAGAATTGTTCTTGTTCTCATCGAATTCTCCATTCCAAAGTCCGCGCGAAGAGTCGCGCGAGATCTCTGTCACACATGGCGGATGGCGAAGGATTTGACGCCGATCAAAATGGGAGCGGCCGTAGCGCAATTATGCCGCCAAGTTGCATAAGGATCACGGCCGCGAAGTGTCGTGGTCTCTGTGACTGATCGTTATTCAATTCAAGAGTCCGCCTGAGCCGAATCTCTTCAAGAAACTGTTTCACCGCTTGATGCTCTGATCCAATCCAATCGGGTCCGCAGGGGGCATGCGCGATGAAGGCGGCAACTGCGGACGCCTTTCACACACTGCAAGGGCGGGAAAGCCTGCATTCGCACCGAGCGCAATATGGGCAATGCCGTTGTACGGAGCCATCACGCTGGCCTTCTCAGCGAAGGTCCCGTCGGCTACCCGTGAAAGAAGCCTCAAACGTCGTTCTTCCTTTGCCGGCATGGTGCGATCCGTCGTTTCCTCACCTCTGCGGATAGAGCGTGCCCTTTGCGTCGTGCGAACATCTCTCGAGATCAGCTTGCGTTTTCCGGCCAAGCAGCGACAGCGCGGGCTCATGATCGAATCCGGCGCATCCTGCCCTGTCGATGTTGATCGAAGGTCGTCGTAGCAGGAGGGGATCGCCTGCCATTAACGCGAGTGCCCTTGCCGCGTCCATAGTGTCGGGATTGACTTCGACTGACTTGATACGGGGCGCGGCTCGGTTGAACCAGGATACGAGCTCGCAAAAAAAGCGGCGCAATTCCGCCGGACTGCACGGCTCCGTCAAGATATCCTTGGCGGTTACGTCCTCGGTGCGGTGCCGCCGCCTCCGGAAGCCCATTCGACTTTCCTGCCGATCATCTCCAACGTCGGCGGACTAAGCGCACCGTGTGCGTAACACCCGTCGCTGGTCCGCTAGGTTGCGAGCCCGCCATGCATCTTGACCCTCCTCAAATCGCCGCCAACCGGCTTGCGGGAACCGTAGCAAGTCCCGTCCCACACATGAAGGTGTCGGAACAGGTCATGCCAAGTCGGCTTTATCGGGTTGACGGTTGTGGCCTTGTTCGTTTTCTGACAGCCGCGTAGATGCTGTCAGATCCAAAACAGCCAAGATCACTCACCGGCTCGTTGGCGTTTTATAAAACGTAATCAGAAGCTTAAGGGGCGCGGACAAGCGTTGGCACGGCGGTTGCTAGTATGGGGCAGCAACACTGAGTGAGGGCTGAGTGCACGCCGACGCGTACGACGAGCGATGCGCTCCTTCCCTTGAACCCGTGTGCCCGCTTCTGAGAGAGAAACAAGCTCGCGCGTAAAAAGCGCGCAACTTTTGGCAAATCGGTTGATGGAGAGCAACATGTCTTCACTGAGACAAATCGCATTCTACGGGAAGGGCGGCATCGGCAAGTCGACCACGTCGCAGAACACGCTGGCGGCGCTGGCCGAGATGGGCCAGAAAATCCTGATTGTGGGGTGCGATCCGAAAGCGGATTCGACCCGCCTGATCCTGCACGCCAAGGCGCAGGACACGATTTTGAGTCTTGCAGCGAGCGCTGGCAGCGTGGAGGACCTCGAACTCGAGGACGTGATGAAGGTCGGCTACAGGGACATCCGCTGCGTGGAGTCCGGTGGTCCGGAGCCGGGCGTCGGCTGCGCCGGCCGCGGCGTCATCACCTCGATCAATTTCCTGGAGGAGAACGGCGCCTATGAGAACATTGACTATGTCTCCTACGACGTGCTCGGCGACGTCGTTTGCGGTGGCTTTGCGATGCCGATCCGCGAGAACAAGGCGCAGGAGATCTATATCGTGATGTCCGGTGAAATGATGGCGATGTATGCCGCAAACAACATCTCCAAAGGCATCCTAAAATACGCCAACTCTGGCGGCGTGCGGCTGGGCGGCCTGATCTGCAACGAGCGACAGACCGACAAGGAGCTGGAACTGGCGGAGGCGCTGGCCAAGAAGCTTGGCACTCAGCTGATCTACTTCGTCCCGCGCGACAACTTGGTGCAGCATGCCGAGTTACGCCGCATGACGGTGCTGGAGTATGCGCCCGAGTCGAAGCAGGCCGATCACTATCGTAACCTCGCGACCAAGGTTCACAACAATGGCGGCAAGGGCATCGTTCCGACCCCGATCTCCATGGACGAGCTCGAGGACATGCTGATGGAGCATGGCATTATGAAGCCCGTCGACGAATCCATCGTCGGCAAGACCGCCGCGGAACTCGCGGCCTCGTAAAGGTCGCGAGTCGCGGCCTTGTGAAGGCGCGCGACGGATGCCGGCCTCCCTCCACCCCCCATCCGGGGAGGCCGGCATTCTGACGATCGACCCCTGACCGGAACCAAATGCGGCGAGGTAGACCTGACCGTTATGGAAATCGACAAAACCATGTCCGAAGCGCACTTCATTCCGTTCATGGTTGCTTGTGGCGTAGGTGCGAACAGCCAGGTACACAGGGGAATTGCGACCTACCGCCTGCTCACCGGTGCGTCTCCCGCAGATGCCGACATTGCCATTGACAGCAATCTCGATCGCCATGTCCTGGCGTCTATTCTGGCGGCTGCCACAATGGACGGTGGCCCGCTTCCCGAGAAGGCCGGCTTGTCCGGCCTTGAACTTGCGGCCTTGCTGCACCAGTACTTTCCGTCGCTTGAGATCAAGCTCGCGGCGCAGCTGCTGACCTTTAAGTGCGATGAGAACGACGAGATCGCAATGGTACGCGATCTCTTGCTCAAGCAACGCTCGACTGAAGGGGATATCGGCCGCTGGCTGGCTGCGATGATCGCGCGCCGCGCCATTGAGCCAGACCATCTATGGGAAGCTCTCGGATTGCGCAATCGGGGCGAACTCTCTCGGCTGCTAAGCCGCCATTTCGCGCCGCTCGCCGCGCGCAATATCAACAATATGCGCTGGAAGCGCTTCTTCTACCGCATGCTTTGCGAGGATGAAGGCCTCGCAATGTGCACGACACCCGTGTGCACACAATGTAACGACTTCAGCCTCTGCTTCGGTGAAGAAAGCGGTGAGAGCCGGATGGCCGAGCGCCGGCGTGATTTTCTGCGGCAGCCGGCTCGCCCGGTCGTTGCCGGCGACTGGCCCATCTGAGTTGCCACAAGGGTCCTCGATCGTCCCGTCATCCGAGAAGGCCTCGCCCGATTTGGCGGGAGGCGGAGGGCGCAGCTAACGCCGTTTCGATGCGAGCGAGTGAGGTGTGCAAAGCGGCGCAGGGTCAAGTGCTCCGCGACAATTCTCGCATCCCGGCGCGCCGCAATCGCGTTAACGTTCGAGCTCGCACTGGCGAGAGAAGGCAAGGCGTCCGCTTCACGAGCCTGTCGCATTTGCGACAATCCTTTTGCCGAAGTGGTTGAGGAAGGAGGCGTAGCCTCGTCAATGGGTTGTCGGGCGCGGCTGGCTGGCATGCCGGTTGCTGAAGCATATGCGGGTCAAACAATGAGGAGCCCTTGCGTGATTGCCGCCACCACCGCCGCCAAACCGTCTTGGTCCGATCAGGCGCGCGCCGAGCCCACCGTGCTCAACGACACGACGTTGCGCGACGGCGAGCAAGCCCCTGGCGTTGCGTTCACCACAGAGGAAAAGCTGGCGATCGCGCAGGCGCTGGCGCGGACCGGGGTCACGGAGATCGAGGCGGGAACGCCAGCGATGGGCAACGAGGAGATCGCAGCCATCCGCGCCATGGTCGAAGCAGATCTTCCGCCGACCACCACAGGCTGGTGCCGGATGCGGCAAGCGGACGTCGACGCGGCGATCGAAGCAAAGGTGTCCATGATCAATATGTCGATCCCGACTTCCGATGTGCAGATCGCGGCCAAGCTTGGCGGTGATCGCGACCGGGCGGTGGAACAGGTGAAGCGAGTGGTAGGCTATGCCCGTGAGCGGGGATTTGAGGTCGCCGTCGGCGGTGAGGACGCTTCCCGCGCCGACATCGATTTTCTCGTCAGACTGATGGCAACCGCAAAAGCCACAGGCGCGCGTCGCTTTCGTGTTGCAGATACGCTCGGTGTGCTCGATCCAGACACAACCTACGCGTTGGTCGGGAGTTTGCGTGCGACCACCGATCTCGAACTCGAATTTCACGGCCACGACGATCTCGGACTGGCGACTGCCAATACGCTCTCCGCCATCAAGGCTGGCGCGACCCACGCCTCGGTGACCGTCATCGGGCTGGGTGAGCGGGCCGGAAATGCGCCGCTCGAGGAAATCGCGGTCGCACTCAAGCAGCTCTACGGGCGCGAGACCGGCATCGTACTGCCGGAGTTCGAGAACGTTGCCGCGGTGGTGGCAGCCGCGGCCGCACGTGCGATTCCTCTGAACAGGGCCATCGTCGGAGAGCATGTATTTACGCATGAATCCGGCATTCATGTCGATAGCCTCTTAAAGGATCAACGCACCTATCAGTCGCTTGATCCTGCTTTGCTTGGCCGCTGCAACAGCTTTGTGATCGGCAAGCATTCCGGACTTGCGGCGATCACCGAGTTACTCGATGAACTACAACTCGTCACCGGCGCCGATCAGGCCAGACAGATCCTGTCGCAAGTCCGCAAACATGCCATCGAGCACAAGCTGCCGGTCGGGCGCGAAACGGTGGCGGCGATCTGGCACGACGCGTGCGGATGCCTGGCAACCCACCCCGCGTGAAGAGCCGTGTTCACCTTCGTTTGCGCCGACCATTCGAAAACCAACGCGCCGCAAGGACGTTATCCGTTGTCGCTGATCGGCGGGAACGACGTCTTGCTTACGCATGCCAGATCCCCTGGCGCGATCTCAGCTCCAGAGCTTGCTGGCCATTTCGGCATACATGCTGTGACCTGCTATCCAATCGCGAGCTGTCCCCGGACTGCCAAGCGGCGGCTCCCCGTGCGGCTGCTTTCCGGTCCGGCCACCGCCCTGACGAACGTCAACATTGATCGCGGTCTGGCCATTGATGCTGCACCTCCATCGAGACGGACGTCGTCACCGCCTGCTGATCTGGGTAGCGAAGTTGAGGGCGTCGGCTTTTCAGGGGCAGGTGTTGGCGCCCGCATGAGCCGTGCGAGCTAGCACTGCAGCAGGAGCAATCGGCTCTATCGCGTCTCATTGAACGTCCACGAGCTAATCCAAAGGAGATTCTCGATGATCAATTCACCCCCGGCAGCCGGTATCCTGGATCGGCTCAGCAAGGCTTCGTCGGCGGAGGAGTTTTTTTCGCTGCTTGGCGTCGATTACAACCCAAGGATCGTCAATGTCGCGCGCCTTCACATCCTAAGGCGCATGGGACAAAATTTTGCCAAGGAGCAATTCGCTGGTGCCGCAGAGCCGGAAATCAGAGCGCGGTGCAAAGCGATGCTGGAGCAGGCCTATGCCGATTTCGTGGCATCGACACCGATCGACCAGAGAGTGTTCAAGGTTTTGAAGGATGCCGTCGCAGACACTCACAAGCCTCCGGCTTTTGTCCCCTTGAACGCGCTGAAGTGATCTCGCGTCCACTGCCAGTGAGGTTTGCCCCAAGCGGCGCCGTAGCGGCCCGCTTGCGAAGCCTTCGCCTTCATTCAGAACAACTTTCTGCAGTCATGATCCGAGCGGCGCTGTCGTATTCCCGACCCATGTCTGGACTGGTCGTGTCAGCGGTGTCAGCGGCCATTTTAAGTCTCTCCAAAATCATTGCGTTCGACTGACTTTCCATGGTTTTTGCAACTGGTACAACACTTGCTGTTGTCGTGTCTGTCCGGTCATCGACGCCGACAGACGATTGTCGTCCGCGATGAGATTGAAGGAAGACCCTATGACGTTGCTTCTACTGCCTGCCGAGCGATACGTCTCATGGCTCATGCGCGCCGGGTCCGTTCGAAATGGCCTTTGATGCGATCGAAGCCAGCGTCGACCGTGAGATGGTGGTCAATGGCTAAGTCGCCCTTCGACGCTACATGTGGAGAGAGTATGGACATAGCCGTCCGCATTGAGCAGGTCCGCAACAGTGCGCAGAGCTGCATCCATCGCAAGGCGGATAGCAACATGCGTCAGGATGAGATGCAAACGGCGGCCAGTGCGAGTTGTGGGCGCTGGAGCCCGGGCACGGATTGCGTAACAGGTGCGATGCCAGGATCGCTTTTGCGATCAGACTCAATGTGGGAGCGCTGGGCCGATAGCGAGGCGCGGGTCTCGCGCGGCAAGCGGACACATCAACTCATGCATGGAAACGACCGGTCACAGCCCTCGCAGCGGCCTGGCCGCCGCTGGTGGCGCTCGTCGAATGGAGCACGCAAGAGACCAGTGTCGAGGACCTCTCCAATTGTGGCCCGCCCGGCGAGTCTGCCGCGACGACGCGTCTCGTTGTGCGGTCAAGCTGCACCGAGCAGATGGAGCAGACGAGTAGCCGGCCGGCCACTTGCTGATCAAAAGTGATCTTCAGTTATCCGAAGCTAGAGAGCAAACCTGTGGCGCGGGCGCGCGTGTTTTTGAGGGAAATTTAGAGCATGAGCAATGTCACCAAAACGCCGACGCCGGCAGCGGCCGGCCGCGCGGCAGCCAAAAAAGAACTGCCGGAGCACTTTAAGACCTACAAGCATGTCTGGGTATTCGTCGAGCTAGAGCGCGGGCAGGTCCATCCGGTTTCCTGGGAGCTCATGGGTGCGGGGCGCAGGCTCGCCGACAGGTTGAAGGTGAATCTCGCCGCGGTCGTTATTGGTCCGGAGGGGCAGCTCACACGTAACGCCGCGCTTGAATCCTTCTGCTATGGCGCCGATCTGGCCTATCTCGTGAGCGACAATGTCTTGTCGGATTACCGCAACGAATCCTATACCAAAGCGCTGACCGAACTCGTCGACACCTACAAGCCCGAGATCCTGCTGCTGGGTGCGACGACGCTGGGTCGCGATCTCGCAGGTTCCGTGGCCACGACCTTGTCGACGGGGCTTACTGCCGACTGCACCGCGCTCGATGTCGATGCCGATGGTTCCCTCGCGGCGACGCGTCCGACCTTTGGCGGGTCGCTGCTCTGCACGATCTATACCTTGAATTATCGTCCGCAGATGGCAACCGTCCGCCCGCGGGTCATGCCGATGCCTGAGCGCGTCGTACGCGATGCCGCTCGCATCATCATCCATCCACTCGGCCTCGTCGAAGACGATATTGTCACGAAAGTGCTGTCGTTCATCCCCGACCGCGATTCCGAAACGTCCAATCTCGCCTACGCCGATGTCGTGGTTGCGGGCGGCCTGGGACTGGGATCGCCTGAGAATTTTCGGCTGGTGCGGGAGCTCGCAATTCTGCTCGGCGCTGAATATGGCTGCTCGCGTCCTCTGGTGCAAAAAGGGTGGGTGACGTCTGACCGGCAGATCGGCCAGACCGGCAAGACCATCAGGCCAAAGCTGTATATTGCTGCCGGCATTTCCGGCGCGATCCAGCATCGGGTCGGCGTGGAGGGAGCGGATCTGATCGTCGCCATTAATACCGACAAGCACGCTCCGATCTTCGACTTCGCCCATATCGCAATCGTCAGTGACGCCGTGCAATTGCTACCGGCGCTGACGGCGGCATTTCGTGCCCGGCTTTTGCCGAATTCGCGCGCCCGGATCGCGGTCTAGAGGAGATGACGATGATTGAAGAGAGGTTCGATGCGATCGTGGTCGGGGCCGGTATGGCCGGCAACGCGGCGGCGCTGACCATGGCCAGACAAGGCATGAAGGTGCTGCAGCTCGAGCGGGGCGAATATCCCGGATCGAAGAATGTGCAGGGCGCAATCCTCTATGCCGACATGATGGAAAAGCTGATCCCTGAGTTTCGCGAGGAGGCGCCGCTCGAACGCCATCTGATCGAACAGCGGTTCTGGATGATGGACGACCGCTCCCATGTTGGCATGCACTACCGCTCGGACGACTTTAATGAGGAGCGGCCGAACCGCTACACGATCATACGTGCGCAGTTTGACAAATGGTTCTCGTCGAAGGTGCGGGAGGCCGGTGCGACCGTGCTGTGCGAGACGACCGTCACCGAGCTCGCACGAGACGACCGTGAAAGGATCGTCGGTGTTCGAACGGACCGCCGCGACGGCGAAATACACGCTGACGTCGTCGTGCTAGCTGAAGGTGTCAATGGCTTGCTTGGGACGCGCGCGGGCCTGCGCCCGCGGCCGACACCCGATAACGTTGCGCTCGCGGTGAAGGAGATGCACTTTTTGGCTCGCGAGACGATCGAGGCGCGTTTCAATCTCAAGGGCGATGAAGGCGTCGTGATCGAGGCGGCTGGTACCATTTCCCACGGCATGACCGGAATGGGTTTCATCTATGCCAACAAAGAGTGCATTTCGCTCGGCATCGGCTGTCTCGTCGCCGATTTCCAGCGTACCGCCCGGACGCCCTATGGCTTGCTTGAGCAATTCAAGAAGCATCCCTCTGTGGCGCCGCTGATAGCAGGCTCCGAAGTCAAGGAATATTCGGCGCATCTCATTCCTGAAGGCGGTTACAAGTCGATCCCGCAGCTCTATGGAGAGGGCTGGGTGATGGTAGGCGATGCGGCGCAGCTCAACAATGCAATTCATCGCGAGGGCTCCAATCTCGCGATGACCTCAGGCCGCATCGCGGCCGAAGCGATCGGCCTGGTGAAATCGCGCGGCGAGCCGATGACCGCGGCAAATCTGGCGCTCTACAAGAAGATGCTGGACGATTCCTTCGTCATGAAGGATCTCAAGAAGTACAAGGATTTGCCGCCCCTGATGCATACCAACTCGCGAAACTTCTTTCTCACCTATCCACAACTCATCTCCAAAGCGATGCATAACTTTGTGCGCGTCGATGGTACGCCGAAGGCTGAGAAGGAGAAGGCGACCCTGAAAGCCTTTGTCAAGGCGCGGTCATGGACAGGTCTGTTCGGCGATGCATGTCGTTTTGCCCGGGCCTGGCGCTGATCGGCAAGAGTGTGAAGTCCTGCAATGGAAGGCCAAAACATGAATGTCGAACCCTCAGTGCGCGTGGAAGACAAACTGTACTACAACCGCTATCTTGTTGACGTCGGTCGCCCCCACGTCAAGGTCCGCGCGCACACGACGCCATCGCCGCAGCTACTTGCACTTTTGAAAGCCTGCCCGGCGCGATGCTACGAACTCAACGACAATGGCCAGGTTGAGATAACCGTCGACGGCTGCATCGAGTGCGGCACCTGCCGCGTGATCGCCGAGCCCACCGGCGATATCCAATGGAGCCACCCGCGCGGCGGATATGGAGTGCTGTTCAAGTTTGGCTGAGAAAGCAACGAAGGGACCCGGTGTGATCGCCATTAAGCGACAGGATCTCACCTGTTTGTGGCGCATTCCGCCTCGCTTCGGAGCAAAGTCAAAATTCGAGCGAGACGCCAACTTTCAAGGGGATGCTCCGCAAGCGACAGCTTGCGGGTATCACTGTCTCCCGGGACCAACACGAAGGACGATCGTGGCGCGGCTGAGTGGCGCCACAACGCTGTCGATCGATGGCAGAGGAGGACTCAGCCTGTCGCCTGCGAGGAGATAGGCCCATCGGCCTCGATTGCGACAGCCACTGACTGCACGATCGCGGAAAATCGCACGGCGGTCTGGATCGCTTCGGAACTGACGTCCGCGGTCCGTCGCTGCGGCGAGAGCGTCTCATCGGCCACCAAGGACGTCAGGTTGAGCCTGGCGTGCTTGGCGAAATCGGGAATCTTATCGGTCAACTGTTCGATCGAGGACATGCTGGCTCAAGCAACCTTCAGGGTTTCACCGTCAATTTCGCGGTTGCAGGGACAGAGCTCGTCGGTTTGCAGCGCGTCCAGAACGCGCAGCGTGTCCTTGGGGCTGCGCCCGACATTGAGATTGGTCGCATAGACGTGCTGGATTGTGTTGTCCGGATCAACGATAAAGGTGTAGCGATAGGCGACACCCTCGGGTGAACGTACACCAAGGCCATCGACCAGCGTTCCCTTGGTGTCGGCAAACTGCCAGATTGGCAGATTGTGCAGATCGGCGTGTGAGCGGCGCCAAGCGAGCTTGCAGAACTCGTTGTCAGTCGAGCCACCCAGTACCACCGCATCACGGTCGACGAATTCCTTCGAAAGCCGGGCGAACTCAGCGATCTCGGTCGGGCAGACGAAGGTAAAGTCCTTGGGATAGAAGAAGATGATCTTCCATTTTTCTGGAAAGCTCGCTTCGGTCAACTTCTCGAATGCGCTCTGCCCGTCTTCTTCCTGAGCCTGAAAGCCGGGCTTCACGCCTGTGATCTCGAACGGCGGCAACTGACTTCCAATTCCAAGCATACTGCCCTCACAAGGTTTGTTTCCGGAGATCGTGACCTCACTGGTGAAGCAAGCCATATGCCATCCGTTCTCAATATCCGATTGTCCTAACTACGCCACCCGGTGGCCTGGCTGCGGGCATTTGATCCATGGTTCGATTGAATCGCCTGTCCAACACACTGCGTGTATGCGGCGAGCCGCGCCACCATTGCTCCCCGAGTTGACGATCGCAAGCAGCAGCGTGGCAACATCCTCAGTCCAGACATCTTCTTTGAACGGCTGTCAGAAGTGGTGCACCGCGGGTGATCGCGTCAACGAATTCGATACGCAAGTCGCGGCCAGCCACTTGCTATTTGGCGAATTTGCTGATCACGAGGAGATCGACTTTGTCGCGAAGCGCCGGTCAAACGACAGCGACGGCCTCGGCACCTACATTTGTATCGAGCTTACGGGACATAGCGCCGCTGCCGAGTGGCTGGGCAATCGAGATCTCTTGCCCGGTCGCAACGTCGACTGCGAGCATAACGTGCGTGCCGCCGCACCCCTCTCGTGTCGCCGGACGAGTCCGCCGACGCGTACGCCTCGCCACGCGAGATCGGCCAGCAGCCGATCGACGTCGTCCTTCGGCCGGTAGAGAATTGCCCCCACGAAATTCGGAGCGATTTCATCAAGATTGTCGATCATGGCCGTAGTCCTAATGCCGCTCGTTTCTCGTGCCGGCGCTTACCTATCGAACGTTTCCTGCTGATGTGGAAGGCGTTATGAGCAACCGCTCGGGGACCGCAACCGGCGCGGCGCGCGCAACCTCCGCGAATACGTTCATTCCATTGCTGAGCCCTAGCGCATCAAAGGAGCGGCGCGCGATGCGCGCCAGAAGCGGCACGCCCGAGCGGGCAGTTTCGACAGCCAGAACCAAAGTGACCTCAGCCTCGTCGAACGGCAGAGAGGCTTTGATGCGTGCCGGAAAGACATTGAGGAAGGAGCTTGCGCGCGGGGGTTCGCACGCGATGCTGACGTCGCCGGCTGCGATGCGCAGCCGCAGCTGCGCGCCCGGTCTAAGCGGCGCTCCAGGTATCAAAAGGCGCGCACCTTTGAGGCGGAGGATGATCAGCCCATAGCGCCCGTCATAGCCGCCGACCACGGTATCAAGGCAGACCGCTGCGTCGCCGCACGCCGCAAGCACGGGATCGCTCTGAACGACGTTGAGCGGCCCGACCGCAGTCACAATGCCATCTTTCATCATGACGAGACGATCGGCAAAGCGCTCGATATCAGCCATGTCATGGCTGATATAGATCATCGGCAGTGGGAGCTTTTCCCGCATGCACTCCAGAAACGGCAGGATCTCGCACTTGGCGGAGCGATCGAGCATAGTGAGCGGGTCGTCCAGCAAAAGTAGCCGAGGTTGCGCTAGCAGCGCGTTGCCCAAGGCAAGCCGCTGTCGCTCTGCGCCAGAAAGACGTGACGGCGAGCAATCAAGCAGTGGCCCCAAGCCGAGCAATTCGACCACGCCATCAAAATCGATGAGTGTCGGCTTCGATTTCGACGCGTTGTACAGAAGGGCGCGCTTGACAGACAAATGAGAAAAAAGAATTGGTCGTTGGAATACATATGCCACGGGACGCAGATGAGGCGGCCGGAACGTGGTCTCATCCTGCCAAATCTCGCCATCGATCGCACAAAATCCGCTTGGTAGACGCTGTACGCCCGCGATGCAGCGCGCGAGTGTGGCGTTGCCGCACCCTGGCGCGCCGAAAATTGCCGTAACCCCGTTGGCGGGTACGCTGAATTGTGCATCCAGCGGGACGTTGGCGCGAGAGCCGTTGAAGGCAACTTCAATATAGCCCGGTTTTGCTTCTCTCACGTGCCCGCGCCTGTGCTGTATCCTTCCATGGTGCCGAGAAGGATGGCGCAAAGGCGATGATCGCCATGCCGGCGACAAGACAGCCTCTTTTGCTCCAGCGCGGCGTCTCCGCTCCGAGGAAGCCATAATTTGCGGCGGCCGGATTGCAGATCGATGGTGTCCGCACACCTGGCATCTTGAGCGTCTCCGCGCCATCGAGGATCGTGGCAATCGAACGCTGCCGCGCGCGCTTGCCGGTGAAACAGGCAAATCGCGGAACTCTCAGCCAGCTTGGCCTTACCGTGGCTGTCCGCTGGCACGAACTGTACGGCTTGTGTTGTTCGGCTGTAGAAGTGTCGCCTATCACCAGAGCTCAATACCGCCTGGGGGTGGACAACCCGCTTGAACAGCGCCACAGCTTTGGTAGCCAATGCGAAGTTCGCGCGGGAGCCCACATCCATGGCTTCTGTAATTTCAGGCGCAAGCAGCGTCAAAGCCAGATCGATTAGAGTCAATTGGATAAGCCTCATTGGGACCCCGAGGATGTCCGCCGCGACCGCTTTCTTCCGGCAACTCCTTGCTCCTCATCCAGCAATCCCCGTGCCGATTCAAGGAATACCGTGCGCGGCCGGCTTGGTCATGGGAAACTCGCATAGAGTCGGGCCCAGCGCGCGGCTGACCACATCGTATTGTTAAGTTTCGGACGTTCGCGTCATCAACCCGACATGCAGGAGGGACGAGATGGGGGCTAAGGATGATACCATTGCCTCTTGCGTTGATGGTGTTTTGACGATCCCGTTAGAGTAGAACATAAGCTGGCACCATCCAATTTGTCCGCACCTTCCGATCTGCGCGTAGGAGAAGGTTGGCTCATTGGCACCGAGGGCTTTTGACCACTTCACCAGAAAGTTAGTGATCCCTCGGATGGACAGTTCAAAGACGCGAGCTGCCGTCACTTCATGTGGATCACGGCCGAGCCCTGTCCGCAGCCTCGCGCGATCGCCCCCGCAACACCGAGGGATGAGGCGCCACGCGCGAACTCCTGAACGATCTCCTGATTTCATCAACACCGGCGCCGATCACGGAACACTCCGGCGGTTATGCCGAGCTCAAGCTGCTGGACTTCTTTGTTCGCAACTACTCGGTCAGAGACCGCCTAACTGGAACGCCTTAGCGATCGAGTTGCCGAAGAACAAATGAGGCGAAGGTCATTCGGGTCGAGGCCGTGACACTTCGCACGATCGCGTCCCGAAACGCACGCCTTGTTCAGCATTTGAAAGCGAAAGGCGGTTCACAACCGAACGACCCGTTGAGGAGCTCATCGCGCCTGAGGTAGCAGTCGCGGCTGGCAACCTCTCAGGGCCTGGCCGCAAGCCCAAGCGACTGTCGCGAAAGCCTACCGGTAGGGGCAGGAGCTCAGAAGTCCGCAATTTTCTTGTCCGACTGAGAGCTGCGCGTAGAGGCCGTGCATCTTGAGTTCGTGACGGCGGGCCTGAGTGCCTGCGCCGTATTCCTCGGCATTCACAGCGCGGAGTGTTGCTACCGTGAGGACCACGGACTGACCTGCGGAATCAAGCGTCCGTCACAGACGCGACAATTACCGTCCAGATCAGGTATTCTGGCCCATCACCTCACGCCTTGACGCTTAGCACCGAAAGCTGCATTTAGTTAGTCTGCCGGTTTATGACATGGCCGGACGCCGAACAAAGTAGTTGCGTTGACGCAACTTGTCGGTGGTCGATTCGACGGAATCGCTGTGCACATTGCGACGCCCTTTACCCCCACACTGGGCGGGGGATAACCAACATTGGATGACGTTTCGCGCGCGCCGCGGCCGGTGAGGCGTGCAGTTGTCGAGGGTGTGCCCTGCTGGCTCACGTCGAGATGCAGATGTGCTCGTCTCAGAGCGTATTCACACTTGCGCGACACCCAAAGTGCTTGAATCGACCGTGGCGTCAGGTTGTAGGCATTGCGAAGCAGAATCGGAGACCTTTGCAGAAGCATCATATTGGTAGCTAACGTCGCGAATGTCACAAGCGCAAAGTGCGCGCTGCTAGTGTTCTGTCACTGACATTTGAATCCAAACTTGTCGCGAACATGATTCACTCGCGGCATGGGAAATGACTTGATTGTACTTGATCGCAAGGTTCGCAGGGAACTGGAGCATCTGCTCACCGATGGAAACACGGCTCAGAAGATCGCTAAGCGAGCGAGGATCGTGCTGATGACGGCGGACGGACATGGTGTCGTGGCGATTATGCGTGAGGTCGGGGTTTCGAAGACCACCGTCTGGCGCTGGCAGGACTATTTTGCGGAGGCCGGCATCGGTGGTCTGGTCAAGGGCCGCTCCAAGCCGCCAGGCCGAAAGCCACTCAGCGCTGCCATGAAGCTCAAGGTCGTCGAGAAGACCGTGAAGGAACGCCCCGCCAATGCCACGCACTGGAGCGTGCGATCGATGGCGGAAGAAATGGGCATCAGCCACACGAGCGTGCAGCGCATCTGGGCCGAACACGGCCTCAAGCCGCATCTCGTGCGCAGCTTCAAGATCTCCAACGATCCCGACTTCGTCGCGAAGGTCGAGGACATCGTCGGCCTTTACGTCGATCCGCCGGAGAAGGCGCTGGTGCTTTCCGTCGATGAGAAGAGCCAAATCCAGGCACTCGACCGCACGCAGCCGGGCTTGCCCTTGAAAAAGGGCCGTGCCGGCACGATGACCCATGATTACAAGCGCAACGGCACCACAACGCTCTTCGCCGCGCTCGATGTGGCGGCCGGTACGGTCATTGGCGAATGTCTGGCGCGCCATCGGGCAGACGAGTTCCTGTCGTTCCTGAAAACCATCGACCGCCAGACGCCCGCACATCTCGATCTGCACCTGATCCTCGACAACTACGCCACCCACAAGACGCCGGCCGTTAAGCGCTGGTTGGCGCGACACAAACGCTTCACACTGCACTTCACGCCGACATCCTGTTCCTGGCTCAACCTCGTCGAGCGGCTGTTCGCCGAAATCACTCGCCAGCGCATCCGGCGAGGAACCTTCAACGACGTCACCGAACTCAAGACCACGATTGACGAGTGGATCGAGCATCGAAACCAAAACCCAAAGCCCTTCAAGTGGACCGCCAGCGCCAAATCCATCCTTGCAAAGCACCGCAGAGCCAAAAAAGCGCTCGCGATCGCTAAAGCCGGATGCAAATGAATGAGTCAGAACACTAGTGTGGCCGATCTCTGTCGTGTCTTGGTGCTCGCAGTAGGTGCGTTGCGCGGGGCCGGGCACGACGATTGGGTGAGTGCCGCAATGAACGGCGGGCCCGCATCTCGCTGCCGCGGCGTTTGTCTAGTTTCCGGCAAACAGATGAGGGCCACGGGGAAGAAGAATAGTGAAGCCTATGCGACTTAAGAGGGGTTCGGTGAATCGAAAACGACGAATGGGTTGGACTTACAATTCGCATCGCCATGCAACTGTCTTCGCGGCAATTGCGATCGCTGCCACGTGCTGCACGGGATACGCTCGGGCGCGAGAGCGGCGCGCAGAGGAGGTCTTGACGTCGTGCAGGCCAGACGTGATGCGCCTCTGTGACAACTTTACAGGACGTAGCGACGTGGACGCTGCCATATTTTGTCTCAAGGACAACTTCAAAAGCTTAGGTATCGAATGTCGCCGCGTAATGCCAGCCGCGGCGCAGAGAAAGGGAGGACCGAAACGACGCGTCAACAAATGTCCGATCGTCCTCCAGCGAGAGTGAACCGCCCGAACGGAAGTTTTGAAACATAAGCGACGCGTGCCCCAAACTAATGGGCCGCTGAGCTTTCGCCAGGTAGGTCTCTCTCTAGAGCTGATCGAGCTGCAAGCGTCATCCTGCCGGCTCGCAATTGAGTCACCGGCGGCACGTGAGCTGCATGAATGATAAGCGCGATTGCGCGAATCGAGAGGGCGCGTGCGCGCATCGCGAGATGGTGATCCGATCTGAAGTGCGTATTTGGCGGCTGCACCGCTTGCGGTCATCAACGGCCGTGCAGCCAATTCGGAGAAATTTGATGAGTTGCCATCAGTTCGCTGGAACTGGTCCGGAGAATATATCGGCGTGCACGCTTGAGGTGGTTACGGCCGGACTTCGTTCGGCAATCCGTACGGTTCATCAATCCATGGATCCGTCAATCTATGGCGATATCGTCGACAGCTCAAAGTTTCCGGCAACTGGCCAAATCGGCTATAGCTGGCCAAAAATTGATGAACGTGAACGTCGGGAAGCTCATCCCCGGGTGGCCTTCCAACTCAGAGCGGCTCTGTGCGGGATTAGCTTGGCCTTGATTGTCGGCCGCGAGGGCGGAGATTCGGCACGCATCGACCCCTGAGAGGAGCCGGGTTTATGCCGTTCCGGCGTTCGAGATGGGCGCTTCAGTAGAGTCGCTCGGTCCGATTGTGGTGCTTTTGGTCGAATCCACTTCACAGCGCAAGGCCAAAGGAAAGGCGAAGCTCAAGAGCCGTTCAAAGGCAGAAAGCTGTTCAAGTAGACGCTTCTCAACGACCTTACGTTCTACGTGAGGCAGCTCCGTTTTAAGCAATCTACGACAACGCCAGATCTCGTTCCGCACCCATCTGATCTCACTTAATCTATCATCAATCGACGTCATCACAGATGTTGGTTCACTGGTCTTGGAAACGATCAACCATGCGGGTCTTCAGTGTGCAGCCGGTCCATGGCTCCGTATTCATGCCGATTGGTTGCGTCTGAGAACGTGCAGATTGCCGCCCATTCCTCGGCGGAAGTGGCGACCGGTTCGATGCAAGGCTGTTGTCAATCACTATCACCTTACGCCGGGCTTATGACGAGAATTTGCAGAGGATCGCTACGTTTTTCGGGCGTCCAGATCCTCTGCGCTGCACAATTCCTGCGTTCTACAGGATGATCGGTGCGCGATCAAATACGAACGTCAGAGAGGCATTTAACCCGGATTTCTCACAGTGTTGAGGCGCATCGGGGCGCGAATCAGCGAAAGTTCTTTTGCGAGAAGGACTTTGCGGTGGTTCAAGGAATGCCC
>NZ_JBNDLA010000029.1:0-80304 GCF_050435825.1 Bradyrhizobium sp. I1.14.4 | reverse complement strand
TGCGCCTTCTCGTGAAGGAAGTCCTCGTTGGCGACGACAAGATCGTCATCCGCCACTCCATCCCCCTCCCACCCACCCCTCCGGGTGGAAAGGCGCCCGGCGCCACCGATAGTTCCGTGGCCGCTCCTCCACCGCAAAGTTATCTTTTGCGTTCAGGGAGCCATCACGCCTCCTTGCGGGGTTCCGCGAGTTCGCTCAACAAGCTTCCCGTCCTTTTCAATTGGCGCCGTCAGCCACCTTTCGATGTAGAGCAGTGCCCATTTGCATTGCACGTGTCTCCGGACCGCCTTCAGCAGAAGATCATGCGGAAGATTGTCAAACAGTCCTTTGATGTCGAACTCCAGAACCCAATCATATTTCCAGCACCGCTGACGCGTGACGCCCACGGCATCCAAGGCCGATTTTCCCGGCCTGTATCCGTAAGAGTCCGGCAGGAAGATGGATTCCAGCTCCGGCTCAATCATCTGTTTGACCACCATCTGCGCGATCCGATCGCTGATAGTGGGCACACCTAAAATCCTTTCGCCGCCCGTCTTCTTTGGAATGGAGACGGCGCGCACCGGAGGTGGAAAGTAGGTCCCTGACGACATCCGATTCCAAATCTTGTAGAGATTCCCTGCCAGATCTGTCTCGAACATCTCCAAGGTCTGTCCGTCCACTCCGGCCACTCCGCGATTGGATTTGACCGCCTTGTACGCTTCGTACACTCGCCGCTTCTCGATCGAGAACGGCTTGTTTGTCGCACCGTTCGAAGTCATCCTGTTTCCAGTTGGTTCCAGAGTACGACTACCTGACCCGATCCCTTTGCTCCGACCCCATTACAGGGCCCTCGACGCTCCTACGGATCGGTCCGCCCCAGGTCTCTTGCATCGGTACTTTCGCCTCGCGGTTGGCACCGCTTGCGCTTCTCCCTTGGCATCAAGAGCCTGGTTCCTGCAGTTCCACGCGAAAGCCTGTGTCCGACTCACGCCCCCTCTACGCCGGTCGCCGCCCGCCCGGTCATCAGGCATCTGGCGGACTTGTCCCAGGATGACGAGACGGTCCTGGTTTCGACGACACTTGGATTCATAACGACGCGTCCTCGGAGGGTTCACTTTCGTTCGTCTTTCGGACACTCACCTGCTCGGTTTATTCCGAACTTCTGATCCGACGCTCACCACCACGGCTCTTTACCGCAGCAGCTCGGATTGGTTTGAGACCCGCCCCTGAAAGCCGATCTCGGGGCCGGCCCCCATCTTTCCCGCAGCTTCACCATCGGTTTTAGCTCATGTTGAACTCCTTCCGCTGTCTGCAGCACACTCTCGTCGATGAAGACAAGGCGCTGAGGATCAAGGCCAGCCTGCCATGATCGCCAGCGTCGCCGTCGGCGGCCACATCAAGGCGGCCTTGCTCAAGAGCGAACAGTGTTTTTTGAACCGCAGCCCTTCACGGCGCATGAACAGCCACACCGCATTATGCGAGACTTCGACCCCGCGCGCCGCCAACTCGTCTTTCAGCGCGTGCAGCGTCAGATGCGGGGTCTGCCTGATCCGCTCCTTGATGAAGTCGCCGTGCGGATCCAGCACAGATTTGCGCTGTCGGCCCATCCTGTCCGGCTTGACAGAGCCGGTCGCTCGATAACGCTGCGACCACTTCACCACCGAGGAGACCGCGACGCCAAAACGCAGGGCCGCTGGGCGGCAACTCTCACCTTTCGACACCGCCGCGACTACCCGCTTTCGCAGGTCATTGCAAAGGGGTCTGACCATCGATGCTGGCCTCCAATCCAGCCAGCATCTTGAATCATATTCGCCGCCGAAGCGGAATCCCTCCAGATTCAGTAAATTCGTGAACCGCTCTAGGCTCCATAATGGACATCGCCGCCGTCACCACCGAACATGACGTTGACGTCAGAGCTTGTCATGCCGCCCGATCCGTGGAGAATGTCGATTCCGCCCCCGCCAAACAGATAGTTGAAGCCGGTGTCGCCATGGATGGCGTCGTTTTCGGCTACGCCAAGCAACACGTCGACGCCATCGCTGCCGTACATCACATCGTTACCGGCACCCGAATAAATATGATCGTTGCCGGCGTCGCCGTAGGCGAAGTCATCACCAGCCAGGCCGAGCAGAACGTCGTTGCCGCCCACGCAGAAGACGGTATCGTTGCCTGCCCCAGCCATACGTCAGGTCATTGCTGGCTGTCCCGTTGGCGGCGATCGGCAGATCGCCTGGTGTTAAGCGTCAATCTGCAAATTGCAGATGTTCGACATTGGTCAGTGTGTCGACATTGGCGCCGGTCATCAGGATCTGGTTTCCGGAATTGTAGATCGTGTAGCTGCTTCGGTTGCCGGAGAACACCGCGGTATCGTCGCCGACGCACCGTCGATGGTGTCGTTGCCAGAGCCACCGGCGATGGTGTCGTTGCCGCGGCCGGTACTAATCGAGTCCCCACCAATGCTGCCGTTGATGAGATCGGCCTGGCTCGATCCAATGGTCGTTGATGGGACGCCGAAATAACTAATGTTGATTTTGACGCTGTCGACTCCCGCCGTCCATGAGTCGAAGGTGGCGCTTGAGACGCCGCTACCGAACTCGACGGTGTTGTTCTAGAAAACGATCCGGTGCTGAAGTCGATGCTGCCGGCATTCTCTAGATCAATGATTCCGGCGCCTTGCCGCCGCCGCCAGTTATGGTGTCGTCACCCGCATGGCCCCCGATGTGATCGATCCCGTACGAGCCCACGATGCTATCGGCGCCTGCGAGGATGGCGAAGAAGAAATGCCCGGCTTGGTGCCCGAGTGTGACGTTAGTAATGCTTCGAGCAGCGTAGTGCCATCGGACGCATAATGATCAACTGACGTTAGCGTCGCCCACGTCGGGTCATTCGAAACGATCAGGCCAGTTTCGTTCAGACGCCGTTGTTTAAAATCAGCCGGGTGGAGGTTGAGTGAACCGAGTCGATGGTGCCGAGGCCGTCGAATGCCCAAGACGCGTTCGCAGTCCCGGAAAAGACCGTCCAAGTCGCCACAACGTGCTCCCGTAGTATGTGAAAACCGAAAGCGAAATTCTTCGATACAATTTACCGTGTCAGATTGTCGCGGAGGAGTCCGGCGGGCAATATTGGATGTGCCCAGGGCAGGCGGACTGCGTCTCTGAGACAGGTCCCACCTTTTTCAGACATTTTCGCGCTCGAAGGCGACGACCTCCAGCTCACCTCTGCAAGACAAATCTCGCTCACATCCCTGCCCGCAGGGTCGATGGCATCCACCTGGCACCCAAAATGAACAGTTAGAAGTCGTGATTCGCACGCCCTTGTCGCTCTCCCTAGCGGTCTAGGCCTCTTGAACTAGCTGAACTTGAACATGCTTGCGTCGAGCTGTCCCGGCGCTACGCCGATCAGCCAGGCGGCATTGCCGGCGGCATCTGTAATGATCGTCGTGTTGATGCCGGGCGAATAGAACTCCGCGGCCTGCACGTCGGCAAACGAATGCAGCGATGTGCCGGCGAAGTTCACGACGTCGTTGACGCCGCCTGCGTTGAAGTCCTGGATCACCATGACCTCCGACGTCGTGTCGCTGATCATGAATGTGTCGGAGCCGCCGCCTCCCCAGGCATAGTCAACGCCGCCGCCGCCGCTGATGACGTCCGCGCCGCTTCCCATCAGGAACACATCGACGCCGCTGCCGCCCGTAACGGTGTCGCCGCCATTGGAGCCGTAGATGTAGTTCTGGCCCGAGCCGCCGTAGATATAGTTGCCGTCGGTCTCGCCGGAGGAAATGAAGATGTTGAGACCGGAGCCACCGAACATGGTGTCGACGCCGGCGCCACCGTAGAAGTAGTTCGTCCCCTGGCCGCCATAGAGGTCATCGCCGCCGTTGCCCCCGAACATCACATTGACATCGGAGTTGGCCGTCCCGCCCGATCCGACCAGGATGTCGTTGCCGTCACCGCCGAACAGATAGTTGAAGCCTGAGCCGCCATAGATGCTGTCGTTGCCGGCTTCGCCGAGCAGCACGTCGAGGCCATTGCCGCCGAACAGCACGTCATTGCCGGCGCCCGCGTAGAAATAGTCGTTGCCGTCGCCGCCATAGCCGACATCGTCGCCGCCGAGGCCGACGAGAACGTCGTTGCCGGCAAGGCCGCTAAGTGTATCGTTGCCGCCGCCGCCATAGATCAGATCGTTGCCGGCTGTCCCGGTGTTGTTGATCGGCACGTCGCTGGCGTTCAGCGTCATGTCGGCGAATTGCAGGTGTTCGACGTTGGTCAGCGTAACGACATAGGTGCCCGACACCAGGATCTGGCCGCCCGAGTTGCTGATCGTGTAGCTGCTCCGGCTGCCGGAGAACACCGCGGTGTCGTCGCCGGCGCCGCCGTCGATGGTGTCGTTGCCGGTGTTGCCCGCGATGGTGTCGTTGCCGGCGCCGCCGCTGATCGAGTCCGCGCCGACGCTGCCGTTGATCTGGTCGGCCTGGCTCGATCCGATCGCCGTTGAGCCGGCGCCGAAATTGATGTTGATCGTGATGCTGTCGACGCCCGCGGTCCAGGACGTAAACGACACGCCTGACAGATTGGTCTGGCTGCTGTTGATGACGATCTTGTCGATGCCGGGGCCGCCGACGATGGTCGGAACCGCCGTGACCAGGGTGTTGCCCAGGAACGTGACGGTGGAGTTGCCGGTCTCGAATACCATCCGTTCGACATTGGTGAGGCGGCCATCGCCATAGGTGATGTTGGCCGAATTGAACTCGACCGTGTCGTTGCCGGCGCCACCGTCGAGGTCTCCGCCGGTGCTTGTGGCGTTATAGATGAAGGTGTCGTCGCCGGCGCCGCCCTGAACGTTGCCGTGGCCGTTCAGGGTCATGGTGTCGTCTTGATTGGTTCCGACCAGCGAACCAAAATTGCCCCCGGCGGTGATGAAGTTGATCGTATCGACACCCGCGGTCCACGACGTGAAGGTCAGATTGGAGAAATCGCTGTAGGCGTTCTTGAAAGTGACGGAGTCAGCCTGCGCACTGCCGATGAAGGTATTGATCTCGCCAGAGCCGGCGTGCACCCCCTGCCCGGAGTCGAAGGTGGCGCTCGAGACGCCGCTGTCGAACTTGACGGTGCTGATTCCGGAAAACACGCCGGTGCTGAAGTCGACGCTGCCGGCATTCTCCAGATCGATGATGCCGGCCCCGTTATCGCCGATCTGCTCGCCCGCCGCAAAGTCACCGGCCGCGAGGATGAAAATGTCGTTGCCGCCGCCGCCGTTCAGCACATCGGCGCCGCCGCCGCCGGTGATGGTGTCGTCGCCTGCGTGGCCCCAGATATGATCGACCCCGGACGAGCCGACAATGCTGTCGTTACCCGCGAGGATGCCGGTGAAGAAATGCCCGGCCTGGTATCCGAGCGTGATGTTGGTGATGCTTTCGATCACCGTGGTGCCGTCCGCCGCAACATGGTCGACCGAGGTCAGCGTCGTCCATGTCGGGTCGTTCGAAACGGTCAGGCCGGTTCCGTTCAGATACGTGAGCGTGCCGTCGCCGTTGTTGAAAATCAGCCGGGTCGAGGTGGAGTGCACCGAGTCGATGCTGCCGAGACCGTCGAATGCCCACGATGCGTTCGCAGTCCCGGAAAAGGCCGTCCAAGTCGCCATAATATGCCCCGTAGTATGTGAAAGTTCGAAAAAAATCGAGATTCTTCAGGAATATAATTCACTGTGTCAAATTGTCGCGATCAAGTCCAGTGCGCAATATTGGATATCCCAAGGGCGGCAAACAACCTCGCGCAATCGCTCGTCAACTAGGGTCTGTTGGGATTCAGGATTCTCATCCGGGCTTGGTTGTGATTCAAGCTGCGGATGGACCGTTTCGTTTTGACTGACGGCCCAATGGGCGAAGATTGTCTTGGCAAGCCGGGCGATCCCGGCCGCCGAGGCAAGGACAACAGGCTGTTTGTCGAGGCCGTGCTGTGGATCGCCCGAACCGGCAGTCCCTGGCGGGATCTGCCGGTCTCGTTTGGCCACTGGAACAGTGTCTTCACGCGCTTCCGCGACTGGGTGAAGGCGGATTATCTGGAAGCGGCTGTTTGACGCCGTGTCTGACGATCCCGACATGGAGTACGCCATGGTCGACGCCACCATCGTCAAGGTCCACGCCACGGACAGGGCGCAAAAGGGGGACTCAAAGCCAGGCGATCGGCCGTTCGAAGGGCGGCATGACCACCAAAATCCTGGCGCTCACTGATGCGCTCGGCAATCTCGTGCGCTTCGTGCTTCTGCCGGGACAGCGCTTCCACACGGTGGGCGTGCCGCCGCTCATCGAGGGATTGGCCTTCGACGCGCTGACCGCCGACAAGGCGTTCGACAGCAACGCCATTATCGCCGAACTCGACGCGCGCGGCGCCAAGGTCGTCATCTCCCAGCATCCGCGTCGCGCAAAACCCCCTCGCCGTCGACGAGGAGATGTACAAATGGCGGCATCTCATCGAAAACTTCTTCGGCAAGCTCAAGGAGTTCAAACGCATCGCCATGCGCGCCGACAAGACCGATCAGAGCTTCGCTTCCATGATCCATCTCGCCGCAGCCGTGATAAACTCCCGATGAATCCCAACAGACCCTAGGGAGCAAATTTCCTCGCACTTCCTTGAATCCAGCATCGAGGTTTCGGCCACTCCAATGGCGCTCTAGCAGCAGAACGTGACAGGAACGATTAAGCGTTGGCCGCGTGCAACAAAACGTCCAACACGCAGAGCAGACGCGGGCTAAGTATTTGATTTAAATGAACAGTTTTTCTAAGGATTTGTGCAATGGCGCTCCCGAGCAGCGCCACCTGCTTCTGCCCGGTCAGGTACTACGGACAACTCCCGTCACCTCGACTACAGGCCAAAATCTTGATGCGTGGGATGAAAGCCCAAACAGTTGCGATTTGGCAAACAAGCTCGGCTTCGAGCCGGTGCGGGCATCTGGAACACCGCTATTTGCCCTTAAAGTTGGGCGACCGCTTGTTGAGGAAAGCGTCCATGCCCTCGCGGAAATCCTCGCTCATATAGGCGCGCAGGATGAGGTCTTCGCCTTCCTCGCGCGACAGCGTGCGGCGGATGCGGCGCACCGCCTCCTTGGTCACTTCGAGCGTGATCGGCGCATGGCCGGCGACAAGCTTGGCGGTCTCGCTGGCACGGCGCTGCAGCGTCTCCACATCGGGAACGACTTCGTTCAACAGCCCGAGCGCCAGCGCTTCGGGCGCCTCGACCAGCCGCGCCTTGAAGATCAGGTCCTTGGTTCGCGCCGGACCGATCAGCGACACCAGCCGCGAGATGTTGGACATCGAGAGGCAGTTGCCGAGCGTGCGAGCGATCGGGAAGCCGATCCGTGTTGCCTCGGTGCCGATGCGGATGTCGCAGCATGCGGCGATACCGGCGCCGCCGCCCGTGCAGGCGCCGGCGATCGCCGCGATGACGGGCACGCGGCACTGTTCGAGCGTTCCCAGCACACGATCGATCCGCGCCTCATAGTCCAGCGCGTCCTGGGCGGTCTTGAACGCCCGGAACTGCGAGATGTCGGTGCCCGAGGCGAACGCCTTGTCGCCGGCACCGGTCAGAATCAGCGCCTTGATGGAGTGATCCTGATTGATGTTCTCGCAGATCGAAGCCATCTGCTCGTACATCGCAAAGGTCAGCGCGTTGCGCGCCTGCGGCCGGTTGAACGTGATGCGCGCGATTCCGTCCTCGACGGAGTAGACCAGGTCTTCGGTCGGTGTGACGGGCGCGTTCATGTCTCGCTCTTTCTGTTGTTGACGATTCGATTTCAGGCGACGGCCTTCGAGACCTGCGAGGCGTCGCGTCCCTTCAGGACTTCCATCGCGGCCAGCACGCCGCCGCCACGATGCGGCACCTTGGCCAGATCAAGGCCCATTTCGACGCCGGACAGCGTGCCCATCAGCATCAGGTCGTTGAAGTGGCCGATGTGCCCGATCCGGAACACCTTGCCCTTGACCTTGTTGAGGCCGGTGCCGAGCGACATGTCGAAGTTCTCCAGCACGACCTTGCGGAACTGATCGGCGTCATGGCCATCGGGCACCCGCACCGCGGTCAGCGCCGGCGAGTGCGCGCCCTGCTCCTGGCACTGCGTTTCCAGGCCCCAGACCTTGATCGCGGCGCGCGTCGCTTCGCTATGGCGCTTGTGGCGGGCGAAGACGTTGTCCAGCCCCTCCTCCTCCAGCATCTTCACGGCCTCGCGCAGGCCGAACAGCAGATTGGTCGCTGGCGTGTACGGCCAGGTGCCCGCCTTGTTGATGTTGATGACCTCCTGCCAATCCCAATAGGAACGCATCCCCGGATTGGCCTTGGCCGCGGCAAGCGCCTTCCCCGACACGGCGTTGAAGCCGAGGCCGGGCGGCAACATCAGTCCCTTCTGGGAGCCGGCGATCGAGACGTCGATGCCCCAGGCATCGTGCTCATATTGGAGCGAGCCGAGGCCCGAGATGGTGTCGACCATCAGCAGCGCCGGATGCTTCAGCGTGTCGAGGATCTTGCGGACGTCGCGCGGATAGGTAACGCAGGCGGTCGAGGTCTCGTTATGGACCACGCAGACGGCCTTGATCTTGTGCGCCTTGTCGGCGGACAGCCTGGCCTCGATCTGCTCGAGGTCGGCGCCATGGCGCCAGTCGCCGGGAATGAAATCGACGTCGAGCTTGAACTTGTCGGCAATGCCGTGCCACAGCACGGCGAACTGCCCGGTCTCGCACATCACGACCTTGTCGCCCGGCTGCAGCGTGTTGACGATCGCGGCTTCCCAGGCACCGGTCCCCGACGACGGATAGATGATCACCGGCTGCTTGGTGCGGAACACACGCTGCATTGCCGAAAGCACGGCAAAACCGATCTCGGCGAATTCGGCACCGCGATGGTCCATGGTCGGCATATCCATGGCCCGCAAGACCCGGTCCGGCACGTTGGTCGGCCCCGGAATCTGCAGAAAATGCCTTCCAGTATGCACGGTCATGAGCGTCTTTCCCGGTCTTGCCTTGGTGTTGGTAAGCCGCTCGCATATCACTATTCGCCGGATTTGTCCTAGGCCCGGCGGGGGACCGTCATGCATATCTGACGGCGCTCCGCTGGCGCCGGCGGCCCCTCATTCGGCGGCCACCACCTTCCCCGGCGCCACCATTTCACTGGCCTCCTCGAACGGCCGCTCGGGGTGCATCAGAAACGCCGAGAAACCACCAAGCAGCAGGAGGCCCATCGACATCAGGAATGGCAGGTACCAGTTTCCGGTGGCATCGATGACGAAGCCGGCAACCAGCGGCGAGACGATTGCCGCAAACGCCGAGCCGCTGTTCATGATCCCCGCGGCGGTGCCGGAATATTTCGCCGCGATGTCCATCGGGATCGACCACATCGGGCCGATCACGAGCTCGGCGCAGAAGAAGCCGGCCGACAGGCAGAGCGCGACCACCGTGATGTCGTGGACGAACAGGATCGGCATCAGCGACAGCAGCGCGCCCGCGAATCCCACGATGGTCACGCTGAGTCGCGCCAGACGCACATTGCCTGATCGTTCGAGGATACGGTCGGAGATGACGCCGCCGATGCTGTCGCCGATCACGCCCGCAAAGAACACGCCGGATGCGAACAGCGCCGAGTTCTTCAGATCGAGGCTGTAGTTGTTCTTGAAGAACAGGGGCAGCCAGTTGAGATAGAGCCACAGGCACCAGCCGTAGCAGAAATAGGTCAAGGTCACTGGCCACATCCGCTGCAGCAGCGGTCCCCACGGCACCTTCGGCCGCTCGCCCTGCGGACGCGGCGGCAATGTCGCAAGCTCGGCCGCAGTGATGGAGCCATGGTCCCTCGGCTCGTGGCGGAAGTACCAGACCCACACAACGCCCCAGATGAGACTGACGACGCCGAGCACGACGAACGCACCGCGCCAGGTCAGCCAGAGGATCAAGAGCGCGACGACCGGCGGGGTGATGGCATTACCGAGCCGTGCGAACGAATGCGTCAGGCCTTGCGCGAAGCCGCGGCGGTTCGCCGGCGTCCAGTACTGCATGGCGCGCGTCGCGGTCGGAAACGTCGCCCCTTCGCCGAACCCCAGCGCGAAACGCGCGACGAACAGCGCAGCGAGACCATGGACAAAGCCGGTCATGATGGTCGCCGCAGCCCAGATCATGCCGCACCAGAACAAGGTCTGGCGCGGCCCGAAGCGATCGCCGACCCAACCGCCGATCACCTGGAACAGCAGATACGGATAGGCGAAAGCCGAGAACACCAGGCCGAGCTCGGTGTTGGACAGGCCTAGCTCCTTCTGGATCTCGCCGGCGGCGGTGCCGATGTTCACCCGATCCACATAGGTGATGAAGTACATCACGCAGAGCATGGCCAACACGACATGGGTGGCCTTGAACCGAAGCCTCATATCCCTCCCCTTCCCTGATCCGCCGTTATTCCGACTGTTGTTGAGCGCGATGCCGAAGGTTGTCACTTACGTGCTGACCACCTTCAGGTGCGACGACGCGTTGCGCTGATCGCGCTGCTCGAGCAGCCGCATCGCCGCCTCGACACCGCCCGAGCGGTGCGGCACGCCGGCAACCGACAGCCCCATCTCGACGCCGGTGAGCGCGCCAAGCAGCGTCAGCTCGTTGCACTCGCCGAGATGACCGATGCGGAACACCTTGCCGGCGACCTTCGACAGGCCGGCGCCGAGCGACATGTTGAAATTGTCGAGCACGACCTTGCGGAATTGGTCGGCGTCATGGCCGGGCGGCATCAGCACCGCGGTCAGCACCGGCGAGAACTCCGAGGGCTCCTGGCACAGCACCTCGAGTCCCCATTGATTGACGGCGGCACGCGTGGCGGCGGCCAGCCGCTGATGGCGGGCGAACACATTGTCGAGCCCCTCCGCCAGCAACATCGCGATGGCCTCGCGCAGGCCGTAGAGCAGGTTCGTCGCCGGCGTATAGGGGAAGAAGCCCTTGGCGTTCGGCTTCAGCATTTCCTCCCAATCGAAATAGGAGCGCGGCATCCGGTTCGTCCGCGACGCGGCGCGGGCCTTCTCCGAAATCGCGTTGAAGCCGAGGCCGGGCGGCAACATGAAACCCTTCTGCGAGCAGCTGACGCTGACATCGACCTTCCACGCGTCATGCCGGTAATCGACCGAGCCCAGCGAGGAAATGGTATCGACCATCAGCAGCGCCGGATGCGAGGTGCGGTCGATGGCGGCACGGATGTCGGCGATCCGGCTGGTCGCGCCGGTCGAAGTCTCATTGTGGACGACCATCACCGCCTTGATGCTGTGCGCGGTGTCCTCCGCAAGCCTTGCCTCGATCTGGGCGGGGTCAGCGCCGCGCCGCCAATCGCCGGGGACGAAGTCGACCTCGATGCCGAAACGGCCGGCCAGCTGCCGCCACAGGGTGGCGAAGTGGCCGGTCTCGACCATCAGGACCTTGTCGCCGGGCGACAGCGTGTTGACGATGGCGGCTTCCCAGGCGCCGGTCCCCGACGATGGGAAGATCACCACCGGGCCTGTCGTCTGGAAGATCTTGCCGCTGCCCTCGAGCACTGCCCGGCCAAGCTCCGCAAACTCCGCGCTCCGGTGGTCGATGACCGGCATGTCCATCGCGCGAAGAATGCGATCCGGGACCGGGCTTGGCCCTGGAATCTGCAGAAAATGGCGCCCTTGATGCATGAGAACCTCCCAATCGCCGTATTTCGACCTCTCTGAAAGTCATTTTGCATTCATTTTTTGTATTTTCAATCCAAATTTGGTATTCGATTGAGGACATCGACGCGACCGCGTCGGCAAATTATTGTTCAGGATATGAAATCCGCGATTCCCGAAGCCGGGGTTCCGATCACCCAACCCGCCGCCGGCAATGGCAGCGACCGCCAGGAGGCCTCGCTTCACGGCGAGATCCTGCTGCGGCTCCGCGACTATGTGGTGGAAGGCAACATTCCCGAGGGCGGGCGCGTTCCGGAGCGACAGCTCTGCGAAATGCTGGGGATCTCCAGGACGCCGCTGCGCGAGGCCCTCAAGGTGCTGGCCGCCGAGGGCCTGATCGAGCTGCTGCCCAACCGCGGCGCGCGGGTCCGCCGGCTCAGCCCCCACGACCTCGAGGAACTGTTCGACGTCATGGCCGGGCTCGAGAGCCTGGCCGGCCGACTGGCCTGCGAAGCGATCACCGATGAGGAAATCGTCGCGATCGAGCGGCTGCATTACGAAATGTACGGCCACTATCTGCATCGCGATATGCATGGCTATTTCCAGATCAACCAGCGCATCCACGAAAGCATCGTCGCAGCGGCGCGCAATGAGACGCTGATGGCGACCTACGCCAATTTCGCGGGCCGGATCCGCCGCGTGCGCTACTCCGCCAATTTCGCCCGCAAGCGGCAGCGCTGGGCGGAAGCGATGCGGGAGCACGAGGCGATCCTTGATGCGCTGCGCCGCCGCGCCGGAAGCGAACTCAGCGACGTCCTGTTCCAGCATCTCCGCAACAAGCGATCCGCCGCCATCGAGCAGCTCGCGGAAGGGCCCGACACCGCCCTGGAGACGAGGCCTCACGGCGACTGAGGAGTGATCAGACGGTAGCTCTGCTTGCCCATTATGAATTCATAATATAATTCTCAAGTCGAGAGAATGCATAATCCGTGAGCCGACATCAGCGTCATGGATCACATCGGATCTGGGATGAAGAACGCCTCATTGCTCGAGCAGCGCCTGCGGTCCTATCTGACCGGCGACGTCTTTTTCGATGCATTCAACCGCGGCCGCTACGCAACCGACGCTTCGTTCTACCAGATCATGCCGGCCGGCGTGGTGGTGCCGCGAACCGTCGACGAGGCGCTGCGGGCGCTTGCGATCGCCCGCGACGACGGGCGGATCGTGACCCCGCGTGGCGGCGGCACCTCGCAATGCGGCCAGACCGTCAATGACGGCATCGTCGTCGACTTGTCCAAGCATCTGAACCGCATCCTCTCGCTCGATGTCGAGAACCGGATCTGTGTGGTCGAGCCTGGCATCGTGCTCGACGATCTCAACCGTCAGCTGAAGAAACATGGGCTGTGGTTTCCGGTCGACGTCTCGACCGCGTCGCGCGCCACGATCGGCGGCATGGCCGGCAACAATTCCTGCGGCGGCCGTTCGCTGCGCTACGGCACCATGCGCGACAACACGCTGTCGATGGATGCCGCACTCGCCGACGGCACGCTGCTGCATTTCGGCGAGGTGCCGCGCGATCTGACGCGGGTCAATTCACCCGAGAGCGGACTGAAGCTGTTTCGCGACATGCTCGATCTCGGCGAGCGCGAGGCCGCCGAAATATCAGACAAATTCCCCAAGGTGCAGCGCCGCGTCGGCGGCTACAACCTCGATGCGCTGGTGCCGCGCAATGCGCCGAACAATCTGGCGCATCTCCTGGTCGGATCGGAGGGCACGCTCGCCTTCACGACCCAGGTCGAGCTCAAGCTGTGGCCGGTGATCCGCAACAAGGCGCTCGGCGTCTGCCATTTCGGCAGCTTCTACGAGGCGATGGACGCGGCCCAGCATCTGGTCAAGCTGCGGCCGATCGCAGTCGAGCTGGTCGACCGCACCATGATCGCGCTCGGACGCGAGATCGCGATGTTCCAGCCGATCATCTCCGCGGCGGTGCGCGGCGACCCCGACGCGATCCTGGTGGTCGAGTTCGCCGAAGAAGATCAGGCCGACAACCTTGCGCGCCTGAAGCAGCTCGGCGAGCTGATGGCCGATCTCGGCTTCGGCTGGGACAAGCCGCAGCCCAAATGGGGCGGCGTGATCGAGATCGTCGAGCCCGCGCTGCAGACCGGCATCGCCGATTTCCGCGCCGCCGGCCTCAACGTCATGATGTCGATGAAGCAGGAGGGCAAGCCGGTCTCGTTCGTCGAGGATTGCGCGGTGCCGCTGCCGCATCTTGCCGACTACACCGAGCGGCTCAATGCCGTCTTCGCCAGGCACGGCACACGCGGCACGATGTACGCACATGCCTCCGAAGGCTGCCTGCATGTGCGCCCGGTGCTCAATCTCAAGCTCGAGAAGGACGTCAAGGCAATGCGCGCCATTGCCGAGGAAGCGTTCGCGATGGTGCGCGAATACAAGGGCTCGCATTCGGGCGAGCACGGCGACGGCCTGGTGCGCTCGGAATTCCACGAGGCGATGTTCGGCGCGCGCATCGTGGCCGACTTCCGCGAGGTCAAGCAGCGCTTCGATCCCGCCAACACGCTCAACCCGGGCAAGATCGTCGATCCGCCGAAAATGGACGACCGTTCGCTGTTCCGCTTCTCCCCGGATTATCGCGTCGGCGAATTGAAGACGACGCTGGACTGGTCGGCCTATCCCGGCGCCGGCGGCGGCTTCCAAGGCGCCGTCGAGATGTGCAACAACAACGGCGCCTGCCGCAAGCTCGAAGGCGGCGTGATGTGCCCGTCCTATCGGGCGACGCGCAACGAGAAGGATGTCACCCGCGGCCGCGCCAATACGCTGCGGCTGGCGATCTCGGGCCAGTTGGGTGCGGACGCGCTCGCCTCCGACGAGATGATGGACACGCTGAAACTCTGCGTCTCCTGCAAGGCCTGCCGCCATGAATGCCCGACCGGCGTCGACATGGCCAAGATGAAGATCGAGGTGCTGGCCGCGCGCGCCGACAAGCACGGGCTTTCGCTGCGCGACCGGCTGGTCGGCTATCTGCCGCGTTATATCGATCTCGCCTCGCGCTTGGCTCCCATTGCGAACTGGCGCAACCACAGCCCGCTGTTGCGCACGTTGTTCGAGAGGTTCGCCGGGATCAGTGCCAACCGTGCGCTGCCGGCGTTTCGCCGCGACACCTTCCGGCCTGACGCCGAGGTGCTGGGTCCGCCCGACGGACGCGAGGTGGTGCTGTTCGCCGATACGTTCAACCGCGGCTATGAGCGGGAGAATCTCGACGCCGCGATCGAGGTCCTTGTCGCCGGCGGCTATCGCGTGCATCTGCCTCGGCCATCGGACGGGGGCCGCCCGCCGTGCTGCGGACGAACATTCCTGTCGGCCGGACTGGTTGATCAGGCCCGTGCAGAACTCGACCGGCTGGTTTCAACCTACGCTCCGTTCGCGGCCCGCGGCGTGCCGATCATCGGCCTGGAGCCGAGCTGCCTTCTGACCCTGCGGGATGAACTGCTGTCGCTGCGTTCGGATGCGGCCGCAAAGAGCGTCAGCGCACACGCCTTGCTGTTCGAGGAGTTCCTCGTGCGAGAGGCCGAGGCTGGGCGCCTAGCGTTGCCGCTCGGCTCGATCGCCGGAAAAGCGGTCGTGCATGGTCATTGCCATCAAAAGTCCTTTGGCGCGTTCAAGCCCGTGGAGAAAGCGCTCCGCCTCGTGCCCGGCCTCGACGTCAAGACCATCGAGTCGAGCTGCTGTGGCATGGCGGGCGCGTTCGGCTATGGCGCGGACACCTATCAGGCCTCGATCCAGATGGCTGAGCTGTCGTTGCTGCCGGCGGTCCGCAGCGCCGATCAGGACACGCTGATCGTGGCCGACGGGACCTCGTGTCGGCACCAGATCAAGGACGGCAGCAGGCGCACGCCGCTGCATGTCGCCAGCGTATTGGCGATGAGCCTGAAGTGTGCGAAATCGAATTCCAACAAATTGTTACCGACAAAGGATAGAGGCCCATGGCTGAGCTCACCCTCGAAATTGCCCGCAAGATTCTGGATGCCGCCCTTGCCAAGGGCGTCGAGAAGAAGTTGAAGCCGCTGGTCGTCACCATCCTCGACGCCCGCGGCGCGGTGAAGGTGACGGCGGCGCAGGACGGCACCAGCCTGATGCGGGCCGAGATCGCCCATGGCAAGGCCTATGGTGCGCTGGCGTTGGGGATGGGATCGCGGGCACTGTTTCAGCGCGCGCAGGAGCAGGCCTTTTTCATCGATTCAGTGAACACGCTGGCGCAGGGCCGGCTGGTGCCGGTCCCCGGCGGTGTGCTGATCAATGACGGCTCAACCTTGCTCGGCGCCGTCGGCGTCAGCGGCGACACTTCCGACAATGACGAGGTATGCGCCGTTGCGGGCATCGAGGCGGCGGGCCTGAAGGCCAACGCGGGGTAAGCTTGCAGCGTTTACTCGTACTTTCATGTCACCGCCTCTACACGCCCTAGCGAAGCGCCACCATCTTCGGGGTACGACGTTGGGTTACGCCGGAGCCGTCATCGGGCCGCTCTTTTGCGCGGACCAGGTGGGCTAACCCACAATACGGATCATCGTTATCCCGCTCAGATCGTTCGCACCTTCGATGACTTCGCGGTCTTTGCGCGTTTCACCGCGGCGTGATTATCGTGCGCCGCGTGACGGCTGCGCGTCTTCGCGTCCAGCGCCGCGTGCCGCGTTTTGGCGCCGCCACGGTGAGCGGCATATTCCTGGCCATCGATCGGCGCCAGATGCGGCGGATCAAAATCGAGATAGGGGCGCGCGACGCCAAACTCCTTGCCGTGCGCATCGACCCACTTCCAAAGCCTTTCCGACGATCTCCAACGGTCGTCGCGCGTCGCGCCGTCGATGCTGACGATGTCGGCCGCGAGCCCATGGCCGTAGCCGCCACGGAGGCTGCCGCCGTGATACGACCTGTTGCTGGCCGCCTTCAGCCCGCTTGCAATCGACTGGCGGTAGTCATCGCGGAAGGCGCTGGTGATACCGGGCGACAGGCCGGCCTGTTCCGCCGCGAGAAGTGCACGGAAGAGCTTCAGCTTGAAGCTCCGATCGACGCCTCCCATGACGTAGTCCATCATGGGCATGCTGGCTCTTTCGGCCGCCTTGGCGTCCTTCCAGGCGAAATCCTCATCGACAAGCCTGGTGAAGGTTCTGGTGACCGTCACCATCTTCTTCTTTCTCTTGACCGTCACCTCCCTCTGCTCAGGCACCTTGATGGTGTCTTCCTTGGGCGTCCTTTGATAGAGCGCCCAAAGATAGCGGTCGATGCAGGCGTTGACGTCCCAGCACTCGTCGAGGATTTCGACGGAGTCCACCGCCGCCTTGACCGCGCGAGGCTCCGGATCCGGCGTGTTCGCTGCCGGCGTCTGCCCAGGTTGAGTGTCCGGCGGCAGCGCGGGATCGGTCAACGCGGCCGCGACAGGTTCTGTCTCGAGCACGGTCGGCGCAGCATTGGTGGTCGCCACCGCTTCCTGTTCGCTCATGGTCGCTGCATTAGGGCCATCAACGGCAGCGTTCGATGTCGCCGATACGGCATCGGCGACGACAGCAGGAGCGCGGAAATCATCAACTGATGCACCGGTAACCGACGCACCGATCTTCTCGACGCCAGCCGAACCGAACGCCGCAAACCACGAGAGCGACAGAACGACCGTCCCACCCAACGCCGCTGTCCGCACCCGCCGCGAGTTCATCATCCCAGCCTCTACGGGCTCCTCGGGAGCCAGATTGCAGCATGTGGCGAGGCGGATTGTCCGCTCAGGGCGTCGTCGCGCAATGGCGAAAGAAGGTTAACGACCATCTTTCCGAACGATGTTGCTCGAATGCAACTCGCGCCCCGATGGCACTTTTCCGACACCGTCGAATTGGGAGCGGCGCCGAAAGTTCACCTCTGGCGAGAGAGGTGAGACGAAACCGCGATGAGCCGATTCAACCAAACTCCTCCCTTGCCAGGACGAGTACTCGTCATCATCGGCTTCCGAGGGCGAAGCGGAAATCGCGGGGCTCGGCCTTCGTCGACGGCTTTCGCCCCATAGCGGTCGTCGAGCCGCTGCCGCTGCTCAGACCACTCGAACCTGGGCAAGCGGCTTGATTGCGAACGCGTCGTCCCAGCAGAGGCGGCTTCCCATGTAGCAAGGGCCTCCTGCGATTTAAGCTATTGCGGCGACGTAAGGCCCCAGAAGGCAATGAGCAGCAAGGCGCAAACGCCTAGTCCCATTAGCGACACGACGGCCTCCAGCATCATGGCCGAATCAACTGCGCCCGTTTGCAAAGCATGCGCGAGCGGAGTTTTTGTCGTCGTCAAAGGTGGCCTGCCAACTGAGGCCGAACCAAAGAAAATGGCGCCCGTTTAGGATCCTTTAGAGCGCCCTGCGCGTTAAGGCTCCATCGAGGGGGCTCAACCCGGAGGTGAGCTCATGTGCGACGTTCCTCGGGACACTCAAAGAAAGTTCGAACGGCGGTGGGCCGCCAGATTCGCGCGGCCAGTAGAGCGCGCAGGCCCGAAAAGCATCAATTTGAAAAACCGGATCAACCCCTCGCCGCTCCCCTCAAAGCCCAGAGAAAAACCCGCCGAATCGAACCGGCGGGCTTGAGGCGTGCGAGAGCGGGACCATAGCCGCTCATCTCCGGTTCACATTCGACTTCTTACTGTGTTCGACGCCTCTAGAACGCCAACCGGTAGAAGCCCCATGAAACTCAAATTTGCACTTGCTGCACTCGGCAGTCTTGCTGCGGTAGGAATCGCGTCCGCAATGCCAGTTGCCCCACTTACTCCCGCTTCAAGCATCGAGAACGTCGCTGTGGTCTGCGGCCCGCGCGGTTGTGTCCGCACGGCACCCGCCTACCGACGGTACGGCTACAGTGTTCGCCGCTATGGTTATGGCGTGCATCGGGGTTACGGGTATCACCGCGCATATCGCCGTTGGTGATTGGCGCCTAGCCAGTTTTCCGCCTGCGGCTTAACGGCGCCGTCACCAAAGAAAAACCCGCCGGGCGTGAATACCGGCGGGGAATTGCCCCCGACGGCAGCCTAAGGGGACAGCGCGTCACGTCGCAAGGAAAAGCCCGCCGAGTGGAGCCGGCGGGCTTGAGGCCGTTACCGCCAGTATGAGCCACCAGCCGCCGTGCGTACGGCCATCAGCCCCGCTTGCCCGCTTTCTAGCCGGTGCCGGTAACAATAAGCGCGGGCGTTCTGTCTCAATTCCGCAACAAACGAGGAGGTTCGTCCGTCAAAATACACTTACGACTCGTCACGTCACGCAAATCCGGCTCAAGTTCCGCAGAATAATTTCGAGGGGGGCGAATTCGTGAGCGAAACAAACAAACGACCACAGGCGCTAAAGTCAAAGAAGCAAACCGCGACCATGAAGCGGAGAGCGCTCAAACCGAAATCCATCAAAGCGGCTGCTGTACCGATCAAAGCGCGGAGCCCGGAGGCTCCGCGCCCTTGATATCCGTCTGGCTTGTGAAGCCAGCCGCAGCCGGTCGCATGAGCAACAGCGCAGATCAGGCGCAGTCATTGCCCCCGATCAGGGCGACAATGGGAGCCGAGTTTTTCACCGGACTCGTCGACGGCGACGAACAGAAAATCACCCTCGGAGAAATGCGCCAATCCGGCCCCCGCCGGCTGCTGGTCCTTTTGCGGCGACTACAAAAATGCGCGCAACCACGTTGAGTTCGACGCGGACCGCTGGCCCGATAGGCCTCAGGCTCTCCGACCTCGAAACACTGTTCGTCTGCCAAGCTTGCGGCCCACCGCAGCGCCGAAGTCCGGCCGCTGTTCGAACCGGCCGCCATGGAGCACCGGGGGGTATGGGATGCCCTGGAACTTGCCCATCTTTGTGCAGTTATCGGTCGGGGCCTCGGAAGGATTTGGCCATGCTTCGCCTCCTGTCGATTCTCACCTTTAGCGCGCTCTGCATCCTTCCGGATCGAGCATCCGCTGATCAGGTGAAGCCGCATGAAAATCCGGCATCCGAGATCAGTTCCCGCCAACGGTGCGCGTGTGGTGCGACCCGCATTATTCATCACAGGCGGTATCGAACCGCGTACTTAATTGGCTATGACGTCCTGCCGTACCGCTACGGCTCGACCTTTGTATGGGAGCGGCCGTATCGGTATTACAGGCGCTAGCAACCGCGAAGAAAAACCCGCCGGCGTGAACCGGCGGGCTTCCGTTTGGAGCCTCATCGAGATCAAGCGCAATCGTCTTCCCGCACCAGGCTAAGCACCTTGGACGGGACCTGAGCCGGCTCATCCTCCGCGAGAAAATTCGGCGACCAGCCGCTTTGTCTGATCGAGAATGATAAGGGCATGTTCGCAATTTTCAGGCAGCTGGCAGGCGAGTTGTATGGCATGCCGACGGTGCCACGCTGGGTCTTCTGCCACTAGATAATCTCCTCGGCACGGGCGACGTCGATATTGTCCAGCGCATCGCCGATCGAGAATAGGAGCGTCTCCAGCCGGGCATTCCATGAAAGCTCGTCCTCGCAAGTCGGCCCATCGTCGTCCGCCAGGATATAGTGGAGCAACGCGCGAAGGCCGGGTACTGACGTGGGAGCGGTCGAGAGCAACGCATCGAGACGCTCTTCACCAGCGTCGATGGCATCGCAGAGGACATTCTCGACATCGCCGAGAATGGTGGAATGGCGACTAAGCGCGACGTCGAGCCTCACATGCGCCCGGTCCCGCTGCTGGCCGAACAAGGTCGGGCACTGGTCGATTTGCTTGTGGCTGTAGACGACGATCGGCGAGCCCCATCGTTGACGGCGGCGACGAACGGAGAAAGTCCGATGCCCTCGTCCAGTAAGGATCTGCTCGCGCCGTGATTTTTCTTCTGACGCCGCGGCAGCTACGCGGGCTGCCGCGCGATAAGCGTCGATGAGGCCGAACACTGGTCTAACGATGCCGCTGGTGCGATTGCGGAGCATGCAGGCGGAATTTTCGCTAGCGTCAGAGGAACGCCACCGACGGCCACGCTGCTGGACAGGAAGCGGCGCCGCGATGAGACGGCGGCTATGGCATTCGTAGAATCGGCTTGTGACATGTCCAAACCTCCATTTTCGGGTTAGCCCTCGGTTGGGTTTGTTGCCCATATTGGACAACTGGCACGACCTGTGCCATGGACTAGCACATGTCAACCAACTTGTGCCGAAGGGCTTGTGCTCGTAGAAACTGACATGGCCGAGGATAAGAAAGACCAGCGAATTCCAGTTATGATGTCGGCTGACGAGGTCAGCGCGATTGATGAATGGCGCCGACGTCACCCTGATTTACCATCCCGCTCCGAAGCTATCCGCCGGCTTGTCGAGCTGGGGCTGAAGGCGAAGGGGAAATAAACGCGCGTTCTATAGTCGAAGGGGAACGACCATGAAGCCGCTAATTGGACTTATCGCGCTGCTTTTTACGACTAGCGCGCTTGCTCAAGCTGCTCCACCGAAAGCGGCCAAAAGGCCGCCCGTTCAGGTCAGGCCGCAAGCGCCAATGGGTTGCAAACTGGTCGGCGCGGTTAGAGGCACCAAGATCTGGGCAGGTGACTGCATCGGTGCGGCGCCTGCTGCGGCGGAAACTCCGCCGCCGTCCCCAGCTGCACCACCCCCAAGCGACGTCGGCGTTCCCGCAGAAAAGCGGTAAATTCCGCATCGTTTCGGGCGACTGGTCGAGATCGGACTATAAGGGCGAAAAGAAATGACGATGACCGACCTTCGGGAGCTAGAAGAAATGGCGGTAAAGCTACAAGTCACCGCCCGTAAGCTTCCGCAGGGACCGGGCCACGACGATCTACTTCGAGATGTCGCGAGTTTTCGTGCACAGTTAGTCGCCCGACTACCAAGCGAGGGGGAGGTGAAGAAGTAGATTGGATACGATCAAGACCGCTATAGGATGGCTCGAATTACCGCACTGGCTCATCATCGCGGGAGCCGCGCTGGCAGTGGTCGGCCTAATTGGCCTTGTGATCAGCCGACGACAACCGGCAAAGGGCCAGGACGAACCGGGCACGGAGCCAAGTCCTGAGTCGCGTCCCCAACTGCCACCGATGCCGGATCTTCTTGACTCCCGGCCACGAAAGCGTCGCTCCGGTCCCGACAAACAGTTCTGACCAATAACAATGTTCATTAAGGACTAATCCAACGGCTGGAACGGGGGATGCCAAGTCTCCGAGATTCCGCGGATCATGCGAGGGCGAGCTTGACGAAGGAGAGACTGAGCAAAGACGCGGCGGATGCGTTCCGGCTTCTTCGGGCCTTTCGCTCGATCCGTGACCGGGCCATCCGCCGACGTGTCGTCGAGACGGTTGAAGCGATGACGGCGGGGCGTTCGGACATTTCCGACAAAGCCGATGCTAGCGAGGCAGAGCATACCGAACGGTGAACGATGGACCGTCCCCGGCTGGAGGTTCATAGATCACCAGGTCGGCTGGTCCCATAAGCTGGCGCATGGCGTTGCAGGCCATTGAGTGCCTGTTCTGATCCGGGCTTACTATCCGATGCAGTTCGCCTGCGTTGATCTCGATATGCGGACGCCCTTGCCTGGCCGCCCGACCGATTTGAGCCTCGGCCTCTTCGCGGAATTCTTCCGTGGTGGGCATGGCAAGCCCTCGTTCCAATCGATTGGCAAGCAACTACTGATCGAAATATAACTGACCACTCAGCGATACAGCGCGTCAACCCAACGTGCCGAACGCTGGTCGCGCAGGGCCTGCTCTTGCGTCATGGCAGGGGGTGGAGCGCCGAGCCATTCCGTTATCACTCGGCGAAGCCGTCTCGTTAAGCCGTCCTCACCGCGGAAAGGTCGGCTGGGTCGATACCCGTCTGGACTGGGGCGAGGTGATTGATTTCTCTCCGGCTGACTCCGAGTTTTCTTTTGAACCTATGGCCGATCGCTCTGACCAATTATTGAAGCGTAGAGAATCCCCACCCCTCCCCGCTTCGCATCAGAAACCCCGCTCCCCAAGGCGGGGTTTTTGCGGTTCAGACGCGCCTCGACTACCCCCGCAGTAGTAATCCGTTTGAGACATGAACCATGGCACGGTTTGTGGTGACTCCTACACGTCGGGATTTTGCACATTCTTCCCGGGGCTAGACCAGCGCCGCCAGCGAGTATTTTAAGCTTGGCGGCGTTGTTGTCCGTTAGCGTAAGCCATGCCCATCACTCGAAATCCGCCTGCCGTCGCCCGCCAGTTCGCGGCCGACATGCGCGCTTATCACGCCGAGCAGGATGGCAACCGACGCGACCGGATCGCGGTCGGCATCAGGCATATGTTGTTGGAGCATATGCCGGCCAGCACCAAGCCGCGGTTGAGTGAGATCAAGGAACTGTTTGAGTTGATGCGATGAAAACTGTCTGGATCTATACCGATGCGGCCAAGAAAGTCGGCGACGAGAACCACATCAAGGTCTTCGCGACAATCGAGGCCGCAGAGAAATGGTTCGAGGAGAACGCTCCGGAAGGGGTGGCGTTCGAATACGAAGTTCTCGAGTGAAAGCCCTCCGGCACGCGCTTTTCCGCGCGCTCCCGCGATCTGCGCGATCATCGGCGATGCCCTTGGCGCAGTACTTGCCCGTAAGATCACGGTGCAACCCTAGCCAGCAACAGTTCCTTAAAGGATGGCAGGAATAGTTTGCGCGTATGGATCAGGGCGACCATGAATGGTTCATGCCGACGCTTAGGCGCGGCTACGCCCGTCTTGCGGCCTGGATGGTACGTTCGAACAGAACGTCAGAACCGGGCCGGCCAGCGGAGCCGACGCGGACAGAGGTCCCAGCCAGAATGCCGGGATCGTCACGGCATTCAGAGCCATCTCGACCATAGCCTCCGTCGCGACAGGATTTGTAAGGAGCGTTTGGTGAAGGGGCTATTGATAGCGATTGGCGTTATTGTTGCCCTTTACATTGGCGATCAGCAGTTCGCCCAAGGCAAATACACCTACGCAGTTCAGCGCATGGTGGCCCAGATGAGGCATTCGTTTGGAATTTAATGCCACCTCGTTTTTGGCGGCTACACGGGCATGACAAGTTGCCCGCTAGACGACAGGATCGAAGACCATATCTATGCGTTAACTCGTCAAGCCCAAATGGGAGGTCAACAATGATTAACGACCGAAACCGACGGGCACCGACGGCTGCAGAACGCGAAGCCCACAAGGTATTCAAAGCGGTCCGGGCGAAGGAAGCTTTGACCGATTACGCCAAAGCGCAAAAAGCGTTCGATGATAATCGAGAACGCCTGAGGGCGGAACGGTTGGCGCGGGAGGCTGAAGCAGCCCGACAAAAGCAGGTTAAGCATCCATCTGGATGACTGCGGAGGACCAGGCTTGGACTCTGCCTGGTGGAGGGTGAAATGGCCTGCACTTTCGCCGCGTGGATACTGCTGACGATCTGGAAATTTGGATCGCAAGCAGCGACGACTATTCATTCGTTATCACCAGAGACAGCGGAAAGCGAAGCGACCGCTGATCATATCGACCACCACGACGGTGGCGACGAGGCGCTGCCCGCTTTTCTGTCTGATGACAGCGACGACGACGAGCTTGCGGAAGACGACGAAGCTCTGCTCGCCGCCGAATGACCTGCAACTGGCGGGGGGCGGTGTGATCCGCTCCAGCCAGTGTTTCCCCGATCCTTCACACTCAGCCCGGCTTCGGTCGGGCCTTTTCTTTTTAGGAGCCTGTCACGAGCATCCCAGACCATGCCCGGACCAATTTCCAGACCCTGCTGCGCGCGGCAGACGACGGCAACCTCGCCCTGATGGAATGCCTCGACGCCTAACGGGCACTCCCCGCTACGTCATCTGCACCGTGGGGCGAGACAATGGCGATTATGTCTTTACGCCCTTCGGCCATCTCGCCGAGGGCAACCCCTACGACGCCTACCTGCCGCCCGATCCCGATGATCCCGAGGGTTTCATACAGCCCGGCAGCGCATCATGATGGTCGGTGCGTCCCATTGACGGCGGATCGTCAGCATGACCATCGCCGTCGAATTGGATTTCCTTGCCGGAGCCGACCGTCGGTTCAGCCGGAAAAGCGCCCACCTGATGGTCGGGCGCTTTTCCCATGTTGGTGTTTTCAGCCACGAGACGCTCAGCACTTCAGGGCAACCGCATCGCTAAACTTATCCGGTGCGCTTGAACCCATGTTTCGACGCTCTTCGGCTGAAAACCTTCCAGCCCGGGTTGCGGCGCGAAGGGCTGCGCGAGAATGATGTCGGCCTCGTTGGGATAGGTGGCAAAGTAGCGGAACTTCGAGGCGACGCGCCGGCCGACCCCTTCGCCCATGGCCACATCGACCTCGTGCTCGAATTCGTCGAGCGGCTGACCACGATAGCGGACAGGGCGGTCAAGACCTGCGCTGAGACGGGTTGCGAGTTCATCGCCCGTTAGGCTTTCCGGCCCGGCGATGCGATGATCGCCTCCCATCGCGTCGCGCTCCAACAACGTCAGCGCCGCTTCGGCGCAATCGTCGGCGGAGGTCCAGGCGATGCGCTGTGAGGCCGGGATCGGCGGTGCGAACACGCCTTCGCTCATGATCTCCGCCAGCGCCGAGGGTTTCAGCATATTGTCGAGATACATGGTCGGGCGCACGATGGCGAAGGGAATGCCGGAGGCGCGTGCGGCATCCTCGATCATTTGATTGGCGATGAAGCTCGGCTCCTCGCAGGGCGCTGGCCGGCTGGCGCTGGCGAGCTTGAGGACAAAGGATTGGATGCCCGCCGCCTTGAAGGCAACGAGCGCGTTCTGCGCCTGCGTTGCCATCGGCTCGGCCGGGCCGATCGGCACCTGAAGCATGGCATGATCGATGCCGGTGCTGGCGTTCTCGAGCGAGACAGCATCGCCGAGATCGCCTTCGGCCAGTTCAACGCCGGGCGCGGCCAGTGCCGCAGCACGCGCCCGGTTGCGCACCAGCGCGCGGACTTTCAGGCCCTGCGCAAACGCGGCGCGCACCACGGCACCGCCCTGAACACCCGCGGCGAGAAAAACGAGAATGGGTTTCGATCTGTCGATCATAGACTGCTCCATCAAAATGGCCTGTCGGAGCAGCTACGTCGTCAACGCCACCGATCAGACCCGAAAGCACGGCGTGCCGCGCGGGGACTGTCGGGGATCGCATCGCTCGATGCGAAGAGAGCTTTCCCGATCTCGGGAAAGGGCTTGGGCCTACCCAGACCAAGCCTGCCATTTCGACACATCAATTAAAGCGGGGGACCGAGCAGGGTCAAGAGGGGGATCACGAGGTCGGCGGCATCATCGTGCTGATGCCGTTTCGCCTTCGGCATTTCGAGTGAGAGGTCCGCCCGGACGGGATTGAGTCCGGGCGGTCTAGAGAGAGCGTCGCGCGGGCTTGTCCGTCTCCGCTCTCCTGAAAGCTCATCCCATGAACATCCTGTCCCCCGTGGCCGTTGCGTCGGCCACGCCGCTTCGGCTTGGTCCTTCGTCGGGCATTCTCACCGCCGCCCATCTTCTGCTGCCGCGTCTCGAACGAGGCGAACGGATCGACGCCGCCATCCTGCGCGGTGCGATGGAGGAAGCCTTTGGCGCCTCCGATGCGACAGGCATCTGGGACTGGAAGGCGGCTTATGAGACGTGCGAGGTCGCGACCGTCCTGTTCCTGCGCAAATACGGAAAAGCGCTGTTCCGCAAGGCCGCCTCTCCGGCTGCGCGGCTTTCCGTAATGACGAAGATCGCCTGCCTTTTGCCGACGCAATCCCGCCGTTCGGAGGAAAGTCGGGCGCTCCAGCAATTTTCGACGCCGCTGCCGCTCGGTCTTGCGGCACTGACTACTGCGGCGATCACGCCCGATGACCGGGTGCTGGAACCATCCGCTGGCACCGGCCTGCTGGCGATCCTGGCGCAGACGGCAGGTACATCGCTGATCCTCAATGAACTCGCAGACACCCGCGCCGAGCTTCTCGCCTCCCTCTTTCCGGCCATCCCCGTCTCCCGCTTCGACGCCGCGCAGATCGACGACCATCTCGAACCTGCCGCCGTTCCCTCCATCGTGCTAATGAACCCGCCATTCTCCGCTCTGGCGAATGTCGCCGGGCGCGTCCATGACACCGCGCTCCGTCATATCGGTTCCGCGCTTGCAAGGCTTGCACTTGGCGGGCGACTGGTCGCGATCACCGGCGCCAATGTCGGCCCGGAGCTGCCGGACTGGCGCGATGCCTTCGTGGCCCTACAGACGCGCGGGCGTGTCGTGTTCTCGGCTGCGATCAACGGCGCGGTCTATTATAAGCTCGGCACCAGCTTCCCGACCCGGCTGACCGTCATCGACAAGCGGCCCGCCGACGATCCGACCGTATTCCCGGTCTCGCCGGGCATGGCGTCGGATGCTGCCACGCTGCTCGATTGGATCGGTGCACAGGTTCCGCTGCGTCTCCCCGTCACGCTGCCTGTTGGCGCTGCGCCGATCTCTGCCGCCTCGCCGAAGACCGTGCGCGGCTATCTTTCTCGCGCCGCCATCGCGCGTCCGGCCGCACAGTCTTCGGCCGATCCAGAAGGCGTCGAACTCACCTATGAGACCGTGGACTGGACGCCGCCAGAGGGCGCGAACCTCACCGATGCTATCTATGAAGAATACGGATTGCAGTCGATCCGTATTCCCGGTTCTGAGAAGCATCCGACGAAGCTGGTCCAGTCGGCGGCGATGGCGAGCGTCGCCCCGCCCAAGCCGGGCTATCGCCCGATGCTGTCGGCGAACATCCGCGCTTCTGTCGGACGCCCAGCTCGAAACGGTGATCTATGCCGGAGAGGGGCACAGCGACTTTCTCTCCGGATCGTGGACGGTCGATGAGACCTTCGATGTCGCGCCCGCCGACGCCGTCGGCACCGTTCGCTTCCGCCGCGGCTTCATGCTCGGCGACGGCACCGGAGCCGGGAAAGGCCGTCAGTCGGCCGGCATCATCCTCGACAACTGGCTGCGCGGTCGCCGCAAGGCGGTCTGGATCTCGAAGTCCGACAAGCTGATCGAGGACGCGCAGCGCGATTGGTCCGCACTCGGATGGAGCGTCTGCTGGTCACTCCGCTGTCCCGCTTCCCACAGGGCAAGCCCATCACCCTGTCGGAGGGCGTCCTGTTTGCAACCTACGCCACGCTTCGCTCCGACGACCGCGGCGAGAAGGTTTCGCGTGTCCGGCAGATCATCGAATGGTTGGGCTCCGACTTCGACGGAGTGATCATTTTCGACGAGAGCCACGCGATGCAGAATGCCGGCGGTGGCAGGGGCAAACGGGGTGACGTCGCCCCCTCGCAGCAAGGCCGCGCTGGCCTGCGGCTTCAGCACGCCCTCCCGAATGCTCGTGTCGTCTATGTCTCCGCGACCGGCGCGACCACCGTCCATAATCTCGCCTATGCCCAACGGCTCGGCCTATGGGGTGGCGAAGACTTCCCCTTCGCCACCCGCGTGGAGTTCGTTGAGGCTATCGAGGACGGCGGCGTCGCAGCGATGGAGGTGCTGGCCCGCGACCTGCGATCGCTCTGCCTCTATACCGCCCGCTCGCTCTCTTACGATGGCGTGGAATACGAGCTGGTCGAGCACGCGCTGACCGATGAGCAGCGCCGCATCTACGATGCCTATGCTGGCGCGTTCGCCATCATCCACAATCACCTCGACGCGGCGATGGAAGCCGCCAACATCAGCGGCTCGACCGGGACCTTGAACCGGCAGGCGAAGTCCGCCACCCGCTCGGCATTCGAATCCGCGAAGCAGCGCTTCTTCGGGCATCTGCTGACGTCGATGAAAACGCCGACCCTGATCGGCTCGATCGAGCGCGATCTAGAGGCCGGACACGCCGCCGTGGTGCAGATCGTGTCGACCGGCGAAGCGCTGATGGAACGGCGCCTGACCGAGATCCCGACCTAGGAATGGGGTGACGTTCGCGTCGACATCACGCCGCGCGAATATGTGCTCGACTATCTCGCCCACTCCTTCCCGGTGCAGCTCTACGAGCCCTTCACCGATGGCGAGGGTAATCTGTCGTCGCGTCGGGTCTATCGTGATGGTCAGCCTGTCGAGAGCCGTGAGGCAGTCGCGCGTCGGAACGAACTGATCGAGCGCCTCGTGTCCCTGCCTCCGGTGCCCGGCGCTCTTGATCAGATCGTGCAGCGCTTCGGCACCGACATGGTGGCCGAGGTGACGGGCCGCTCTCGGAGGATCGTCCGCAAGGGCGGCCGCCTGGCCGTCGAGAACCGCGCGCCGTCGGCGAATCTCGAATCTCGCCGAGACGGCCGCCTTCATGGACGACCTGAAGCGTGTTCTCGTCTTCAGCGAGGCCGGCGGCACCGGCCGTAGCTACCACGCAGAGCTGTCGGCGAAGAACCAGCGGCTGCGCGTGCATTACCTCCTCGAACCGGGCTGGAAGGCCGACGCCGCCATCCAGGGCCTCGGCCGTACTAACCGGACGAACCAGGCGCAGCCGCCGCTGTTCCGCCCGATTGCGACCGACGTGAAGGCGGAGAAGCGCTTCCTCAGCACGATCGCGCGGCGGCTCGACACGCTCGGCGCGATTACACGCGGGCAGCGCCAGACCGGCGGCCAGGGCCTGTTCCGACCCGAGGACAATCTGGAATCCTGCTACGCCCGAGACGCGCTGCGCCAGCTCTATCTCCTGATCGTGCGCGGCAAGATCGACGGCTGCTCGCTCCATCGCTTCGAGTCCTCGACCGGCCTGAAGCTGATGGACGACAACGGCATCAAGGACGAGCACCCGCCCCGGCACCGTCGCCGATCTCTTCGAGGGCTATGTCGCGTCGCTCAAAGCCGCAAACAAACCTTCCTGGAAGGAAACCGAAAAGGGGCTGAACAAGATTGCCGACACGCTCGGTCGCAACCGTCTCGCCCGCGAGATCGAGCATCCATTTGGCGCAGTTCAGTGATGCCCGCCCACCCTTTGACCAGCTTGCCACGATTGCAGACTAGGCAGGCAAATTGGGGTTCAAAGCCCTTCAGATCCCGACCTGGGATCAGCACCTGTTCGACGTTCGCAAGGCTGCCGAGAGCCAGACATATTGCGATGAGCCCAGCTAGATACATGGCGGGTCCGTCCCCATCCCAGTGATGAGCTTTCGCCGATATCGAGTAGTCAAAGATCGCGTCATGAAGCGCATCCAAATCCCGGCGATTTGCCGCGTCTCCACCGCTAAAGTGCGGATGGCGCCTCCCTGCGTCAAATCTGTAGTGGCCGATTAGTCATAATAGCCCGGTGCAAGCCTGAAACCTGACCATGCTTCGGGGTCATGTCCCGTGACCAAAGCAGCACCGACCTGTTCCGCAAGCGCGCGCAATTTACGCACCGACCGCACAGAATCCACGGCAGACGCCATGAAGCCGGGAAGCGCCCTTTCATTCCAGTGATCCATCGTATAGACGGCATCGGCGGCCAACAAGAGCGGTCCGCTGCTGTGCAGCGTCACAAGAAAGGACTGATGGCCGAGCGTGTGTCCCGGTGTGAAGATCATCCGCAGCACACCATCTCCGAAGAGATCGTAGTGATCGGTCGCGTCGCCCTCGAGAAATTGCCAATGTAGCCCGTGACGGTCGAAATCCTTGCGGGCATAGGCCCCTGCGGCGAACCAGTCGGGCGTGAAGGCATATTCATATTCGCGCCGCTGGACGATGTGCGTTGCATCGGGAAAGCGACCGATCGCGCCGGTGTGGTCCGAATGAAGGTGCGACAGCACGACGAAACGAACATCTTCGGGAGCAAGGCCAAGTGTCGCCAACTGCGCGATGCAGCCTTGGTTTTCTGTCATCACGGGCTTGTAGGAATCAACCGAAGCACCCCAATAGCCGCGCGGATCGGCCACCCCCTCCGCCGCCAGCCCGCCGTCGATGACGACATTGCCCTTGGGATGAGCAAGGAGGAACCACGGGACAGGTATCTCGTAGTCGGCTCCGTTACCCTGGTTCATCCTGATATCGTGAACCTTGCACTGCTGAGTGCCCGATTGAAGTATGTAGAGTCTGGCGCTGCTCATAAACCGTCCTGACAATCGAAGAGTTGAAACCGATCTTCGCCCTTTCGCGGAGTGAGCGAAGCGGCGCCTCATACTTGGATGAAAGCACCACTGATCGGTAGGCCGCTTGATCCGCTTTTATTTATCGGATCAACCGATATATTCGGCGCATGGATTATCTAGCGGCAATGCGCGTTTATGTACGCGTCGTAGAGAGGGGCAGCATGTCGGCCGCTGCTCGTGATCTTGGTATCGGCCAGCCAGCAGTCAGCGAACGGATCGAACGTCTGGAAGCAGATTTGGGCTTGCGCCTGCTGCGCCGTAATACGCGGACTATTTCAGTTACGGATACAGGCGCGGTGTTCTACGAGCGCTGCAAGCTCGCCATTGAAGCTGCCGATGACGCCCTCGCAAGTGTGCATGAGGATATGTCCTTGCGCGGCACATTGCGGATAGCAGCGCCTCATGGCTTGGGCGAAGTCGTGTTGCCGCGCATTCTGCTCCGCCTTCGTGATCGTCATCCTCAGCTCAAAATCGACCTGGTGCTCAATGATCGCATGGTCGACCCTACCACCGAAGGCGTCGATATTTCGCTCCGGCTGGGAGATCCCGGCGAGGGCAGCTTCGTTGCGCGCAAACTGGGCCATGTGTCCCGTGTGCTGGTGGCATCGCCCGATTATCTTGACCGTTGTGGAGTGCCGACAACGCCAGCCGATCTCACAAGGCATCCCTTTGCCCGTGTGTCGGGTCTGTTCAATAACGGCCGGCTTCCCTTGCAAACGAGAGATCGGCGAACAGTGTCCGTGCCAATCGAAGTCGCCTTAAGCATGAGCAATTGGCGCGCGTTGCACGCCGTTTTGCTTGGCGGAGGAGCAATCGGAGTGTTGCAGGAACCCGTATGTTCCGATGATCTGGCCGGCGGCCGACTAAAACGAATCCTGTCTGATTTTACCGTTCCAGGTTTCGATCTGCATATCCTTTATGCGGCCAATAAGCCGGTCCCTCCCCGAACTCGGATGATCGTGTCTTTCCTGCAAAAAGAGTTGCCGGACTTTGCCAGATTGCCGAAGCATTGGAAGTGAAGCCGGTTTCGATTGAGCAAGACCGGACGGCGGGATGCCAAAGGAAAACCCAGTTCGCGGCGTGCGCGCCGTTGATGCTGCCAGCGCAGCGCTGAGGCCATGGCATCAGCGGTTTCACTGGTGTATTTTTACTACTTGGACCCACCGTGACTGTTGACCGGCTCGTCGTCGGCAGTAGCGCGCCACGCCGCGCCATGAGATCATCATATTGGCCGCTCTTGAGCGACCAGAGGAAGCCGAGCAGGCCGACAAAGCCCAGCGCGAGTGCAAGCGGCACTAGAAGGACCAGAATTTCCATCAGACCACCTTCTTCGCTCGCGCCCTCAGCGCATTGAGCATCACGATCACCGACGAACCAGCGATCGGTGCGGCCGGCACGTTGTAGACAACAGCAAGCCAGAGATTCTTGCGCATCAAATAGCTCTTACCGAGATGATCGGGGCCCCATGGAGGCGTGGTAGACACCATCATCGGAAAAGACGCTTGTAACAAGGTCCGGACCTCTGCCGTTCCACGCGCGCCCGAACTCCGTAGCTCGTTGCACATTCATCGTCCTTTTCATGTTTTCTCTCTCAGCCCTTGCCGCGCACCTCGTGCATCCGATGAAAGAAACGGGGGAGGAGGCGTGCGCCGCAACGCCAGCCGCAAACAAGCCGCTTTCCACCGTCGTTCATAGCGTACGGTCGCCGGTTACTCTCTTTGTACACTCTAAACGCGAGCTACAACGTCGCTCTTGCGATAGAGCCTCGTACTTCCTGACGCTGCAACCAAGCCCGTAGGCTTACGATTGCAGCTCAGGAAGGTGTTCCGTACCGGTAGGAATATGCAACGAGCAGCGATAGGTCTGCGCGGCCAGCCATTTAGACTTGGATACTGCCCAGAATGCCGCCGCGCGAACCCGGTTCGGCCAATAGGTGAGATCGCTGTAAAGACCCGAAATCAGCTGCGTATGATCCGTCAAAGGTCTTTCCAGACGTTCCCATTCTCGCAGTGCTGATGGAATGTCTCGAGCCCATTCGAGGCGCGTCGCCAGGCTGAGCGCATTCATCATCGCGCAGGCGCCGCCTTGCCCAAGATTGGGCGCCATTGCGTGCGCCGCATCCCCCAGGATCACCGTGCGGTTGGCCGACCATGACGTCATCTTCACCTTCTCAAATCGGTCCCATCTCGCTTCCCCGGTCAAGCGCTCGACAACGCCGCGTGCACCAGGGAACGCCTCGGCCCACAAATCGTGCTTGAGAGGCACGCTTCTGCCTGCTTCGTCGCTCTGCAGCGTTGTCAGAGCAACATACAAATCCGTGTCGCTGCAAGGCACCACCAAGATCCTACGGTGACCTGCCCAGTACTCCACGCTTGTCGAGGCGTCGGGGCCCGAAACCTCGTCCGCCGTACGACGTGTAATGGTCCTGATGGCGCCGTCCTGCATTAGCTGGCGACGATAGGGGATCTCCAATTGGTCCCGCAAACGCGAGCCCACGCCATCCGCGATGATGACGAGATCTGCGCGCAGGACGCGGCCGTTCAGAAGGTGGATCTCGCCCGCCGTCGTCACGCCCGCCACGGCGGATCCAAGGACAATCTCGGCACCAGCCCGTTTAGCCGACGCCAGAAGGGCAGCCATCAAACGATGACGGGTGACCTCATACATGCGCTGCATGCGTACTCGGGATGAGGTCACGCGCCCAAATTGATCGCGCGTCTGGAATCGATCCCCCATCCAAGCCCCGCGAATGGTATCTGAATCCGCATCCAGCACCCTGAGCACTCGCAGCGCATTCTCGAAAATCGAAAGACCCGAGCCAACAACACGAACCTCGGACATCCGCTCATGCACACGGACCGTCCAGCCTCGTTGCGCAAAGGCGATTGCGGCCGAAAGACCTGCTATTCCTGCTCCAATGATTTCAACATGACGACGATCACTCACGCTTAGAAACCTCCCCTGCAAGCCCCATATCTATTCGCACTTTGGGGCGAGTCCCTTCTGCCGGCCTTATTCAGGCGCAGCTCGCGTTTGGCTGGTCTGCTTCATCTTCTTCAGACAAGGCCAAGTGAAGCAATGGAGATGGAGGCAGATTTCCTCCATCTCCCATCTGCAACGCAGATTTAGCGCCTCACTGCGCACAATTGATCACGTCGACGCGCGCTCCCAGAACTTCGGAATACTTCCGTTTCGGGGCCAGACTTGCGGAAACAGATCGCAGCCGAACCTGTCTCCATGCTTGAGCCCTGGATCCCAAATGGGCTTCGGACCGATCTCACGCACCGCATAGGTAGCGTCGTCGCCGGCGTAGCGAAACGCGATCGCCCGGCGTCGCCGGTCCGACGATGAATTTCCCGGAGCACCGTGAAGGACAAGAAGGTTGTGGAAGAGAGCATCCCCGGGCTCGAGATCGAAATGCACGATGTCATAGGCCGAGCGGTTCGCCTCGATATCAGGCATGGGAACGAATTCCGCCGTGTCTCCATCCTCCCCCGTCGTAAAGTCAACCGGGCGATACCAGACGCCTGGGCGATGCGAACCACGAACGTATTCGAGCGCACCGCTCTCCAGCGTAACTCGGTCCAGAGGCACCCAGACCGAACATACCTGACGTCCATTGTACCAGCCGTACGGCTGGTCCTGATGCCAGGGCGTTGGATCCGGGGTATTCCGATCCTTGGAGAATAGCACGTCGGCCATCAGGTGAGAGATATTCGAGCGCATCAACTGCGCGGTGATGGATGGAATCGAGGATTCCGCCTGCAATCTCCAGAACGCCGGATTGCGGGTCCACATGAATGTATCGTACGCAAACTTTCCGGAGCGACCTTGGGGTCCGGGGTGATTGAGCACCTCCTCCATCGCATCCGGCAGTTCGCGGATCCATTCAGGACCAAGCACCCCTCTCAAGCAAACAACCCCATCCGCCTCATATCGATCGAGATCGGAAGCACTGACTTTGTAATCGTTCTCAGATACCATGGCACATCCTCCACAAGATAAATGGTTCCTTTTCGCCGCGCAGAGACACCGCTCTCGTTCTGTTGGTGCTAATGCGCTCATGACGACAATCTCTCGTCGTATGAGATCAAGCCGACTCCACCCATCCATTCCTTGATCGGCTCGTAGACGATGGTGCGGCTCGGAGCACCGCCAAGCGCGCCCATCATCATCACCCACATCGCCATTTCGTGGCCGCCGTTACCTCCATCCCTTTCGATGTCCTCATAGGTCATTTCGAGCAGCTGTTGCTTGTCACCGCGCTCGAAAGCAGCAAGCATCTTGCGGTCCCATGCCTCGTTGATCAGGTTGCGACCGCTTGCTGCCATGTCCGCTTCGCGCTTGAGGATGAGGTCGCGCACACCGGGATCCAGCTCCCGGCCACCGGGCCCCTTGCGCTGCACCTCCAGCATCCGTCGATTGAGCTCGTCACCCTTCGGGCCGTCTTCCTTGGCGAATGGCGGCCAATGCGAGATCCCGCCGCTCGCGATCAACGCAATCCGCTCGGAGCGACGCCCAATGACGCGACCAATTAGCTCTCCCAGGGAGTAGCATCGGGCCATGGTCGGAAGCGGAGGTGCGAGGCAATTGGTGAAGATAGGAACAATCGGCAGATCGCGCTCGGGCCGCAGATACTTCAGGGGCATCAGCACATTATGAACTAACTCCGCTGGGCCACAGCGGCTCAGATCAAACCCGCTGCGCACCGCCTCGCGGTAGATATCCCTCGCGTAGTTTGCATTGCCCGGGATGCGATCTCGCTTCAACTGAAGCCAAGCCTCGGCGCCGGCCGGCGGCCCCCAGTGCTCGTCTGCGATCGCGATGGTGAAGGTCGGCATATTGTCCAGACCGAACATATCGAAGTGATCATTGACCAAGGCGATCACCAGGTCGGGGCGGGCTGCGTCGAGGATGCGCCTCGCCTCCGCGAAGCCAGCCATGAGGCGCTCAACTTGCTCCTTCGGAGCAACCGGAAGCCCATTTCCGAGCCCTGGCGTGTGCGTCATGGCGAACGCAGCGACAACTGATCCCGGCACCTTATTGCGCTCCATTGAATTCTTCGTCCTATTCTAGGTTACATATGTTATTACATATCTTATGTCAATGTCATTTTGCGACGATGCAGCCACCTCCGCAGACTCCGCCGATCTACGCTGGTCTCGCGTGACGCACATCGTGCTCGAGCCATTCCTGCTCATGACGATTTCGATCAGGCGAAGTTGGCCTAGCGGGGCGGCGCGCGCATCGACCTAACCGGGTCGACAGGCCCGCATCGTCGAGGCACGTCTTCCACGCGCAAGACATGGAGCTCACAGGCGTGAGCACCTGCGATGCCTCGATGCGTCGGCAGGGCCATTCGGCGAGGCGTGAGGCGATGCTTCCGCACACCATTGGCCTGTGTGATCGGATGCCTTCGAGGATTGACAACTCTCGTCAAGACTTGATCAGTACTTGGCGATCGGTTGCCTTGAATTCGCCTCGGGCGATGGCTTCCAGAGCGGAATAATTGCGGTCGCCCAAACGCGGGTATCTCCCTTCCCCGAGTCGGGGAATGTGCCTTTCGATATCAGTTGGTGCGTGGCCCTCAGAACAATTTCCATAGTTCCGAAATTGTACCCCAGCAGACCACCCACCCCGACCTGAGCGGCGGGACTTGTCCGGAAGGACGAGCCAGGCACGAGCGGAACAGTTTGCAGATCCCAGGATCCGAAGCCGATCGCGCCCAGTTTCCAATCACCAAACGTATGAACAAGGGTCCAATCGGAATTGAAATAGTTGGCTGTCTTGTAGCCGCCTGCCCCCTGGGTCGTAACTCCTAAAAAATTGTTGGCCGATATGATCCAGCCGTTCGCGAGATAGCTGATGTTCACCATTGTTTCAAAAGCAGCACCACTCCTCCCTCCGCTCGGAGGATTCACGACCTCGGTGTTGACTGGCAAGTAAGCACTTTCGCCAAGCGCCAGATAGAAACCGTTGCCTAAGTTCCACGAAAGCGTAATCGGATTGATGTATGGATTGAAAGCGCCCTTCAAATGGAGATCGGCCCGGTGTCCCGGCGTTTCGATTCCAACCGTCATGAGTGGAAATCCAATCGTCGCTCCATAAGAGGCTCCGAGAACATTCCAGCCAGGCACCCAGGTGAAGAATGGTGACTCGCCACCGCTTGATATGGTCGCGTCCGCAGTGCCGGCCCCGGAGCCGTAGTACACTGTGTTCGCGAAATAGATACCAGGCGGCGGCAGAGCGCCCCCGGGATTGCCGGTCGTCGCGCCCGGAATAACCCAGGAGCCTGCCAATGCCGGCATGGACGACGTACTGAGGAGTGCCGCAAACGCTAGGGTCAGATACTTCTGATTGACAGACACTTTCTTCTTCCTCCCTGTTTTAATTTTTCTTTGGTCGTTTTTGATTTGTCACAAGACGAACGGGCTAACATGCTCGCGTCTTGTCTGCGTCTGACCGCAAGAGCGGCCGACAACCGCCTCCTCGCCGATGGCTAGGGAGCTGTGAACAGTGGGAAAGGAACGAGAGCGCAGACGCACTTCACGCGTGAACCGGAAGATTGCCGAACGAGCGCGCTCTCGGTCAAATGCGGAAGCGACTACAGGTCATCTGCGGACGGATGCGACGCCTTCGCAGAGTTCGTTCCTGCGCCTTCGCTTCGTCGCCATGTCATCCCTCCAGTCCAACCGCTTTGGACCTCACAGCAGTGCCACCATGCGACGACCAACGTCGTGTAACGGACGGGCGCACCACCAGTGCAAGCGCAGTCGCGGCGATCATCCCGAAGACCAGCGTTGCCAGCGCGAGCGCGAAGAACCCACCGCGCACGTCCTGAGCGAGATCAATCATCAACGCGACGAACATGGGCGACAGGAACTGGCCGGAGAAGAATGAGGTTACCCAGCCGCCACCACCAATTCCGCGCCGTTCCGGCGGCAGAGCTTGTATGGTGGCCGCCGACATAGCCGGGACAAAGACGCCGCAGCCAACCTGGTTGATGAAGGCTCCTGCAACCACGAGCGGCAGCGCGTCGGTGGCGGCGGCAAGTCCAAGGCCTACAGCCCCGACGCCGCCCGCAACCCCCATGATGAGCGAGGTCGGGACTCGGTTCACAAAGCGGAAAGTGAAGGCTCCGATGGGATTACCGAGGCCAGCAATCGCAATCAGAAGACCGAACTGTGCCGAAGACTTCACTCCGACCGCGGACAGGAGAACCGCAAATTGGATGGGAACCACATAGAACATCACCGCGCTCAGAACGGTCAGAAGACATAGGAGCAGCACCTTGGTCATGGCCGTTTTGCCGAGCCGCCGATCCGTCACGCACGGCGGCACGATTGCCGTCCGCGGGGGCTCGAAGAGACTTACGGCGGCCGCCAGGGCAACGAGACCGCTCACGCTGTAGACCGCAAACGGTGCCCGCCAGCTGATCTGACCGAGCATGCCGCCCAGGACGTAGAGCACCGTCGCGCCAAGCGCCGCGGCAGATGTCTGGTAGGCGATCCAACGCGATCGCCTTTCATCTTCAAAATAGCCGGCGATAAGAGCCAAGTTGGCAGTCAGAATTGCAGCTTCGGCAACGCCGAGGGCCAGCCGAGCGATGATCAACGTCGACAGGCTATCCAACCACATCGGTGCCACACCGAGCACAGCATATGCCAGGAGAGCAGTGATGAGCGTATGACGTGATCCAATGCGATCGATCAGCGCTCCTATGATCGGAGAACATATCGCCACCGCAAGCGCCGGCGCCGTCAGCGCCGCCGCGGCGAGATATTCACCACCAGGTTCATTGGCGAAGGCCTCCTTGAGGATTGACGCGATCGGCGAGATCAGCACAACCCCCATCACGGGCAGTATGGAGGCTAGGATAATCACCGTCCCCTGTGCGACGCCGGCAGTTCGCGGCGCTTTTTCGAATTCGTAGTCCATGTTCCCTCCCCCAGATTTTTTTTAACGTGCACGAAGAAATCGCGCGACCTGCGCGAGCCACGGATGGCCAGGCTCGATCGCGCGCTCACTGGTGTCGAAGTGATCGTGCCCCTCCAGGTCCTGAAACACGACAGGCACCGATACAGCCGACAGCGCCTGCCGCATCCGTTCGGCTTGTTCCCGCAACGGTGGAAAGTCCAATTCGCCGACACTGATCAGAAAGGGCGGAGCCCCCGGAGAGACATGGGCGACTGGACTCGCGATGGTGGCATCCAAAAGGTCCGCCAAGAGCACGCGATGGCTTTCCGTCGCTTGCTGGGGATCAGGGAGCCTGAGGTCGAAGGGAGCGCTCGTGGCGATACAGCCCTTCACGACGTCGCGCGGGAGGCCATGCGCAATAAGGGCATCCCGTCGCAACGCAGCCAGGGCCATCAGGTGAGCGCCAGCGGAATGACCACCGACGTATAGACGTGAGCGATCGCCGCCAATTGCTTCGGCACGCTCGTAGACCCATGCGATCGCCCTCGCACAATCATCAAATGGGCCCGGAAACTTGATCGCCGGCGCAAGGCGGTAGGACACCGAAACGAAAACTGCCGGGAGCGCTGTCATGGCCGGAGCCATGAACGCCATCCATTCCTTGTACCCAGCAATCCAGGAACCGCCGTGCGCGAAGATCAGGATGGGCACCAAGTTGTCGTGGCGGACCTCAGGGAGAAAGACGTCGACTTTTTGCCAATAGTCGGAGCCGTAGGCTTGGTCGAGCAGACCGCGATGGGATGACAGAACCGGACGGGATTTTGCCAGGACCCGCTCAGCATAGGCCTGACCTTCCGGACGGCGCAGAGGCGCCTGGAGTGGCAGATCATGGAGCGCCATAATCGCCTCGCAGTCTCGCGGGCGTGTCGGCCGATGTCACATAACTCGACTCGAATACCATGTTTTGCCCTCCTGCCAGGAAGCTTGCTACATTGATATGTGATTACATATTTTAAATCATATATTTTGACAACGTGAATCTTGCCGAACTGCTAGTTCCGCAAGATCGGCTACTCCGGCTCTGCAATTTGGTGCGGTTGGATGCTTCGATGCCGCTGGGTGATTTCAAGCAGGCGCGCGGGGCTGCCGTGGCAGCCTGCCACGAGCACATCGACGTCGAACAAGAAAATATTACATATGTTGCAATATGTTATTCGGGATTTCTTGTTCCGGAAACTTGCTTGGATGAGCGCATTTCCACCAGAATTTCAGACTGGGCTGGAGATTGTTGCGGACCCGTCAATTGACTCCGAATAGCAGCGCAAGCTACCCGATGACATATGTAGATTCCCACTTCTACTGCTTCTTGGAGTAGCCCAATGAGTCGCATCCGCCGAGGCGCTGATACGAACGACACCACACAGGAGCCGCCGAGCATGCGCGGCTACCTGCCGCACTATCTCAGTCGTCTCATAAACATTCTCAACCTGCGGCTTCTCGAACACTTGCGGCCTCTCAACATCACAGTGCCGCAGTTTCGAATCATGCAGATGCTCGATGCCAGAAAATCGGCGAGCGTGGGAGAAATCTCGCATGACACTGTCATTGAGCAATCTGTGGTCAGCCGCATCATCGTGCAACTGGAAGAGCGAGGTTATGCCGTGCGAACAAAGCGCGCTGACAATGCGCGTATCGTCGACGTACGCCTCACGCGAGAGGGACAAAAGGTCTACAATGGACTGCCGCCGTTCTATTTGGCTATCGTTGACGATGCGACGAGCGTTTTGAGTCCAGCAGAAAAGAAGCTTCTCTCGGAACTCTTGAAACGCATTTTTGATCACGTCGTAACCCCCCGATATCCATGGCTTGAAGCGCCTTCGAGGACGCCGGGCTCGAAGCGATAAGCCCTTGATACGGAAGGCCACAGTAGCAAGGCCGAGCACGCCGCCGCCTCTCTGTATTCTAGCAGACGAAGCTTACGCAGCCCAACTCGCACGGGGCACTGCCGCGGTGTGGATGCCCGCGGCAGTGCCCGGATCCGCGCGGATGTCTAACGGCCTGCAGCCGATGTCTCGCCGATCAGATCGAAAAGCTCCTCGGCTACTCGCAGGGGAAGCTCGATACCAGGGAAGTGCGTATCGCCGTCTAGGCGAGTGTAACTGAACCACGGGTTACGCATGCGAAAATCCGCGTGGACCATCTCGTATGCAGCGATCTTGGGATGCGAAAACACGTGCCGGATCGGACGTGGGACGGTGAGCTTCTCCATGCGCCCCATCGGCGAACCCCAGGTGCCGTAAGCCTTCTCGATCACGCGGCCTGCACGGGCCCACATGTCAAACCCGTGGCCCCCACCCTCGTAACGCACGTGGTCGAGGACGGCTTCGTTGGTCGTACCGGCCAGCCACGTCTGCACGAGCCCGTCACGTCCAGCCTGCCAAGTCTCGGGCTTTTGAATGGCTCGTAACCCCGCCACGAACTCGGGCGGTGCAGGCGTCATGATGAAATCGAGCAGCATCGCCTGCGGCACCCGCCTGGGTCCGAGCTTCTCGGCAAGGTCCAGCGCAACCCACCCACCATGAGCATGCGACAGTGGCACAAAGGTGTCTACCTCCAGCGCCTCCAGCAACCCAATCGTGTCGCTGACCTGCTCGGCGACTCCGAAGTCGCCGACCGGATCCCGGTCGGGCCCGTGGCCGCGCCACAGGACACGGATCACCCGGCGATGTGGTCGAAGATGTGGGAGAAGCCGGTCCCAGGCGCGGTGGTCGTGCCCCCAGCCGTTGAGCAGGACGATCGCCGGCTTGCCAGGTGCGTAGCCCTGATCGTCGAAGCCAATTTGAACACCATTGATCGTCTTTATGTTGATCATGTTCTCTTCCTTCTCATCTTGAGGTGGTCACTGATGTTGACGGGTCAGGCGCAGGTAACCGCCTATCGAACTGGCTAGGGGAGCACTTGCACGTGCCGCGCGCCGGATGAGTGCGGTCGCCAGTGCGGATCGGCGATTGCACCGTTCCGGATGAACTCGCCCCAGTACCTGCGCGATCGCATTCCGATGGGATCGATGTCAGCGGTTGGCAGACCGCGGAGCATCGGGGAATCGCGCCAAGCCTGCGCATCTCCGAACAGGAGCGGCAGATCGATGCAGTGGCAGGCGCCGAAGGGATTATGAGGATGCAGGCGATCGACCCGGTAACAATAGGTGCTGGCGCCGGCGTCCGCGAGCAGATCCGCGAACCGGAACATCGGAATATCAAAGACCCTCTCCTGGATACGGCGCTCTATCTTCGACGCCAGCCGGGGCCCGACGATCGGCCCTCTTCGGAGGGCGGAAAAGACGGGATTTGCAACGTAGAACGCAGACATCTCGTCCGCGGTGCATCCGATCATCACCCGGATCTCTGACGCGCGACGTCTGACGGCTTCCTGCCACCGGTCGAAATCGGGAAGTGGTTCGACCCCGCTGATAGGAAGGAATGGTGGAGCAGAATTCAGTCCTCCGGGTCCGGCAAGCTGTCGCGCGGTTTGTGCCTGGGCTGCCAGAAGATCAGTCACCCGGACGCGACGCGGATCGGAGCCAAGCTTCTGAAGAAATACCCTGCCCACCCGCTCCGCCTGCTCGCGGCTCTGGAAACCGAGTCCGAGTGGCGCGCTCTGCAAAATCGCGCCGGTGAACAGCCTTCGGGTCCTTTCGATTCCCAGCATCGCAACGACGGATTGGGCACCCGCCGACTGCCCCGCCACAGTGATCTCGACAGGATTGCCGCCAAATGCGGCGATGTTGTCGTGAACCCATTCGAGGGCCGCAATCTGGTCGAGCAGGCCCAAGTTGCCGGCCGATATCCCCGGTGCGCGGAGATATCCGAGGACGCCGAGCCGATAGCTGATCGACACCACGATGATCCCGGTTTCCCGGACAAGTTTTGCGGCGTCGTAAACCTCCCACTCTCCGCTGCCCGAAACATAAGCGCCGCCGTGGATCCATACGAGAACCGGACAGGGTCTGGCGTCCGCGTTGGCTGGCGCCGTGACCCGCAAGATGAGGCAGTCTTCGGATTGCGAGAGCCGGTTCGGAGACCCCATGACGGATTCGAGCCGGGAGGGCAGTTGTGGCGCGATGTTGCCGGGACTGGTTGCATCGAGGATGCCGTCGTGGCGAGGTTCGCGCCCCGGCGCCGCGAAGCGGTCGGCCCGAGCGTACCGAATGCCATGGAAGATCAAGACGTTGCCTACCTGCCGACCACGCCACGTCCCCGAAGGTGCCGTCACTTCCTCCATATTTCCTCTCCTCATCGCAAGTCGACTTGCGTTAAGGAGAGACTAAGATTTTGTCGTGCGTATTGCAAGTCTTCTTGCGATAATCCGGAAATGACGGACGAAACGAACAACACCCATCGCGGCGCGATCCGCGGCAGACGACTGCAGAAGGCCGTGCTCGACGCGACGATCACGCGCATCGAGCAAGTCGGGATCGACAAGGTGCGGATCAACGATGTCGCCCTGGCCGTCGGCGTGCACGAAACGTCCATCTATCGCAGGTGGAAGACGTTGCCGCGACTGCTGGTCGACGCCCTGATCTCGCGGATATCGGCGGCAGTCCCGATCCCCGACTCGGGATCCGTCCGGGCGGACCTCCAGGCATTCCTGCGCGACCTGGCCCGCTTCGTCGCAACCCCTGCCGGCACCGCTCTCGTTCGCGGGACCGTGGTGTCGGAGACCGACCCGGAGGTCGAGGCAGCTCGACGAGAGTTCTGGCGACTCCGTCTCTCCGCGGCCGAAGAGATCATCCGACGAGGACAGGCCCGCGGCGAGGTATCGCCGGCTGCAGATCCTCAGGTGGTCGTGCTGAGCCTAGGCGGGCTCGTTCACATCTACGCCACCCATCTCGGACGCCGTCTACCATCGCGGCTGATCGGCAACGCCGTTGACATGGTCGTTCGAGGAATCGAAACGCCAAGCGCGCGTTGACCTCTCGTCAGTTCACGTGGCGCGCTTTGGTACGTTGAATTGCCGGGGAGCAGGAACATCACTCCGACAGATCCGTTACTTTGAGGGGACACTTGGTCGAAGACGTATCCTGATCTGGTGCCCACAACCGATAGCTCAGGCTCGCTGAAACAGAGAACCCTTTGGAAACAGATGAAAGATCAACCGGTCCGCCAGCGGTCGAACCTACCCTGTTGCTTCATGAAACACGTAATCTCAGCGTCCATCGAGCAGCAGCTCAAATCTGAGCCCTATGGAGTTTCGAGAGGCTGGCGGGATTAGCTTTGGGCCGGTGTCAACTGAACCGGGAACAGGCCAACGACGTTGTTCTGGATACCGATGGAATTGGCTTCACCAGCTTCAATGTGTTCATCGATGGGGTGTAGCGAGGCGGCCGAACTTAGGACTCCACGAAGTCTCCGCTCCGTCTAGACGACGCCATGAATATTCCAATCAGATGAGCGCTGTGCCGGAGCGCTAACTCGACACGTAGCGTGTGCAAGCCACCCTTGCGGGCGAAAAATCGACGAGAAGGGCAATGGACACCAACCGCACTAGCCTGCAGTCCCTCTCAATCCTGCCTGTGACGGTTTGACGGATGCTGGTACTCAGAAGGTCGAGATGATTTCCCGCGTACTCTTTGCGCGTCTTGTAGCGAGAAGCTGAATCCGGCTATAGATATCGCCAGAAACAGCAAGTCCACGGCGAGGATCGACAGCGACGAGAGCGGTGTTTCCGAAGCCCAGGCACCGAATGTGACGAGCCCGCCCATGAAGGCGATGCAGCCAGAGGAATAAAGCCACGCCGCCGTTGCCCGCGGCTCGATTGTCAGACCTATCCAAATTCGAACTACGCCTGACGCCATCAGGAGTGCGGAGAACGGGATCTGAGACGACATTTCGCCATGGGTCTCGCCAACGAGGAGCGAAAGGCCGACACCGACGTACGTGGCCCCACTCACCATCCAGTCGGCATAGATCTCCGTCCGGCCAATCTTCCCGATGAAAAGGATAATCGCCGCGCCGGCGAATGTCGCCAGACTGCCCGGAGCATCCTGAAAGAACGTCGCCCCCGGCGCGAAGGCTTGGGCGAACGCGAGTATGCTGAAAGCCAGGAGAACACTTGCGAGAATCGAAAGCCGTAGCCAGTCGTGATCGCGACGGAAGCGATGCGCGTGAGCGCGCCGGTAGCCGGCAAGCACGTCCCTCAGCGTATCCGTGGACACGCAAGGAGTCCTATTTCGTCGTGTGAGAGCCATAGGGTGACGTCCTCGCGTTCGTGACCTAGGGCTACCCGACCATGTTCGCATTTCATGCCTGACGAGGACCGGGCTCGGTCGTTCCCGTTGGCGTACACAAAGCCGTCCGTAGATATTGAATTCGTAACCAGCTCGATCTCGAGGCCAATGCAAAGGCGGCTGATCTGGCTAAGTCCGGCCGAGTCGTTAGCGCACTATAGAAGGTGGAGAGACGCTGAGTATGATCCATTGGCCTCTCTCTCTCCTCCCAACGGTTGAAGGCGATCTCAACGGTTGGCTCTTCGTCCAAGGCGATCGCAAGGCCGAGCTTGTTCATCATTGCATACGCTCCCCCTTGACCGAGATCGGGGGCCATTGCATGTGAAGCGTCGCGGAGGGTAGCAACTCGTCCCCGAGACCAGCGGGATAGCTTGACGACTTGAAATCGATCCCAACGTGCGTCACCGTCAAGCCTTTCGATGAGCGCCTCAAGACATGGAAAAGAGGCCTTCCAAAGACATTTATTCATAGGAATCGATTTTCTAGGAGAGTCTTGATCTAAGATCGTAAGCGCGACGTAGAGTTCGGTTTCACTGGATAGGGTCACCAATATGGGCCGCTGGCCCGACCAATGTTCGATGTTCTTGGCGCCGTCTTCCGATACAACTTCAGCGGAGGTTGGAGGAATCATGATGCGAATAGCGCAATCGGCGAGCCGTTTGCGACGGTAGGGTATCCCAAGTCGGTCGCGCATTCGCGAATGCACGCCATCGGCAGCGATGACGACATCCGTCTTCATCCTATCTCCACTCGCTGGGGGCAACCTCGCTGCTCTCATTAACCGACACCACATCCGAGTTTGTGACGATTTCCGCGCCGGCGCGGCCTGCAGCACCCGCTAAAGCGGTAAGAACTTGCTGACGAGTGACCTCATACATACGAGTCGGGTACTTGGCACGGGACATCGTTCGGCCATGGGCCATCACGCGTTTCAAATTCTAAGCCGCGGCTTGCACGGCGCACGGTAATCTTCTTCGGCTCCGATGGCTTGGAGCAGTCGGAGTCCGTTCTCGAATATAGATAATCCGAAACCGACGGCCCTCATCTTGGCCGTTCGCTCATGGACGCGAACACTCCACCCGCGCGCACACAGCGCTGCCTCTGCTGTCAGCGCGGCGAGGCCTACCCCAACGATCTCAGCGTGCCGGTTCCGCATCGTTATGCCCCTTGGATCTCAAAACTGATCGGAATGCGTCGCCTCAGAAAACAACCAGGGCACTTCGACTGACCCGGACCTTTAGAGGGATGAAGCCGAGCACAGTTTCCGCACGAATGCCGCCAATCCAATATTTGCGACCGAATATGTTTTTGCATATTATATCGCATATGACGAGATTGCAACAGTCTTCTGACCCAGCCGTCGCCATTTGCTTTGGCTGGCGCTCCGCTCGGCAACGACACGACTTCATTCAACTAGATGGCGGAGAGCAGATGAGGAGGAGAGCGGAAGTCGTCGGAGCCGGCAGCGTCGGACTTGCAGTTGGGACCGCGTTAGCGCAGCGTGGATGGGAGGTGCGAATTCACGAACGCAGCTCGATGCTTCGGGAAACAGGGGCCGGGCATTTATGAATGGGAAAATGGCCTTCGCGTTCTCGAAGCACTCGGCGCACATGACGAGGCACTCGATGGCTGCCATCACGGGTTTATGCGAGAGACTCAAAACGATGAGAACAAAACTATCGCAAGCGTTCGTAGGGACGGCAATTCGGTTGAGTGTACAGAAAACAACCTTAGGTGATGAACACCTTTGGAGGGACTATGATTCAGTTGATCACACCACCGTCGTATGGAGCGTTTTCAAACACTCTCGTTGAAATGCATCGATTGCGGCATCGTGTTTCCAAGCTCCGCATGGCGTGGGACGTTCAAACCAGCGGCGACATGGAGATAGACGATTTCGATGCACTCCATCCCGCCCACCTAACGCAGCTTTCTGACAACGGCCAGGTGCAAGGTTCCGTTCGCCCCCTGCCCACTCTTGGCCCGACCATGCTTCGCGACACCTTTCCCGCGCTCCTTGGAGGCCAACCCGCGCCGTCGACTCCTCTGGTTTGGGAAAGTAGTAGATTCGCAATCGATGTTGCTACCGACGCTCCGAAAGGAGATCACGGTATAACTCGTGCCGCTTACGACCTGTTTCCTGGAATGGTCGAGTTCGGGCTTTCACGACAACTCACTGATATCGTGACCGTCACGGATGCACGAATGGAAAGATTCCTTCGACGAGCCGGTTGGCCCCTGCGACGCATCGGCAAACCTTCCACAATTGGCACTACCTCAGCCGTGGCGGGTTACCTTTCGATTTCGAACGAAATTCTCTCCAACCGTCGTAAGGCTGGCGGCCTTTCGACGCCGGCTCTTTGGACGCCGGTGATCTGCGCGGCTGCCTAGAGCCATCCACGTCAACAAACGAGATATATGTCCCCGCCCGGTGCGGGGAGGCCGTCTGGAGCGGGGACGCCGTGTCTCGGGGTTTGCTACCGAGTTACGTACATGACCGAAGCTGAGAATAGAAGCGATCGGCGGAAAGCAGCACGAGCGATTGACCTGCAACACCTTCGATTGGCCGTGCTTGCCTGTGACTATGGAAGTTTTCGACGAGCCGCCGAAGTGCTTTCGATCAAGCACACCGTCCTGAGCCGGTCCATCGGTCAGCTTGAGTATCTGGTTGGGACTTCACTGTTCGAGCGCTCGAGCGGGGGGATCAAGCCTACTTTCGCTGGCCGAGCGATTCTGCGGATTGCACGGTTGATATTGGAACAAGTGGACACGCTTGTCGACACGGGAACATCTAATGGCCGCGGCGAATACGGTCACCTTACGATGGGCTTCTGCACATCCATCTCGACCGGTAATTTGCGAACCACCTTAGGGGAGTTCAAGAGGCGGCTCCCGCAGATCGAGTTGGCGACGGTGGAGCGCTCTCGCCTTCGTCTAATGACTGCCCTTCGTAGCGGAACCATCGATGTGGTCGTCAGTCCCGGACGTCTGCTTTCAAGGGACACCAAATCACTACCGCTTTGGAGCGAGCGCATCTTGATCTTGCTGCCTCAGGATCACAGCTTGGCAGCACGCGAGATCGTCCACTGGACCGATCTGCGTGACGAAACGATTCTCTTAAGTCAGTATGATCCTGGACGAGAACTTGAGGATCTCTTGATCTCGAAGCTCATACTACCTGAGGACCGTCCTAAGATCGAGCGCCATGACGTTAGCCGAGGCATCATCAAGAGCCTGATAAGTATGGGCATGGGGCTCAGCCTCGTGATGGAATCGGATATTGGAGCGAGCTTCGCCGGCTTGGCGTACCGCGAGTTGCAGGACGGAACGGGACCAAGCCGGTTGGACTTCTATGCGCATTGGCGCGATGACAATGAAAATCCGGTTCTGAAACGTTTCCTCAACCTGTTAACAGAACGCTATCCCTCGTCTCCGCCGGCTCTTGGGGAATGATTGGTTCGTCTCGCCTTTGCAAATCCGCGGTCCGTGGCCATGAAGCGCGTCAACATAGGCGCGATCAACTTCGCCGGATCGATGCGCTGCCCACTTTCGCGCGCCAAGGCCTCTGCATAGGCAACGAGATCCCGATGCACCGCTGCTGGAAGATCAGTGGTGACTTTGACCGGCTTGTCGTCCGGCAGTGCTCCTATTCTAAGCTTGGGCATGCCGTTACCCTCGGTATGGCGCAAGGATGAGGTCACGATTGACAATGACACGCACTGGAAAACCAGGTCGTACGGTCAAAGTCGGCTGGATGTTGAGACTGCGCCGAACAACCTGCTGTCCGGTTTGGTTTAGTGAGTCGGAGGCGCCGCGTCGCAACGCCTGGATGATTGCGCTGTCGTTGCTGTTCGTGTCCGAGCCGGCACCCAGTTCAGTCCCGACCGCCAGAAACGTCGATAGTGCCGCAGCCTTGAACAGCTCGCCCCAATGATTGTCGACTTGGTCTTCGAGGCCTGCATACCCGGCGGTGTCAGCGCCTGGTTGTCGCTCGAGAACGATAGACCGTCCATTCGGCATGATCAGCCGCGTCCAGACGAGCAGGACGCGGGACTGGCCGAAAGTGACCTGGCTATCGTAGATGCCGATCAGACGCGCTCCCTGAGGTACAAGCAGAAAGCGGCCGGTCGGCGTGTCAAAAACATTCTCGGTTACCTGCGCGGTAATCTGGCCTGGCAGGTCCGATCTGATTCCGGTGATCAGGGCTCCCGGAATGACCGTCCCGGCCTGCACGATATACGGTGAAGCTGGCCTCGTGACGCGGTCAGGGCTGACCGTGCGACGGTCCACGGACGTGTTGACGAAGGCAAGCTTGCGGTCCTGACCATTCTGCGCAGATCCGTCGTCGCCAGTGCCCATTGCGTTCGGTGGCACGGCGCGGTCGCTCCCTGCGCCTCCAGCCGTGGGCTGATGCACTTTGCTCCCATTGGGCGAAGCGAACAAATGACTGATGCGGGCTGCCTCGGTCTCCTGGTCCCGGCGCTGCTGTTCCGGATCACCGCCGATCGTCGGCGACTGGCCCTGGGCGGCAAGGATTGGTCGACCAAGGTCGCCAGGAAGCGGCGGACCAAGCTGCGGGGTTGGTTGGCGCGGAACGCCAGTGTAGTCCTTTGGCAGAGCCGTAATGCCGTCGGCGACGTTGTGATGGTCAGTGCTGTAAAGCTCATCGGCCACCTGATTTCGGGAGCGATTGCTCTGCAACGACCACAACACGGCGCCGCCGATGACGAGCAAGGCGACCGCGCTTCCTCCCGCCAGGACCTTCCGCGACAACCTTGTCACGCGCGGATGCTCCGCCTTTAGCCGGAAGCTCCTGGACGGGTCGTCCTGTGTCTGCGGCGGAATCGACTGCTCTTGATCGTTTCGATTCTGGGTATTCATGACGACGGCCTCCCGTCAGTCCTGACAATTCTGACCTTCTGTTGGTGCTCACCGCCGAGCCGCAGTTCCGCGGCAGCAAACAACCGATCGACGATCAACACATTGCCGTAGGCGCGATAGTTGACGAGTTGAGTCTTGCCGTCGGGACCGATGACGAAGAGCGGCGGCATCTCACCTTGGGCAATCCCTTGCGAGAACTCGACGTAGACCTTGCGGCCATCATCATACGCGGCAAGCGGCCGCCAGGGTGGGCTGTCCCCTTCGATCGCGTAACGAAAAACACGCTGGGCCGGATCAGGAAGAACGGGTCTTAGCGTGGCCGCTCGCGATCTTTCGCGAACGGTTTCCGGGTAGTACCAGGCAACGGATGGCATGTATGGCCGCTCGCGGGCTCGGAGTTCCATCAGGTAGGTGCGCCGGTCGGTATTGACGACAAGGTTGGTCTCGATCGATGCCCGGGTGGGCTTCACCAGAATATGGACGCGTCGCGTGTCACCGCTCCCACTTTCGGTATCGCCCACAACCCAGCGCACGGTGTCTCCGGCCGCGATGGGTCCTGATCCCGTCAATTGCTCTCCTTCTTCGAGCGCAATATCCGTGATCTGGCCCGGTGCGGCGTAAACTTGGTAGAGCGCCCCCGGGCTATACGCGTAGATCTGAGCCGCGTTGAAATATCCCCGCTTGCGTGGTTCGACGCGTGCCGCGCTGTTTGCGGTTTCAACCCGGCTTACAGGTTCGGCCTCTTCCTTGCCTCCCGACTTGCCGCCGAGGACTGGTTTCCAAAGCGGAGGAACGTGAAGCGGTTTCGATCTGTCGTCGACAGGCACTGGAGGGGCTGGCAACGCCGGCACTTCAGCGTCATAGCTGATCTCCGGCGGAATATAGGTCGCGCAACCTCCAAGGGCCGACGTACAAAGCAGCAGGGCGGACAAAGCCGCTCGCTTTGAGGTTAGGAAACCGGCGTTGAAACTGCGGTGAGGAATGGAAGGCTTTGTATAAGCGTTCGGCGACGTCTTGATCACTGACCTAGCTCCTTCGACCAGTTAATAGCGCGGACATAGACGCCAAGGGGATTTTTGCGCAGGCGTTCGGCATCGTGCGGCGTCTCGACGACAACCGTGAGAATCGCGGTCCAGCGTTCGGTCGAGCTCAACGAACCGTTGTCGTAGGTGCGCTGGATCCAAGCGACTCGAAAGCTGTCGGGCGACGCACGGATGACGCTGGAGACATCGACAGAGATCTGCGCCTTGCCCAGCTTGGCAAAGGGGTCGTTGCTACGCGCAAAATCGTTGAGCGCGACCGCCCCGCGATCGGTCGTAAAGTCATAGGCCCGGAGCCAGTTCTGGCGCAGAACAATGCCGTCGGTCGGCAGGCCCCTGACATCCTCGATGAAGCGTGCCAGATGGTAGGCGATCTGCGCGTCGGTGGGTTGATAGTCGATGTTGGCCGGCGCAACCCGTTGGGCCTGGCCGAGACGATCGACCTCGACCACCCAGGGCGTGATCAACCCTTGTGCCGATTGCCAGACAAGTCCGATTGCAAGACCGGCGGACAGCGTGAGGCAGCCAAAGGCCATGAAGCGCCAGTTTTTGGCCTGTACGCGTGCGGATCCAATGCGCTCGTCCCATACCTGCGCTGCCTTTTGGTAAGGCGTGACCGGCTTGGGCATTCGCCCGTAATGAACGGAAGGTCGTTTGAACATCGATTATTACCCTCGGGGATCGAGTGATTGGTTTCGGTCGAGTAGTGTCCCGTGTTTGAGACGTCGCAGCCTGCGGCGGGTGACGAAAGCGGCGCTCTGTTGTGTCAGCGCTCTCCTTCGGACAGATCGACTGAGGAGCCACTTCCGCCATGGTCACCGGAGCGCACGGCATGGCCGGCTGCCGACGCACCATGCCGAATGGTCTGGGCGCGTTTCATGCGCCGTGCCCAATCGGGTTGCCCATCCGCGGAAGTGCTAGCGGCAGGCTCACCTGTTTGCCCACTGCTGCCGAATGCAGCCACGGCTCGACGTAACGGGCTCATCACAGCCGAGCCACCCGCCTCCGCGACGCCAGCAAGGCCGCCGCTTCGATACGCCGCGGATGCACCACCCACCATTGCAGCCCCACCACGCCCCGCACCAGCGAGCGCACCACCAGCGAGACCAGCGCCACCGGCGGCAAGGCCGGCACCCGCCGCAACAACACCGCCGGCAGCAAGCCCCGTCCCAATCGCAGCACCGGCGCCGAGCTGCGGTCCGCCCGATACCAGGCCATTCGCAATTCCCGGACCGAAGATGCCGAGACCCAGCAAGGAGAGCGCCGCGAGCACCAGCGTCATCGCATCTTCAATTGTAGGCTGTACGCCGCCAAATCCCGCCGTGAACTGTGAAAACAACGTTGAGCCAATGCCGACGATGACAGCCAGCACCAAAACCTTGATCCCGGACGATATGACATTGCCGAGGACCCGCTCCGCCGCGAATGCCGTCTTGCCAAACAAGCCAAAGGGAATGAGAACGAAGCCGGTCAACGTCGTGAGCTTGAACTCGATCAGTGTGACGAAGAGCTGGATCGCCAAAATGAAGAAGGCGAGCAGCACCACGAGCCATGCGAACAGGAGAACGACGATCTGGACGAAATTCTCGAAGAAGCTGATGTAGCCCATCAGGTTCGGGATCGACTCGAGCATCGGCCTTCCGGCATCGAGTCCGACCTGCGCGATCTTTCCCGGCCGCAGGAAGTCTGACGCTGAAATACTTGATCCAGATGCCTTCAGTCCGAGACCGGCAAAGCTCTCGAAGACGATCCGTGCCAGGTTATTCCAATTGCCGATCAGATACGCGAAGACCCCAACGAACAGCGTTTTCTTGACGAGACGCGCAATGATGTCCTCGTCTGTGCCCCAACTCCAGAAAAGTGCAGCGAGGGTGATATCGATCGCGGCCAACGTTGTCGCGAGATACCCGACCTCGCCGCCCAAAAGCCCGAAGCCGTTGTCGATGTAGCGGGTGAATGTCTCAAGGAACTGGTCGATGATGCCGGTGCCCGTCATGGCTTATCCACCTCCGGCGCCGCGGCGGACGGATATCCTTGCGGCATCCGGCTCTGATCTTTTGGCGCGGCTATCACGCCGGTTGCCGCAGCGGCAGCACCGTCCCGCCTGACAAAGAAGCGACGGCGATTTTCAGCCCAGACCTTCTGGCAATGCTGATAGTCCGCTGCATCTTCGGACGAGACGGTGCGGCAGCGCGCAAGCTCGGATCGGTCAACGTCTTTGGTCTGCTCTGCCGCTGGCGGCGCAGAACTATCTTCTCTGCCACGAAGCTGGATCGCGCAGCCTGCTACGGCCAGCACCCCGACCGACATCAGTAGCGATAGCGCTTTGAATGGGCCTGTATCGGTCATCAGTGGAACATCCGCACGTCCTGAGATTGATAGGCCTGCCCCGGCGTCAGAAACCGCCGGAGCTGTTCTCGCCCCTGATCCTGGGCTGCCGCGCGCTGCGCCGCCTCAAGGCTCTGCGCCCTGCCCTGTGCCGCGACAGTGGCGGTGAGATCTGCAAGCTGCTGCGCCTGAAGCGCGAGGATCTGATTGCCAGCCTGGGTCGCCTGCAGGGCACCGCTGGCACCCTGGCTCGACGTCACGAGCGCCGAGGTCTGGACGCGGTTGGTATCGAGGTTGCCGACGACACCGGCCTGAACCCGGAGCGAGTCCTGCAACGCGGCGACCGAGTTTTGCCAGCGCGATTGAGCATTGGTGATCAGAAGCTGGCTGGACTGGCTGCCGCTCGCCGGCGCATAGCTGGTCGAGAACGCGCGGTCGATCTGCTGGACGTCGTAGGCAATCCGATGGGCCTGCGCCAGCAATTGCTGGGTTCGCTGGATCGAGGATTGCAGTTGCTGGAGCGAGGAGTACGGCAGGCTTGCCAGATTCCTGGCCTGATTGATCAGCATCTGCGCTTCGTTCTGCAACGAGGTGATCTGATTGCTGATCTGCTGCAGCTCGCGCGCGGCGGTCAGCACGTTCTGGACGTAATTGTTGGGATCAAAGACGATCCACTGCGCTCGTGCGGGCGCCGTGACGCAAAGCGTCAGGGCGATCGTGCCCGCGGCGGCGAATAGACCAAGGCGCCTCATTGCGACTTCTCCAGATTGACGAGACTGGGAATCAGGTCCGTGGCCCAAGCGACGCCGCGGTGCTGGAGCCAGGCCGGCACGAAGCCGTCCGCTCCATGCTCGGCGAGGAGCTGCGCGATGGCGGCCTGGTCTGTCTTGGATGAGGCCGCCGTGAAGGCGAGCGCGACCTCACCAAGCCCAAGTTCGAACATCCGGTTGCCGCGGCGAGATTGGCAGTAATAGTCACGCTTGGGCGTTGCCCGGCTCAGAAGCTCGATCTGGCGGTCATTGAGCCCGAAGCGGCGGTAGATCGCAGTGATCTGCGGCTCGATTGCCCGTTCGTTCGGCAGCAATAGTCGTGTTGGACAGCTTTCGATGATCGCCGGCGCGATTGCCGAGCCGTCGATGTCCGAAAGCGATTGGGTGGCAAAGATGACGGAGGCATTCTTCTTGCGAAGCGTCTTCAGCCATTCCCGGAGCTGGCCGGCAAAATCGTCGTCGTCGAGGGCGAGCCAACCCTCATCGACAATGAGAAGCGTCGGACGGCCGTCGAGACGATCGCCGATGCGATGAAACAAGTAGGCTAGCACGGCTGGCGCCGCGCTCGTCCCGATCAACCCTTCGGTCTCGAACGCCTGGACTGATGATTCCCCAAGGCGCTCGAATTCGGCGTCGAGCAAGCGCCCGGAGGGACCACCCAAGCAATAGGGTTGAAGAGCGCGCTTCAAGGAGTTCGATTGCAGCAGGACTGACAGGCCGGTCAGCGTACGTTCCTCCCTCGGCGCTGACGCGAGAGACGTCAGCGCCGACCACAGATGGTCCTTGACCTCCGGGGTGATCTCGACCTTTTCGCGTGCCAGGATTCCACCGACCCATTCGGTGGCCCATCCGCGCTCGGAAGCGTCGTCGATCCAGGCCAGCGGCTGCAACGCGACGGGCTGATCGCCTCCGTCAGACAAGGCACCACCGAGATCATGCCAGTCGCCACCCATGGCAAGTGCGGCCGCCCGGATCGAACCGCCGAAATCGAACGCAAACACCTGGGAGTTCGGGTAACGGCGGAATTGCATTGCCATCAGCGCCAGCAGCACCGACTTGCCCGCACCTGTCGGTCCCACCACCAAGGTATGGCCGACGTCACCGGCGTGAAGCGAAAACCTGAAGGGGGTTGATCCCTCGGTCTTGCCGAACAGGAGCGGCGGACCGCCAAAATGCAGATCCCTCGCCTCGCCCGCCCACACCGCTGACATCGGAATCATGTGAGCCAGATTGAGCGTCGAAACCGGCGGCTGCCGCACATTGGCATAGACATGTCCCGGCAGGCTGCCGAGCCAGGCTTCGACGGCGTTAACCGTCTCGATCATGCAGGTGAAATCGTGGTCCTGAATGACCTTCTCGACTAGGCGCAGCTTTTCGTCCGCGGCACCTGGATCGCCGTCCCAGACGGTGATAGTTGCCGTGACAAAGGCCTGTCCGATCTGATCCGAACCCAGTTCCTGCAACGCAGCGTCGGCGTCTAGCGCCTTGTTGTGTGCATCGGTATCGAGGAGCGTCGAGGCCTCATTGGTCATGACCTCCTTGAGAATGGCCCCGATCGACTTCCGCTTGGCGAACCACTGGCGGCGGATCTTGGTCAAAAGCTTGGTGGCATCGGTCTTGTCGAGCATGATCGCGCGCGTCGACCACCGGTACGAGAATGGCAGGCGATTGAGGTCATCCAGAATTCCCGGCGCGGTCGCGCCTGGAAAGCCGACGACGGTAAGAACTCGCAGATTGGCCGAGCCCAACATCGGCTCGAGACCGCCGGTCAGCGGCTGGTCCGCCAACAACGCATCGATGTACATGGGAATTTCGGGCACGCGAACCCGATGACGCTTGGTCGAGATCGTCGAGTGCAGGTAGGTCAGCGTGGCCTGATCATCGAGCCATGCGCATTCGGGCATGAATCCTTCCAGAAGTCCGAGTACGCGGCTGGTTTGATCGATAAAGCCGCGAAGTACCTCGCGAGCATCGGCTCCAACGGTCCGATCGCGCCCTTCATAGAGCAGTCGCTCTGCCTTGGCTGCGCCCTCCTCCGGAGGCAGATAGAGGAAAGTCAGGAAGTAGCTGGACTCGTAGTGGGCGCCGGCCTCCTCGAACTGGGCCCTGCGCTCGGCGTCGACCAGCGCGGATGCGACATCCGGAAATGTGCTCGGAGGATAGCTGCCGGCAAAATGGCGCTGCGCCTCAACGAACACGGCCCAGCCGGATCCCAGGCGGCGAAGTGCGTTGTTCAGACGACCGGCGACCGCGACAAGTTCAGCTGGCACCGCGCTATCGAGGTCAGGTCCACGGAACTTCGCTGTCCGCTGGAACGAGCCATCCTTGTTCAGGATGATTCCCTTGTCGACAAGAGCAGCCCAAGGCAGGAAATCCGCAAGACGCGCGTTGGAATGGCGATATTCGGCAAGGTTCATCATGACCGAGCACTCAGAGGTTGAGATGACCGGGAATGCGCAGATGTCGGCGCACCACATCGACGAAGGCGGGATCGCGCTTGGCGGCGCAGACGGCGGCCATGTGACCGATGAACCAGAGAACAAGGCCCGCGATCCAGAGCCGCAGCCCAAGTCCGAGGGCGGCCGCCAACGTGCCGTTGACGATCGCAACCGCCCGCGGCGCACCGCCCATCAGGATCGGCTCGGTAAGCGCACGGTGAACCGGCACGAGAAAACCTGCGACCGCCTCGTCCATCAGATCACCACGCCGCCGCCGAACGAGAAGAACGACAGGAAGAAGCTCGAGGCGGCGAACGCGATCGACAGACCGAACACGATCTGGATCAGCCTGCGAAACCCGCCGGATGAATCGCCAAAAGCGAGGGTAAGCCCGGTTACGACGATGATGATGACCGCGATGATCTTCGCGACGGGACCTTCGACCGATTGCAGGATCTGATTGAGCGGCTGCTCCCAAGGCATGTTCGAGCCGGCCGCCCATGCGGGCACTGTCGTCAGCACAACCGGGCTTGCAAGCGCCAGCAAAGCAGCACCTTGAAGAATACGGAATCGTGGACGCATGTCAGTCTCCTGCTGGTGAAAGGCTGTAGTCGCCGGCCGACCCGAGCCCCGTGACGACGGCGAGTTCGGCGAGGCGACGGTCGGCTCCGCGCCCCGCAAGCACGGCGACGAGGTTGATGGTCTCGGCGATCAGGGCGCGCGGAACCGTGATGACCGCTTCCTGGATGAGCTGCTCGAGCCGCCGCAGAGCGCCGAGCGCACTACCCGAATGAATGGTGCCGATTCCGCCGGGGTGACCGGTGCCCCACGCCTTGAGCAGGTCGAGAGCTTCGGCGCCGCGGACCTCGCCGATCGGGATGCGGTCAGGACGCAGTCGAAGCGAGGAGCGGACAAGGTCGGATAAAGTGGCTACGCCGTCCTTGGTCCGTAGCGCTACGAGATTGGACGCCTTGCATTGAAGTTCGCGCGTATCTTCGATCAGGACGACGCGGTCAGCGGTCTTCGCTACCTCGGCCAGAAGCGCGTTGGTCAAGGTGGTCTTGCCGGTCGATGTGCCACCGGCCACCAGGATATTCTTGCGAGTGGCGACCGCACTCCTCAGTGCCTCGGCTTGCCCGGAGGTCATGGTGCCGGCGGTAACGTAATCGTCGAGCGTGAAGACAGCGACCGCGGGCTTGCGGATGGCGAAAGCAGGGGCAGCAACGACCGGAGGCAACAGGCCCTCGAAGCGCTCGCCGGTTCCCGGAAGCTCGGCTGACACGCGTGGTGAGCTGGCGTGCACCTCCGCGCCCACATGGTGAGCCACGAGACGAACGATGCGCTCGCCGTCCGCGGCAGACAAGATTTCGCCAGTGTCAACCAAGCCAATCGACAGTCGGTCAATCCAAAGCCGCCCATCGGGATTGAGCATGACCTCGACGATAGCGTCGTCTTCCAGGTAGCCTGCGATCGCCGCGCCAAGTGCGCTCCGCAGCATTCGTGCGCCGCGCGAATTCGCTTCCGATTGAATGGAATGGATTGCCACTGCCGTCCCCACCGAATGAGAACGTCTGGAGCGTTCTCAGATGGGTTGATTAGAAAAGGCACCCACGGATTTGGCGCAACAAGCGCTTACGGGAGGCGTAGACTGGCGTAGAAAAAGAAAGACCGAAAACTCATACTTCGCACAGCGAAGCGAGCCGAGCGCTGCTGAATGCTGATGCTATTCGTCGGAAAGCTTGCTGCGGACGTGGTTCACCACTCCGCATCGGCATCCGCCGGCATGACCACGAGCAAGTGTTCGTACGGCATGAACGTTTCGGCCTTGTCGGAAACGCTAGCAGGGAAAAAGAGCGGAATTGAACGCATCCGCCGCCCGAAGGATCCAAGCCACGGTAGAGCGAACCAGACGAAGGCGGTGATCTGCACCGCGACATTGACAGCGAATGCGACCTGATAGGCCAGGATGGTCCTGTGGCCATCCACGAGTGGCCATTGCTGCAAGATGAAGCCCGTCCCGAACTGAGAAACAAATGCCCAACCGAAGTGCAGCACATTCAAGGCGCCGTTGGCACGACCGGTGAGTTCCGGCGGAAAGTATTCAGCGATTGCCGCGAAGCTGACCACAGTCGCCGTTCCAACAATTGCGACCACCGACCACGGCAATAGTGACGGCAAGGGCACGCGAAGGATCAACGATAGCTCGGCCGCGATGAACAGCCCTGCGATCACGGCCAGGACGATCTCTACTCCACCCCCTCTTCGCCTGATGCAATGGACCAGTGTGCCGAACAACCAGGCACCGCCGCAAAGGACGAGCGACATCGTGAACAGCTGTCCGACAAGACTCGTACGATCAAATTCTTCGACGTCGGTCAGCCATGGCGCCGCCCACAATCCTTGCAGAGACCAGGCCGATCCCACGCTAGTGGCTGACAACGGGGCAATTCGCCGGAAACGCCGATCGCCGAAAACGGAGCTCAATGTGCCGGGCATTGATCCTGTTGCCGGGACAATGGCTCGTTCAGGAACCACGATGTAAATGAGCACGGCCGTGGCACTAGTCGCGACTGCGAGGATTTCAAAAAGCTGTCGCCAGTTGATCCAGCCGAGGAGGTATTCGGCAGGGCTCGTGGCGGTCACCGCCCCGAGCGATCCCAGCATGACCATGTAGCCGTTCAGCAAGGCCACTCGTTCGCTCGGAAACCAGAGAACGATGGACTTCAATCCGGCCGTCAATGCCGCGGCCACCCCAAGGCCGATCATTGCTCGCGCAATCAAGAGCGATGGCAACCCCGTGGACAGTGCGAAGAGGCAGGTGCCTGCGGCGGCGACCGAAAGCAGGCAGCTCTGAACCCGGCGAGGGCCAAAGCGATCCAGCAAGATTCCGATCGGGACCTGGGCCGCCGCGAACACCAGGAAGTACACGGACGTGAGGAGCCCGAGATCGGCAGTGCCGAGCCCGATCTCCGCGACGAGATGACTGGAGATCAGAGCGTTGATCGTTCGGAAGAGATACGAAAGATAGTATCCAGCAGCAAATGGGAGAAAAACGCGCGCGACGAGACGCCATGCCTCCGAATTTTGCATGCTGGCCCTTTTTTTCCTCAGCTCTTTCGAGCCGATAGCGCGTCCAGCTTCTTGTCGGGTTGGCTAAATTGGAGCCATCGTAGGCTGGCGCGGAAAAAGAAAGATCGGCAAAATTCCCGGCCCACCTGGTTCAATCAGGTTTGGTGTCCGTCTCCTGACGAACGATATCCTCTGGAATTTCACGCAGAAAGCTCTGACCCTTTTGCAATCGTCGCCCGAGCGTCTCGACAAATCCTTCGAAACGTTCCCGACCCTTCACTTGTGCCGCCGCCTGGGCTTCGTTGGGTAACGGCGGCGTAATCGTCAGCCAGAAGCGGATGAAGAGGGCAAGGGTCTCAGCCGTGAGACCGACGTCACGCTCCAGCCGCTGCATCTGACGCGACAGCCTGTCCAGGCGACGGGTAAATGCGGCTTCCCGCCTGTCCTCTCCGTCCGGCGATAGAAATGAAGCGACAGCCGCTTCCACGATCGCAGATCGGGAAAGCTTCTTGCGATCTGCCAGATCCGAGATCTGCTTCAGAAGCTCCGGCGGGAAATACACGTTCATCCGGTCGCGCATATTTCCCTCAGAGCTCCATACCGTCATTCGGGTCCATGGCGATTTGACGGGCGACACCGCGCATCTGTTGGCGTATCAGCCGGGACTGACGGACAGCATCGTCGTCGTCAAAAACGGCGGCAAATTCTTCTGCCGGCGTCGGTTCGGTCGTCTCCTTGGCAATCGCGACGTGATCGGGAAGTTCGGGCTCGCGACGCAGCCCGCTGTTCGCTGTGTCTTCCTCGGCCTCCGCGGCTTTGTCGGTTGGACCTCCCGTCGGCTTCAGCGGTCCGAGCGCTGACCATCCGTCCGTTCGCGATGACCGGCCGGCGGCCGCAGGATCGGGCGGCGGCAGAACCCGCTCGGTGAATCGCCGATCCTCGTAGTAGCGCACCTTCTTCGCCCGGATCGGCGGCGTGCCCGCCACCATGACGATCTCGTCCATTGGCGGAAGCTGCATGACCTCGCCTGGGGTCAGCAGCGGCCTTGCCGTCTCCTGACGGGAGACCATCAGGTGCCCCAGCCATGGGTTCAACCTGTGACCGGCATAGTTCTTCATCGCCCTCATCTCGGTCGCCGTACCGAGCGCGTCGGACACACGCTTCGCTGTCCGCTCGTCATTGGTCGCGAAGCTGACCCGGACGTGGCAGTTGTCGAGGATCGCGTTGTTAGGCCCATAGGCCTTCTCGATCTGATTGAGCGATTGCGCGATCAGGAAACTCTTGATGCCGTACCCCGCCATGAAGGCGAGCGCGGACTCAAAGAAATCAAGCCGTCCCAGCGCCGGGAACTCGTCGAGCACCATCAGGACGCGATGCCGGCGGTCGCGGGCGTGCAAGTCCTCGGTCAGTCGACGACCGATCTGGTTCAGCACCAGGCGGATCAACGGCTTGGTCCGAGAGATATCCGACGGCGGAACCACGAGGTAGAGTGTCGTAGGGCGGCCATCTGCGATCAGATCGGCGATCCGCCAGTCGCAACGGCAGGTCACCTGCGCCACGACGGGATCGCGGTAGAGCCCGAGGAACGACATCGCGGTCGACAGCACGCCGGAGCGTTCATTCTCCGATTTGTTGAGGAGTTCTCGGGCGGTCGAGGCGACCACGGGATGAGCACCGTGCTCGCCAAGATGCGCGGTGGTCATCATCGCCTTCAGCGTCGCTTCGATCGGCCGCTTCGGGTCGGACAGAAAGGCGGCGACTCCGGCCAGGGTCTTGTCCGCCTCGGCATAGAGGACGTGAAGGATGGCACCGACGAGGAGCGAATGACTGGTCTTCTCCCAATGGTTCCGCTTATCAAGGGAGCCTTCGGGGTCGACGAGGACGTCGGCGACGTTCTGGACGTCGCGAACCTCCCATTCCCCGCGCCGCACCTCGAGCAGCGGATTGTAGGCTGAAGACCTCGGGTTGGTTGGGTCAAACGACAGGACGCGGCCATGCAGCGAGCGAAAGCCCGCGGTCAGTTGCCAGTTCTCGCCCTTGATGTCGTGAACGATGGCCGAACCCGGCCAAGCCAGCAACGAGGGAACGACGAGGCCGACGCCTTTGCCGGACCGGGTGGGCGCAAAGCACAGCACATGCTCCGGTCCGTCGTGGCGGAGGTAGTCGCGGTCGAGCTTGCCGAGCACCACACCATCCGGACCGAGAAGTCCGGCCGCTCGAACCTCTTCCGCATCGGCCCAGCGCGCCGAACCATAGGTCTCGACATTCTTGGCCTCGTGCGCACGCCAGACCGACATGCCGATCGCCACCGCGATCGAAACGAAGGTCCCCGACGCCGCGATGAAGGCGCCCTCGACAAAGACCTGAGGCGCATAGGCGTCGTAGACGAACCACCACCAGAAGAAGATTGGCGGATAGTAGACCTTGACGCCCAACAGTTCGAACCACGGCCGCCCAAGCTCCGGTTGCCAGGCGAGCCGCCAGGCCGTCCACTCGGTTGCTCCCCAAATGGCCAGCAAAACAATCAGGCCGACAACGGTCACCTGTCCCCAGAGGATCTTGGTTCCGGACATCGCGAACGCCCTTCCACAACTGAATTGGGGAGATTGCTAGAGGCCGAGGTCGCGCTTGCGGCCAAAGCCCCATTCGATGCCGCCGCCGTCCTTCGCGACGCCGGTGACGTGTTGGCCGAGCTTCTGTTCGAGCTCGCGCGACCAGGGCACAAGCTGAAATCCAAGCCCGTTATCGATCATGGCGAAGCGCCCCGAGGAGAGCGTCAGGCGCTGGCGACATGTACCTGCCACATGCTCCCCGGAGGCCCCCTTCACGTGAGGCAGGCCGGTGTCAGCCGAGACTTTTGCGGCCACCTCGTCCAGTTCACGTCGGCGCAACGTGTCCAGAAGGTCGCGCTGCAAGATGATGCGTTGGCCCTGCCGCCGCGCCAGACCTTGCTCAACCAGATGCTCGGTACGGGCTTCCATGGCGTCGCGGGCTTCGCGACCGAATCCGCCCATGGCGAGCGGCATGGAATCGCGTTCGACCAGCCTGTGGTCGAGCCAGGTCGCTCCTTTAGCCGTGACCTGCCCGCGGAGATCGAGATCGGAACGAGTTGCGAGCACCACGGTCGGCCGCGGGTCGTCGGCCTGGCCGAAGCGCCGGACTTCAACGATGCCGCCGACCGGCGGAGCATGCTCGAAGGCCTCGATCCCTCGCAAGCGGACGTGGTGCGCGCGTCCGTCAGTTCCATCGATCAGGGCGTAAGCCTCACCCGTCAGCTCATCGTGCAATCCCCGATCGACCAGCCGTCCGATGATCTGGGATGAAGGCTGTCCACCTTCGATGACGAAGTCGGCAACGCCGCGCGCTTCTCCACGCTCGGTAAAGGCACGGTGCATGGTCTTGATGATGTCGCCGCGCATGCCGAGGTCGCGCAAGCTGCGCTCGGCCTCGAGCCCGACCATCCATTCGCCTGGCCGAGCGGATGCGGCAAGACCCATCTTCTCCAAATGTTGAAGGCGACCGACCATCGGGCGCCGGATCTCGGGATCGGACTTGCCGGGATTTTCCGGGCGGAGGTCGACAAAGCCGGTCTCATCCGCCGCCAACCGGATCTCCCGATCGAGCCGCGTCCATCGTTCCGCCGTGACTTCCCTCTCAAGCGAATTGCGGATCTCGTGCTCCGGCTTTGGACCCAATTCGATGGCGACCAGTTCCTCGCCGCGTGAGCGCAGGCCCCGGCTGATGTAGTCGCGGGAGATCACAAGATCCGAACCTTTCTCATCGACTCCCCGAATGAGAAGATGGACGTGAGGGTTGTCGGTATTCCAATGATCGACAGCCACCCAGTCGAGCCGCGTCCCGAGATCGGTCTCCATCTGCCTGGCGAGATCGCGGGCGAAGGCCTTAAGATCGGTCATGTCGCCGGCATCCTCTGGTGAGACGATGAACCGGAAATGATGCCGGTCGTCCTTGCACCGGTCAGCAAAGGCCGCGCTATCGGCGCGGTCGCTGCCGGCATCGAACATCTCGGCTCTCTCGCCGCTTTGAGTCACGCCGTCGCGCTTCAAATATGAGAGATGGGCGGTCAGTGGGGCTGAACGGAAGGCTCGCCCTTTGTGGCGAACCACGCGCGCCTTCACCACAACGCGGCGCGTCGGGCTGAACAACCGGTTGCGACTAAAGGCGAGCCGGCCGCGGCCAAACGTCGAGCGCCCATAGGCCGCAGAACGCCTGCCAGCCGCGGCCTGACTCGATGTGTGTCCTGCTTTCTTCGCCGCACGCAGCACCTGGTTGATGAAGCTCTTGGGCTTCGGCGCGCGGGTGTTGCGGATGCGCCCGGGCCGAATACGTAGGTCACTGTCGCCCGCGGTCACAGCCGGACCTGCAAACAAGTGATGGCGCGTACAGTGCCGAAAGCATCCTTGATTTCATTGTTTAAAATCCAAGGCGCGGCACGCGCCCCGACCGACCGGCACGCCCGAACCCAAGCCATGTCAATGGCTTGCGGTTCGACCGGCGAGCCCCTTTTATCTCGCCCTCTTAATCGGGCGGGCAAAGTCAACGTAAGCGTCCGGTCCTTGCACGACTTCCGAGTAGTGCGCTGTCGTTCCATATCGGGTTCTCTGCTGCATTGGAGATTCTCCGGTGGGTCCGAAACACTTCGAGAACAAAGCCAGGCGTGAGTGGTGGTCACTTCACATCGAGGCGTGGCGCCGAAGTGGCCTCGGGATCCGCCGATACTGTTGCCAACATCGTCTCGGCGAGAACACGTTCAGGCGCTGGCTGAACGTGCTGACCGATGCGAACGCACTGCAAGCAAAGGCAGAATTGCTGCGCGAGGAACGACGGCAACGTCACCGCAAACGACGGATTCGGCTGTCGACCGGCATGCGTTCGAAGGCGGTTCAAGCGTACTGGGCGATGCATGTCGAGGCGATGAACTGGAGCGGCATGGGCCTGCAAGCTTACGCATGGGCGCACGGCATCTCGCGGTACAGCCTGCGGCGATGGCGCGATCTGATCGGCGCTAACGAGGTGCAGATCGACTGGCGGACGCATGTTCATCCGAGCGCCCTCCCCCGAATAAGCAGCGGTGTTAGCAGCGCTGCTAAGGGCGCGGCCGCCGAGCAACGCTTGACGGCGGGTCCGATCGGTGATCCGCCGAACGAAGCACCCACCAACCGACGTCGCTTCAGTAACGATGAAAAGCTCGCGATTGTGACTGAGTCTGAGCTCCCCGGCGCCACCGCCGCCGAGGTTTGTCGGCGCCACGGTATTGTCACCAGCATGTTGTTCCGCTGGCGGGTACAACACGGCTTCAGCAAGCGCCTTCCGGCAAAGCTAGCGACAGTGAAGGTCACGGAAGCACAATCCGGAACACTCGTCTTGAACGATCTGCTGTCGCCGCCTGACGGGATGACAGCAGTCCAATTAGACGATGGGCGACGGGTCTTTGCACCTGACGGCAGCGATCCGGATGCAGTCCGTCGACACGTCAACGAGCAGGAGATAGCAGGATGATGATTGTGCCGGCGGGGGTGAAGGTGCATCTGGCTTTGGGCTATACCGACATGCGCAAAGGTCTCGATGGCCTCGCTACGCTCGTTCAGGAACACCTCAAGATGGATCCGTTCTCCGGCCATCTGTTTGCCTTCCGCGGCAGGAATGCGAGCAGACTGAAAATCCTGTTCTGGGATGGCAACGGACTCTGCCTGTTCACCAAACGCATCGATCAAGGTGGCTTCATCTGGCCCAGAATGAGCGATCCAGGTGGCTCCGTGGCGCTGTCTCCAGCGCAACTTGCGATGCTGATCGAAGGCATCGATTGGCGCACACCCGAGCGTCGATGGCGCCCCGCCGTCGCGGGCTGAATCGCAGAAACCCGCGTCGAATATAGCAAAGTTGCTTCTTCGAATCAGCGTGTCCGAGTAGAATCGAACATGCAGCTCGATCTCAACAATCTGCCCACGGATGCGACGCTTCTGCATCGCCTGGTGCGCGATATCGCCGCGACAATTGAGCATCGAGACAGCGAGATCGAGCGCCTCCAGGCTATCATCAAACAGCTTCAGCGCGCGCAGTTCGGACGTCGCTCCGAGCGCCTTGATCCCGATCAACTGGCACTCACCCTGGAAGATATCGACAGCGATATCGGCCGCATTGAGGAAAGCAAGCCCGCGACCGCAACGGAGACGCCCGAGGCACCGTCGCGACGCCGACCGCTGCCCAGTCACCTGCCGCGCGAGGACATTCTGCTCGACGTCGATGGTGACGCCTGCAGTTGCTGCGGTGGCGCTTTGCATGCGATCGGCGAGAGTGTCAGCGAGATGCTGGATTGGGTGCCGGCGACGCTTCGCGTGGTGCGCATCACGCGCCCTAAATACGGCTGCCGAGCCTGTGGTAAGGTGACCCAAGTGTTTGCGCCGGAACGGCCGATCGCCGGTGGATTGGCTACTCCAACCCTGCTCGCGCACGTACTGGTCAGCAAATATTGCGATCACACGCCGCTCTATCGGCAGTCGCAAATCTTCGCCCGGCATGGTGTCGATCTTGGCCGCTCGACGCTGGCCGGATGGGTCGGCGGCGCATGCTGGTGGCTGGAAGCGCTGCACGAGCGATTGTGCAGAAACGTGTTTGCCTCCGACCATCTGTTCGCAGACGATACGCCGATCCCGGTGCTCGATCCGGGAAGAGGACGCACCAAAACCGGACGCCTGTGGGTCTACGTCCGCGAGCAGCGGCCCTGGAGCGGACCAGAACCGCCGGCAGCGGTCTATTTGTTCGTACCCGACCGAAAGGCCGAACGTCCGGTGTCGCGCCTGGCGGGCTTCAAAGGTGTCCTGCATGTCGACGGCTATGCGGGCTTCGAGAAACTGACCAGCAACGGCGATGTCATGCTCGCGGCATGTTGGGCCCATACAAGACGCAAGTTCTACGAGGTTGCCGAGGCCACCGGTTCGCCGATAGCGACGGAAGCGTTGCGCCGGATCGGCGAACTCTATGCCATTGAAGCCCGCGTCCGTGGGCAGTCGTCCGCACATCGGCTCGCTGAGCGGCGCTCCTTCTCCAAGCCGGTCGCGCAGGCCCTCCATACGTGGTTCGAGGTGCAGCTTTCTCGCGTGCCCGGCAGCAGCACGCTTGCCGAGGCGATCCGTTACGCGCTCTCGCGGTGGGACGGTCTGACACGCTTCCTGCAGGATGGCCGTATTGAACTCGACACCAACCCGGTGGAGCGCGCGATTAGGCCGGTGGCGCTCGGCCGCAAGAACCACCTCTTCGCCGGCAGTGATGGCGGCGGACATCGTTGGGCAGTCACCTGCTCGCTCATCGAGACCTGCAAGCTCAACGACGTCGAACCCTATGCCTATCTGCGTGACGTGCTGCAGCGGATGGTCAAGGGACAACCAGTCAATCGTCTCGATGAACTGCTGCCGTGGAACTGGAGCTCCGCAGGACCTGCCACCACCTGAGCAAAGCCAGACTCTAGCCAAGCGGCGAACATGAGACCGCGGGCAATTGCAATAGTCGTCCTTTGTAGTGATACTACTTGACGGTCCATAATTGCGATGTGATGGGGATAAAGAGGTGCAGTCTTCCCGAAACGGAGCGGATGCCGTGTTGCTCTCCGAGGCCATTGCGGCGCTTCGTGAGTTGGTCTCCCGTGCGCATGACGCCACCGACGAGTCGTTCGACGACGGCCATTCGGTTGATACTTGGAAGAGTGAGGAATTCCGTGCCGCGATAGAGCGTGCTGAAGCGGTGATCGCGAAGACGGAAGCTGCCATAGCTGACCCCGGTAGAGAGTAGGAGCTCGCCCAATCGGGGCATTGCCACGCGAGACCGCTAGGCTCGTCAAGATCCAACGTCATGTGCAGCCCCCGGACGCATACGTCGAGTAACTCCACTGCTCTCCCCGTTTCGCCCATTCTTCGCCGGGGCACGCCAACGCATGCCTGCTTGCGCATGCCGTCATCGCGGGCCTCCTGCATCAGATCTGACGACGAACAATCCTGTTGCTTCCGGCACGATGGCCGAGATGTCGCGAACGGGGGCGGCCGTCGGACCCCAGTTCGGCACGTGCCCGGGCTGCAGCAGCGGTCTCTGGCCTTTCAGATCGCACAACGAAGAGCGCTCCGGCCGATGACCGCAGTCGGGCGACCGCGCTGGAAAAGGTAATGTCGCTGCCGATGACTGGTGCAAGCTTCTGCAAATAGGCTTCGGTCTCAGCCGGCAATGGGCGGCCGGAAAGAGACTCTTCGTGGCGAGCAGGCCCGGCGTTGTAGGCCGCAAGGAAGCCAGGTGAACCGTACCGGTCGTGCAGTTCGCGAAGGTACGCAGTTCCCGCAAGAATGTTGTCGTGGGGATCGTAGGGATCGTTGCCGAGGTCGTACCGCAGACGTAGCTCCGCCCAGGTTTCTGGCATGATCTGCATCAACCCCATGGCGCCCTTGGGTGACCTGGCGCGCACGTCTCCGGCGCTCTCGACGTCTATGACTGGCAGTATCCAGCCCACCGGCATGCCAAAACGACGCGAGGCTGCCTCGACGAAATCCACAAATGGATTGCTAGATGCATACCTTGCCGTAGGGTCGGTGGGTCGCGTCTCGGCGACAGCAGTAGCGTGCTCCACGGTGAGCGCAGCGAACAACAGTACGACAGCGTGCAAGCTCCTCTCGAACAAAAGCAAGCGTGCCGGCGTGCTCTCGCCCGTCCAGGGTAAAGCCGCTTCGCGCCGGCCTTTCAGCCGCCCTGGACCGCCGCTGCGCGCGTCGGCCTTGCAAACTTTGGTCGGGACGGAGGAATGGTCCTGCACTTGATCGAACAGAGGAATGGCAGGACAGAAACGCAGAACAGGCACGATCATTCCTCCCGCGTCCACACCGGGAGGGCGCGGCCGATCACGGCCGATGCCGGAAGGAATCCAAAATATCGACCGTCAAGGGAGTCGCCCGACTGCCAGTTCATGAGGAAGAGCTCGCCCTTGCCGACGATGCGGCAGCCCTGCCATTTCGGCAGCGGCCGGCCGCCCCGATCGCGATCGCGCGCCTCGCCGACAGCAATTCCATCGACGGAAATAGTGAGCCCGCTTCTGCAGACCGTCTGCCCCGGCAGCGCCAAGACCCGCTTGAGCATAGGGACGCCGACCGGCAAATATCGGTTCAGGTCGAGGAAAGTCGCGAGCGGCTCCGGCGGCTGAACCGCGACCAGCTCGGTGACATGGAAGCGCATCGCTGGCCGTAAACGATAGAGGCCGACCGGCACGCTCGCCGATGCATTCCAGATGTAGAGCGGAAGCGGCTCCAGCACGATTGTCGCGACAAGTGCGGCAGTTACCGCAAACATCGTGGTCAGCGTCATCAGGCGGCTCGTCATCGCATTACTCTCTGACGATGGAGCCAAGCCTGGTGGCGTGCCTTCGTGTAAGGACGCGGGTTTTCGTTGACGGACAGACGGTTATGAACGTGATGCCAATGATCGGGAGCGACGTCGGCTGGATCGATAGCGAGCGCCTCGATGGCATCGGTCATTTGCAGCACGCGTTCGACCTTTGGCCAGCCGGAGAGTCGCAGCAAGATCTCGCCGCCGGGCGTCACATACGGCACCGTTGAGCAGCGCTGTCGCGGCGCGACCGCGCGCAAGATGTCGACCCGCGAAATGATCGTGCCAAAGTCGTTGGAGGTCCAACGGACGAAGGCAAAAATGCTGCCGGGCGCAAATGACAGAACACGCCGGTGACGATCAAGCTTCCGTTCCTTGACGATGCGACCGAACCGAATGCGGTTTTCGATGCGCTTCTCAAGCCACAGGACTTCTACTTCGGTGAGGTCACTCATGCCGCGGCTCCTTGATGCTGGAGCTGAGAGCCGTGAGCTTTGCGGTCGGCGAAGTACGTACGCGGCTGGCGAAGGCAAGCACGACTCGCGGCCCGGCCTCGCCAATCGAGTCCAGTGCGGCTGTCGGTGCGCGAGGTTTCGTGAATCGGCTGGCGAGTGGACCTGAGTCTGACCAAGGACTTGTGTGCATAGAGTCCGTTCCATGTTTGTGAACTGATCCCAAAATGTGCGGGGATTGCGTACTGAGTCGTTTTCCGGATGGAGGGCGATTTGCGGCGCATTCCGCTGAGCCGGCGGTCGCATGTGACCGGATTCCAGTCGTTGCCGACTGGCGTGACGGAGCATGAGAGGGCGCTGGAGCGGGACTTCGTGACGCTCGCGAGCTTCATGGATGCGGGCGCCGTCATAACGGCGCAGCCGGTGACAATCCGTTTTGAGCATGAAGGTCGGCAGCGCCGATATACGCCGGACTTCCGCGTGATTTGGAGCGACGGCCGCACCGATATCGTCGAGATCAAATATCGGGCTGACTTGCGCGCGAGATGGCACAGGCTCCGGCCAGCCTTTGCAGCTGCTCGGGGTTGGGCGCGCAGCAACGGTACGCGATTCAGGATCGCTACCGAGCGCGGCATCCGCGGTCCGCACCTTGAAGCCGCAAAGCGTTTGCTTCCGCTAAGGAGCGCGCCGGTTGACGCGGTGCTTGCGGAGCAAGCGATGAGATATGCCCGCGTCCGCTCGATCAATGTCGGCCAGCTTGTCGACGTGCTGCCGGCGCCGCGCGAGGCCTCCCGACACGCCTGCCGGCCACTATCGCGATTCTGCACGCCCCTCGGCTCGATCGCCTGCTCACTCGTGTGCCAGACCTGTCCTCCGAGATCGGCGACCGGCTGCGCGTGATCCTGACGCGGGCAAATGCTCCTTCGCCAAGAGGACCCTGGAGTTGGCGCAGTTGGATCATAGCTCTTCCGGAGACTGGAAATGAATTGCGCGACCGAGCTCTCAGCGAGCGCTACAGATTGCGTCGTCAGCGTTTGTTCGCCTTCGCGGGGGTCCGCGACGGAACGCCCGTCGAGGTTGCAGCGGAGAGCGTCGGCGTCACCAGGCAAACGCTCTGTCGTTGGCTGCACCACGCTGCAACGCACGGCCTGGAAGCTGCGCTGGAGCGTCCTCGACGCCGGTCGCAACTGAGCGGAGCGCAAGCCGAGGCGTTGGGGAAATGGATCGCTGCCGATCGCGCGCGTCAGCGTCGCGGCGCAGTGATCAGTGCAGCGCTGACCCAGTTCGGCATCATTCTCAGCCCGGACCAGGCGTCCAGATTGCTTCGCGTCCATCGCGCCAGGCCGGGGCGGCGTCACCGTCCATGGAAGCCCAAGCCGCAGAGAGCTACGCAGATCGCAGGATCTACTCATGATCCAGCTCCTGGTTCGTGAATCCAGTTCGCGAATCCTGGAGCCGTTTCGCGAAACCTTGCACCAGTTCGCGAAACCTCGCGCACCGATTTTGCGCCGCATGGTCACTGCTCTCACGCGGCGATCAGCGACGTTCCTGGCCCGCATATGGGCGCAGCACCGGGTGCTTCTTGGCGGGCAGCACGGTCCGCTTCCCGGGATCGGACGTCGACGTCTTGGCGCCGAGATCGGCCCACGCCTTCAGATCATCCAGGGCGTAGACGACACGTCCGCCAATCTTCCGATACGTCGGCCCGGTGCCGTACGTCCGGTGCTTCTCAAGCGTTCGACCCGAGAGGCCAAGATAACGCGCGGCCTCCGGCGTGCGCAGGAAGCGCGGGGGTAGACCGGCCATCGAATCGGGCATTTGAGCACTCCAAGGTGACGGCGCACCGCGCATGGCGGCGCCGACGTGTGTGCGGTCATCATGGAGAAGCGCGGTATCGGAGGGGGATGCCGAATATCGGGGGGTCAATTTTCGATACCCCTCGGCCGAAGGGCTACTTGTGCCTGCGGCCGGGCCGCAGAAGTTTGCGGTAGCCTCCGCGTACCAACGCGAGGCCGCCCTGCACCAAGCGGACCGTTCGATTGCGCAAATCGTGCGTCTTCCAGGCGCGATCAGGGATGCGCTTTTTGCCGAACAGCGCTTCCGCAGTCATACGATAGCTGCCACCGGCAGTATGCGCATCGAGCGCACGGATGGCGGCGCTCAGGCGTTCGCGCCGCTGCTTAGATAATTTGTGAAAGACAGGACCTGGCGCGCGTCCATTCATTGCGCGCCACAGCCGCCGGGCTGCATAGGCGCGCGCTTCCAAATCGCCGTCAAACGGCAATTCGGCTGCGTATGGCGCGCCGACCACGGGAGGCTCTTTGGACCAGACACGGTGATCCGTCGTCGCGATGCGCAGCACAATATGCCAGCCGTCAGCGGCGTGGCGCACCTGCCCCGCTGTAAGGTCGAGCAGTGGCAGAGAGGCCGAACTGCGATCTGCGGTCGACGCGACCCTGACTGGAACCACGGTCGTTAGAACCTCAGGCGCCCAAAAGATTATCTGCTCGTCGAAGGACCGCTGGGGGTCATGGGCGAAAGCAGATGCCCCACCTCCTCCTGAACTCCGCGGTCGCTTGGCTATCTGGGCTGCTAGCGATCATCGCTTCGTAATCACGTCGATAGTCCGCGTTTCGACGAAGACATTCCCAGGCGATGTCGGTGATTTCGGCGTCTTGTAGGCTTTTGTAGGAATCCGGCGACCGCCAGTCGAATTCAGGCATTGCTTCCGCCCCATTGCACGTGGCTAACAAGGATTGCGGCGCAATAGGTATGAACGAGGCGGTTGTAGGAAGCCCCTAGTTTGGCACCACGTGGTGCACCGGAATGACCACCGGTTAGCGAGAGAAAATAATTTTGGCTGCACGCCTCTAATCGGCGATTTTCTTCTATTTCGAGCCAGCGCCGCGTAAGAGGCGCCCCTGCTCGGTCACCCATTTGGCCCGCGCGAGATGGGTCTGATATGCAGTCCGCGCACGGTCCGGCTCTCGCTCCGGATCGATATGTAGGACGATACGAGCCACCTCCCGCCAGTCCGCTCCCTCACCCTCCGCCTGCAGAAGACGAATGTACGTGACGACATGCTGTTCGTCATAGGCCGTCAGCGCCGGCTCATTTGGCGCGACATCTTCAACGTCGGGGTCCACTGGCGGTCTTTTCATGTAGCATACGGTGCTTCATTGAAGCCTGATCCTATCTTATGGATTAGACTATCGAAATAGATCGGTTATAGCCAGTGGTTTAATGGCCTACCAAATGGCTGCTTTTGCGCATGAAAGCTCGTGCGCTTGTGGCCTGGAATGTCCGCAGGATCCGCGTCGATCGCGGCATTCCGCAAGAGCAATTGGCGTACGATGCCGGGATCGATCGCTCATACATGAGCGGCCTCGAACGGCAATCGGAGAACCCAACGATTGATCTGCTTGATCGACTGGCGGAAACGCTTGGTGTTCAGCTATCGGAATTCTTCGTTCAGCCGCCCAAAGGAGCGACGACGCCCAAGACATTGCCCAAGGGTCGCAAGCCAATCCGACCGAATCGCAAGAAGAAATAACTGTTCGCGGCTGTTCCGTCTTGGGAGTGGCTAGATGCCAAGGGTGTCTCCCTTCTAGTTTGTTCCTTTATCGTGAGCCGGGCCGGAGGCCCGGCGAGCGCCGGACGCGAAAACGCGTCATCGCCGCCGATCCGGGCGGCGATGCGATGGGCCTAGAAGCGAGGCCGCGCAACTGGCGCCCGGTTACGCGGCCTATGTCTTCAGATAGCACGCTCCATCAAGCGCTTCGCTTTGCCGGCGACGAATGGCGCGGGTGACGAGTTGGCGAAGCTCGTCAGTGCGGGGCGGCTTCATGCGCAAAGCGTTGCGCCGCGAACTTCGAATGTCGGATAGAGATCTCATCGAAATTCTCGATACCCCAGAGATTGCGGTTCATGCAGACAGCGCGGAGGTTGAAGCTCGCAATCCCCAGCGTCTTGCTGCCGACCTCTCTGTTCCAACAATAGGCGCCGAGCCGGGCGGCTTGCTCAAGCCCCGCGGTGGTGCAATGGCGGGGGCATCACAGATCATCGCGCGGCAAAGGCGGTGAACGACGCCGCGAGATAGAGGTATTATTATACTTCAATCCATTATCGGGTAAGGCTTCCGATGTATGGATAAATTGTGAGCTTGGTGCTACATACCGGCTCAATTTGTAGTGCGAAGGTGCCAAAATGCCCACCCCACATACCCCCCCTGCTGCCGTCCGACGCGTGGTGCGCAAGCTGGGGACGGACATACATGATGCCCGTCGACGCAGACGGCTTCCGATGGCGGTTGTGGCCGAGCGCGCCTTCACGTCTCGCTCGACATTGCAAAGGGTCGAAGCCGGCGACACCAACGTCGGCATCGGCATTTATGCCGGCGTCCTACAGGCGCTCGGTTTACTCGACGGCCTGAACCAGGTCGCCGACATCAGCAACGACAGCGTCGGGCGGGCTCTGGCTAGCGCTGATCTGCCCAAACGCGTCCACCTCAAGCGGCCGGCCAGGTCGTCCCACGATGGCTGACTTCGAAGTACATATCGACCTCGACGGGCGCACACGCCCGATCGGGCTGGCGAGGAGCAATCGCGTCCGAGGCGCGGAGACCATCCTCTTCGAATATGACGACACATGGCTTGAGGATCCGGACCGCTTCTCGCTGGAGCCGGCACTGGCGCTCACCCGCGGTCCCTTCGCTCCCCGTGCCGGACTAGCGACCTTCGGTTCGATCGGAGACTCGGCGCCGGATACCTGGGGTCGTCGCCTGATGCAACGCGCCGAGCGTCGCCTCGCGGAACACGAAGGCCGAGCCGTTCGCCCCCTCACGGAAAGCGACTACCTGCTCGGCGTAGCCGACGAGACACGGCTTGGCGCGCTCCGCTTCCGCTGGGCTGGCGACGAGGTTTTCCAGAAACCAATTCGCGCCGGCGTTCCTGCCCTGATCGAACTTGGCCGGTTGCTCCAAATCACCGAGCGGATTCTCCGGGATGAGGAAACGGATGAGGACCTCCAACTCATCTTTGCCCCCGGCTCTTCCCTCGGCGGCGCACGTCCGAAGGCGTCGGTCATCGACCAGCATGGTCACCTCTCCATGGCCAAATTCCCAAAGGAGACCGACGACTATAGCATGGAGACTTGGGAAGAGATCGCTCTGCGGCTGGCAGGCAAGGCAGGTATCGCCATTCCTCAGCACGAGCTGATCGACATCGCCGGCAAGCCGGTCATGTTGTCGCGGCGCTTCGACCGCAATGGTGCGATCCGCATCCCATTCCTGTCGGCGATGGCGATGATCGGCGCCAAGGACGGCGAGCGCGGCAGCTATCCGGAGATCGTCGATGCCCTTGCCCAACACGGCGCTCAGGCAAGGACAGACGCCCATGCCCTCTATCGGCGTGTCGCCTTCAACGTGCTGATTTCCAATGTCGACGACCACCTCCGCAATCACGGCTTCCTGTGGCTTGGAAAGGCGGGTTGGTCTCTCTCGCCGGCATATGATCTCAATCCCGTTCCAACTGATCTCAAGGCTCGGGTGCTGACGACGAACATCGATCTCGACGAGGGCACCTGTTCACTCGACCTGCTGGAAGCGGCGTCCGGATATTTCGCACTCACGTTGCTGCAGGCTCGCACGATCATCAAAGAAGTCGCGACCGTGACCGCGACCTGGCGCGACACGGCCAGGGCGGTCGGCGCCCGCTCGGCCGAGATCAACCGCATGGCCAGCGCTTTCGAGCACGACGATCTCAAACGGGCGCTGACGCTATAAAGGAGGACAACCCTCCACTGCTTTTGAGCCCGCCAGTGCCAGTCCATTTACCTTGCGCCGCCGCCGATCTGGAGGTCTCAGGGATCGAAGGTCCCAGGAATTCAGAAAGTGCTGCAGCCGCCCGCCGCGGCCTACGGTGCGTGGTCGATCCCGGACGCATTGCTGACACGGACCGGCGCGGAACACCTTCATCTTCGAGAGCCGCGCGGACAGGCACATGAAGTCAATGCCCCTGTTCAGATGCTTCGTCGCTCGTGCCTCGAGCGCCAGTTCAATGCCTTGATCGCGGCTTGGCCGGCGATGGCTTGCCCGCTGATGCGAAGCCCCGCCCGGCGGACCGGACGGGGCTCTTTTTAGTGGTCGAACCTCAGTCGCCGTTCTTGCGCAGCCGCGACCAGATGAGGGTAAAGCCGTCACCTTCCTCGTCTTCGAACAGGTTCGCGTAGATCGGCGCGTTGAACGAGGGATCGTCGAGCTTGAGCGAGAGGTAGTCGCGGCCCTCCTCGGAGCGCTTCGACCAGGCGGCGCCGATCTCTGCGCGGCCGACGAAGATGCGATGGCTCGGGGCATTATCGTTGGATCGGTTGGTCTCGGCTACGATCCTGACGCCCCTGGTCTGGAGGCTCAGGGTGACGATCTCGCCCTGCAACTCGCGGCCGACTTTCTTGAAATAACCGATGTTAGCCATGTCACTTCTCCTTGATGTTTCGAGGTGCGACCATCGCGGCCTCGATGGCGATCTACGGGCCAAAGACGATCGACGACGCACCCGCCTGCGGGCCGGAGCGCAGCGGAGGACGCCAGTGGGGAGACTTTCTTGCCTCGCGAGGAATGGGCGTTAGCCCAGGGGAAGAAAGTCGCCCCGCGGCGTTGCGTTGAGGCGATCGAGGCGCAGCCGCTCTTGGGCCAGATCAAGCCATCAAGAGGCCAGGTGGTCCGTCATCGAACGGCATCCTCCGGAGAAGTCTTGGCCAACCTCGGCTGTACTGCACAAGATGTCGCTGCGTTCAGGTGAAGAAACGGAAACAGACGCGAAGGAATAGGCGTAGTTGATCGCCTTGAGCATTTGCGTTGAGATGCCCGTGTGCTGCGTTGGTCGTGCGAGCAAGGTGAGAGACGTCAGCGATCAAGCGCTCGGCCTCGGCCACGTTACCCAGCGGTCTATCCCGCGGCCCGATCAACGCCTCGATTGCGAGCAATTTCGATCGACGGGCAGGCTCATCCCCACGGCGCATTGGCAGAGACAGCCGACTAAGGTTCGCCCGATACGGCCCCGATCGATCTTCCGGGCCCGGCAAGGCTGGTCATCTGAAATTCAAGCCGTGGTGCCGATTGCTATGGCGCCAAAACACACCTGTTGCCGTGAAGGCAAGGCGGGCGCGAAGCGCATCGCCTTCAACTGAAATAGCGTGTCAGACGGAGCGCAGCGAAGTGAACCCGCGGACGTCGAGACCGGTCAAGAGGGTACCCGGGACAGAGGCAGTGATAGCGACGCCGGCATCGCAGATGACGGCGGGCCCTGGCCCGAGTACCCCCGGCGAGACGTTCACTATTCAGAGCGCCGGCTTTTGATGACGAGGTGCGCATGAAGCGGCGCTTACGCGCCGCCGAATTTCCAGACGGGAATGCCGAACTTCCGGGCCTTGTCGGCAAGGTTATCTTGTATTCCGGAACCAGGAAAGTGCATGACGCCGATTGGCAGTAGTGCGAGCATCGCGTCGTTGCGTTTGAACGGAGCCGCCTTGGCATGCTTGGTCCAGTCGGGCTTGAATGCGATCTGAGCCACCTTGCGGTCGGTGGCCCATTTGGCGGCGATCAGTTCAGCACCTTTCGGAGATCCGCCGTGCAACAAGACCATGTCGGGGTACTTGGCGTGGACCTTGTCGAGCCGGTCCCAGATCAGGAGGTGATCGTTGAAATCGAAGCCCCCGGTAAACGCGATCTTGGATCCCGACGGCAACATCGTCTCGGTTTCCGCCCGCTGCTTGGCAGCCAGGAAGTCGCGGCTATCGATCATCGCTGACGTGAGCGTGCGATGATTGACCAGCGACCCGGCACGGGGACGCCAGGGCGAGCCGGTGTGAAGTTCGAATTGATCGGTGGCCAGTTCACGGAAAAGCTCCATGGCATTGCGGCGCTCTATGAGTGTGACGCCTTCGGCCGTAAGCCGCTCGAGTTCAAGCGATCGCACCTCCGATCCATTCTGCTCTCGCTGGCTCCTCTGTTGCGCTTGCTCATTGTCGTCGAGCTCTCGCTCGATGCGGCCCGTGGCACGGTGGAATAGATTGACGGTCGACCAGAGCAGGTTCTCCAGGTCGGGTTCGAGCCGGGTGTCGCCCAAGGTCGCGACCAAGGCGTCAAACATGTCGGCAATGGCGCCCGCGATTGCTTTGCCCTCGGGAAGCGGTCTGGGATCGAGCTCGTCCTCGAAAGGACGGTGGCCGTGGAGCTGAAGCTCGTTGAGCAGGTGATCCGTTGGTGATGAGGCATGCTGCGGTTCGAACTCGGTATCGTCACGGTCGGTCGTCATGGTGAGGCTCCTTTTGCTGGATCGGCCGCGCCCATCGCGGTCTTCGTGGCGATCAGAAGACGGCAGGCGGAGCGGACCAGAACCCAAAGGCGCAAGCCGACGGGCCGAAGCGGAGCGGAGGATGGCGAAGGCCGGCTATTTTGTTTCGCGATGCAAAGGCCCGCAGGGCCGGCGGAAAATAGCCGGGCGCAGCCATTGTAGGCCCGGTCCACCTGCCGTCCGATCGCCCTCTAGAAGGCCGTGGCGGGGCCCCGCCCGGCACAGGTGACCTCGCATCGGCCGACCACGACGATCCGTGACCGCGAGATTGCCGCTATCCCGAATCGATCGCGGCTCATTCATGGCAGGAACCGGACGATGTCCCGAGAAGCGAGCTGTTCACGTAATGCCGCTCGGAATAATTCAGCGTCCAACTTGCAGAGGTCAGCGTTGAAGTCCTCGAACTTGGGCGACAGAATGAAGACCTCGATGCCGACAGCCTCTGCGCGGCTCGTCAAGGTCATCGCTGCCGCCATTCCAGCCGCGTCCGCATCGCGCGCGATGTAGAGCCTGCGCAGCGACAGCGGGAGCAGTAGAGCGGCGAGGTGGTTGGCCGAAAGGGCTGCTACCATCGGCATGCTCCGCAACACGTAACGAAGCGACAGCATGGTTTCAATGCCCTCGCCTGCCACCAGCACGTCGTCAACTGACCCGAAACGCACTGCGTTACCGAGGAGATCGCCCATTGCACGCCGCGGTGTTTCGACCGGCGCCTTCCCGTATCCTGACGGATGAAGCCAGGTCCGGTGTACGCCGGTGAACTTCCCCTTGAGATCGGTCACACGAGCGATCATTGCCGGCCCGAACAGGGGCGGAGAGTCTACGTTGGGCCGGTAGTAGCAATGCGCGTGGAAGCGCAGCGCGCCGTCATCGTGGATGGAATTGATGCCGCGTTGCCGCAGATAGATTTGAGCGACAGTCCGACCGATCGGCTGTGACATGGCAAAGAGCCGACGTGCGGCCTCTACAGATCCGCGTTGCCGTAGCAGACGGTCAGCAACTGCCGGTCGGGAATCGGGTCGAGGCATGTTCAGGAATCGCCGCGCCTCTTCGACGACGTCGCGGAAATCGACCAGCCCGCAGCTGGCCTTGATAATGTCGAGAAGATCGCCATGCTCCCCGGTTGCGGCATCCGTCCACTTGCCGGCGGGCCTCTTGGGCGATTGGTTCAACCGGACGAACAGCGAGCGGCCGGGTGTATTTCTGCAGTCCCCGACGACCCAATAGCGACCCTGCCGGCAGCCGTTGGAGAGATAGTGTCGACACACCGCCTCGGCCTCACGCGCGAGGCGACGTGCCAGTTCGGACGCATCGCGCCGCATTAACCCGCCCCCTCTTTGCCCGTCCGAGCAACCGGACCGTTACATGAGGGTGAAAGCAGTCTCGTTTGGACAGCGATTGTCATTTGAGGTCTCCACGACGGGCGACCGAAGGACCTCTCTCTCGGCCTCCAACCCGTCATGGCGCCACGCGCCGCCCTCTTTCTTTCGGGCACGTCACCAAATGTCGATCATGTTTCCTCCTCGGCCCCGACAGAGTCGGCCGGCACGGCTCGTGACTGCTTTGGAAGGAAGCCGAGCAGGAAGTCGGCGGCCTTGCTCGCCTTCGATGCCGCACGCAGAATTGCGCGGTTATCCTCCCGCAGGATCTCAAGCCACGAGCCGATATAGTCGGCGTGGCGCACGGTCGGTACGATGCCGAGTGATGTGCAGCAGAACGCGGCACAGAGTTCCGCAACCAGTTCCTCGAATGCGTATCTCTTCGTGCCGTAGCAGCCACCAAGATCGCGGTTGAGGCGCGAGGGATGACCGCTCGCGTGGCCAAGTTCGTGGAGCGCAGTGCGGTGCCAATTGATCGGCTCGAAATAGGCTGCAGGCGGCGGCACCTGGACATAGTCGTCAGACGGCGCATAGAATGCGCGGTTGCCGCCGATGCGGAAATCGATACCGGTCGCCTTGATCAAGGCCTCAACCGTCGGTTCAATCATGTCGGGTCGCTGCGGTGGCGCAGCGGTCGCTATTTCTGCGGGGAGTGCACCGTCGCATTGGTCGACATTGAAGACGGTAAAGCGCTTCAAGAATGGAACAGCTTGCGCCTCCTCGCCGGTCTCGTACGCGCGCAGCTTTTCGTCACGCGGCACGAAGTGATCAGCGTGAACGATGGTGGTGCCGCGTTCGCCCTTGCGGATGTGACTTCCGGTCGCGAGCGCCTGACGGTAGGTGAGCCAGCGCTGACTTGAGAACCCGCGCTCGCGGGCCGCACTCCAGAGTATCAGGATGTTCACGCCGCTGTACTGACGATTCGTCGCGGCGTTTCTCGGCATGACCGGGAGTGCTTTTTCTGCAGCATTCTCCCATGGCTGAACCCAGGGTACATGGCCAGCCTCCAGCTCAGCGATGATCTTATCGGTAATTTCGTCATACAGGCACAACCGGTCTTGCCTGGTGCGCGTCCGGGAATGGTGTTTGGACATTGCGGATCTCCGCGACGGGCGCCGCGAGCCTCTCTCGCAACTTCCAACCCGTCACGGCCTCCCACGGCCGCACTCTTCCTCTCCATGCTTGTCCCTCCGCCCACGTATGCGCGGGCGACGCTCTCCGACTGACCGCGCCGATCGCGTCAGGGATGGACGCCCTAAGTATCTGTCCGAGAACATCTTGAATCATCGGAATCGTTTGTGATTCAAGGGAGGCGGTCCGAATTTGAAGGGGCGCCCATGTGGACGAAGGAGA